>DGTR01000001.1 GCA_002394395.1 Bacteroidales bacterium UBA4331 | reverse complement strand
CAGAGTATTACATCGCACACTATCGGAACAGCTTATAAGACAACGGATAAGGTGACGTTGAGTGCTGAGGCTAACTCTAAATTGACAGCGTTTACGTATTCGGCAAGCCCTGCAGGTGTCGCTTCGTTCAATGGATCCGAGATGACGTTCTTGAAATCAGGAACGATTGCAATTACGGTTACTCAGCCGGGTAATAATGAATATGCAGCTACTTCTGCTACGGTTCAAAATGTAGAGGTGAGCAAAGTTGCTCCGACATTAACGGCTCCGAGTGCAGGTACAGAGATTAAGTATTTGCAGAAACTGGAGAATAGTACAATTGCCAATGATGGTGAAGCGAAAGTGACCTTGCGTGGTGTAGCGAATACCGCAGTAGGCGGTACGTTTGCTTGGACGAACAAGGATTATCAAGTGGTAGAAGATGCCGGATCGCATAATTATGGCGTGACTTTCACTCCGACGGATAGCGGTATGTATAGTGCGCCCACGTGTGTAGTACCTATTAATATAGCGCGCGCGACGCAGGCGATAGAGATGAATGATGGCGCGGTGAAGGTTGCTGTGAATGGTATCGATGCCGGAGCAGCCGATTCAAAGATTGATTTGGATGGCCTGATTAAATCGCAGACCGTTGATCCGGTAGAAGCAAATCGTGCAGGTGTTGTGACTTATGAGGTAATCAGCGATAATAAGGCGAATGCAACGATTGGTGAAGGCAATATTTTCTCGGCAACGGCTATCGGCGATTATACGATTCGTGCGACGAAGGCTCAGACGGATTATTATAATGAAGTGACGGATGAGTTTGTAGTGAGCGTAAGTAAGCGCGCGAACACAATGACTATTTCCAATACGGCATTTGAGCGATTCGTAGATCAGGAGGTAACGAATGTTCGTGACGTACAGAATAGTGATGCAACTGTACAGACCAGTTCGTCGAATGAAACCTTGGCTCACTACGATGTAGCGAACAACAAGATCGTGATTCCGAATAGCAATAATCAGATGTTCGGTGCGTCCACGACGGTGACGATTAAGATTTGGCAAGATCAAACGCCGCGTTTTGAGGCATTGGATACCTTGACGATCACGTTGACTGTTAAGAAATATGTGACTGCGTTTAGCGGTAAAGACTACGATATGTTGGTAGATGGTACGCAAGTAGGTGAATATGTATTTACGAATACTTCGGCTGAGGCTCCGACCGCGAATAGTGCAGATGATTTCTACTATACGTTTGAGAATACCTCATTTGACAACGAGGCGCTGAATAACGGTAATGACCTGGCGACCTTTGAGCCGGGCACAAAACTCATTACGGCGAAGAATGCAGGTGCAACGAAGATTGCTTTCTATCAGAAAGAGACGCGTAAACATACCGGTGCAACGGCTACCTATCGAATTGCAGTAGCTAAGTACGCAAATGCATTTAGTTGTGTATGGAATGATGAGAGCACCGATTGGACGAAATTGATGGATAATAACCAGAGTGCGACGGTTGTTATCACAACGAATCATACCGATTACAGCCATTATCCGATTAGTATTGAGCAAACTTACGGTGAGACAATAGCTACTATGTCCGGTACGGCAGCATCGGCAACGATTACGAGTACGAATGAAAACGGCTATGCAATCTGGCACTTGTCTCAAGCAGAGAACTATAAGTATTACGCCGCAGAGGCTGATATCGTAGCAGCGGTGGGTGTTGAGGCTCCTCCGACCTGTTATGTATTGGAAGATAATACAGAGCGTGATTTTTATAATGATATTTACGAATTCCAAGGTGAATATGGCTCATCAATTGCGATAACTGCTCCGGTAGATAAGATTTGGTTCTCTGCGAAACGTCAAACAGCAGGTGCAAACTATTTCGTGGCACAGTATTCTGTAGATAACGGAACATCTTGGCGTGATATATGCAATCCGGATTTGTCCACAGATTATAAGGATTTTGGTCCGTATAGTTTTACCGGTTTGAAAAACAATGAATATGTAACGCATATTCGTTTTGGTGCCAAGACAGGTGCAACCTTGCGCAAATGGTATAAGAATATCAAGGTATCTCGTAAATCGTACATCAATATTCAGAATGCAGGCAAAGAGAAGATTGCTTCGTTGGCATTGCCGACGAATACGGTAGGAAATACGACTACTGCAAAATTCTATATTGATTATAGTACGTGTGATGGCGAGTTGACGATTGCGTCCAGTGATCCTCATTTCACGGTAGATCGTACAACGATTAGCGTGAGTGGAGATAACTTGACAGAAACGACGAAGGAAGAGGTTACTGTTACCTATTCCAGCGATGCTGAAGGCAATCATGTAGGCGTAATCACTGTAAGTTCTTCGTATCAAGTAGCGGCACTGTCAGTAAGCGGTGTGACAAACAAACGTGTTCAGACCATCGAGTGGAATGCCGGATTCAATACTGATCCGATTACTTTGGCGGTAGGTACTATCGTGAATGATAAGAATATTGCCGCAGTAGCGTCGAGTACCAACCGTGTATATTATGCTTCGGACGATGAGAGCGTGATCGCTATTATGAATGATGGCAAGGAGTTTGCAGTAGTAGGTGAAGGTACAGCTACGTTGACTGCTTCTGCCGAAGGAAATGATATGTGGTCGGATGTAAGCGTAACGCGTACGGTTGTTGCTACCGAGAAAGATATTCAGGAGATCGTTTGGAATCAAATCTTCCCGCGTTTCATGGAGATAGGTTCTGAAGTGGAATTAGATGCCGATGTGTATATTCGTCATGGAGATCAGAGAACGTATAGCGAAGAGCGTTCTGCTTTGATCACTTACTCTTGTCCGCTTAATAATGGTATTATTTCTGTCAGCGGTAACAAGATGAGGATTTTGGCTTATGGTGAGACTACGGTATGGGCAGATGTGGCAGGCAATGCGGATTATGCTGCAGCAGCACGGGTGAAGGTAGTTGTGAATGTACGTCAGCCGTCGCAAGGTTGTGAGACTCCGTTTGTCTTGAATCATGAAGGAACGGTAACTATTTCGCTTGATTTTGACTGGTCAGATTGGAAGTACCCGGAGTGTAATTCCGAGGTAATAACATTGGATAATACTCAGGGTAAACCGGATAAACTCTCGTATCAATACAAAGGTGAAGAAGTTGCAGTTTTAGGCTTAGCGGGAAATGTGAACGCACAACAACGTGTTGATGGTGTATGGACGAATCTGAACAACGGTGTTGCCGCAGTTGCAAATGAGTGGAGAACAGTTGAGAATCTCCAACTGGATGAGCGTGCTGATGCCATCCGCTTCTACCGTGCGGAAGGTGGTAAAGGTAAGCATCATTTCCGCGATATCAAGGTTACTCGTAAGCAATATTTGACGGCGAGTGTTGAATCGATCAATGTAGGTGATATTAAGGTGGGACAAACCCGCGTAGTGAATGTCGAGTTTGATTATTCGGATGTGAAGGGCGATTTGGCTGCTCGTGCAGAGAATACAGCTAATGGCTTAACGATTGCGAATAATGGGGCTATTGATGTAGGATGTGGTAGTTTCGGTCATTATCAATTGCCTGTCACCATCGTTCCGACGGAAGTAAACAATGAATGGACAAATACGGTTTACGTAAAGGATCCTATCACGAATCTGGAAATATCGGTTAATCTGACAGCTAATGTACTACCGGCAGATGAACTATACTGGAACGATACAACTGCTGTTCCCGGAACGAATGCAAATGTAACCATCAATGAAGATTTTATCGTTAATGGTGATGTGACGTTGAATAAACTAACCGTAGATGATTCCGTAATTGTAACGATAGATGGCGATGTGACGGTAGCTAGTTTGACGATTGAAGAAGGTGCAACGGTCATCGTGAAGAGCGGTAATACCTTAACGATCGGTGACGAAGATATAAAAGATGAGGATACTTACGGAAATCTGTATGTAGAAGATAATGCTACGCTGATTCTTGACGCCGCTGCAAAATTGCAAGTGAATGACTTTACGATCGAGTCATCTATCGGAACTTCTGACGGTAGTGCGGTGAGCGGTCAGGTAACAAATGCGCAAACTATGAGTTTTGCAAATGCATATATCGAGATTAATATGGATCCTTCGGGTGTGATGGACGATTCGAAGTGGTATGGATTTACGGTTCCGTTCCCGGTTGATGTATATGAAGGTGTATCGCGCAAGGAAGGTGACACGTATCGTCAATGTGTATATGGTACGCACTATATGATCGCAGAGTACGATGCTAACCAGCGTTTGAACACCGGAAAGGGATGGAAATATATCACAGGCAATACGCTTGAGCCGGGTAAGTTCTATTTCTTCACAGTTAATGGCAGCTGGAATACGTATCGTTTCAAATCGAAAGAAGCTACTTATACCCAGCCGGCAGCAGTCTCGTTGACTATGAATGGAGAAGGACCTGATGCTAACTGGTGTGCAGTAGGTAACTCGATGTTGCAGCACGTTACGGCAAACTTCAGCGGTAGCGGATATGTGCAGGTTTATAAGAATGGTCTGGATGCTTATCTTCCGGTATCTATTAGCGAAGCTGCCTTTGTGGTAGGATGTCCGTTCTTCATTCAGGCTACGGAAGAGACCTTGTTGGTACTGAATGCAACGAATAGTGCTTCTGCATATTATGCTCCTCGTCGTGCGCAAGCTCACAACGGCGTAGCACGTATCAACTTGACCCCGGTTGATGGCGGTTATTCGGATCAGATCTATGTCAGCGGTACCGATAAGGAACAAGAAGGATATGTAATGGGTCATGACCTCTCGAAGGCAGGTTTAAGTAAGGAAGTATCGCAGTTGTGGATTGCTAATTATGGTCAGAAATTAAGTGTTCATGAGGCTGCATGGCAAGGCGAAAATGCGATTTGTCCGCTCGGTATCTATGTGCCGGAGGAGGGTGAATATACCCTCACCGCTACGCAACCCGAAGATGGTACGCAGGTTTACCTGACTATCGATGGTACGCCGGTTTGGAACATCTCCGAAACAGCTTATATCCTGTCTCTTGGCAAGGGTACGATGAACAACTATGGTTTGATGTTGCTGCAGGCTTCAAGAATGCCTACCGGTGTGGAGAATGTCGAGTCGGCGGATGACGAGAAAGCCCAGAAAATCATTCTGAATAATCAGCTCTATATCCTCCGTGACAGCAGAATGTATGACGTAACGGGTAAAAAAGTTAAATAATTGTATGAATTATTTGCGTATTCCAAAAAAAAGCAGTACCTTTGCATGGTTTTTCGGGAATAACGAATAACAATTTGAATACATGAATACAAAACATAGTTATATCACCCCTGAGGTGACCACCGAGTTTTTCCTCGTAAAGGAATATTTGATGTTTGCGGGTCTGTCGGGCACAGTGGATCCGGGTGGTGCACCTGCTCGTCGTGAACCGGCATTCTAAAGGGAGATAGAGGTCTTAAACGGTACAGTGACGTCCGTAATGGTAACGACATGCTAACGTAAATGACCGCTAAAATACAAGTAAACGACAACTGATGAAGTTGTCGTTTACTTTGTTTAGAGGAAACGAATTATCTCAGGTTCTTCGCCCATTTGCGTAGATACGCGAGCCACTCTTCAGCGGTACGAGCCACGGGGTGGTTTTCTTTGGTGGCACCGCAACAGGTTAGATAGAAATGGGCTGAATACTGATGGCTGAAAGCTGATAGCTTTAAGAGGCAGAGGTTGTTCTGTTTGTCGTGCACCAACTCTCCGGCATATTGTTTGGGGATAAAGACAGCGAGACCGACGGTCTCCTTGACATATTTGGCGGAGTCGTTCACAGGCCAATCGGTACCCCAGGAGGCTAAGAGAACGCCGTTGGGGAGTTGGATGGTCAAACCCCTCCCATCCTCCCCACGGGGGGAGGAGATGGAATCCCAGATGAAACCTTTTTTAGCAGGAATAGATTGCACACCGGTACAGAGACCTTCTATGGGGGAAGAGCAATAGACGTCGCATCGCATATCCCGATGGCCGGCGCGCATGGTGTATTGGACGGAGAGGTCGAAGCCGTGTTTGGCTTCGCCTGTTTGGAGGTTTGACGGACTTTGTCCGTTCGTTTGAAGGTCTGACGGTTTCCAATCTTTGACGGCGACCTCGATAGTGGCGGAGTTGCGGGATTGGCGGACGATACGCTGGGAGCGCTCCGCTACATTCTCGAAATGTACCATCTTCTTGCCGTTCCAGTATTTGACGGAACCGACACCGACCGTTCCGCTTACGCGGAGAATATCATCGCCATAACCGGCAGCGAGCAGAGAGTCGTTGGGATACCAGTAACTCTGCGCAAGCTCGAGCTGCGGCGTACGTTTGCAATAGGGGTCGATGGTCTGTTTCTTATCGAAATAAATGCGGTACGCCATGAGTTCGGACTCCACCGCCACGCCGTGGTGGTGAAGCTGATGGTAAGTGTCAATCAGCGGGTCGTCGCTCCATGCCTCAATCGGGTAGCAGTGGCGCGTCTTGCCTTCGGCATGGATCACCGTGTACCCCGGAAGAATACTATCCTCCGGAGTACCGATTTTCCAAAACGAGGTAGCTACCCGCGGGGCGCAGGAAGGTAGTAAGACCGCCGCAAAAGCGGCCGATAGCGTATAGAGCGATATTCCGATATTTCGATATATCGACATTTCGAAGGAGTTTTAATTGATCTTGACATTCTCTACGGTCGGGGCGAGGGTGAAGGCTTCGCCTTTCTGAGCCTGGATATTGACATTGTCGATGACCAGACCGTTGGTCTGGCGGAAGAGCGCACCTTCGGTAGCGGACATTGTGATGTTCCGCAGGGTGACATTCTCAATCTTCTGCTCGGGCAGACCGTTGAAATAGATGGCGCGTTTGATATTCGCACCCTTGACATTCTCGATGACGATATTCTTGAAAGCCGGGGTTTCTTCGCTTACAGCCGGAGCCGCTGCGTTCATACGCGCTGCGAGTTCTTCTTCGGTTTCTTCACCGGCGCCTTTACCGCCGTAGAAGAGGTCAAAGAGGAGTCCTTCGTTGGGTATATTGACCATATTGACGCCGTTGATGTAGATATTCTCTACGACACCGCCGCGTCCGCGCGTGGATTTGAAACGCAGACCGACATCGGTACCGATATAGAGGTTGTTACGCACCTCGACATTCTTGATGCCGCCGGACATCTCCGAGCCGCATACGAAACCGCCATGACCATGATAAACGACGCAGTCATCGACTACCACATTCTCCGTCGGGATGCCGCGGTCACGGCCGGGTTTGTCCTTGCCGGACTTCATGCAGATAGCATCGTCACCCACGTCGAAGGAGCAGCGTGCAATCACCACATTCTTGCAGGACTCGATATCTACGCCGTCGCCGTTCTGGCTATACCAGGGGTTGCGGACATTGAGGTCGCGCAGGATGAGGTTCTCGCAGCACATAGGGTGGAGGTTCCACGCCGGGCTGTTCTCAAAGGTCACGCCCTCGAGGAGGATATTCTTGCAGCCCACGAAATGGAGCATTACCGGGCGGAGGAAAGATTTTACTACTTGCCAGAGGCTGTCATCTTCGATGACGGGCACGTTCTGGTCGAGGCAATAGCTCTGCGCCAGGATCGATGCACTATCCGGGTACCAGATATCGTTCTCGGTCACTACACCGCCTTTCTCCTTGAGGTGTTTCTTCCATTGCGAAGGAGCCATCTTGGATTTCTTGAGCGGACGCCACCAATCGCCGTTGCCGTTGAAGGTGCCAAAGCCGGTGATGGCGATGTTCTCTGCGTCGCGAGCGTTCAGCGGGCTTGTGCAACGCTTGGTCGGGAGACCTTCGAACCACTCGTCGTAGATCTCATAGAGATCGAGGTCGTGGGAGAATACTACAAAAGAGTTCTTCTCTGTGAAAAGACGGACGTTGGACTTAAGGGTGATCGGTCCGGTGGTATAGATACCTTCGGGGATGATAACCGTTCCGCCACCGGCTGCTGTACACTCGTCGATAGCTTTCTGAATGGCCTCGGTAGCCAAAGCGACGCCGGTGTTGTCAGCTCCGTAGTCGAGGATATTAAACGTGCGGTTCGGGAACGAAGGCACGGTCACTTCCGGCATCTCAAAGGAAGCCGATTTGGTCAGGGCGTCAATGTCCTTTTGCTTGGTTGTTTGATACTTTGACGCTGATGTACAAGCGCCTAAAACAGCTGCGGCAAGCAGCAAGAGAGTGATTTTTTTCATGGTTGATAAATATTTTGTGGATAAATGATTTCTACTAATGACAATCCTTCCGCAGGAGCCGAATGCCCTGCTGAAGAACGATGATGCGCGTTAATGACGTCTGTCATCGCTTCGGGAGGCATGTGTCCGCGTCCGACCTCAAAGAACGTTCCCACCACCGCACGAACCATATTACGCAGGAACCGATCGGCGGTGATGACGAAAGAATATTCCGTCTCGGACTCGCGTACCCATTTCGCTTCGCGCACATCGCAGATGGTGGTTTTCACATCCGTGTGAACGCGGCAGAAAGAAGCGAAGTCCTGTTTTCCGAGCAGCAGCGCTGCGGCTTTGTTCATTGCCTCGAAATCCAGTCCAGGCGCTACGCGCGTGTGGGTTATATAGAGGAAAGGATCCTTGCGTGTGGTGATGCGGTAGCGGTACGTACGTGCCGTGGCGTCAAACCGCGCATGGGCATCGTCGCGCACGGGGCGAAGATTGCTGACGGCGATGGACGGCGGCAGGAGGTTATTGAGCCGCGCTCCGAAGTTAGCCGGTACCGCTTTCTCGATATCAAAATGCGCTACCATCTTCTCTGCATGCACACCGGCATCGGTGCGTCCGGCAAAAGTCAGGGGCACCGGCTGGCGCAGGATGGTAGCAAAAGCAGCCTCCATCTCGGCTTGCACGGTGTTTCCGTTCGGCTGGCTCTGTGAGCCGTGGAAGTCTGTGCCGTTATATGAGAAAGTTATAAAATAGCGCACGATATAATGTTTAATGTTTAATGTTTAATGTTTAATGTTTAATGTTTTGGCTATTTGACTATTTATCTCAGGAGAGAGGTTGGCTTTATAAGCGATATAGAGTCCTCCGCCAATGACGATGAGGCTACGGAGGAGGCTGTCGAGCCAGATGTTCGGCAGCGAGGCGTACATGCTCCACAAGGCGTTGACGGCAAAGAGTCCGGTTAACAGCAAGGCGATGTACCACCACTTGCGATCCACTACATGGAATCCGCCCATGGGTACAATAGCGGCGATAATCAGGATGTAGTAGAGACCGTACGAGAGCAGATTGCTCAGTGCTGCGCCTTCCATACCATAGCGTGGTACCAGGTAGTTGTTGAGCAGTAGCGCGCTGATGGTCAGAACCAGCGAGAAGATCAGACTCAACGCATAGTATCGTGAGTAGTTCAGCGCAGAAAAACAAATAGAGAATGTCCCCAAAATCAATTGGCTGACACCCAAGATGAGTACTACGCTTTTGGCTTGCGCAAAGGTAGTACCATTAGGTAAGATATGGAAAATAAGGTCGATATTGACCCAGATGATCAATAGGATAAATCCACCGATGAGGAGCATGTTTCTCGTCACTTGGCGGGTGAGATGCGAACACTCTTCGCGGTTCTCCTCTTTGATGGCCCGCGCTAATTGTGGTGAGGCGATAGCAGAGACAGAGCGATTCGGCACACTGACCATGACCGCCATGTACGTAGCGATAGCAAAGATACCGGTGGTGTCCAGTCCCATTTTAGCGGTAACGAAGAACGACGAGAGCGTGGGAGCCAGGACAGAAGTGACTGCGGAGAGCAGGAGGAAGCCAGTATATATCAGATAGCGGCGCACAAGTGCAGGGTTGCTCTTTAAGTACGCCCAATCGGGCTTAAGTCGAATCGGCTTAAGTGAGAAAAAATACGCCATGTTAATGAGCGCAGCCAGCGCGTAGTTGGTGCACAGACCGATCACAAAACCATCGAGTGAAAGGATGCGGAAGGCATAAAGCAGATAGAGCGCCAGCAGACCGACACGCACGACAAACTCTCTAACGGCACGGGGCACGACGATGTGCATGAGCACATTGCAGGTGCTCTCGAAAATCGCTTGGTAGAGCATGAAGAATGCCAGCGGGAGCACGAAATAGTAGTACTCCACGAAGAGCGGCGATTTATCGCCGAACCAAGCGCCCAACGGCACACTACACGCCCAGTAGATGATCGCAAAGATGATAAATCCAATCATCGGAACGACCAGCGCCCAGAAGAAGAAACCGTGGTCCTCATTGCTGCCTTTTTCCTTAAAATACGGGTAGAAACGGATGATACTGGCGTTTGTGCCTAACTGCGCCAGACCGATGAAGAGGGTAGCGGCATCGACAAGCACTCGTGCCAACCCGATTTCCTCGGTCGTGAGGAAACGGGTTAACACGAAGAACGTGGTGACAACGCCCACGGCGATGCCTAAATAGGTCACTATTGTACCACGAACCGATTGCTTGGCGATAACTCCCAAGGTAATTTACAATTTAATCAGTTACTATTTGGTCATTTGATATCCAGCAGTTCGACTGTGAAGATCAACGCTGCAAACGGAGGAATGGATTGTCCTGCGCCACGCTCGCCATAACCTAACTCATACGGGATGTAGAGTTTGTATTTCGAACCCTTCGGCATGAGTTGCAGACCTTCGGTCCAACCTTTGATAACACCATTGAGCGGGAACTCAATCGGCTCGCCGCGCTGGTAGGAACTATCGAAGACTGTGCCGTCAATGAGGGTTCCCTCATAGTGCACTTTGACAGTCTGCTCAGCGGTCGGTTTCGGACCTTTGCCCTGAACGAGTACTTCGTACTGCAGACCGGATTCGGTCACTTTGACTTCTTCGCGCAGTGCGTTCTCCTGGAGGAACTTCTCGCCTGCAGCTTTTGTCTCACCGTATTTGAGACGGTTGATGACCTCCTCTACATACGCGTTGGCAGCAGCGCCGTCCATCTGATCGGTGTAATTGTAAAGACCATTGATGAAACCTTGCTTGAGGAGCTCGAAGTTAGTCTCCAGACCATCGATACCGAGCAGACCTACGGGCTCTTGCTCGCGGATAGCCTTACCGATATTCTTCGCCATTGCTACGACCTGCGGGTTGCGTACATCTTCTTTCATGCCCTTGTTGACATTCTTAATGAACTCCTCTTTTGCGTTACCCACGGTATCTTCGGAGAGGACGTACATACGGATCTGCTGACCATTCATGAGACCGAAGGCGTAGTTGAGCGAGTCGATGGCAGAAGCCAGTTCGATGGTCTTTGCTTTGCTCGGGCACTTGGAGTAAACAACCTCACCGCTCTCCATAGCTCGACCGCTCTGGTAGCAAGACATAAGGAAACTCTCTGCTGCGGCTTCGGGCATAACGGTAGTGTCCTCGTAGAGGGCGTTGACTACAGCCTGGAGGAAGATACGCTCGTTCAGCGTCCAGTCTTTATTCTCAGCCAGACCGTTCTTCTCGAAGGTCTTGACGGACATGCCGAACTGACGACCAGTCTGCTCAATCTCGCTCAGGGTCTCTTCTTTGCCCTGATAAGCAGCCTCGAGGGCGTCGATAAACTCTGCTACGGCTGCATCGCTGCTGTCGTTAGCCAGGAAACGGCTCTTGATCTGCAGACCATTGAGCAGACCCAGCGCATAGTTGACGGAGTCAGCTTCGTTCTCTAATACGGCATCTTGTGCCTTGTAACTGTTGCCGCAGGAGATCATCGCCAGTACGGCAAGCATTAAAATACTGATTTTTTTCATAAATTTAAATTCATTTAAATTTCTGGAGCTTCGGCTGCGTCGAGTTGCGTAAGCGAGCTTACACTCGACTTGCACGAACCTTCATTTTTGTTATTATTCAATTCCTAAGAGTTCTACCGTGAAGATCAGGGCTGCGTACGGGGGAATGGATGCTCCCGCTCCGCGCTCGCCGTAAGCCAACTGATAGGGGATGAAGAATTTGTACTTCGAACCGATGGACATCAGTTGGAGTCCTTCGGTCCAGCCTTTGATGACGCCGTTCAGCGGGAAAGTGATCGACTCGCCGCGTTTGTACGAGCTGTCGAAAACCGTGCCGTCGATGAGCGTACCTTCATAATGTACGCGCACGGTGTCGGTAGCTTTCGGTTTCTGACCAAGCGACGGCTCGAGGATCTCGTACTGCAGACCGGATTCCGTCACTTTGACGCCTTCGCGTTTAGCGTTCTCCGCGAGGAACTTCTCACCTGCCTCTTTCGCTGCGCCGGCGATTTTCTGCTCCAACTCCTGGAAGAACGTGTTCAATACCTGTTGTGCCTCCTGATAGCTGATCTTGGGTTGCTGATGGGTCAGTACATCTTCGATGCCGGCTGCGAGGTCCTGATAGTTCAGTTTCTCTACGCCGCTGCCCATGAGGTTTTGACCCATTGAGAGGCCTAATGCATAACTAATTTTGTCCATAAATTCATTTACAATTTTATCATTTACAATTTTTTCATTTATTTTGCCATTGATTCATTTGTGAGAGATAGCGTGCCATGTATTTGCCGAGGATGTCAAACTCGAGGTTGACTACCGTGCCTGCCTCGATGTACTTGAAGTTCGTATTCTCCTCGGTATAGGGAATGATGCAAACCGACACGTAGCCTTTGTTGCCTTGGATGTCGGGCTCGCAGGCCGTCAGGCTGACGCCGTTGATGGTCACCGATCCTTTGTCCACGCAGAAATACCCGCGCTCCACCATCTCTTTGGAGGTCTCGTATTCAAAGCGGTAGTACCAGCTGCCGTCGGTCTCGTGTGCATCGATGCAAACGGCTTTCTGATCCACGTGGCCCTGCACGATGTGTCCATCGAGACGACCGCCCATGAGCATCGAACGCTCTACGTTGACCCAGTCGCCGACTTTGAGCAAGTCGAGGTTCGTCAGACGCAGGGACTCCTGCATCGCTGTGACGGTATATACATTTACCATTTCACCATTTACCATTTGGTCATTTGTCTTCACCACCGTCAGGCACACGCCGTTATGCGCAATCGACTGATCGATTGACAGAGGCTCGCCGAAGGGGTTGCGAAGCGTGAAATGTTTATTCGTTTGCTCGGTCTCAATCTTAACGACCTGAGCCATTGTTTCTACGATTCCTGAGAACATTTTGAATAGGAAAATCTTTACGGGTTAATATAAATAAGTAGATGCCGATCAGTACCGTACCGATACCCATCAGCGCCCACATGTTTTGTACATAATACAGCCGGAAGGCATAATAAACTCCTAACAGTCCGAGCGTCAGCGCTGTATAACCTCCAATCGTCTTGAGGTCATAGGGTATAGGCGCTTTCTTCTGGCCGATGAAATAGGAGAGGAGCATGATCACGAAATAGCAGACGAGGCTACTGCCGCAAGATGCCCAATAACCGATGATCGGCACGCCGACGATCTGAAGCACCAGCGTGATCACCAGGCCGATGAGCGAGAAATAGGCACCCCATTTCGTCTCGTCCGTCAGTTTGTACCAGAACGAGAGGTTGAAGTAGATGCCTTGGAAGACATACGTCCAAAGCACCACCGGCACGATCTTTAACCCCTCCCAATAAGCACTCGAGACGATGTAGCGGAAGATGTCCAGATAGAAGATCACACCTAACAGGATGAGGTACGAGAAGATGATGTAGTACTTCATCGCGTCGGCGTACGCCTCTACCGAGTGGCGGTCCTTATGTTTGGAGAAGACAAACGGCTCGTAGGCGTAGCGGAAGGCCTGGGTGAACATCATCATCACCATCGCTACCTTGAAGCACGCGCCGTAGATACCGAGTTGCGCTTGCGCATCGTCGCCGGTGTAGAGATAAGGGAAGAGGATGCGGTCGAGAGTCTGGTTCATGATGCCTGCCACGCCGAGTACCAATAACGGCAGCGAATAACGCAGCATCTCTTTGAGTACAGGTGCGCTGAACTGTCCGCCTTTCGGCATTGTGAACGGCAAGAGGCAGAGCGTCTGGATCGTCGTCGCTAAGATGTTACTGAGGAAGACATAGAACACATCGTTCTTGCCCAAGACTACTAAGAAAAGGATGTTAAAACCGATGTTCAGTAGCACAAACAGCAACTTGAGTGCCGCAAAAACGATCGGTCGTTTCTGGTACCGCAAGTACGCAAAGGGGATGCACGCAAACGCATCGATAGCTACCGTCGCGAACATCATCTCCACAAACTCCGAATGGTCGGGATAACCCAGAACATTCGCTAAGGGCTGATGGAAGATGATGACCAGCATAGTGAACAATGCGCTGGTGCATAAAAGGGTAATGAACGAGGTCTTATAGACAGTCCGCGGGATGTAATCCTCGCGGTTGGCGAAACGGAAGAAGCCGGTCTCCATGCCATACGTAAGGAGCACAAGCAGTAGCGCCGTCCAAGCGTAAAGGTTCGTGACGATACCGTAGTCGTCTGTCCGCGCCAGCACGTATGTGTACAGCGGTACGAGCAGGTAGTTCAGGAACTTACCTATTATCGAACTCAGACCATAGATGGCGGTGTCCTTCGCCAAGGATTTCATCGAGTTATTTACCATTTTGTCATTTACCATGTACGATTTATTCCTTTCCTGCCACGCAGATCACTATCTCGCCTTTCGGTGGTGTTTGTTGAAAATGCTTTATCAGTTCCGCGAGGGTGCCTCGTACGGTCTCTTCATGCACCTTGCTGATCTCACGAGTGACAGACGCTTTGCGTTCTTCGCCGCATACTTGGGATAGTTGCTCCAGGGCCTTCACGAGCCGGAAGGGCGACTCGTAGATGATGAAGGTCTGGTCGAGTTGTGCCAAGTACTGCAAGCGTGTCTGCCGGCCTTTCTTCTGCGGCAGGAAGCCCTCAAAGTAGAAATGGTTGTTCGGCAGGCCACTGTCCACCAACGCCGGCACAAAAGCCGTTGCACCGGGGAGTGTCTGGATCTCGATACCTGCTTCTGCTGCAGCCCTCGTCAAGAAGAACCCCGGGTCGCTGATAGCCGGTGTACCGGCATCGGAGATGAGCGCGATATTCGCACCCGCCTTCAGCCGCTCCACGATGTCCGCAGAGGTCTCATGTTCGTTGAACTTATGATGCGACTTTAAGGGCGTATGGATGTCAAAATGCTGCAGCAACACGCCGCTGGTGCGTGTGTCTTCCGCCAAAATCAGATCAACCGATTTCAGCGTCTCAATCGCACGGAACGTCATGTCCTGCAGATTGCCGACCGGTGTGGGAACGATATACAGCATTTAACCAAACCTGCGATGCAGGCTCACGACAAACTGTTGATAACTATTGCTCTCGGTGTCCCATTGGAAGCGAGAGTTGATATAACTCATCGCCTCGTCGAAGGACTGAAGTTCGTTGATCTCCGTGAGGGTGCGTTGCATCAATTCGGCATTCTGGCCGAACAGCTCGCGTTGGTACAAGAATCGGTCTCCCAACGAGATCGCCTGCCGGATGTCGTCCACCGGTTTGCCATAGACCGCTGCTTTGGGAGAAGCTTGCTCCTCTACTACAGGCGCGGGCACAGGCTCCTCTGTTTGCCCCTCTAGGCGGAGGCCGCTCTCCCCATTACTTTGGGGAGACGCTCCGGGCTCCTTCGATATTTCGTTATCTCGAGATTCCGGTATTTCGATGGGTTTCTCCACGATCTTCTCCACGACTTTTTCTACCACCTGAGGTTCCGGCAGAGGCCGGCTTTTCAGCTCCTCGATCTCTGCCTCCATCGAAGCGATCACGGCTTCGTTGGTTTGCTGAGCCTCCTCCAGCACGGCGATGCGTTTTTCGTATTCCGCAATCCGTGCTTCGAGGGACTCAAAATATTTGATTACTTCTTCCATAATAAATGTTCAAATGGTAAATGAACAAATGGTAAATTACTTTGTTGCGTCCTCCAGTTTGCCCATCATGGCGAACATAAAGATAGCGGCGATGAGGCAGATGCCGATGAATACGCTCCATACGAGCCAGAGCGGCAGACTGCCCCAGAGGAAACCACCCACGGAAACGAGGAGGTTTCCTAACGCAGTAGCCACGAACCAGCCGCCCATCATCATTCCTTTGTACTGCGGAGGTGCCACTTTGCTGACAAACGAGATACCCATCGGGCTGAGCAGCAACTCGCCGAAAGTGAGTACCAGATAGGTCAAGATCAGCACATTCGCATTCACGAACGTACCATCGCCTGTGACGCGTGCCAACTCCTGCTCTGCCGGGGTCAAGAGACCGATTGAGCAGAATGCCATGACAGCATAAGCTGCTGCGGCTACTAACATTCCGTACGCGATCTTACGCGGTGCAGAAGGCTCTTTGCCTTTCGCAGCCAGCGCACCGAAGATAGCCATGCTTACCGGAGTCAGCGCTACTACATAGAACGGGTTGAACTGCTGGAAGATCGGCGCGGAGATACCCAACTCAGCAGGGTGGTGGAGGTACTTGTATGCCAGCACACCCAGTACTGCGACACCAACACAAGACCAGATCATCTTCGCTTTCTTCTCTCCCTCTCCGAAAATACCGAACAACGCATAGACCAGCACGGCTACCAGAACCAGATTCCAGATATCAAAAGCCATCGTCTGAACGCCCGATACTACCGGCGTCACGAACTCGTTGGCGAAGTACGTCAGCGTTAGACCGTTCTGGTGGAAAGCCATCCAGAAGAAGAGTACTACGGCGAACACGAGGCACAGCGCCACGATGCGTTTTTTCGTCTGCTCCGGCGAGAGGGTCTCTACTTTCTGACCACTTGCTGCGGCTTGCTTAGCGGTGTTTTCCACATGTTTGAACCAAGGACGGCAAGCATAGTAGATGGCAATACTGAGTATCAGCGATGCGCAAGCTACGGCGAAGGCGAAGTGATAACTGTCGTTCACGCTCACGCCCAGACTCTCCTGCGCCCAAGCCATGATCTTTACAGCCGCAGTCGGAGCGAACATCGCGCCGATGTTGATCGCCATGTAGAACAAGGAGAAAGCGGCATCGCGGCGGTCGGCATAAGCCGGATCATCGTATAGGTTGCCGACCATCACCTGCAAGTTGCCCTTGAACAGACCGGTACCGAAACTGATGAGCACCAGCGCACCGATCATACCGGTCATGGCGACTGCCGTACTGCCGTACTCCACGCCTCCCATCGGGATCGCCAGGAGCACATAGCCTAAGAACATAATGATGATTCCTATCGTCACGCATTTGCCGTAACCGATCTTGTCAGCTACGATACCACCAATTAGCGGCAGGAAATACACAAACGCGAGGAAGGTAGAATAAATGGTTCCTGCAGCACCTGCAGACAAACCGAAATTAGCGCGCAAGAATAGCGCAAAGACGGCTAACATCGTGTAGTAGCCGAAACGCTCGCCTGTGTTGGCTAACGCCAACGCGAACAATCCTTTGGGTTGATTCTTAAACATAAATTATTTGATTTTTTGTTGTTTTCTAGTTTACTAGTAGACTAGGGTCCTAGGGTTCTAGAGTCCTAATCAATTATATCGCACCAGTGATGTTTGTCTTCGGCTCGGCCGAATTGGATGTCTCTGAGCGCGTGGTAGAGCTTTGTGAGTACCGGTCCCGGTTCGTCGCTCAGGTGGTAAATCTTGTTCTTCTCCGGGTCGATCACTTTGTCAATTGGGCTGATGACGCACGCCGTTCCGCAAGCTGCGGCTTCGCTCATGTCTGACAGTTCCTCCAGCCGTATATGCCTTCTTGTCACTTTCATTCCTAAGTCCTTTGCCAAGGTTATCAGACTGTCATTCGTGATACTCGGCAGAATAGCGGACGACCTCGGCGTCAGGTACTCGTTTCCGCGGATCCCGATAAAGTTCGCTGCCGAGCACTCGTCTATATACCGATGGTATTTGGCATCGAGGAAGAGGCAATCCATCCCTCGCGCATGAGCCGGTTCGGTAGCCCGGAAGGACGAGGCATAGTTGCCGCCGACCTTGAAGGTTCCTGTTCCATAAGGCGCCGCACGATCCACATGCCGGTTCACGATGAACGTCGTGCAATGGAACTTACCCGGATAGTACGGACCTATCGGCGAAGGAATGACGATGAACTCAAAATCTCTTCCCGGTCCCACACCCAGACGCGGCGTCGTACCAATCAGTAGCGGTCGGAAATACAGCGTCGCACCGGTTCCGTAAGGCGGCAGAAAATCCATGTTCTTCTCCAACGCCAGCCGGATGGCTTTGCCGAATAACTCCTCCGGAACGGGCTGCATGTACAACCCCTCTGCGCTTCGTGCCATTCGTTTGGCATTCTCCCGCCAACGGAAGATACGGATCTTCCCATCTACTCCCCGGAAAGCTTTCAGTCCCTCAAAGGCCTCTTGCCCATACTGCAAACAAGTAGCCGACACATGCAAGTGCAGGAACTTGTCCTTCGTGGCGTATGGTTCTTCCCATGCGCCATCATGATACGCGGCGCGAACTATGTAGTCCGGCTCCGTGTAATGAAATCCCAGTTTACTCCAATCAATCTCTTTCATCAAACAACGTATCTAATATACTTATCTCCGTTTGCCACGGATGTTTATCTGTCCAAATTAATCCGCTCCAATCGGCGGTGCGTCTTTCGACTTTCGACTTTTGACTTTCGTCTAATAACGGCCTTTCTTTCTTTAGAAGGGCGACCAGCGTCGCGTTCATCTCGTCATTCAGGTCCAACAGCCATTTGTACTCTTTCTCGTAGAACGGCCTGAGGTAGTCTGCGAAATACGTAAAGTACGGCGTGTGTTGGTATGCGGAGACGAGGGTGATCCAGTGTTGGTGTTGCCATCGGGTCTGGTAACTGATCTGAATATCCCGCGTCAGCTGCTTGTGTTCCACTTTGCCCACCGGAACGGTCAGTCGTACCAGCTCTCCTTTGGCGTCGCGGATGAGCGCCCGGTTGCGAAACGTCTGTTTCTCAAAACTCTCCATTTGCTCGATCGTCGCGGGTTCGCTCATCAGCGCTTCCATGTACGACTTCGGCGGCAAATATGCGGTAGGTAAAATCATCGTTTTGCTCCTCTTCCCAGTCTCTCCCAGCGGATGGAATGTTTGTCTTTGTCGATGGAGAGCCAGATGAATACCGGCCGCCCGACGATGTGATCCTCCGGCACGAATCCCCAGTAACGGCTGTCGGCGGAGTTATGGCGGTTGTCGCCCTGCATCCAGTAGTAATCCATCTCAAACTCGTACTCCTCGCCGATCTTCATGGGCTTAAACTCGTACGCGTCTGCAATCCGCTTATAGACCCAGTAGTTCTCCTCGGTGATCATCAGTTTGTCGCCTTTCTTCGGGATGTAGATCGGTCCGTAGTTGTCGCGCGTCCAGGTGTTGTGTCCCAGCGGATAGACCTCTCCTCCGCGGTCCGAAGGCTCCACCATCACAGATACTACATGCGGGTTCTGGGTCAACTCCTCCTTCATCGCTTTGGTCAGCGGGAAATGCCAGGTGGTGGCGTCTATCTGGATGCGGTCAGCTATGCTGATACCGATCTTCTCCAGATATTTGGCACCGAACACATGCCCGTCGGTCTGCACGAGATAATTCAGCTGCAAGCCCTCTCTCTCCGGCTCCCGTTCGCCATTCGTATAGACGATATTATCGATCATCTGCAAACTGTCTCCCGGTTCGCCCACACAGCGCTTGACGTAGTTCTCTCGCCGATCCACAGGCCGCGTGACAATCTCGCCAAACACGTCTTTTCGCTGTTTGAGCAAGGCCTCACCGTAGTAGTGCTTGAGGGTATAGTAGTCGGGGTTCTGCATCTTGAGACACACCGTGTCGCCGGCAGGGAAATTGAAGACGACGATATCGCCTTTCTTCGGACTCGTCCATCCGGCGAGGCGCTTGTAGTCCCAATGCGGGTTGTCGAAATAACTCTTTCCTCCGCCGAGCCATTCCGGCATCGTGTGTTGCACGAGCGGCATAGATAGCGGTGTCTGCGGCACACGGGCTCCGTACGCCATTTTGCTGACGTACAGGAAGTCGCCGACACGCAGGCTCTTCTCCAGAGACGAAGAGGGAATCTGGTAGTTTTGGAAGATATACAAGTTGATGAAATACACCGCTACGAGGGCAAACACAATCGCGTCTATCCACGAGCAGAGGGTGTATAGGGCGGGCTTGGTGTCTTTGTATTTGCGCCACCAAGAGTAGTTGATATACTTCGTTGTGAAGGCATCTACGATCAGCGGCAGAAGGAGCAGCCAACCCAGACTCTTCCAGTCGCCCCATGCGACCCAGATGACGAACGCGATATACAGCGCGCTCCAGATTCCTGCGCGAATCCATCCTCCGCGCGGCACTTCGTTGATTCTATCTTGAAAACTTTTCATACTAATTTCTCTGCCGCCAGAACCGCTCCGAGGGCAAAACCTCTGCGACCTTTGGCGATATGTGTAATAATGATGGTGTCCTCCTCGCTGTCCCATTTCACCTCATGCGTCCCCGGCACTTCGCCTTCGCGGATGGATTCGATAGGAAGATCTTCAATATTTCGATGTTTCGATATTTCGATATCTCGGATCTGTTCCGCCAAAGTCTTTGCTGTTCCGCTTGGCTTGTCGAGTTTGTGAATGTGGTGGGTCTCGGTGATAGAGGGTGTGTATTGCGGCTGGTCGCTCATTTTCTGAGCTAGCAGTTTGTTTACCTCAAAGAATATATTCACTCCCACGGAGTAGTTGCTGCTCCAGATGAGCATTTGTTTGTCATGCGTCCGTCGGTCTTCATCTATCAGTGCTGCGGCGTCCCACCCGGTCGAACCGGAAACTACAGGTACGCCTTGTGCCCAGGCCTTACGGATATTCTCCTCTGCCGTTGCCGGTGTAGTGAACTCAATCGCCACGTCGGCGCCTTTCAGGTCGAAGGCATCGCCGGCGTCAATAATAGCCACGATTTCGTGACCTCTGCTCAGGGCCACTTCTTCGATCATGTGACCCATTTTTCCGTATCCGATAATTGCTATTTTCATCCTTTCTTATTATACGTGTATGTGCGCGTTTTACTGCGTGCGCACAAAATCGGCTACAAATTTACTGCTTTTTTTTGACATACGCAAACTATTAACGCAAAAAGAGTGCCGAAGCACTCCTTTTGTACAAAATCCGTCAATTTTTCCACATTAAGACGGCTTAAAGTGTCACTCTTTCGAGCTCGGTGACCGGGTCAGCAAGGTTGAGAACGATGATCAGACCTTCGTACGAGTTGTTGGTCTCTTTGCGTACGCGATCAACACCTTTAGCAAAAGCCTCTTTCGCACGTTTGTCGGCGTTGGAACGAGTGTCTTTGAAGATGATGCCCTTCTGATCTGCTGCTTTCTCCATCTCCTCGTTGATAATAGGCAGACCATTCAGCTCAAACAGCATGCTCAATGCCGGATCCTGATCTACTGCAGCCAACTTTACTTCATACGGATAACTACTCTTCTGCTCGTTCTCGCAAGAAACGAACATTGCGCCCACGAGGGCAAGGCAGCATACTACTGCCAAAGAAAAAATCTTTTTCATTGCTGTAAATAAATTATTGTAGTTGTTTTACAAAAACTGCTTTCACGTCGCGTTTGCATTGGTGGTAAACGCCGTTAATACAGTGGCTCGCTGTGGTGTGGTAGTCCCATTCCATCTTGCCGTTTTCCGGGAACGAAACCTTGAAATCATAGATTTCTGCATTGTCTCTACGCGGAAAACCATCCTCTGCACGCAAGTAAATCTGGTTGTTCTTCGTGTCGATTTCCAACATGCCTTCGTACTCCTCGCGGCTCTCGTCTGCGAAGTTCTCCTTGTAGAAATACGCATCGCCGTCGTCGGTGTGTCTCTTCTCAATAACGAGATAACCGTCGGTGTAGTTCAGCTCTTTCTCGGGGGTGTTGTCATCGAGGTTCTTCCAAAGAACGGAATAGGAGGTCAACTTCCACGAACCGATCATCTGGTCGTAATTCACTTTATTTCCACCATCTCCGGCGTCATCCTTCTCGCAAGCACTAAAAAATACCGCGCTTACCATGCACATGAGTGCTACATAAAAAAACTTTTTCATAAATAAGTAGTTTATCTATTATTGCTTTTACACAATTTTCGGCCGCAAAATTACTACTTTTTTTGACATACGCAAATATGCGTGCATTTTTATTTGATTTTTAGGAGAAAAGGGATGTGAGAAGAAAAGGGCGTACTGCAGGGCAAGTGCCTCCTATTAGGGTACGTAATGGGTAGCGTAACATCCAACGAATCATTAACGAATCTCCAAGGAATCACTAACGATTCGTCCCTCGCGCGGCGTATTAAAAGAGATGTCGGAATAGCATTCCGACGCAATAAACGAAAGAAAAAAATGCACTGGCGAAAGTGGCGATATTGGCGATATCGCCAAAATCGTCAATATCGCCATGCAAAAAAAATGACATGAGACAGTTGAGACTCTGAGACAGTAGAATGAGGCGTCCTCCCCTTTAAATAAGGGAAAGTATCAAGTGTCTCAAGAATCTCATGCAAATTTTTATACTACCGACATCCGATGTCGGGGAAAAGAAGAAAACGCGGCACTAAAGTACCGCGAACAGGACGAAGA
>DGTR01000019.1 GCA_002394395.1 Bacteroidales bacterium UBA4331 | reverse complement strand
GCGATATGGATGCGGATAAAATAGACAAACAAGAGCGCCAAAAGACCGCAGAAAACGGCCAACAAGATAATTGCCAACGTGGACATGCCGGCGAAAAGACCTACCGCGAGGTCCTGAAAAGTAGTGATTATTTCTTCCATGATTGTAATTTTTTGATAAACGCATCTATTTTCTCCTTGGTCACCTGCTGCATGACGACGACGTGCGCCAGTTCGCCTGCTGAGCCCATTGGTCATAACCGACCTTCTGGATCAACCACCATATTGATGAACCTCGCGATACATGCCTTACAAGCGACGTATATATCTTGGTAGGCAGCCTCGAAATTACGGGTGTACCAAGGATCCGATACATCCCGCCTCTCACCGGCCCATTGCATCATGAGCGAGGTCTTCTCGTCCGTATCGAAATAGTCGACGATATCGTCAAAATCCTGATGGGCGATATCCGGGATATAGGTGATGTTATCATAATCGGCGCAGATCACCTTATCGTTGTACTCATACTCCTCCCGGGTCAGTTGGTGGGCTCTATGCGGACCGAAAGGAATGCCATGCTCCCGCAGTTTGAGTTTAGCGGGTGGGTAGATATCATTGCCTGTTTCCTCCGTTGAAACCGCAGCAGATGACACTTCAAAGCGATCTTCTACGCCGGCTTCTTTCGCCAGATATTTGAAGATATACTCCGCCATCGGGGAACGGCATATATTCCCATGGCAGACGAAGACAATACGTATTTTTTCGGGGTTATTCATCGAGCTTGATATCCTGTGCGTTCATCTGGAGCGTGGTGCGGCCTCGGTAACTGTTCTCCTCGAGATAGAAGCAAACATCGACGGCGTTGCCATTCTGGAGATATTCGGCCTTATCGCCGTGTCCGAAGGCGATGCCGTCCATTGCGACGACGGTGTCCGTGAGGTCCAGATGGAGGTGCCTGCCTTCGCTGACAGCACGGGTGTTGCGGTTATTGATGAGATGACGGCAGAGGAACAGCGGACGCTCGTTGCCCGGACCGAAAGGCTCCAGACACTGAAGGATCTTGTACATCTTCCAGTTCATATCGCTCAGTTCGACCTCCGCCTCTATGTCCAAAGTCGGCACTTGTTGCGCCGGGGTGATATGAGCAGCGACGTATTCCTCGAACCGGCGCTTGAACTCCGGCAGGTCTTTGCGGTGCATACTCAGTCCTGCGGCGAACTTATGCCCGCCGAAATTGGTGAGCAGATCGCGGCAGGAGTCGATTGCCGTATAGATATCGAAATCCGATACCGAACGTGCGCTTCCACTGATGATATCATCGTCGCCGGCGGTAAGGACTATCGTCGGCCGGTAATAGGTCTCCGTGAGCCTGCTGGCGGCAATGCCGACTACTCCTTTATGCCACTCGGGAGAGAAGACAACGGTAGTATATTTTGCCGAATTCATCGGGTCTTTTTGGAGTTGCGCAAGGGCTTCATCGGTAGTCTTGGTATCATAATCCCGGCGGTCCTGGTTATAGGAATCGATCTCCTTGGCGAACCGCAAAGCCGCCTCTGCGTCATGACTGATGAGCAGCCGCACCGCCTCTGCGCCACTCTTGATACGTCCGGCGGCATTGATACGCGGACCGATCTTATAGACCAGGTCGCTGATGGTGATGGTCTTACCCTCAATGCCCGCTACCTGCATGATTGCGCGGATACCCTCGGACGGCATCGCGTTCAGCGCACGCAGGCCGTAGAAAGCCAGGATGCGGTTCTCGCCCGTCACTGGCACTATATCCGAAGCGATGGACATTGCCAAGAGCGGCAGGAGCCGATAGACCTCCTGCATGTCCATGCCGCGCCGCATAGCGTACGCTTGCGCCAGTTTGAAACCCACGCCGCAGCCGCTCAGTTCCTTGAAAGGATAGAGGCAATCGGAGCGTTTCATATTCAGTACCGCAACGGCATCTGGGATCGTGTCCCCCGGGGTGTGATGGTCACAGATGATAAAATCCACACCGATAGAGCGGGCATACGCCATCTTCTCCACCGCCTTGATGCCGCAGTCTAACGCGATGACGAGGGTACAGCCCTTCTCTTTGGCGGTATCAATACCTTTGGTAGAGATGCCGTAGCCCTCTGTATAGCGGTCGGGGATATAATAGATGAGGTTATCCGTGAGGCGGCGCAGGAAGGAGTACATCAACGCCACCGCCGTCGTTCCGTCCACATCGTAGTCGCCATAGACCATGATGCGCTCCTTATTATCTATGGCGCGGCAGAGTCTGTCCACAGCGGCAGTCATATCCCGCATCAGGAAGGGGTCATGCAGGCTGTCCAGCGAGGGACGGATATACGCGCGTGCTTCAGCCGCCGTGCGGATGCCTCGTCCCGCCAAGAGACGCCCCGCCACGGGGCTGATGTCCAGCTCGGTACTCAGGCGTTGAGCCGCAGCGGTTTCCTCCGACGAGAGTTGTTTTATGTTCCAGTTTATTTGCATTCCGTATTCAGATGGTAGTCATCCGCCTCCTCCCATTGAGGCAACACTTCGCGGAAATGGCGCAGTTTCTCGATGGAGAGATCGACGATACGCGTAGCGCCCTCGTAGTCCTCGAATCCCGCTACGTCTTTGAGCCAGGTGTCGTAGGCGGCGGAATGACCGTTATAGTCGAGTTGCATCCCGTCCGTACCGACCATGTTCACGCCGATGGCGTAGCAGTGGTTCTCCGCTCCGCGCGCCGGCAGGAGGGCGTCCCAGTACTGGATGCGGATAGTAGGCCAGCACGCCACGCAGATGAGGATATCGTACATATCGCTCTTGTCCTGCCTCAGCCAGACGGGAAAACGGAGGTCATAACAAACCGCCAAACGGATCTTCACTCCCCGGTACTCAAAGAGCGTACGCCGGTTGCCCGGCGTGAAGAAATCCGCTTCGCCGCCGGAACGGTAGAGATGATGCTTGTCGTAATACTGGGGAGTATCGTCGGGACGGAAGATGAACCCGCGGTTATAGAGCTTGCCATGGTCGGTGACCATCATCGAGCCGATGATCGCTATATGATAGGTGTCTGCCATGTGCTGCAGCGCCACGGAGCTCTCGCCTGTCCCCCACTCGTCCGCCAGACCGGGACGATCGGTACAGAAACCGGTGGAGAACATCTCCGGCACGACAGCCATATCCGCTTGACCGGCTACCGCCCGCAAGCGCTCGTCCAAGAGCCCAAGGTTTGCCTTGGGATTCGCCCATTCTATGGGATATTGCATTAATGCTATGCGCATTCCTTATCCAGTCCCTCTATCCTCCGATTACTTCTTCGTCTTTTTCTCTCCTCCTCCGGCGATATTCTCACGCATAGCCGTGTCCGCCTGTATGTTCTGCATGCGATAGTAATCCATGATACCGAGGTTACCGTTCCGGAAGGCATCCGCCATCGCTTGCGGCACGAGCGCCTCCGCCTCAATCACTTTGGCGCGTGCCTCTTGGGCTTTGGCTTTCATCTCCTGCTCGTTGGCAATCGCCATGGCACGACGCTCCTCGGCTTTCGCCTGGGCGATATTCTTATCCGCGTTCGCCTGGTCCATCTGGAGCTGCGCACCGATATTCTTACCTACATCGATGTCCGCTATATCAATGGACAGGATCTCGAAAGCCGTTCCGTCGTCGAGGCCCTTGGAGAGCACGAGTTTACTGATGGAATCGGGGTTTTCGAGCACTTGCTTGTGGCTCTCCGCCGAACCGATAGAGCTGACGATACCTTCGCCTACGCGGGCAAGGATCGTATCCTCTCCGGCACCACCAACGAGTTGGCGGATGTTCGCACGGACAGTCACACGGGCTTTGGCAATCAGCTGAATACCGTCTTTGGCTACAGCCGTTACCGGCGGCGTATCGATGACTTTGGGGTTCACACTCATCTGCACGGCTTCGAACACATCACGTCCGGCAAGGTCAATCGCCGTAGCCATCTGGAAAGGCAGATCGATACCTGCTTTGCTCGCAGAAACGAGGGCGTGTACGACGCGCTCTATATGTCCGCCGGCGAGGTAATGCGCCTCCAGACCGTCACGCTTGACATCCGTCAGACCGGCCTTGTGCGCCTCGATCATACAGTTCACAATCTTCGTAGGAGGCACCTTACGGATACGCATCAAGAAGAGTTGTACGAGACTAATGTGCACACCGCTCACTGCGGCATTGATCCACAGCATGAAAGGCACATAATAGAAGAAAATGATCAACCCGATAAAGACCAGGGTCATCACGACGATAGTTAATACATCCATAATTATTCCTCCTTGGAGTTTTGTGATTTATTTTGATTTTCCTTGTCTTCCTTGTTCAGTTTGTTATGGGCCATCTCGACGTGGCTGTCAATCTTACTGTCCAGCGCCATCTTATCCAAGGCGTTGCTGCGCAGGAATCCCCAGATAGCCAGCGCCGAGAGGATGAGGCACGCCGCCAGAGTGATATACCCCGCCATGCGACCGATCCAGACATACGCCACTACGATCGCCGCCAGGAGGCAACCGAAACCGCTCACGCCCGCGATACCAAAACCCGGTAATAGGAACATCTCCATTAATAAAAGCGCGACGCCCGCGAGCACTAATAATACGACTAAAAAAACGTTCATGCAAATATTTTTTAAAAAATTTTACAACTATTTTTTTTCAATTCGGGTGCAAAGATACTAAATATCTTTGATATATGCAAGCGCAAGAAAAAAAATTTGCATATTTCAATTAATTATACTACTTTTGCGGCGATTTTTTGAGGGTACACCTTATTTATTAGTGAACGTATGAGCAAAAATCTGGTTATAGTAGAGTCTCCGCACAAGGCGGAAACGATTGGAAAATTCTTAGGTAAAGAATACCACGTACTGAGCAGTCAGGGTCACGTGCGCGACATCGAGGCAGTGGGTAAGAACTCACTGGGTATCGATTTTGAGCACGGGTATATGCCGCATTATGCCATCGACCCGCATAAAGAGCGGTTGATCGAGGAGTTACAGCGCGAGGCGAAGAAGGCGGATACCGTCTGGCTGGCTTCCGATGAGGACCGTGAGGGAGAGGCGATAGCGTGGCATCTGAAGGAAGTGCTGGGTCTGGATACGAAAGACACGAAGCGTATCGTCTTCCATGAGATCACCAAGCCGGCGATCTTAGAGGCGATTGAGCACCCGCGGGATATCGACTATAACCTCGTGAACGCGCAACAGGCACGACGGGTACTGGACCGCATTGTCGGTTTTGAGCTCTCTCCTATCCTTTGGAAGAAAGTGACGACGGGTCTTTCGGCCGGTCGTGTACAATCCGTAGCGGTGCGTCTGATTGTAGAGAAAGAGCGCGAGATAGAATCCTTCCGTGCATCGTCCGCATATCGAATTTCTGCCGATTTCATCGGGGTAAATCCGGGAGACGCGTCGGTGCTGAGATGCGAACTGAACCATCGTTTTTCGCATAAGAAAGATGCGATTGAGTTCTTGGAGAGTCTGAGTACGGCGCAGTTCATCGTACGCGACGTACAACGCAAACCGGTGACGCACATGCCCGCGCCGCCGTTCACCACTTCGTCGCTCCAACAGGAGGCTGCGCGAAAACTCAAATACAATGTCTCCAAGACGATGCGGCTGGCGCAATCGCTGTACGAGAGCGGAAAAATCACCTATATGCGTACGGATTCCGTCAATTTATCCACATTGGCGTTGGCCAGCTCGAAAGAGGTCATTACCGAGCAATACGGTAAGGAATACGTGCACACGCGTCAGTTCCGTACGAAGTCCAAAGGGGCACAGGAGGCGCACGAGGCGATTCGTCCGACGTATATGAATGCCCTTACCGCCGGAGCCAATCGCGACGAGCAGCGGTTATACGAGTTGATCTGGAAACGCACTATCGCCAGCCAGATGGCGGAGGCTCAGAGCGAGAAGACCACCATCGAGGTCTCTATCCACGGCAGCAAATATGCGTTTGTCGCCACCGGCGAAGTAGTGACTTTCGACGGTTTCACCCGCGTCTATGTCCAATCGACGGATGAGGAGTCGGAGGAGCGTCGCATACTACCGGCTATGTCCAAACGCGAGCGGTTGAAGATGATCGGCGCAGAGGCGGTACAGACCTATGCCAAACCGCCGTTCCGATACAACGACGCCACCCTCGTCAAACGTATGGAGGAGCTCGGTATCGGCCGTCCGTCCACGTATGCCACGATCATCGAGACCATCCAGAAGGTCAAATATGTGGAGAAAGGTTCGGTAGCCGGTCAGAAACGCGATACAGCCATTCTGACGCTGAAGAACGGCATCGTGACCGAGAAGCAGAAGAGTGAGCTATACGGCGCAGAGAGCCAGCGGTTCCTGCCGACCGATCTGGGATATATCACCAATGATTTTCTGGTGGCTCATTTCCCGAGCATCCTCAGTTATGACTTCACGGCGCACGAGGAAGAGCAGTTCGATAAGATCGCCGTCGGTCGCGCCGATTGGCAAGAGACGGTAGATAAGTTCTACAAGACCTTTAAACCCTTACTTTCCTCGATTCCATCGGGAAAAGTAGAAGGTCGGCTGTTAGGAAACGACCCTGCCACAGGCGAGCCGGTAATAGCCAAAATCAGCAAGATCGGTCCGTGCGTGCAGATAGGTGATGCGACGAACGACAAGCCGCGTTTCGCCAGCCTGAAGAAAGGTCAGTCGATTTACTCGATCACCTTGGCGGAGGCACTGGAGTTATTCAAGAACGCGTTGCCTATTTCTCTCGGTGAATTCGAAGGAAAAGAGGTGATTGTGGGCGAAGGTAAGTATGGTCCGTACGTGCATTATGACAAACTGTTCATCTCTATACCGAAGGGCAAAGACCCGCTGACGGTGAAGATGGAGGAGGCGATTGCTCTCATTCACGAGAAACAGGAAGCTTCCACACCTATTCATCAATGGGGAGAGGTACAGGTGCTGCGCAGCAAATACGGCGCATATATCCATACGCCGGAGGGCAATTACCGGATTCCGAAGAGTACCAATGCCGAAGCGATGACGGAGGCCGATGTACGACAAATAATGGCACAATCGGAGCCTTTAAAGCCCGGAAAACGCACTTTTAAGCGAAAAAGTGCAAAATAATTGCAAAAAAATTTGCGTATTCCAGAAAAAAGCAGTACCTTTGCACCCGCTTTCGAAAAATGCGACGAGAAAATTTGCGCCAGCAAATAATCGAAGCGAACAAAGTGAGCGAGAAGTAGCGCAGTTGGTAGCGCACTACGTTCGGGACGTAGGGGTCGGGCGTTCGAGTCGCCTCTTCTCGACAAAAGGGCAGCCGGTTGGCTGCCCTTTTTGTATTTCTTCACGCCTAATGAGCGTACGACATCAATCAATCTTGATGTCCGTGTTGACGTTCTTCGATCCCCAGAGAGCGTAATAGAGGATGTACGCCACGCCGATGATCGGAACGATATAACTCAACAGGCAGTTATGAGCTGCTATCAGACTCTGGAGATACGGAACGACACCGCCACCAACGACCATCATCATGAAGATACCGGATGCTTTGGCAGTATATTTGCCGAGTCCCTCGGTTGCCATATTGAAGATCGAGGTCCACATCACGGACGTACAGAGACCGCAGAGAACCAGCAGCGTCGAAGCCAACGGCACCTCTATCACGGAGCCTTGTACGATCGTCTTAGCCATGATCGAGTCGCCGATCAGCATGGCGGCTACCATCAGGGCGATAGCTACCATAGCTACACAGATGACCATCGTGCGGCTCGAGACCTTACCGCCGATCGTCGAACCAATAAAACGGCCGATCACCATCAGAATCCAGTACCGGCCGGCGATCAGACCGGCAGCGGCAAAACCTACTTTCGGCGTCAGATAACTGATGAGCGTAGCGGGGATTCCTACCTCCACGCCCACATAGAAGAAGATTGCAATCACGCCTAAGGTGAGATGACGGAAAGCCCACGGAGTGGTCTCATACGTCACTTGCTGACCAGCGCCGGCAGGTTCCTCAATCGGCGTGAAACGGATGATGAGGTAGATCAACGCAAAGACAGCCATCGCGATATAAAGCACGACGTTCACGTCGTCGATCTGCTTGCCCGCGAGGCTCTCGCCGATGATCGCGCCTACCAACATCGGCGTCAACGCACCCGAGAGAGAGTTCAGCGTACCGCCGACCATATTCAACTGGTTACCGCGGTTACCGCCGCCGCCCAAGAGGTTCAGCATCGGGTTCACCACCGTATTCAGCATACATACGCAGAATCCGCCGAGCAACGCACCGCCCAGATAAACTGCAAAACTATCGAAGACACCGCTCATCCATTGTACCGCAATGCCGATGAAGCCCAAGAAGATCGCCGTGAGGGCGGTTTTCTTGTAGCCGTATTTAGCGAGGTAGTTACCTGCCGGAATACCCATAATCAGGTACGCCAGGAAATTGAAGAGGTTACCGAGCATACCCATGCGTTCCGCTTGGGCAGGGTCGTCAAACGAAGCGCCCCAGATCTTACCGACCGGCGCAGCAAGGTTCGTCACAAACGAGATCATCGCGTACAAAAACATCATCGCGACAATCGTAATGATCTTCAGAGAAGAGGATTGTTTTGCATTCATGGTTGAAAAAAATTTTAATAAGCGGCTGCAAAGGTACGACTTTTTTTTGATATATGCAAGGAAAATCGAAGATTTTTTGGAGACTTGCCGTACTCGCGAAAGCTACAAAGCTTTGTTTATCGTTGCGCAGCACTCTCAACGGAGGCTATACGGACGTAGATTATAGATGTATCTCTATATGCTCATTTTCACCGATGAGCATATATATCCCACTTTGAAGAGGAATATCTTGAGGTTGACCGGGTTGTACGGTCTGCTGCCATAATTCGTTGCCGTTAGCGTCGTTTATACGTATCGTTTGCGTTGTGCTGACCATAATCTGCACACCGGCGCCATCCTCTAAGCAAGTTAGATAAACCGTTGTGTGAGGTATTTCCGCCACGGGTTCAGGCGGATCTGTTTCTTCAGGGGCAGTAGTAGAGATAGTTATAGTTCCGCTTGATGTTGTGGAAGTATAGAACCGCACATAGAAATACCCGTCTGTATCCACATGATCCGCCCATTGGGCAATCGTTGAATCAGGAATGGTATATGCGGATCCCATCAAGTTATGGGAATAGAAGAGTTCGCTTCCTGTTTCACTGGTTCCAATAGTGCATCCACCGGAGACAAGCATCTTCATAGTGCTTGTTCTGCTCCATTGAATGGTCATGTCTCCACCTACCCAATCATTATAATAGAATCGGTGAATGACTTTAGACCGAGCTGCTACACTCAGCACAGTGTCTCTTCGGATTAGTCTCGTTTTGCCGATACAATCAGAAGGAGTCCACTGCGTAGGTGTGATCGTCGTGCTCTGCGTACATTGGAACCGCAGATACAGATATTTCTTGCTCGTTTGCAACCAAAGAGCATCCAGTTCCGCCTTCGTGAGTCCGCACCAATGCCCTTGGTCGGTCACACTAAACGGATAAACACCGACCGCATCCTTAGTAAGAAAATCCGGTGTCAGACCGATATACATCTTGAAAAGGTGATCAGTAGGCGTATTAAAACGAGTAGCGGATGTCCATGCTTTGGGAATAGCATAAAGCATGGCTGTGTCGCCCGATACGGGTGTCGGGACATCGTATTGCAGCAGAGTGGCTCCTCCTTCGGGCGGTGTTTCCTTGACAAGTTCCACTTTCAGTGTACCAGATCCACCACTGACCACTTTGACATAGAAGATACCGCCTTTCGCCGTATTGGTAGGATTGCGCATGTACGTCATGTAGT
>DGTR01000037.1 GCA_002394395.1 Bacteroidales bacterium UBA4331 | reverse complement strand
GGTTTGCCACAATAATCACGCAGTCACCCTTGCCCATTTTCACCTGCTCACCGCTATATTTCATTACGCACTCGCCGTCTGTCACGAACACATGCGTGAAATAGTTGCTCAACTTGAGATTGAAGAGAGCTTCAATTCTGGCGCTTACGATGATGCTGTCTTGTTGTAACTCCATATTGAGTGCAAAGGTACTGCTTTTTTGTGATATAACTACGGCGGGTCATTTGCCGTATTTCTTTTCAAACAAGTCCATATGCTGCTCGCCCCAAGCGAGCATAGAGTCAATAATCGGGATAAGACTCATGCCCAGTTCCGAAATGGAATACTCGCTCCGCGGCGGCAGTTCAGGGTAGATAGTCTTGATTACCAAGCCGTCATCTACCAATTCTTTGAGCTGGATGTCAAGCACACGCGGCGTGGCTTCCGGCAACGCTTTATGCAGTTCGCTCGGACGCATGGCGCGGTGGCGCAACTCATCCAGGATGCAGGATTTCCATTTGGAGTCAATCAGACTGATAGTAAGCCTCAATGGGCAATCCAAATCAATGGGTATCTTTCGTTCGTACATAAATTCAAAATTTGCTGCAAAGATACTGCTTTTTTCCGAATTACGCAAGTATATACACAAATTATTCCATACCCGAATAATTTTTCGGTACTTGCGTATATGGTAATATTGTTGTAATTTTGCACTCGCGTTCGGCAAATAGATTGCAAGGACGATACCGCTCTGCTAAATCGTAAATGCAACTATTGCCTCCGCTCTCCCCACCGTACACACTCCGTTAGTGTCCGTCGGGGACCCCAATAATGATTAACTAAAATACAAACGAATTATGAGAGCACCTATTTCAGAGTACAAGGCAGTGGAAGAAGCTGCCATGAAGTTTGTCAAGAGTGTGGCAGAAGGCAACAGCCGTTATGCCCGCGAGTTATTTACCGAAGACGCCGTATTGTTCGGCTATCTGGACGGCGAACTGGAGCACGGCTCTATTGAGCAGTTCTATCACAACGTGGATACGGTTGGCGCCGGAGCGGACTTCAAGGCACGCGTGGATGTCGTTTCCCTCGAGGAGACGGTGGCAGTAGTGCGCGTGCTGGAGGAGAAATGGGGCGGCCGCATAGACTTCACCGATTACCTGTTGCTGATGAAGATACACGGCGAGTGGAAATGTGTCGCCAAAGCATACAACCAGAACTCCGACACCATCAAGAAGTAATCAACAACCACCGGCTCGGTTTGAGTCGGTGGTTGTTATTTTAACGAGTTATGCAGAAGCGTTGCTATAGATTCAACGCTTGGGCGGTGTTGTCAGATTTAATGTCCGCGAACAAACTGCCCTTCGGGCTGATACTCCAGGAAGCAACTGTCATCCCGCTGCTCCTCATCCATCGCTTGCTGTTCTTGGGCTATGTATTCGTCGTAGGTCATATGAGTTCCGGATGATCTTATTTTTACTTCTCGCTGAGGATCATGAACAGGACGGCGGCAATGCAGATGACGATGCCGGCGAGGATGTTCACCGTCAGCGGTTCGCCAAAGACCAGCGTGCCGACCAAGATTGCCGTTACGGGTTCGAAAGCGCCCAAGACGGAGGTCTTCGTCGGACCGATAAGGCGTGTGGAAAGGGCTATCGTCAACATGGCTATCATAGTCGGGAAAACTGCCAAGCCGATGAGATTCAGTACGTCCGAAGTGGTGTCTATGCCTTGCAACACCGGCGTTCCGTCAACAAGCAGGTACGCCAGAAAGGCGATGGCACCCACCACCAGACCATAGAACGTCAGCATGTGTTCGGAGATATGCTTGATACGCTGCGAGCGGTTGACAATCACCAGATAAACGGCGTAACTCAAAGCGGACATCGCCGCGAGAACAATGCCGAGCCAGTGAATCTCTGTTCCGGCGGCAGGCCAGCTGAGCAAGACCACTCCCGCAACCGTGGCGGCTATAGACAGCCATACCTGCCATTTGGGATAGACATGCAGCCCGACCATGATAAGCGCCACAAAGACCGGATACAGATAAACGAAGGTCGTTGCCAGCCCCGAAGGAATGAACCGGTAGGACTCAAAGAGAAAGACACTGCTGGCGGCGAACAGACAGCCGAGCACAACCAACAGGCGCATTTCCCGTCCGTTGACGCGGAAAGACTCATGCCGGAACGCCATCCAGAGACCTAAGATCACCGCCGAGATAGCATAACGGAAGAACAGGAGCGACAACACCGGCACGCCGCCGTCCAAGAGCGGTTTGCCGAACAGCGGATTCAGTCCGTACGAGACACCCGCCGTCACTCCGGCTGCAAAGCCGAGAACTGTTTTCCGTTTCTGAGTCATATCAATGGTTGCGCGATATTGTCAAATTCATCAATCGGAATGGGTCTGAAACTGCGGACAAGGGCGATGACATCCACCTGACGGATAAGCAGGTAGGTATAATCTTCGAGGCGGACGGTGATGTTGCAAAAATCATTATAATCCCATCTTTGTTCAACGACGGTGTGACCCTCCGCCAGCTTGTCGGAAATCAGATAAAAGGAATGAATACATACATGCCAGTCCTTGAAAGCGACCTTCTCCACATATAGTTGTTCTCCGTCGATAAAGACCGTCTCGCTTTTCAGGAGTTTGCCCTCACGCATGATCCGTTGAGGTTTCTTTTGGCTCTTATATGCGATGATGGCTACAACGCCGACCAAAACTAATGTTAATATCAACAAAAACAAAATCATTTTGATGCGCTCTAACTAATTCGATGGCTTCTTTGCCGCTCAAATGCTCTATCTCCATGCAAAGGACAGCCACACGCGTGTGAGGGTTGCCATCCGTTCACAAAACTGGTCTATGGTCGTATTTATGCTATTATAATAATTCTGTCAATTTATCTTCCCGAATAATCTTCGGCGCGCTTTTGCCTGCCAGCACAAGAATCTTCTTTCCGTTGCGATAGATATGTAACTGCCGTGAACGGACAACAGCCGTCAGCGTCGGGTCGTTCTCTATCTGCTCACGGATAGCGCGGTATTCGCCATCTGGGGCAAATAACTTCCGCTGTAAATGCGAGCACATGTTTGTAGTGTCTATCAATTTCATTTCTCTTTAGTTCAATAATTCGGGCGCAAAGGTACAAAAAAAATCCCACTTATGCAAGGATTTGCGGGATTTTTAGTTGTTTATTGCTGTTTTTGGCGAAGGAGGGCTTGGATGAAGGTGTCGAGTTTGGAGTACTGCTTCCGGTAGAGTTTGGATGCGCCGGGACGCAGTTTTTTCTCGAAAGGCGCTTCCGGGTCGGGTTTCTTGAATTGGGCATAGAAACGGGTACGGTAGTTCTCCAACCGGCGGCGGAGTTCGGCTATATGCGCGCGTTCTTCGGGTGTCATTGCGGCAAGTTCTTCGTCGGTGTAGCGCTTGGAACGGATGATTTCGGTCGTCATCCGGCTGACTTCTCCGAAAGAGCGCATATTGGCGAGTTCGGCGCCTTTCGCGGGTGTTCTGTCAAAATCGCGCGGATGGGCAATCTTATAGGACTCCTGAACGCCGACTTTGAGGACCGCGCCGTTGGGTGCGCGATACTTCTTCTGGCGCATGATAATTCCGCTGTTTTTCTCAAATTCTCCGTGCATTTCCGCCACGGGGGCATGTAGTTTAACTTTTGTCATAAGGTGGCACAGTTTTTGTGGTATATTTTATAAACCCTTTTAGGCGGAGGCCGCTTCTCCCGTTCCGTCGGGAGAACGCTCCGGGCATGATTTTTGCGGTTAATAATATAGGTTTTCAAGATTTCTAACTTGAGTTAGGATTTCGGGTGTTCGTCAAGTTTTCCTCCCGTTTACGTCATATGAACAACGTGCTAATGACGCGGTAACCACCCGGTTATCACGCGCTAATCACGCGCTTTTGGATTAATTTTAGTCCCATAAACACCTCGATTTTGGTCGAGGTGTTTGTGGGATTGAGGCGGTTGCGGGGCGAGGCGGTTATGGGGCAAAACGGGATGTTGTAGGACATTGGGATGCACGGCCACAAGCGGTTGCTCCAAACGGGAAAAAGAACACTCTCTAAATCCGGTGCAAAGGTACGCATTTTTTTTGATATATGCAAATTTTGGGGAGAAAATAGGCCTTTTTATGCCGAAATAGGCAGATTTAGGAAGGGATAGGCGGGTTTAAGAAAGGGCAAACAAACGTGACAGAAAATCGGCAGACCGTAGGTAAGTATAAAAGAAAACTGCCGGCTCGTCACGAGTCAGCAGTCCTTTCAAAATTTATGCTTTGTACAAGAATGTATCATCATTTGTTATAGAAAAATCCCAATTGAATTCACGAACAAAGATAAAATCAGTCAGAGCAAAATTCATGTCTTCAAAAAGTGAGTGGAAAGGTTCAATAAGATGTAAATCCTTTGTGAGCAGAGGGTCAAAATGCTCATTCCAATTAGTGATTCCATCTACCATTCCGATAAAAGAGTCAAAAGATTCACAATTACCCTTATTAAATACTAAATACGCAGCTCCATGGGTCTCATAATATCGATTTCCGGAATTACTGAGTGCTTCCCATAAATCTTCACGGTGATCCGCTTGGTATGGATGTGTTTTGGAATAGTTGTAATCGAGAAAGCACTTTGCTTCTAATTGGATGTTCTGTTGTATTGCATAGACTTGTTGATACAAACTTAGTGCTCTGTTGTACATTATTTTCAAAGCATCGCGAAAACCGTCATTAAAAGCGATTATGTCAGGAAGCAATTCTTTCTGATGAGACATAGCCTGCGCATTCAGCATCTCCTTGCGCACCCGGAGCAAGCATTCCACTTGCTTATAGTTCTCTCGAATATAACAATGAAGGATTTCCCGCTCAATCAACTGTAGATTGTAGTCATCATAGTGTATCATACTTATCGACTTTTATAAGTTAGTACCTCTTTGCAGAAAAGTTCTACCATTTCATCTGTGCCAAGGGCGTCTACCATCATATCCCTATAGCCTCGTTCGGACTTACCGATGCCTGTACGCATAAACTTGATGTAGCGCCTGAAAGCAGAGCGTATGGGTTCTTGATACCCAGGAACAAGCGGAAGTGAGTTCATGTAGTCCATAACGTGCTTTTTCAAGTCGAAGCCACGTTCGAGCGCAAAGCGGAGGTCGTCGATTTTGAGGGCTGTTTCCTCTGGATCTTCAAAATCAGTTTCCCATAAGTCCAGTTCAAAATAAAACTTGTCGCTTGGACGGAAAAAATGCGTATTACCTTCCGGCAAGTACGGATCAACCGCAACACAAAGTGATTCCATAATGTAATTATTTAGCAGTTAATAAAGTTACAGCGTGACCCGCTTTTCCGAATCACGCTGCAAAACTACTACATTATACTTTCACAAGATGAAAGAAGTGAAAATTATTTTACATTTCCGTCAACTCTCATTACTGTATCTTCGGAATAAGTAACGGAAGCGTTACCAACTCGGACAACCTTTTTCCCGTTATACTGTAGCCTTGTCCGACCTATCTGGACTATATTGGTGCTCATATAAGTTATACCTATTGTGCCAATTCTAACCAATAACAGGCCGTTATACTGTAGATAGTTTCGACCGATCCTATTAACGCGGTCGCTAACATACCCGATTTCAGTATTTCCAACACGGACAATTTTATTGCCTGCTCGCATCTGTTGTGAGCTGCCTGCCGGATTCACATTGAAACTGTAACGTGGGGCGGTAATCTCAAACTCGTTCCCTTTCTCGTCGTAGATAACGAACGTAACACCCGGTGATGATGGGTCTAATGAAGCCATGCACTTTAGCCATGGTTCTTCATACCAAATAAGTTTACTAACTGCCATAGTTATATATTATTTGTTGATTTTATCGAAAGGTGTAGGATATTTCTTCAGCAAAGCTCGCATAGTACATACAACCCGTTCATATACCATCCAATTCTTTTTTCCTCTTTTAGTCGGATGGTATGATTTTATCACAGCAACCTTCTCCTCTGGATAATAGAAAATACTGCATGGCTTCACGTCTTGATACTCTACTGAATCATTGAGAATACGTTCACATTTCTTACCTTTAAGATAAGTATCTGTTATAAACTTAAATTGAGAATCTTTTGCGTCACAACAAACTATAATATTTGGCTTAAGAATATTAAGTTCCGTCTGCAATGGCAAATTATCACGACTTAAGGCTTCCTTCATTGCACCATATGAAACAGTCTCAACTCCTGCATTTTTTTTAGTTTCCACAAGAGCAACAGGTGCTTTATTCCATGTTTCTCGAACTTCTTGCATTTTTGAATTATTCACCTCCTCAAATCCCAAGAGGTTGTCTAAGGATACATTTAATAATCCGTAAAGCATACGTGCAATATTCGGTAAAAAGCAAGTTCGACCTACTTTATCCCCTTTAAGCTCGCGATTACATTTGCCAATCGGTTTTTCAGTCGTCAACCATGTGCGAACATCATCACAAGAATCGTCACTTTTGTCTTTCAGCAGAAATACTACACGGCGTGTGGCATTCTCCCATAAACCATTCACGTCATCTCCTGACGGTCTAAGCATCAGTCCATCACGGCAGAATTTTTGTTTGAGTTCTTTTGGAAAATTTTTCTCCCACCCATCAAATAACTCATCTAGTTGTTGATTAATAGTCTTTGCCATATTACTAATTATTTAGAGGGTTAAACATATCCAACTGGCGGCTTGCGTGCCATTCTTCAACACGTGCCTGCCGTTCATTTTTGTGCGCCTCACACCAACTGGCATAGAATTGGTTATAATACCAGTAGCCTTTGCGGAGGTCAGTATCTATTTTATCCAAGGTACGACGAACCGACAGCAAGTCCTTGCTAAATGAGCGTAGCTCTTTTTCGGTCGGGTCGCTCGTCTGATAACGTTCCATTCGTTGCAAAATATCTGCAACTTTGTTTTCGATAGTTGCTTCCATTAGTCTTGATATTTTGAAAGTTGATACTCTATGTCCTTACGGAATTCGTCACGCAACCATTGCGGTTTTATCACCTCTAAAACAGAACCATGTTTGCGTAATTCCTGCTTGAACTCAAACGAAGGCACTATATTATATTTAAAAATGGAATACTGCTCTTGGCGTTCAATCTCCGTTTGAGAAGCATGCAAAGGTAGCGTGCGCAAGAAATTGGCTTGGTAGGCCTCTATCTTGATTTCAACCTCTTGCGGCTCATCTTCCATGCCGCTCACTCCGTACACGTTGCGGAAATAGAACTCCGCATCAAAGTCCTTCGGCAGTTGGAATTTCTGCGTGGTTGGCTCCAGAGCGTGAATACGGTCGAGCGAATAAATGAGCGTCTTATCCTTCCCAACGGAATGAGCCAACATATACCAACGCTGCTTAAACATCTTCAAGCAATAAGGCTCTACCATAAACGTTGAGGGCTCTGTTTTCGCGAAGCCTTGGTAAGTCATTTCCAAGACGCAGCCATCGCGCATGGCTTCTACAACCATTGTGAGGTACTTCTCGCCGGAAGGAACATGCTCATGCAAAATGCGATGACGCAGTTCCTTACTGTCTTTGATGAGCGAGTTCATGGCAAAGAGTTGGAACATGCGATTGCGCCAATCATCGCTATGCAAGTTGTTACCGTCTTCAATGTAGTACTCACCGTGCGTATTGCATTTGATGGTGACATCGAAGAGCAGTTCAACATTATTGCGCCAGCGATGGAATGTACATTCCGGAATAGAATCCGTTTTGTAATCATTCACGGACGCACGCGCCCACTTATCATCTATGGCAGCACGGGTTATTGGTCCGCGTGCGATAGTGTTTACAAGCCAGATGTAGCACTCAAAGAGATACGATGTTGATGATTTCTTCATAATGCGATTTCGTTTGACGTTGCAAAAGTACAACTTTCTTCTTTCACAAAATGAAAGTCGATGCAAAATTAGTGCATTTTTTTCAAATATGCAAGTTTTTAGGGGAGAAATATGCCGGAATAGGCAGATTTAGGCAGAAATATGCCGATTTAGGCAAGAATAGGCAGATTTAGGGTTTTCCGGGAAATCGACAGATCGAGTTATCGGGGTATCGACAGGAGAAATCCGAAGGGAGAAATCCGCTCGCGGAACTCGCGGGCACAGGACACCGATGGCACAGGACACCGAGGACAGATGTCGGCAGGGCAGATATCGGGATCAAATCCCGACGAAATGGACGGAGAAGGAGCGGCGTTTGGCAGGATTGCCGGAAGAATCACTCTACATATTGCACATAGCTGCCGCGGATGCATTTCCAGCGACCGTCGTTCAAGAGGAAGATATCGTCGCCATAGACGCCAGAGATCTTGTCGCCGCTTGCGTCCACAGCATACCAATTTGAACCTTGCTTGACACAGAAATAGCCGTTTCCGAACATTTGCGGAATCTCATAGGAATAGGTTTCTACTTTGCGTCCCGAACAATGGTAGATGTCCCAGTAGCCTCCCGAACGCTGAATGGTCACGTATCCAAACGGATAATACAATATCTCCTTGCCGTAGATGCCGCTGACGAGGTCGCCGTCTTCATCCGCGAGATACCATGTGCTGCCGCGACGGACGCGGTAATAGCCGTTGTAGAGCAGGTTGATCTCGTCGCCGTAAAGAATAGAATAGCCGTTGCGATAGATATAGACCCTTCTGCCGGAGATACGCACGTGGCAGCCATTCCGCAAGTCCTGGTAGTGCTCCGTGCAGTATTCAGGTTTGCGGGTGGTCATCTCGTAGTCGGTATCCTCGAACCAGAGGTCGTACTTGTCCGACACGACGTATTGTGCCTGCATCGTCAGGCAGGCCATGAGGGCTATCCAAAAAGTCAGTAAAGAGCGTTTCATAAGGCGTTGTTTTTTGAATAGATACGTGCGATGATGGCGCCGCTGATGTTATGCCAGACACTGAAGACTGCGCCGGGAATGGTAGCTAAGGGGAAAGCGGCAAAATGCATCACCGCCAGCGAGGTAGCCAAACCGGAGTTCTGCATGCCGACTTCTATACTGAGCGCCACGCTCTTCGGACGTGGCAGACACAACAGTTGTCCGACCAGATAGCCGATACCGAGTCCGAAGAGGTTATGAAGCATCACCACGAGCACGACGAGCATACCTGCGGTCAGCAGCCGGTCGGCGTTATGCGACACGACGATGCCGACAGTAAGAGCAACCGCGAGGGACGAGAACGCCGGCAGATAAGGCGTGACGCTTTGCGTGAGTTTGGGTATGAAACGCTGGCATAGCAGTCCGCAGACGATGGGCAGAATGACGATATAGACGATGCTGAGCAACATTTCCGTGGTATGCACATCGACCATCGTGCCCGCCAACAGCCAGACGAGAAGCGGCGTCAGGATAGGTGCAAGCAAAGTGGATGCAGCCGTCATGCCCACAGAAAGAGCCAGGTCGCCTTTGGCCAGATAAGTGATCACATTCGATGCCGTTCCGCCCGGACAGCAACCGACGAGGATGACGCCTATCGCCAGTTCTTGCGGAAGCGGGAAAACCTTGGTCAGAGCCCATGCCAGCAGCGGCATGACGGTGAACTGCGTGAGGCAACCGATGAGGATATCTTTGGGACGACTCAGCACGATCTTGAGGTCATTCGCCGAGAGCGTCAACCCCATGCCGAACATGATGACGCCTAACATCGGATTGATGACCCACGTGCCGATCCACGCGAGCAAAGAGGGCACAACAAGACTTAGTGCGGCTACCAGCAGCACGATCACACCCATCCATTTGGCTATGAAATCACAGATACGTTGCATTTTATAGTACTTTTTACTCCTCCGGGTCGTTGCCGCGAGCTTCGTCGAACTTGGCTTTCATGGTGGGATTGCCGGCAGTGAGACGTTTGATGGTCACCTCCTGCAGTTTCTTATCCGCGAGGTTGAGGTTATCGCCGGACTTGACGAGGTTCTCCCGCACTTTCTGAAGATGAGCGATGGTCTTGTCGATCTCGTCGATAGCATCGGAGAAACGCTCGTTAGCGAGGCGAACGTTACGTCCGAAAGCGTCCTTGAAGGTCATCAGTTTGTCTTCAAAATTCGTCACATCGACCTGTTGTGCCTTGACTAACGCCAGTTCGCGTTTGGCGTCGAGGCTCTTCTTGCTGGTCTGGCATAGGAGCGTGATAAGCGGAATGAAGAACTGCGGGCGGATGACATACATCTTCTCGAAGCGATGGCTCATATCGACAATACCGCCATTGTAGAGTTCACTCTCGGGCTCAAGCATGGAGACGAGGACTGCGTACTCGCAGCCTTTCTTACGCCGGTCGGCATCCAGTTTGGCAAGGAAGTCCTCGTTCTTGTGCTTGGTGGCCGTCTCGTCGTTCTCGTTCTTCATCTCAAACATGATAGAGATATACTCTACCCCATCTTCGGACTTGTCCCGGAAGACGAAATCACCCTTCGTTCCCTCGACCACCTCGTTGTCTTTCTCGAAATAGGCATAAGGCATGAGCGGCCGGAGGAGTTGATTGAACTGGGTGGAGCAATGGATCTCCAGCGTCTCGCCGACCATCTTGGTAGAGAGACGCGTCTTGAGTTCCTTGTAGTAGGCTATCTGCTCTTGCGCCGCCTTGCGTTCCGCTTCCCACTGAGTCTTGGCTTGCGTCAGCTCCTGCTCTTTTCGCATGTATGCCTCCGTAGCCTGCTGACGCACTTGCGCCACGGCTAACTGCTTCTGCTGCTCAGCCTGATCCAAACGGGCTTGGAGCGTCTGGAGTTGGAGTTGAATCTGGGCTTGTGCAGTCTTCTGCTCGGCTGCCTGACGTGCCTGCTCTGCCTGCTGACGGGCTTTCTGGTTCTCCTCAAGTTCGTGGATACGGCGTTGTAATTCTGCATCGAACTCCGCGTTCTTCACCTGACTCAGGAGAGCGACATAATCGCTCTCATCGACAGTAAACACATTCCCACACTTCGGGCATTTTAACTCTTTCATAGGCTGTTATTTTTCGTCCAAGGAGACCAACTGATACTCGCGGGAGCCAAGGCCGATTTGCGCCGCGTGCTCAAGAATATGAATTCCATGACGCGTGTTGATGCGCTCGATGAGCGCAGCTGCGTCATCGCCTTCTTTGGATGGGTAATGGAACACGAGATCCACGCAAGCCTGATCCAACGCCACGGGATCCAGCGAAGCGAGGATGCCTATATCGTTCATCTCCGGGTCCGCCGGATGGCTGTCGCAATCGCAATCTACGGAGAGGTTATTCGCCACGTTGATGTAGAGGATGCGCTCGCCGTTGCCGAAATAATCATGAACCGCTTGCGCTGCCGCCGCCATGGACTCAATAAAAGCGTCCTGCTCGGCTATATTCTGCCAACAGATAGCCACATCGTCCGTAACGCCGGCAGAGTGGATATAGGCCTTTCCGGCAGCCGAAGCCACACCGATAGACTGATTCTTGAGCACACCGCCAAAACCGCCCATTGCATGGCCTTTGAAATGCGCGAGGTTGATCATGAAATCGTAGTTCGCCAGGTGCTTTCCGACGATGTCATATTTGATCCACGTCGTGTCTTGTACGGGGATACGCATATCGCCCTCTTCGTCCATCAGATCGACCTTGGCTATATCCAGAAAGCCATGATCTTTGATGGTTTGCCAGTGTGCATCAAAAGTATTACGTTTGCCGGGATAGGCCGTGTTACACTCCACGATCGTACCGTTCACTTTTTTTACTAACTGCTCGATTAGTTCAGGCTTGAGGTAGTTATGCCCACCTGCTTCGCCGGTAGAGATCTTCACCGCCACGCGGCCCTCAGCCGGACGTCCCAGCGTTTCGTAGATACGTATCAACGCTTCAGGCGAAATATCCTTGGTCATATAGACCACCGGTTTGTCGTTTGTAACGGGCGTTTGCGCTTTAGGGGAAGAACAAGAAGTAATGATAACAGCGCAGAGGCTGAGGAGAGTAAGATGTTTCATATATTTATTTATGATTTAGGATTTATGATTTCAAATTTAGGATTTATTTACGGACGATGCGGTAATGCGGATGGTAAGCGTTCCGGAACGCTTCGCTATGACGTACGGCGCAAGGGACAGACGCGGCGTGACGCAACTCAGCCTGCAATGCGGAGTCCTGCCACTGAGGATGCATCTCCAAGGCAATCGTCTCAATCTGCTGCCATTCGGCAGACCAGTTATCGCTATAGGCGTTATTCTGCCCCGCAGCATCTACGAAACGCGAGAATAGTTCGCTCTCGCTTAACTGCCCGGCATGTATCAGCAAGAGGTTCACGCGCGTGAAGCGATGACGAAAACCTGTGGGCTCATAATCCGGCATAGCGCTCAGATTCTCGTCCTTGCAAGCCGCTATCTCAGACAAGAGGTAGTTATGCGCCATGGCTGTATCTTTCAATAAATGCTCAGCGCCGAAGAAGTCCTGATAACAAGTCTTATAAACGTCTTGCAGCGTCGCCTGGGGATAATGTTCTGCTATCTCCATACACATCGTTCGTATTGCATTCTCTTCGCTGTCAGGCGCCGTTGAACAGGCCATGAGCAGAGAGGTAAGTACAGCAAAAGCCACTCGGAAGTGGCTTTTGCTATTCACAAAGGCGGTACGCATAGGATTAGTAGCTTGTACGCTGGGTAGCGGCATAACTAATCTTCAGCGCGTACGCACGACGGAGTTCCTGTTTGATGTCCGCAATGACACCCATCTTGGTCTCCTTGTCGGCCTTGATAGAGACGGTCATCATACCTTGGTCGGACTCTTTCATAGACGAACGCTCGTTAATGATATATTCGCCAATCTCCTTTACCTCAGCGAACTGGTCGTTGAGTTGGATACGAGTCTCTGCACCATACTGCTTACGAAACTCAGCAGTCGGGGTACCAACGTAGATGTATCGCACAAGGGATTTATTCTCCAGTTTGGTGAGCTCCGTCGCCTGCGGGTTCTTGAACTGCACCTTATAGCTGACCTCTTTCATAGACGTAACAGACATGAAGAAGAAGAGCAGCATGAAGATAATATCAGGGAGAGACGACGTGTTCAACGCCGGCATCTCACGTTTCTCATTTCTACGAATCTTAGCCATATCAATTACCGTAATTTTTAGGTTCAGCCTCGGAAATCTTCTGAGGATAGATCTTTTGGATCTGTTTCTGTTGATCCTCTTCGAGTTCGTTGTAACTCTTGTGGAAATACTTCTGCGCGCATTCTTCACGCAGTTCGTTATACGCCGCTACGAGTTCGTTCTGAACATCGAGGTACGCCTGATACTGAGTATCCACATCGTTTTGAACGGAGATGACGTGATCCTTGGTATATTTGATAATACCGAATGGAGCTCCAAAATCTTCCTCTACGAGTTTCGGATAGTAGTCGGCGTTATTCTCGTTTTTGATGAACTCTTTCGCTCTCTCTCGAAGTTGCTTCACATCCATCAACTGGCCTTGCACCATCAGCTGGTTAGCGGAGTTGATCTTGACAACCAGAAGGTTGCGTTTGTTGATATCCTTGTCCTCCACTTTCTGATCAGGAGGAATAGGAGCAGGCAGACGGCGAGCCAGTCCCTGGTTCACATCCATAGATGTGGTCACCAGGAAGAAAATCAGCAACAGGAACGAGATGTCCGCCATGGAGCTGGCGTTGATCTGTGGGACTTTCTTTGCCATGATAAATGTGATTTACTTCGATAGACTTTTAGTATAGCAATATCCCCAAATCATAGTACCGATAGTAGCAATGATGAGGAAATAGCAAGCATAGATTACAGCGTCAGCCATCTGAGCCCAGAAGCCTTCGTTATCCGTACCCTCATAGCCGATGATATTGATTTTCTCCGGGCTACCGAGGAACCAGCATACGCATGCCAAAACGATGAATCCGCAAACTACGCCGAGCGTCATATATGCTTTGCGGCGATTGGTCTTCCAGTTATTCACAAAATCTACGATCACTACAGCAAGTGTGATCAGGACTACAATACCGAAGAGGATGTAGTTCCAGATGAGGAAAGCATCGGTGAAGCGAGGAATATCCAGGAAATCACCAGCCACCTCCAGACTACCGTTCGAACCACCGAGGAAGAACAACGCGATAAACACGATGCCCAGCGCCAGCAGCGACCACAAGGTAATCTTAGGAATCATTTTATAGTTTTTCATATTGCTCAAAATTTAATTAATCGTTAGTGTTCAATCAGCCAAGCTTGGCTGATATAATTGTTTCTTTGCCACGAGGGCACGATTATTTCTTTTGAGCTTTGTCGTACTCTACTACGAGGTCGAGAAGGCTGATGGAGCTATCCTCCATTTCGTTCACGAGACCCTCAACGAGGCTGAGGATATAGTTGTAGAACAACTGCAGAACAACAGCAATGATCAAACCGAGGAGGGTAGTCAACAGAGCGACCTTGATACCACCGGCAACAACGGTAGCGGAGATATCACCTACCTGCTGAATCTTATCGAATGCCTCGATCATACCGATGATGGTACCCAAGAATCCGAGAGACGGAGCGATAGCGATGAAGAGGGTGATCCAAGAGAGGTTCTTCTCCAAGAGACCGAGCTGAACGCCACCATAGGAAGCAACAGTCTTCTCAACTACATCGATGCCCTCGTCGTAGCGGCTGAGACCCTGATAGAAGATCGAAGCCACCGGACCACGCGTATTGCGGCAAACCTCCAGAGCTTTCTCAATACCGCCCTGCTTGAGAGCAGCTTCCACGTCAGCGAGGAGTTTCTTGGTGTTGGTCTTGCTCAGGGAGAGATAGATGATACGCTCAATACAGAGAGCCAAACCGAATACGAGAGTAACGAGGGTCAGCGCCATGAATCCTGCGCCACCTTCGATGAACTTCGTCTTAAGGGTTTTGTGGAGAGCCACGAGACCGCCAGCCTCCTCAGCTGGAGCCTCAGCTACTTCTTCTACTGCCTCAGGAGCAGCTACTTCATCTACGTTTTCAACAGCTGCTTCCTCAGCAGGAGCTGCTGCCTCTTGTGCCATTACTGCTGCGCTACCGAAAGTAAGCATAGCCAGCACGGTAAGGGTTGCAAATACTTTTTTCATGAGATAAATTGTTAATTGATTATTTGTGTTTATTGTATTTCGGTTAATTGTTGCGAGCCCTTCCCCGGCTCGACGCTCTCCACGGGGATTGCTCCGTAATCCCCACAAGCTGCCGCTGGCACCTTGTTCAAAGCTTTTGCCTCTATCCGTGTCTGTAAGCAAGCTTACTTCCCCGGCTCGATGCAAAATCTTTGCGGAGAGACGGGGATTCGAACCCCGGAAACCCTTTTGGAGTTTACACGCTTTCCAGGCGTGCCTCTTCAACCACTCGAGCATCTCTCCTTCGCTTATTTTCCAAAGCGGGTACAAAATTACTGCTTTTTTACGACATACGCAAGCATTTGTGCATTTTTTTTGATTTTTTTTGTTATTTTAGCCCAAAAAGTGACTTTGCGCTAGCTGTTGTCGCTTCAATGATTGTTTCATTGGAACATTTATAGACTTGCGCAAGGCGTTCGACGACATAGGTCATCAACCGACTTTCGTTTCGCTGTCCGCGGAAAGGTGTGGGTGCCAGATACGGGCCATCGGTCTCCAAAACCAAACGTTCCAAAGGAACGGGTGCAAAACGTTCGTCTCCTGCGAGTGTGTCGGCGAGTTTGCAATTCTTGAAAGTGATGACACCTCCAATTCCCAAATAGAACCCCATGTCCAAAATCTGCTGGGCCGTCTCGCGGCTACCGTTGAAACAATGGATGACACCGGTTAATTTACCATTCGGACTTGTACCATGCGCCATTTGCGCTTCGCGGAGGATGCGGAGGGTGTCTTCGGTCGCTTCGCGGTTATGAATCATCACCGGCAGGTTCAGTTCTTGCGCCAAGGCCAGTTGGAGACGGAGGAGTTCCTGCTGCTCAGCTTTGAAGGTCGTATCCCAGTAGTAGTCGAGTCCGATCTCTCCGATGGCAACCAATTTGTCTCGATGCTCGCGGATAGCGGCTTCGATAAGAGTCCATTGCTCCTTCCAATCCTCTTTGACTTCTTGCGGATGAAACCCTAAAGCCGGGTAGCACAATCCTGTAAAGGTAGTACTAAGGTCTAGGATTGGGCTTACGGAGGACGCATTTACCCCTGGAATAAGCATTGCTTCTACTCCACTCTCGCGTTGGCGGAGAATCATCTCTTCGCGGTCGGGCGCATAAGCCTCTTCATCTAAATGGATATGGGTATCGATCATGCCATTTACTATTTGGTCATTTACCATTTGGTCATTTTTCACAAATTCACAGATTCACACATTCGCTTTTCTTGTAAGGATGGAACTGTCACCGTAAGAGAGGAAGCGGAAGTCGTGGGAAAGGGCGTAGTCGTATATCGTACGCCAGTCGCCGCCGACGAATGCGCTGACAAGCAGAAGGAGGGTCGATTGCGGCTGGTGGAAATTAGTGATCAGTTGATCCACAACGTGGAAGGTGTAACCGGGCTTGATCATAATCTGCGTCTCGGCATGGAGCGTTTGCTGATGCGTTGCGTCGAGGTAGTCGAGGATGGACTGCAAGGCCTCCGCAGTTGAGAGTCGAGAGCTAAGAGCTGAGTGCTGAGAGTCGTTCTCGTATGGCTCAAACTGGTCCACGTGGATGGAATCGATATTTCGATATTCCGACATTTCGGCATTACGAAGTTGGCAGCCGATGAAATAGAGCGATTCGAGGGTGCGCATGGAGGTTGTTCCGACCGCAACGATAGAACCGAGTTTGGCGAGGATGTGTGCAATCGTCTCTCGCGGGACGGCGATAATCTCTGTATGCATGGTATGTTCGTTGGCGTCAGCGGTCTTGACAGGAAGGAAAGTTCCCGCGCCGACGTGAAGGGTCAGTTCGTCGGTCTCGATGCCTCTGCGATGGAGGTCTGCGAGGACAGATTCGGTAAAATGCAGGCCGGCTGTGGGCGCAGCGACCGAACCTTTGATACGCGAATAAACGGTCTGGTAGGTCTTGAGGTCGGAAGCTTCGGTCTTGCGGTTCAAGTACGGCGGGATCGGCAGTTCGCCTGCGGCATCGAGAATCTCCGCGAAGGAGATGTCGTCTCCGTCCCACTCGAAACGCACGGCAAACGTATTACCCATCTGCGACTCTTTATAGGCACGAAGGGTTATGGCTGAAGGCGAACGGTTAATGGTCAAAGTAACCGGTTCGTCGTGCCATTTCTTGGCGTTGCCCACCATACACTTCCAAGTACAGCCGGTAGTGGAAGAGAGGGAGAGCTGGTAATCATGGGGCGTGAGCGGCTCGAGACAGAAAATTTCGATGCGTGCGCCGGTGGTCTTATAGAACTCCAGACGCGCCTGTATCACGCGCGTATTATTATATATAAGGAGTGCGGAGGGATTGATATATTCCCCCACGTTGTAAAAATGATCTTCGCTGACTGCGCCATCGCGATAGATGAGCAGTTTGCTGTGGTCTCGCTCGGGCAGCGGATACTTGGCGATGCGCTCGTCCGGCAGCGGGTAGTTAAAATCAGCTATATAAAGCGGTTTATTTACCATTTGGTCATTTACCATTTATTCATTTATTTGGTCATTTAGACATTTGGTCATTACGTTTACCGGCGAAAAGGTCATAGCGGTTAAACTGACAATCGAGTTCGCCGTTGAGGAGATGGTATTTCTTGGAGGGTTTGAGACCGATGCACTTCATCGCCGCGGCGTTGGAAGATATGATCCACGCGGTAGCCCCTGCAAACTGGTGTTTGAGGGTCGAACCGATGGCAGTATAGAGGTCCTCCATCTCTTTGTTGGAATGGAGACGCTCGCCATAAGGGGGATTGAGCATCACCAAGGCATTTACCATTTTATCATTTACCATTTGCCCATTTATTGCGTCATTGGACCATTTGATTTCCTCGATGCGGATCTGTTTGAGTTCGATATCTTTCTGGACGCCGGCGGCTTTGATGTTTTTGGTCGCCTGTTGGATGGCATAGAAGGAGGCATCGGAGCCGTAGATCTTATGGGTAAAGTCCCGCTCGTGGCTATCGTCGTTGTAGATGTCGCTCCAGAGGTCGGCATCGAAATCGGGCCATTTCTCAAAGGCGTACGCCGAACGGAAGACTCCCGGAGCGATGTTACGGGCGATGAGGGCTGCTTCAATAAGGAAGGTTCCCGAGCCGCACATAGGGTCATAGAGGTCGGATTGCCCGTTCCATCCCGCCATGAGTAGCATTCCTGCCGCCAACACTTCTGAGATGGGGGCTTCGGTCGTTGCGACGCGGTAGCCGCGTTTGTGCAGACTCTCGCCGGAGCTGTCCAGAGAGACCGTCACTTGCTCGTTGCCGATATGGATATTGATGAGCAGGTCGGGTTCGCGGGTGCTCACCGAGGGGCGTTGGTTCTCTTTCTCCAGCCAGTAGTCGGCGATGGCATCCTTGACGCGGTACGTGACGAAACGGCTGTTCCGGAAGGTCTCGCTATAGACGGTAGCATCGATGGCAAAGGTGGTGGTGGATTGCATGTACGCGCTCCAGTTGATTTTCTTGAGTTGGTTATAGAGCGCGTCGGTATCTTTGGCTTTGAAAGAAGCGATGGGCACGAGGATACGCAAGGCGGTACGCAGACAGAGGTTCGCGCGGTAGAGAAGCGCTTTGTCACCACGGAAAGAAACAGCGCGGCGCTCGAGTTGCACCTCGTTGGCTCCAAGAGCTATCAACTCCTGCGCCAAAACCTCTTCGAGACCTTTAAAAGTCTTCGCTAACATAGAAAAAGTAGCCTGCTGTTTCATTTTTTCTCAAAAATATTTGTATAATTCAAATTTTTGTAGTACCTTTGCACCCGCTTTTGAGGAAAGATGGCAGAGTGGTCTATTGCGTCGGTCTTGAAAACCGAAGTACTGAAAGGTACCGGGGGTTCGAATCCCTCTCTTTCCGCGGTAAAATTAGTAGGAGCATCTTTTAGTAGGTGCTCCTACTAATTTTATGAGAAGGCAGGGCCTTCTCACCCCATCGGTCGGGGGAGAGGGGTTATTTCTTTAGTTGGAAGGGGAAGGAGCCGATGAGATTTCCTTCGCAGAAGAAATCGATGGTATAGAATCCCTTCTCCACTTTGGTATTTTCGTCGAACGGGCAGTAACACGTGCCGGTGAACGGTTCGCCGGTGAACTCAATCTGCTGGGTCATCGAGAAGGGTATTTCTCCGCTCTCGAAGGCAAAGAGTTTCGTTTCGGACTCGCCGATGAGGTCTCCGTTGGGTGTGATCACACGTACATAGAGGTCTTTGAGGCCAGGTGTACAGGTGATGTTTTTTGCAATCGTGTAGTCGAATTGCAGTTTGCGTACATGGCTGGCGATGCGGGTCTTGCGGTCATTCTTGTTGAGCATCGTGACGGAGCAAGAGGTGATCTCCAACATCGAAGCACGGGTGACGGTCTCGGTGAGTTGAGTGTTTGCCTGAGTCAGCTGTTCGTTATGCTGACGGACTTGCTGGTTCTCTTGGCGAACTTGGATATTCTCCTGTGTGAGGCGTGCGTTAGTCGCATTGAGCGAGTCAATCTGGCGAACATAATCGCGCATGACGGCACGTACGGTAGCCAGTTCTTTTTTCAGTTCCGCAATCTTACGGGCGTTGGAAGCCTTGGTCGTACGCAGTTCCTCAAGGAGGTCCTGTACGCGTTGTTGCTCACGGCTGAGCAAATCCTGGAGCGAATCGTTGCGGATGTCCATCTGCTGATAGCCGTCGAACTGAAGGGCGAGATCTTCGTACTCCTCCTGCAGTTCTTCTTTCTCGATGGTCATCTGCTCAACCATTTCGTTGAGTTCCTGTCGCTGGGAGAGATTCCAGATGACGAGACCAATGATGGCAGCCACTAAAATGGCTAAAACAATAATATACGATTTTTTCATTATAGGAATGGGATTACTTTTTCTAATTGGTTTGACCGGCTACCCTTGAGAAGGATGGTGTATCCGCTGAGGGGTTCGGTCCGGAGGTATGCGCAGAGGTCATCCACGTTGTTGAAGATGGGATACGGAGCTGTGGTCGCTTTGTATTCCTCTCCGACGAGGAGTACGCGATCGGCTTTGCGCTCAAGGAGCATGTTGACGATATTCTGGTGCTCCAGGTGGCTGTAGTCGCCGAGTTCGCGCATAGCGCCGAGAATAAAACAATTTCCTTTGAAAGCGTTTATCGCTGCGGTCATGGATGTCGGGTTGGCATTATAGGCATCCACCACAACCGTGTTACGCCCGGTCTGCATGAGTTGGGAGCGGTTGTTGGAGGGGATGTACGCGCGGATAGCTGCTAAAGCAGCTTCTCCGCTCACGCCGAAATAGCGTCCGACACAAATCGCCGCCGAGACGTTCTCTGCGTTATAGCCCCCGACCAGATGAGTGTCTGAAGGCATTGTACCTGTGTGGTACTCCACGGTTTTCAGGTCTCCTGCCATCTGCGCCAAGTATGGGTTATCGATGTTTCGGAAACAGAAGCCATTATGCGCACGGAGGAAATCGTATAACTCGGCTTTGGTGCGCATGACACCTTCGAAAGAGCCGAAGCCCTGCAGATGGGCTTTGCCGACGTTGGTGATGAGACCGTAGTTCGGCTCGGCTATCTCGACGAGTTCTTTGATGTCTCCGGGATGTGAGGCGCCCATCTCCACAATCGCCATCTCGTGCGCGCGCGTTATAGATAATAAGGTGAGGGGCACGCCGATCTGGTTGTTGAGATTGCCTTGGGTGTAGTAGAGCTTGTACTTCGTAGAAAGGACAGCGGCGCAGAGCTCTTTGGTCGTCGTCTTGCCGTTCGTGCCGGTGATGCCGAGGATGGGCAGACCGAGTTCGCGCCGCCAAGCGCGAGCGAGGTCTTGAAGATCTCTCAAGGCATTCTCGCCGGAGATGATGTATTCGGCTCCGTCTTTTCGGGCTTGCTCCACGAAATCGTTACCGTCAAAATGTTCTCCCTTTAGCGCAACAAAGATAGAGCCGGAAGTGACCTTCCGGCTATCTGTCGTTACGTGCAGGGATTCCTTATTTTTTATTAGGAAGTTCCAGTCCATAGTTTTTACGTTTATCCTCCACTTTGAGGGCGAGGGACAGTAAGAATGCCAATACGCCGAACGAAGCGAAGACGATCATAGGAACAAGGTATCCGTCGGTAGCCACACGCAGTTTGCCGATAAGCAGCGGCACGAGGCAGAGACCGATATTCTGAACCCAGAAAATCAAACAGTACGCCGAGCCGAGCACTTTCTCGTCGATGATCTTCGGAACCGAGGGCCACATCGATGCAGGTACGAGCGAGAAGCTGACGCCGAGTACCAAAATAGTGACAAGTGCGAGCGTTTTCGACGGATAGAGCGGTAAGACGAAAGCGAAGACGCTATGGCAAGCGATCATGATCAAAGCTCCCAAAAGCATCATCGATGCACCTTTGCCTTTGTAGTCTATAAAGGCTCCGAGAAACGGCGTGAGAACCATTGCGAGTATCGGGAACCACTTGAAGAGTCCGGCAGCCTCGGCATTGGAGATAGCGAGTGTCTCTTCCAAGAAGTTCGTTGCGAAACGCTGGAAGGGGAAGATTGCGGAGTAGTAGAGCACGCAAAGGAGTGCGATGATCCAGAACATCTTCGAAGTCAAGATCTGCTTGAGGTCGGAAACGTGGAACTCATCCTCCGGATCTTTCTCCAGGGTAGCCTCTCCGATAGCCACAAGTTGGGAATCGAAGGACTTATCCATGATTGTGAAGACAAAGAAATTGAGCAGACCGATGACGAGCAGCGCAGAAGCAAAGAGCAGCGGAGCGGTAACTGAATTAACACCATCCACCGCGAAGTGCTGGCTGATCATCGGTGAGAGCCACATCGCTCCGAAGACTCCGAGACGTGCTATAGCCATCTCCAAGCCCATAGCGAGCGCCATTTCCTTGCCTTTGAACCATTTTGCGAGGATCTTACTAACCGTCGTTCCAGCCATCTCACAGCCGCAGCCGAAGATCATGAATCCGAACATCGCCAGTTTGGCGGAACCGGGCATGGAAGACCACCAGGTGTTAAGCCATTCTACGGTATTGGCGTCCGCCCAGGAGATACCCCAGAACTTGATGGCTGCGCCGATCACCATGAGTGAAGCGGAGAGCAAGCCGGTGAAACGGACTCCCATCTTATCGAGGATGATACCTGCGATGATGAGGAAACCGAAGACGTTAAGCAGGTACTCACCTGCGGCATAAGTTCCAAACACGCCCTGATCCCATCCCAGCGTGTCGTTGAGGAGGGATGCCAAAGGCGAGAGAATGTCCACAAACATATATGCGAAGAACATCATCGAAGCCACGAGGACCAAGACTGTCCAACGCGCCACAGCGCTATCGCGAAGGGTCTTTTGGAGTTTTTCTACCATAGTTGTAGGAATATGAATTTTTCTTTTTCAGCCACTCTGCCTTTTTCTTCTCGTACTCGGCATAGTGGGATTCTAAATAGCCGTCCGCCATGATTATTTAATACCGAGTTCTTTCTTGACAGCCGGCATGAGGTCGTTGGCGTCCGTGCCGATGTGAACCATAGCTGCGGAGTCGAAGATATAGGTGTATCCTTCGCGCTCGCCGACCGCCTTGATAGCCTTTGCCATCTTCTCGTGAACAGGCGCGATGAGTTCTTGCTGTTTCTTCTGAATATCCTGCTCAGCGGTCTGATAGAAGAGCTGGATGCGTTGTTGCATCTCCTGGAGCTCCTGCTGACGGATCTGCTTGATGGCGTCAGCCATAGTAGCCTCCTGGGCCTGGTAGTCCTGGTACTTCTTCTGGATTTCCTCGTTCATGGAAGCCAGTTGGTTCTCGTACTGCGAGTTGATGGTATCCATTTTCAACTTGACTTGAGCCATTTCGGGCATTTGCGCGAAGAGTTCCTGTGTGTTGATGTGACCAAATTTCTGTGCGCTGGCAAGCATCGGCAGAGCCAGCATCAATGCGATAATAATTTTTTTCATTTTCTTGATATTTAATATTATTTATTTCGTTTTGAAATGTTCCACGACCCTTACAAAAGTCTTACTTGAGTCTTACTTAAGTCTTACTTGCCTTCCGTGGAACAATCTTATTATTTTGCTCCTAATTTATGGAGTACCTGATCGGAGATGTCGAGTTTGGAGGACATGTAGATCAGGGATGGGTCTGCGGAGCGGTCCTTGACGATGTCGATTCGTTTCTCGTTGGCGAGGTCCTGGATGGCTGTGTATATCTCATCCTGGATGGGTTTGATGAGCGCTTCGCGCTTTTTGTAGAGTTCCCCCTCCTGTCCGAAATACTTGCGTTTGAGTTCCAGGACTTCCTGCTCTTTTTTCACGATCTCCTGCTCGCGTTGGGTCCGCATGGTCTCCGAGAGGAAGATCTGCTCCGTTTGGTAGTTGGTAGCCATGACGCGTGCGTCCTGTTGCGCCGCATCGATCTCCTTCTGCCAGCGCTTGGAGAGCATCGACAGCTGTTCATTCGCCTGCTCGTATTGAGGCAGGTTTTTGAGGATATACGCCATGTCGATATATGCTATCGATTGATCTTTAGCAAAAGTTGTGCCACAACACAGCAGAGCTGCTATTATAATTGATAATTGATAATTGATAATTGATAATTTTTTCATTGTTGTTATTGTTTTCGATATTTCGGGATATCGAGGTTTATAATTCTTGTCCGAGGACAAAGTGGAACTGGCTGCCGCTATACTGTTTGGAGCCGTTGATTTCATCGAATCCCCATCCCCAGTCAATACCGAGGAGACCGAACATCGGCAGGAAGATACGCACACCCAGACCTGCTGACCGCTTGAGGTTGAAGGGGTTGTAGTCGCGGATGTCCGAGAAACAGTTACCCGCCTCGAGGAAGACATGCGCCCAGATGGTAGCACTCTGTTCGAGGGAGATAGGATAGCGGAGCTCCATGGTGAATTTGTTATAGAGGTAACCCATATTACGTCCTGTAGCCACGTCGTACGGGGTGAGCGAACCGGATGAGTAACCACGCATAGCGACATACTCGGTAGCGTAGCTGGTGTAACTCGACATACCGTCACCACCCATATAGAAGGACTCGAAGGGCGATTTGGCGTTTTCGTTATAGTGGCCCAGATAACCGAACTCCGCACGGGTCATGAGGACCAGTTTGCTGTCACGTGTGAGCGGTGTGAAGACCTTTCCGGAGAATTTCCACTTGTGGTACTCGATGAGGTGATACTTCTCGGAAGTGGAGAGTTGGGAGTAGTCTTTGCCGTTAAAGAGCGACCATGGCGGCGTGAGTTTGACACCGATGGTAAACTGTGAACCGCGGCGCGTGTAGATCGGGTTGTCGATGGACGAACGGGAGATCTGCAGGTTGAGGGCAAGGTTGTGAGACGTACCATCGGAGATAAGCAGGTAGGGCCAATCCTTCATCATATACATCTGATAACTCAACTCGCCATAGAAAGTAAAGTAGTCGTCAGGCCAGCGGAGACGCTTACCGTAACCGACCGAGACACCAAGCGTCCGGAGGTATTTATCCTTATCCGCCTCAGACTCCGCCAACTGCTGGTAGTAGTTGCTGTTTCCGGAATAGTAATAGTAGTTGGAATAGGTGTTATAGAGGTTCTGGTAGGCGCGTTGGTAGCGGCTGGAGTAACCGGTCTGGTTGGCGAAATAGATACTTGCGCTCAAGCTGTTCGGGCGCTTGCCGCCAAGCCACGGCTCCAAGAAAGAGATGGAGGCGGAGGTAAAATAGATACCGTTCGTGCGCGCGTTAATAGAGAAGGTCTGACCCTCGCCCTGCGGCACGATGCGGTAAGATTTCTTGTTAAAGAGGTTCTGGATGGCGAAGTTGGTAAACTTGAGTCCCAAGGATCCCACCAGACCTGTAGCGCCCCAACCGAGTGAGAACTCAATCTGGTCGGAGGACTTGGTCTCCAGCTGATAGGTGATGTCCACCGTTCCCTCCTCGGGGTTCGGTTGGATGTCCGGCACGAGTTTCTCCTGGTCGAAATGGCCCATCTGCGCCAACTCACGGAGCGAACGCATGATATCCGATTGCGAGTAGAGCTGACCGGGTTTGGTGTATAACTCACGGCGAACGACGTGTTCATAGACGCGGGTGTTGCCGACGATATTGACCTCGTTGATCGTTGCCGGTTTGCCCTCGTACATACGCATCTCAAAATCGATAGAGTCGTTGGAGACGTTGACCTCGACGGGCTCAACGTTGAAGAAGAGGTAGCCGCGGTCGGTATAGAGTTTGGAGACCGCATCGTCGTCGTTGGTGAGACGGTCGTTGAGGGTCTTGAGGTTATAGACATCACCGGGTTTGACGCCGAGAGTAGCGTCCAGAAGTTCGTACGGATAGACCGTATTTCCGACCCATTTGACGGAGCGGACGTAGTACTTATCGCCCTCGCTGATGGTCATGTAGATATCCACGCGGTTCGGGTCCTCAGGGTTCGGAACCACGCTGTCCGCCACGATATACGCGTCGCGGAAACCGTGCTCGTTATACTTCTCGATGACCGCCTGTTTGTCCTTCTCATACTCCTCGCGAACGAATTTCTTGGTCCGGAAGAGGTTGACGATGTCGTTATCGTTGGTCTTCTTCATCGCCTTGTTGATCTGGCGATGGGTGAGGTTCTTGTTTCCGGTGATATAGATCTTGCCGACCTTGGTCTTGACTTTTTTATCCACTCCGATGAGGACCTTGACGTAGCCCGGATGATCGACATCATTCTGCTGAATCACATGCACTTCGGCATTGTGAAAACCTTTCTCCGCGAAGTATTTCTTGATGACCGTCTTGGCATGATCCTCGAGGTTCGGCGTCATCTGCGAGCCCTGGCGGATACCGGCTTTGACTTCGACATCCTCGCGCTCACTTTTCTTGAGTCCCTCGTAGCGGACTTCGCTGATACGGGGGCGTTGGGCGAGCTCGATGACGAGCCATATCTTGCTACCCTCGATCTTCTTTGCCTTGATCTTGACGGACGAGAAGAGACCTTGTTTCCAGAAGCGTTTGATGGCCTTGGTGATCTGGTCTCCCGGCACTTCAATCTTATCGCCGACCGCCAAGCCGGAGAAACCGATGAGCACGAAGTCCTCGTAGCTATCGGCACCCTCCACCTCGATACCGGCGATCTCGTATGTCTTACGCGTCATGCCGTATTCGATCTCGGGCACATCGGAGACAGGCACAGAGTCGTTCTGCGCCCACACACCCAGGCTGAATACCAGCAATAAAAGTATATTAATGAATCTGTTCACTCGTTTTACCAAATCTTCTTTCACGTTTCTGATAGTCCACGATCGCCTTATAGAACTCCTCGTCGGTAAACTCCGGCCAGAGGCAATCAGTAAAGTAGAGCTCACTATAAGCCAGCTGCCACAACAGGAAATTGCTGATGCGATACTCGCCGCTGGTTCGGATCAGGAGGTCGGGATCCGGCATCTCGCGGGTCGTCATAAGGGCGGACACCATCTGCTCGGAGACATCCTCGGGGCGCAGTTGACCGGCCTGAGTCAGACGAACGGCTTCGCGCACCGCCTCGATGATCTCCCACCGCGCAGAATAACTGAGCGCGATGACCATCGTCAGACCCGTATTTTTGCTGGTCTCTTCGATACAGCCTAGGAATTTCTGCTTCGTGCCCTCCGGGAGGCGGTTGATGTCGCCGATGGTCTGGAGGCGGACGTTGTTGTTCATCAGCGTCGGCGTCTCCTTAGCGATCGTGTCCACGAGAAGGGTCATGAGGGCGTCCACCTCCTCTTTGGGGCGGTTCCAGTTCTCGGTGGAGAAGGTATAGAGGGTGAGATACTCGATACCTAATTTCGTCGCTGCGACCGTGATGTTATGGACGGTCTCAACGCCCTTTTTATGTCCAAACATACGCGCCAGGCCTTGTTTCTTCGCCCATCGGCCGTTGCCGTCCATGATAATCGCCACGTGGCGTGGAAGACGCGCTGTGTCTATTTGTTCTTTATAGCTCATTGTATCAGAAATTACAGATTCTGCATCCTTTTTTCGCCCTTGCAAACTCAAAAACTATGCCAAGCGTAACCATTCCGGTCAAGTCGCAGTTCATAATATTGCTGCCGTTCAGGTCATGGCGGTTGTTGAGATCCTCCCTATTCTCCAGGTTATCAGCGAAATAGACGTTGTGCTGCCAAGCGATATTCAGGCCCACCTGCTCGTGGAATTTCCACTTGAAGCCAATACCGAAAGGCAGGTACGCCGCCGCTTTGTTGTACTTGGCGTTCGTGTATCCTTCGGCTCCGTAGATACCGACTCCGATGCCCAGGAAGATATACGGGGTATAGGGTTTGATACGCTTGTCGTACTTGTTGAACTCGCCGAAACGGAAGAAGTTAAACTCCGCCATGACGTCCGCGTTGATGAGTTGGTTCTGCCATTTGGAGTCCAACTTCACGGGCATCTTGCCTGTCTCGAAATAATACTCGTTACCGGTGATGCGCTGGGACGACAGTTTCGCCTGGATGGCCCAGCGTTTGGTAAACTTATAGCGGAACTGCAAGCCAAATGCCTCGCGGGGGTTCATGAAGATATGCGGCGTTGCCTCGCCCACATAATAGCCGCAGCCTCCCTGCAAGCCGAACTCGCAGAGGTATGGTTGCCCCTGCGCACGAGCGCTCATACTCGCACACGCGAGTAATAAAAATAGGCATATTATGCGGCTGTTTTTAGACATCATTACAAAATAAGCGTGCAAAGATACACATTTTTTCTCACATACGCAAGAAAAAAAGACATTTTTGCACGATTTATGCCTTAATCAGCAGCCGAAAAGCATCTGTAACTTTCCTTACAGGAACCACTTCGATGGAAAAACGTGAAAAATCGCCCTTTTGGTCGGCGGGAATGATAATCCGTTTGAAGCCGAGTTTTTGTGCCTCGGCGATGCGTTGTTCGATGCGGTTGACGGAGCGGATCTCTCCGGCTAACCCCACTTCGCCGCAGAGACAGGTAGCGGCATCGAGAGCGATATCCATATTGCTGCTCAAGACGGCAGCCAGGACCGCGAGGTCGATAGCGGTGTCATCGACGCGGAGACCTCCGGCGATATTGAGGAAGACATCTTTCTGTAGCAGTTTGAATCCCACGCGCTTCTCGAGAACCGCCAAAAGCATGTTCAGACGCCTTCCGTCAAAGCCCGTGGAGGAGCGCTGGGGTGTGCCGTACGCGGCAGAGGAGACGAGGGCTTGCACCTCAATCATGAACGGCCGGACACCTTCTACTGCCGCCGCGATAGCGATGCCGGAGAGGCCTTCGCGCGCGGTAGAAAGGAGCAGTTCAGAGGGGTTGGTCACTTCGCGCAGACCATCCTGCCGCATCTCATAGATACCGAGTTCGGAAGTAGAGCCGAAGCGGTTCTTTTGGGCGCGCAGGATACGGTACATATACTGGCGGTCGCCCTCGAACTGCAGGACGGTATCAACGATGTGCTCAAGCACTTTGGGTCCCGCGAGCGAGCCCTCTTTGTTGATGTGACCGATGATGATGAAGGGTATATTACGCGTCTTGGCAAACTCCATGATCCGCGCGGCGCACTCTTTGACCTGCGTGAGGCTGCCGATAGTCGCTTCGACGGCTTCGGTTCCGATCGTCTGGATGGAGTCGATGACCACGACGTCGGGTTCGAGTTCCTTGACCTGCTCCAAGATGCGCTCCAGCGAGGTCTCCGAAGAGATATAGAGGTTCTCGGCGTTCCCCGCAAGGCGTTCGGCGCGCAGTTTGAGTTGGCGGACGGACTCTTCGCCCGAAGCGTAGAAAGTCTTCCGCTCGCCTTGCTGCATGAGCACCTGAAGCGCAAGGGTCGATTTGCCGATACCGGGTTCGCCGCCCAGAAGCACAAGGCTTCCCGGCACAAGACCTCCTCCCAAGACGCGGTTCAGTTCGCCGTTATGCAGATCGATACGCATCTCGTCAGTGGCGACGATGTCCTGGAGGCGTTTGGGCGTGGCTTTCTTGTCGATATTTCGATATCTCGAGATACCGATATTCCGATCCTTTTCCACCACTTCCTCCTCATACGTCCCCCACTCTCCGCAGACCGGACAGCGGCCAAGCATCTGCGGGGCTTTCGCACCGCAGGACGAGCAGACATATTGGATGGAGGGCTTTGCCATTTTTTCGTATCGTGCATCAATGCACGATTAGAGCGGTATCACATCATTTTCCTCGGCGAGGAGGGTGTTCTCGAAGATGGGTTTGGCTTCGTCCAGGAAGAGCGAGTGGTCTTCGATCCGCGCGGAATAATGACCCAAAATCAGTTTGCCGACCTTCGCCAGCGAAGCAATCTTCGCCGCGTCCGCTGCCGTCGAGTGCATCACCTCTTTGCTCCGCGCAGCGAGGCTTTGCAGGAACGTGGACTCGTGATAAAGCGTCCCGACGCCTTCGATAATCGGGACGATCTTCTCGCTGTACATCGTGTCGGAGCAGTACGCGTAGCGTTTCTTCGTCTCATAACTGAACGTGCCATCCTCATGCTTGACGCGGTGGGTCTCTTTGAAGAGAAAACCGCAAGTCGGTACCCCGTGTTTGAGCGGGATGGTCTCCACGGAAACGGTGCGATCCTCGAAGATCACTTCGTGTTTGCGGGGGTTGATGGGATGGAAGATGATGTCGTAGAGACGGTCGTTCGCGTGATAGTTGAGGAGCGGCGTGAGCAGTTTCTCCAGGTCCGGATGGGCGTAGATATGCATCGGCTGCGTGCGTTTGAGCATGCCGAGCGTCGTCAGAAGCCCGATGAGACCGAAACAATGGTCTCCGTGGAGATGGGAGATGAAGATATTATACAGCCTCCCGGTGTGAACTCCGAGCCGCTGCATGGTCAGCAGCACTCCTTCGCCGCAATCGACGAGGAAGGACTTGTCGCACAACTCGACCAACTGCCCCGAAGGGGAAGTGGTCTTCGTCGGCTTCGCGCTGCCGCAACCTAATATCGTTACTTTCGCTTCGCTCATGCTGATTACTGATGGCTGACGGCAGACAGCCTTTCTAGTATTCTATTACCCAAAGCGGTCTTTTTCTCGATATGTTCGAGGACGGCTTTGACAAACGAGTTGGACTCAAACGATCCGCGCACCTCTTCGAAGTCCGCTTCCGCTTGTTGGCGGTCGCCATCGACGCCGAAGCCCGTCTGGCTGTTGAGGTCAAACTCTTTGCGGGCGTCGTCATAGACCATCCTATCGAGTTTGACTACCGCGTCGCGCCAGGCCTCAATGGTCTCGCGGATCTGCGGAAGGGTTACTTCGTTGACAGGACAACCCCACACCTGCTCGAGTTTGTCAAGCGCCCAGGTCCACTCGTAAGAGTAGTAGTTCGCGTGCATCTGCTCCATGCATGTCTGGATCGCTTCGAGGCTCATTTGTCCGGCTTCGATGGCGTCCAGCATCTTGCTCACTTCGCCACGCGGAGCGATGAGACCAGCCATATCCACCCAGTCTCCCAAGCCGGCTTGGCTGTCGGGCTGCAAGGCCGCACGTACCTCTTCGATTGTCTTCCATTCCTTCTTCTCCAGCCGGCTGATGAGGCTATTTCCGAGGAATTTCTGGATGCCGATGGTATAGAGTTCGCGTCCGTGCTTGAGGGACGAGTTACGGATCTTACAGTTCCTGTAACCATAGACCTCGGTGTTCTCGCCGCTGAGTGCCTCGAGCTCGTTGAGGACCTCGCGTCCGCGCCACATTTTCTGAACGGTGTACGGGCTCAGGAGATTGAAATTGATCTGGTCGAGCTTGTGCGGATCCTTGCGGTTGTCACGTTTCGGCCATTTCTGCGCGTCACGGATCGTACCTACGGTACGCAGGTTCGCGCCGGGCACGAGGTATGAATCGGAGTTGTTCTCTATGAGATACGAGAAGGGCAGGTCGGAAGTGTCGGCATGGTGGGTGTGACGTCCCATGACAAGGGAGAAGGCGCCTACTTTGGACGGCCAGAGCAGATAACTGTCACTGGTCGTTTTCGCGCCGCGCTCGGCGATACCCTGGTGGATCGGACCGAGTTTGTACATGTGGTTCGACTGGTTCGAACCCGAACCGGCGTTCAGGAAAGAGAACATACCGGCAATCAGCAAAGTGGATTTATGGTGGGTCACGGTATAAGGCCCCGCGAAAATCGCACAGGCCTCTCCGTGCATGCCCTGGCAGTTACTGAAGAACAGACTCTCGCCCGCGGAGTAGTGCTTGTCGAAGATGCATCCCTGCCCCACGAAGCACTTGTCCACCAGCGTCGAGTCGCCGATCTCCACACCCGAAGCGATGATAAAATCCGTACACTTGACACCACTGCCGAGCCGTACAGGAGCCGCTTCGTTGGAGTTGATCGTTCCGTTCTTGAGGCGGCTCACACCGGTCAGTTCGGCAAAATCGCCGACCTTGACATTCTTGATCGAACCGCAGTTGAGGATGTGTACGTTGTTGCCGATGTAGCCATGATCGGAAGCCTGCGCTTCCGCGTACTCGTCGATGCGGCGCTCCAGCTCATGAATCATCGCCGGGCGGTGACGGTAAAGCGTCAGGATATACGCCAGGCTGGCAGAGAGCTCGTTGAAAATCGGAATCTCCCGTCCACCGCCTTCGTTCATCACCGGCACGCGCACTCCGTTTCCGAACGTCGTCTTGCGGTCCACGAGGATGGCGTTGACGTTCTCGATACAGGTGTTGTCGCCGATGTGATAGTTGGCGATATAGTTATGGATGTTATAGAGGTGCGCATCGTTGCCCACTTCGCAGTTATGCAAAGTGGCGTTATAGATGCCCGAATGGATCTTCAGCCCACCCGGCAGCGTGATCTCTCTTTTGAAAGCTCCCAGACGGTTATGGCCGGAGAAACGGGTGTGATGCACGTACTGCGCGTCGAACGCTTCCGCCACCTCTATCTCCGCCCAGTTCTCCGCCGAGCAGCCCTGTGCCTCCAGCTGTGCAATCTCTTGCGCTGTCAGTTTACGAAAAGCCATAAATGACTAAATGTCTAAATGAAAAATAAATGGTACATGGTAAATGACCAAATCGTAAATGACTTAGTCGTTCAGCAACATCGGCATCAGCAACATGAGGACATCTTCGTTCTCCTCGTTCTCCGCCGGCAGGATCAGACCTGCGCGAGCCGGATCAGCCAGCTTCAGCAGGACGTCCGCGGAAGCGATAGAGCTGAGCAAGTCGATGAGGAACGGTGCCTTGAAACCGATCGCCATCGGCGTACCGTTGTAGTCGCATGCGATTGTCTCCTCTGCGCTGGTCGAGAAATCGATGTCCTGAGCAGAGATCTTAATCTGGTTCTCGCTCAGCGCCAGACGCAGCTGTGCGGTACCGTTGTTAGCGAAGACAGCCACACGCTTACAAGCGTTGATGAGGGTCTGACGGTCGATGGTTACGACGTTCTGGTTCGCCTGCGGGATGACGGCGTTATAGTTCGGGAAGCGGCCCTCGATCTGGCGGCAAACCACAATCGTATTGCCGAACTCGAAGCGCGCGTTCTTGGCTCCGAAAGTCACTTTCACATCCTCGTCAGCCTTCGCAAGAAGGTTCTTCAAGAGGTTGGCCGGTTTTTTCGGCAGGATGAAACTTGCAGCCACGCCGGCTTTCACACCCTCGTTCGTATAACGAACCAGACGGTGCGCGTCGGTAGCTACCATCGTCACTTTGTCCTCGGCGATGTCGAAGAAAATACCGTTCATCACAGGGCGCAACTCATCGTCCGCGGTACAGAAGATCGTCTTCTCAATCGCACTCTGGAGCACGCCGGCAGGCATGTTCACCACTTTTGCGTCACCCTCAGCCTCCGGCATCTCCGGATACTCGTTGCCGTTCACGCCGACAAACGAATAGGTACCGTTCTGGCTGACCATGTTCACCGCAAAATTATTCTCGTCGATGGTGAAGGCCAGCGGTTGCTCGCTGAACTCCTTGAGGGTCTCTAACAACAACTTAGCCGCCGAAGCCACTTTGCCGCTACCTTCTACGCCCTCAACCTCTACAGAGGTACGAATGGTGGTCTCGCCGTCGGAAGCCGTCAGGCGCAGCTCGTTGCCCGCCAAATCAAACAGCACGTCATCCAGGATCGGAAGCGCATTTTTACTGTTAATCACGCGGCTCACAGCCTGCAATTGGGAAAAGAGTTTTGAACTCGAAACATTGAATTTCATATACGTATATTTTTAATTATTTTTTACAATTTATTGTAATTTTCACATTTTAGCGTGCAAAGATACAATTTTTTTCTGATATACGCAAGAAAAATTTGGATATTTGCAAAAAAAGTAGTACTTTTGCAGCGAATTATGGCAAAAATCGGTATTTTTGACAGCGGTTATGGCGGTTTGACCATCTTGGAAGCGATCCGCCGGGAGTTACCTCAGTACGACTATCTGTACCTGGGGGATAACGCCCGTGCGCCGTATGGCACGCACTCGTTCGATGTTATTTACCGCTATACCCTCCAAGCCGTCAAATACCTCTTCTCCCAAGATTGCGCGTTGGTCATCTTAGCCTGCAATACCGCAAGCGCAAAAGCCTTGCGAACCATTCAGCAAAAGGACCTGCCGTTAATAAATGACCAAATGGTAAATGTCTTGGGCGTCATCCGTCCCACGGTGGAAGCCGTGCCCTCAATCACCAAGACAGGCCACATAGGCATCCTCGCCACTCCGGCTACCGTCTCCTCCGAGAGCTACGTGCTCGAATTGGAAAAAATAGCCAAATCTCCAAATGGCTCAATAAATGACCAATTGGTAAATGACCAAATGGTAAATACACAACCATTTACGGTTGTGCAACAGGCTTGTCCTCTCTGGGTGCCATTAATCGAGAACGGCGAGCACCTCAACCCCGGCGCCGACTACTTCGTGGATCTGTATCTGCGGCAGATTTTAGAGAAGGACCCTCTCATCGACACCCTCATTCTCGGCTGCACGCACTATCCGTTGTTGCTGCCGAAGATCAGTCTATGGATTCGCAACAACGGCAAACGCTTTGCGGCAAGCGATATTCAGGTCATTTCGCAGGGGTACCTGGAAGCAAAGAGCCTGGCCGATTATCTCCTCCGCCACCCGGAATATGCGTCCCAGCTCTCGCAGAACGCCTCCTGCCACTACCTGACCACAGAAAATGCGGACCGCTTCTCGCAATCCGCATCGCTCTTCCTCTCCTCCCCCGTCCAGGCGGAGCACATTGATCTGGAGTAATTTTCCATATCGATCTGGAGTAATTTTTCTTCTTTTACAGGGCAATCCGATTGCCCGCTATCCGCTACCCTTTAATCCGATTGCCCGCCAGCCTCTACCCTTTTCTCTCCTTCAGAAGTACCATCCGCACAAACACCGGAAACATCCCGTAAACCTTCTTTTCCGCCAACCCCTCATTCAAAAACGCATCCGGCTTTTCTTTGAATTGCGCATTCCATCGTGCCCGCAACTCCGCATACCTTGCATGGTTCTTGTCTTTCACAATCGCACTTGCCTCTCGGCAAACCTCCTGCCACACCAACCTCTGCGCTTCTTCTTTCTCGCTCCGCGGATGGCGTTTAAAATCACGCTTGTCTTTGCGGTAATACTCCTGCGGACCCATCTTAACGATATTCCCCTCATCGTCACGATAAGATTTGATACGCATAGTCATTCCCGATTTCCCGCTTACTTTTCCTCTCCATATATCAATCCCCGGACTTAATGTTACTCTTGACATTTCCTTTTTCCTTTCTTTTTATTTCGTTTTTACTAGTGTTGCGATAAATTATCGCTAATGTTAGTTAAAATACTTATATTTAATCAATTACAAGCGTTCTTTGATTTTTTGATTTGAAATGAAATATTTTTAATATTTTCTCTTTTGAGTGCTTTTAACTCGAAGAGTTGTACAAATTGGTAGTAAAAGCTATCTGTAAGCTTGCTTACATGTAGGTTTTAATGGCAATTTGAACAAGAGGCGTGCCTCTAAAAGCACACAAAAGTTATTTTTAATATTTTTTTATAATTATCGCATCAGTACTATTTCGTCTTCTTTTATTTCGTCTTCTTTTATTTTGCGCTTTTTTTATTTCGTCTCTCATTTTATGATTGACTTGCCTGTTTTTTATGATTGACTTACCTATCTTTCCTTATCTTTTCTTTGGTAAATCTTTAGTTATTCTTTGGTAATATTTTAGATATTGTTTGGTTATTCATGGTATTATCACGTGACGATATTTGGACAAAACCGCAAAAACCACGGCCCAAAAAGACTAAAATCTACCGAAAATCTGTTGAGCTTCTAAAATCTTCTGCAAAGATACAAAAAATTTCTGACATACGCAAATTTTGATGATATTTTTTAGGTTTTCTTTCCTTTTTTTATTTTTCTCTGCTTTTTTTCGCCCCTCGGTGTTCTGTGCGCGCCACCTCCGCTGGCGCGCTTCCTCTTTCTTCTTGGTTTTACGTCGGATGGCATCCGATGCCGCAAAAAAGGCAGCGGATTTCTCGCTGCCTTTCGTATGTTCATTCCGCGGGATTATATCCCGCCTGACTTCGTCTTTTGCTGCGGAATTGTATTCCGCTTTTTTAGCGTTTATGCGCCGCTCATCTATGTGCGGCTTTATTTCACTTCCTGTCCTGTGATGGTATATACCTTCTCCGCGCGGAGGATGAAGATTTGACCGTCACGGAGGATCTTTTGCGTGGCGGGTTGTGTTTGTCCTGCAAGCGTATTTTCTATGGCAGTGGGATTGGCGTCAGGTATGTGAGTTCTCACAAGACGAACAGACTTACCGCCGTCCCGATCGCCGTCGAAGCCCTTCGGATTGATACGATCCGAATAGTAGTACAGCATGTACGCGTAGTTCGTGTTGTAAACCGTAGCGGACCAGTAGCGACCAGACAAACCGACATAGCCCACTTCCGTGCCGTCGCGGGAACCCGCAGCAGGCAAAAATACGGCACCCGCCTTCTCCATCTCCGACCAGTGAACCGCATCATATATATTCGTAGAGGCTACAAGGCTCCAGTCAGACCAAGAACTTGCGGAGGTCATTCCGGCGGTAAAACCACAATCGCTTGGCAAAGTCCAGTTGTCTGGCAAAAGAACAACACCCATAATGCCATTTACTTTTGCAGCACCATATTTATTGCCAGCATCAGCCCGATTTTGGAACAAGTACCCCCATTCGGCTTTGGTCAGCGTTCGCCATTGATTGGCTTGATTACCACCATTGGAAATAGCATTCACGCCCCAATCAGTAAAGGTGGAGTAATCGCTAATATTGGTACTTGCGTTTGTCGGATTATTGCCTGTGCCCCAACAGAAGAGGTCAATCCACCCAGTGTAGGAGGCAGATATATTCGAGTTGTCATCACCAATCATGTCCCACTGGTTTTCCGCAAAACGCCATGTACCGGTAGAGGCCTGGTATTGTAAATTGCCTTGCGAAAATTGTACTTTATCGCCGCTACCATTTACGGTAAATGTGCCGTTCAATGCACCTTCTTCCGTAGCGCTAGCATTAAAACAAACCATCAACATAGATAGCAAAGATAGTAAACACTTATTCATGTTACTCATTTTTTTTATTTTACCTACTCACTTATTTTAATATCACCGCTTTTTTACGCTGTCGATGCCTGCATTTTCAAGGTTGCATTTTGCGACCTTGAAAAATTACATTTTACTCAATAGCTCGTCGGTTGGTTGCTCCAATTTGACAAAGCCGAACCATTTTTTGCCGAGGTCTTTGAGACTTGCGCCGATGAGATAAACAGTATCGTCGATACATAAGAATCGGTCATGTGCACGATCAAACTGCTTTACCTCAATGGGCGAGTACTGCGCGTTATGTTTCTCAAAATCAAGCGACAACTGACGCGATATATTCTTTGTATAAACGATAGCCTCCACATTCTCGTGACGTTTGTCAAGCATCGTTAACACGCTATCATCCACATAGTTGTCAATCAGTACAACGCGCTTCTTTGCCTCACGGATTCGGTCATTGATAAACGTATATGCATCAAAAATCTGACCGTCATAGAAAATACCTTCAACAGGAGGTAGAGATGTGCGCACGAAAAAATCTATCTGCTCCTGATGCTGTGCCAGCTGTTTCTGCTGTGATGCCAATTGGTCTTCAATATTCTGCAATCGGTGATTAACTGCATAGCCACGCAACATGTAATCCTTCAATACTTGGTTTGCCCACCGGCGAAACAATGTGGCATTCTTGCTATTTACACGATATCCAACAGATAATATAGCATCTAAATTATAAAACTGGGTACTATAAACTTTACCATCAGCTGCAGTATATTCCAAAATGGAATGAACTGAATTTTTATCTAATTCACCCTCCCGAAAGATATTTGATAAGTGTTTAGACACAGCTGGTTGCTTCACTCCGAACAAATCAGCTATCTGCTGTTGAGTTAACCATACGGTCTCATCTTTCAGTTGAACTTCCAGCTGAAACTGCTCATTAGGTCTATATAGTACTATCTCATCTTTCATCGTCAATAAACGTCTTTTATTATATCTTCATCTTTTTAACGTCAGTGAGTGACGGAGAGGCTCTAAACCTTTGCGGCTGCAAAGGTACACAAAAAAAATGACATACGCAAATTTGTATGCCATTTTTTGTACTAATTTAGTTTTTTGTTACCTCACTTCCTGTCCTGTGATGGTATATACCTTCTCTCCGCGGAGGATGAGGATCTGACCGTTGCGGAGGATTTTAACAGGGGAGGCATGCTCTGTGATGTGCTCTATGTGTGTCACTTCACCGGGAAGGAGAATGGAATCATCACTACCTCCTATAGTAAAATAGACATAGCCGCAATGACCACCATGAGTGCAATCAAAAGAAGTGACCCGTAATGTCAGTTCCTGACCATGTAACAGCAGATTACGGAGGTCGAAGACAGCCGTTGTCCATTCCTTCCAGATAATATTCCCCATGGTCTGCGCCTCTGTAGGACCGGTTATATGCCAACCTTTCCCGATGGCTTCCGGAGTAAGTGTTTGATTGTCAAAAAGATCGTTTCCGTTTATGTCCAATTGATAATCCGGACCTAAAGATTGACCATTGGCGAGAACATCCACCTGTATACGCGGATTAGCAGTCGCTTCATGAGTCGGTTCTTCAATAAAAGGCAGATATTTGAACACTAAAACAGGATAATTGATCGTATCTCCGACAAAGTCGAATTCTATCCGTTCCGCCTCGCTTCCACCACTCCAGTTACCCAAGCGTACCGATGCAAACTCGCCATCCGGGACGACCGAAACTACATTTCCCGTGCGAGGTTCCGTTTCGTAAGGGTCAAAATGCAGAGAATGACGGCTGTTTCCAGAGGAAGGACCGTAATTGACAGGAGACACCTTCCGGAAATCATTGAATACCATTGTGTTGGAGACAGATGAGTTGTTCACATAGCACTTCGCATTGTCCAGATTAAGGAAGTCCACACACATCTGTTCCGGATAGTAAATAAAACGAGAAACAAGTGCCTTCAGGCCATACAGTCCCCCTTCGCACAAAGCGCGGACACTAAAACTCGTCTGACCGGCAGGAATATTCGTAAAAGAGGCGGAGGTACCCGTTTCTATTCGCGTATCAATCCATGTATCAGTAGTACCGGAATAAACGGACACCTCGTATTCGGCAGCCGTTCCGTTCCAGTCCAATTGCACATTATGCCCTTGTCTTTGTACTGTCAAGTCAGTGGGGGCTTCACACGGAGCACTATCGTAAATCTGTATGTTATCAATCTTAGCTCCCGGCTGCTTCGCCGCTATATTTTCGTTCGCCCACACGAAAGCCAGATAGTGTGGTTTTCCGTTGCACGCACGACCGGAAATGGTTATTACACATTGCTGCCATAAAGCAGTACCATAAATATACCCGGCATCCCCCACATGCGAAAGTACATATTCGGAATACATCAAAGGGACCTGCCCGGAAACATTTGCAAACGACATCACTTTTATGGAATCACCATTCTCTTTCGTCACCGGAATCCAGAGAACATGCAACCCATCGAAAGCGCTCGCCCTATTTCCAGTTACGCAGTAATCGAAAGTAAGCGTATAACTGCCGGAAGACTTATATTCAAGCGTAAGAGTGTCATACGCGGCTACCCAACATGGGCTGTTGGAATAATGTGCATTCAGACCGTTATCATCGGAAATATAGAGTCCGTAGTGACCGTCCGGAGTACTATTCCCCAGCTCTCCGAGATACCATTTATTAGCCAACTGGTTGTACACATTCTGATTCGCTGTACGGTTCAGCACCCACCTGTTACGGATTGTGGCATCCTCAAAATCACAGGAATACTTTACGGAAGCCGCCATCGGACATATACAGGCGCCGATTGCCAGCAATGCCCAAAATCTGAATTTCATAATGTTTACCCTAAATTCGTGTCGGGCACAACTGTTCAATAGTTGATACAAAAATGATTACCATGCGACACCAAGGGTGATGCCGACGCCGTGCTGGAGGTATTGGTTGAAGGCTTCGTTATTGCTTTTGGGCTTGAACGCCGGGATCTTCAGGTCATTCTTAGTCCACTGCCAATCCATCGCGTAATGAAGTCCCAGGACCAAGTCCACGGAGTTGAACGGGATACGCCAATCGAGCCCTATACGCGTATCCGTGAGAAGGGCAAAACCACCATAGATATTTCCCGTTTTCATCGGTCCGGCTCCGGCACTCTGGGTAATACGCGGAACAAGCATGTATTTTCCCACCTGAATGGGCAACTGACCTCCGACATAGAGCCCGAACATCGCTCCCGCGCAGGTTTTATAACCTAACTTGGTAGCGAAAATCTCGTCCTCGGTCATGGCTTCTTCGATAAGCGCGGTTATCTGAATGCCGGTAACGATATAGCCCAACCAATCATGCCCTACTTGCAGCCCCACCTGCTGGTTCATTCCCAGATAATTGTCATAGACCAACCGCACATGGTTCATATTATCCATATCCGTCACGATATGCGTTGCGGAGCGCTCGAATTTCTTGGCAGCCTTCCCCTTTTGCGCAATCAGACTATCACGGACAGCAAGTGTGCGCAGCGCGGGATCAAGCGGCAAATGCCAATCCGTCTCCCTTAAATCTTTTTGAACCGAATCCGGCAACTGGCGGAACACATACAACCAATCTTCGCCGGAGAGCGACCGCAGCGGCTCGATCTCCTTGCTTGCATCTATTTTAGATGCTCCTAATGTGGCGATAAACGCTTGCACATCTTCTTTCCCGATTGCCAATCCCACTCCTTCGCGATAGAAAGCCTTCCATGTGTTGATGCCCAAGATCTCGTACTTGCCTGCCGCGTTTTTGAGCAGTAGCGGTCCTCCGCTACTACCGGGATCAATAGAAGCCGTATGTTGGATGATACGCGAAGCGTGCTCGTGACTATCGACATCCACGCGTGCGTTGGAGATGCTTCCGCGCGTGAGTTGCCAGGACGGTTTATTTGCCAACTCGGGAAAACCTGCTGCCACAATAGAGAGATCTTCCTCTATCTCACCGGCATAAAGCGGCAGGGCAATCATCTCGCATTCCGCAGGAAGAGCGATTGCCGCCAAGTCCGCTTCGCCGATATTCGTCACTTCGCAATGCTCATAACGGAGCGTTTTCTCGTGGAGCTGAAAGGTGAGGGTTGCTTTCCCGGCATAGCCGATGACATGGAGGTTGGTGAGCACAAATTTCTTACCACCCTGCTCCACTACGACACCCGAACCGAAGGTTCCTTCGTTCTTATAGGCGGTCAACGCCCGCGAAGCACTTCTCATTCCGGCTCTCGCCGTATAGAGGGCGTAGTCGCCCATGAGCGATTTGTCCGCATCGGAATACTCCGGTTCAACGACACAAACACTATGCCGCAAGCCTTGCGCAGAAGCCGGCAGCAGCACACACAGCAGCATAGCTGCCAAATAGAAAATACGTTTCATATCAGAAAAAATTATTCGTCGTCACCCACTACACCATTCGAAACTGAGTCCGTCTTCGTCTCCGGAACAGCTTTTTCTTCCGGCATGGCGTTGTCTTCAGGAATCACTTTTAGCGGCTTTTCCGCTTTCTTGTCCCCCGCCATCTCGTCCAAGATATACTGCATATCGGAGCCTTTGAGTTTGCCTTTCTTGATAGCCGTAGCGATCTCTTCATTCTCAGCAAACAGTTTTGCTGCCGCTTTCTTCATTGCCATAAAACTGCCATTCACCATTGCCAATTCAGCCAGTTCCAACTCCGGGCGGACGAGATAATAGAGGGTTGGGGTGTCCGGTCCGTTTCCACCTACAAACTTAATAAAATTCAAATCGCCTGTTTTCTTATCCATTTGATAGTTCATCTCGCATTGAAAGACCACTCCCCATGCACTTCCCATCACCGGATTACCCCATTGATGCTCACTCTGCATCATCGATTTGCGGGCGTGGACGTAGTACAACACGTGCTTCTTATCCGGAAAATTCTTATGCCAGATCTTGATACCAACGATATTCGCCGCATCTATATCGATGTGTCCTTTATCCTCTGCATTCTTTTTGACCCCCAGCTTGCCTTTGCCGACTCGCGGTAACTCCACCTCCGCGTATTCTTCGGAATGTCCGTCCACGAAATACACTTCACCCGGATAATAATGAGGCGTGAGCAAGCTCATTTGTGTAATAAACTGCGCCTGAAGCGCTACGCTGGCAAAGACTGCTGCCAGAACAAGAAGAAATCTTTTTTTCATAAATTTGAACGTTTTATTAACAATTCGCTGCAAAATTACAGCTTTTTCTTGAATTATGCAATAGTTTATAACATTTTTTTACCATAAATACACAAAAAGCGTGCGTTTTCGTTCGCTTCATTTGATTTGTTGAGGTCTTCGACTACCTTTATCACTCAAATAAATGCACGGAAAACTCACGCTACTACGTGAGCGTGCATAAACCGTACTTGAGTGATTTTGATTTTGTTAAAAGTGTCGAAGTTTCAACAAATCAAGCTTTGGCTTATTACGCTTTATGATGGCGCAACGCTTTGCGCTTTTATATTTCTATATTTTATCCGCTTTTTTACGCTGTCGGTGCCAGCGGTCAGACTTGGGTCAGTTTATAAATCTCCGGACCAGCCGTGACCTAAGTCCCAGTGCTCGTCGTATTTGAATTCGAAGTACGGCAGGGCGAAGTATTTTTCCAACAATGCAGTCAACTCCTCCTCTATGTCCTTTGCCCACTGACCGACAAAGACCACAAAATGATCCACCGCCCACGATACGCGCCCACGCGGAACTTGGGTGTAATCGCCACTAAACTTCGTAGGCTCGTGCTTTGCCAAAGCCTTAAAATACTGTTTTTGCCAAACCTGCCTGTGCAAAGTCTGGTAGTTGATATACGGAAGTCCTTTGTCTGCGGCATCCTCTACCATCTTTGGTGTCAGTTCTTTTTTATAGACGCCGAAGAAATCGTGCTCCTCGGGGTCGTACCAGAAGATTCCCACCGCCGGCATGGGCTCGTCGAAGGACTTCATATCCTTCATAATGGCTTCTTTTTCGCTATGTGTTAAAGTGGTCATACTGCTATCCAAACCTTTGCGGCTGCAAAGGTACAACAAAAGTTTGACATACACAAGGATTTTGAAATAAAAATTGAGTTTACTTGTATTTTTATAGCAAAATACTTGGGGATGAGCACGAACGTGCGACCGTACTTTCGAGGTGGGACGGCTTGCCGTGTCGGTGCCCTCGAAGTACACAAACTCACAAAAAAAATGACATACGCAAGAGGTATGCCATTTTTTTGAGATTTTTCGAGAGATCGAAGATGCTCTTATTTCTTGCAGTTACCTTCGCAGGAGATGTACTTGTAGCAGAGGCCTGCGAGCGCTGCGCCAAGGAGGGGAGCCACGATGAAGAGCCAAAGCTGCGGAAGAGCGAGTGCATTCTCGGAGAAGAGGGCCTGCGAGATCGAACGTGCGGGGTTAACCGAAGTGTTGGTCAACGGAATAGAGATCAAGTGGATGAGGGTCAGCGTCAGACCGATTGCCAGACCACCGAAAGCACCGTTAGCGTGCTTGCTGTCCGTTACACCGAGGATGACCATGAGGAAAACAAAGGTCAGGACGCACTCGGTAGCGAAAGCACCCCATACATTCGTTTGGAGGTAACCGGCCTCTACATCAGCAGCGGAGAAGAAGTCTCCGTAGCCGTTCGCAGCGAACGTACCGATTTCCATACCAGCGGATTTAGCGATACCAAAGAGGATAGCAGCCGCAGCGATAGCGCCGAGGATCTGTGCGCACCAGTACCAGAGCATCTCTTTCGCGGACATACGACCATTGACAAAGACACCCAGGCTGACAGCCGGATTCAGATGTGCGCCACTAATGTCGCCTATTCCGTAAGCCGCAGCGACAATCGTCAGACCGAACGCGAGGGCTACGCCCAGAAAACCAACATGTCCAAACAGGGCCGTTCCACAACCGCCCAGAACCAAAACTGCCGTTCCGAAGAACTCTGCAGCAAACTTATTACATAATTTCATTTTGTTTTATTATTTAAGGGTTAAACAATAAAGTTGCTTTTTTATCCGACAGAGCCTTCGAGACTCACTTGCAGAAGTTTCTGCGCCTCGACGGCAAACTCCATCGGGAGCTTGTCCATGACTTCTTTGGCATAGCCGTTGACAATCAGTCCGACGGCGTCCTCGAGGGAGATACCCCGCTGCTGGCAGTAGAAGAGTTGGTCTTCGTTGATCTTGGAGGTCGTTGCTTCGTGTTCGACGGTCGCCGTGGGGTTGGAGATGATCATATCCGGGAAGGTGTGTGCGCCGCATTTATCGCCCAGTAAGAGTGAGTCGCACTGGCTGTAATTACGCGCGTTCTCGGCATGGATACCCATCTTCACGAGTCCTCGGTACGCGTTCTGGCTATGGCCCGCGGAGATACCCTTGGAGACGATGCGGGAACGGGTGTTTTTGCCGATATGAATCATCTTCGTTCCGGTATCTGCCTGCTGGTAGTTATTGGTGAGGGCTACAGAGTAGAACTCTGCCGAGGAGTTGTCGCCGCGGAGGATGCAGGAGGGGTATTTCCAAGTGATGGCAGAACCTGTCTCGACCTGTGTCCAGGAGAGGCGCGCGTTCTCGTGGGTGAGACCGCGTTTGGTAACAAAATTATAGATACCACCCTTGCCGTTTTTGTCGCCCGGGTACCAGTTCTGGACGGTCGAATACTTGACTTCGGCATCCTTATGAACGATGATCTCTACGATGGCCGCGTGGAGCTGGTTCTCGTCACGCATGGGGGCTGTACAGCCCTCCAAATAAGAGAGATACGCGCCTTCGTCGGCGATAAGAAGCGTTCGTTCAAACTGACCTGTGTTGCCGGCATTGATGCGGAAATAGGTGCTTAGTTCCATCGGGCAACGAACCCCTTTGGGCACATAGACGAAGGAACCGTCAGAGAAGACCGCGGAGTTGAGCGCCGCATAGAAATTATCCGTCGGCGGCACAACCGAGCCGAGATATTTCTGCACTAGCTCCGGGTACTCGCGCACGGCTTCAGAGATGGAGCAGAAGATGATACCTTTCTCGGCGAGGGTCTGCCGGAAAGTGGTCTTGACAGAAACGGAGTCCATGACCGCATCGACCGCCATATTTCCTGCGAGTGCTGCGCGCTCCTCCAAAGGGATACCGAGTTTGTCGAAGGTCTTCATGATCTCCGCGTCGATCTCATCATTTACCATTTGGTCATTTATTGAGCCATTTGGAGATTTGGCCTTCGTTTTCGGAGCAGCATAATAGGAGATAGCTTGGAAGTCGATCTCCGGAATATTAAGGTGCGCCCACGTGGGGAGCTTCATGGTCTGCCATTTGCGGAAGGCCTTGAGGCGGAACTCGAGCAACCATTCGGGCTCGTGCTTCTTCGCAGAGATAAGCCGAACGATGTCTTCATTCAGCCCTGCAGGTACGATATCGGTCTCCACGTCGGTCGTAAAACCGTACTTGTACTCCTGTTCCGTTATGTCCTTAATAATTTCTTCCATATTAAAAGAGCCACCCTTGGTCGGGCGGCTCTCTGAGGCCGGTAGCGGAGTCAAACCGCTCTATACGGTTTTGCAGACCGCTGACTAAGTCGCTCATCCAACCGGCCCGTCGCGCGAGCGACGGCTCAATACGATTCGTTACTACGTAACTCATATGAATTTTCGCCGTGCTCTCGCTCTCCCCAAAAATTAGAAATTTTCGGGGACCCCATCCCCTATATTTTCCTTCTTTCGTGGAAAGCGGGTGCAAAGGTACTACTTTTTTTTGAAATATGCAAATATTTGCAGTATTTTCTGTGATTTTTTGTTAAAAAAGGCACAAATCGGCGTCAGAGATGGTACCTTTGGGTCTTTTTTTGCCTCTTGAGGCAGGAAGCGGGGATGTCGCTGCCGGAGCTTCCGCCGTCGGTTTGAAGGGCGAGGTATAGCGTCCCAAAAACGGGTTGATGATGTCGCGCGTCTGGTCGTCGGTCCATTTGCATTTATCGACAATCCACTCCAGATAACTACGGTCGATGCGCATCATCGATTCGATAGATTCGCCTTTGTGGGCACCCTGTGTGAGGTAGAAATAGTCGCCTTTCTTCGTGAGCCATCGGTCAAAACAGATGAAGGAGAACTCGTCTCGTTGGGTCCACTGCCAGCCGTGTGCGGCTACCTGAGCCTTGAAGACCTCGATGGTTGCCATGACATCATCGAGCGAGTTATGGGCTCCTTCGAAGGGGTGACCGTAATAGCGAGTGTACGCGGCGGTGAGGTTATTATGCACTTTCTCGCCGTTCTCATCGACCATGCCGGCGGTGTGAATACGCTCCAGGAGGAGGGCGTCGTACCAAGTCCGTCCTTCGAAAGCAAAGGTAAGCCCGAGGCGCGCGAGGTTGTAGTGAAGGATCGGCGCATCGTAGCCGTTGCCGTTATAGGAGAGGAAATCGCAACCATCGGTGAAGGCGATGAGGTCGTCATACACCGAACGGAGCGAGACACCATGCTCCAACAAGAAGGGTTTGGATATATGATGCACTGCCTCGGCTTCCGCAGGGATGGTGAACTCCCCTACGGGGAGGATATACCAATCGCGGGTGTCGATCACATGCCAATCGGCGGTATCAATTTTCACCAGAGAGAGCTGGATAATATGCTCTTTCTGCACATCGAGGCCGGTGGTCTCTGTATCAAAACATACTAAGTTCATGGTGTTAATCGTTATTCCACGTAGAGGACGAGGCCTTTGAGGTACTCGCCTTCGGGGTGGTAGATGTTTATGGGGTGATCCTGGGGTTGATGCAACTGGTGGAGGATGCGCACGGAGCGTCCCACTTGCGCTGCCGCAGAGAAGACGGCGAGACGGAAAGCCTCTTTGTCCACCGCCTGCGAGCAGGAGAAGGTAAAGAGGATGCCGCCGGGTCGGATCATCTCAATCGCCTTGGCATTGATGCGCTGGTAGCCGCGGAGGGCATTCTTCACCGCATCGCGGTGTTTGGCAAAAGCCGGTGGATCGAGAATGATAAGGTCGTAGCCATTTACCATTTGACCATTTACCATTTTGGCATTTATTTGGTCATTTAAATAATCAAAAGCATCTGCCGCTATCGCCCGATGATTCGTACAATCCGGGAAATTGCGCTTTACATTCGCTTCTACTATGTCGATTGCTTTCTGGCTGACATCGACGGAGTCCACGGTCTTAGCACCGCCGCGAAGGGCGTAAAGGGAGAAGCCGCCGGTGTAGCAGAACATATTCAGGACATCTTTGCCATGGGCGTAGCGCTCGACGAGGGCACGGTTCTCACGCTGATCGATGAAGAAACCCGTCTTCTGGCCCCGTAGCCAATCGATGCGGAAAGAGAGACCGTTCTCAACGGACCAGAACTCAGAATCATTTACCATTTGGTCATGGATGAGCCAACCTATTTTCTCGCCTTCTATGGGTGCCTTGAAAGGCAGGGTGTCGTCGGATTTGTAGTAGATATTTTGGACCTGTGGCACCTCGGCGAGGATGGCATCGGCTATCTCTGTGCGGCAGACATGCATGCCGACCGAATGCGCCTGGACGACCGCGGTGTCGGCGTAGATATCGACGATGAGTCCGGGGAGGTTGTCACCTTCGCCGTGAACGAGACGGAAAGTGTTATTATCTTTTCTCACTAAGCCCAAGGACTCGCGAACCTTATAGGCTGCGCGGATACGTGTGCGCCAGAAGTCTGCGGGGAGGGAGTCGGAACCAAAAGAAAGTATGCGTACAGCAATACTTCCGACCTGCCAATGTCCCACGCCCAACACATTGGAGGTGCTTGATTGTACGCATACTAACTCACCTTCTTCGGGAACATCGCCTTTATGCTTGGCATCCAAGACGACCCGGGCTATCGCACCTGAGAAGACCCAGGGGTGAAAACGAAGAAGGGATTCTTCTTTATGGGGTTTTAGAATAATAGTTGTCATACTATTTACCATTTGGTCATTTACCATTTGGTCATTTACTATTTACTCCACTCCGTGGGTTAGTTCGTGGTAGGCATGGAGCGAGAGGTTATCGCTGACGTACTTGAGGCTATGAAGATGCGTGAAGCCAAGGGCAGCGATGAATGCCAGTTCCATGTCGAAGACGCAGTCTTTGTAGTCGGAAGCGAGCACAAAATCCGTGTTCGTGTAGCAGATGGCGCGGAGAGTGTCGTGCACGAGGGGCAACTCGGCGCCAAGGGACTCGTCGATCAGCGGGAGACGGGGTTCGGGGTACATCACGTTCGGGTGATTGAGACGCACTTCGGAGACCTCCACCCAGGTGCCGAGATCAAAATTCGCGCTTCCGGCGTAGCCGATGTTATAGAGTTCTGCATCGCGATCGAGAGATTGCAGGGAGCGGATGATATTGATTGCTCCGACGCCGGTGAAGATGATCTCTGCGTCCGAGAGGTCCAAGCCGAGTTGTTCGCGTGCTTTGGTGAGCAATTCGCGCTCGCCTTCTTCCGCCATAATGATATATTTCTTTGCCGCAAGGGCACGATTAACTTCGTTTTTCGCCATAGTTTTCAGAATTTGGGTGCAAAGGTACAAAAAAAATCTCACATACGCAAGGGTACACGAGATTTTTTCTTGTTGCGGAGGGCGGGATCGAACCACCGACCTTCAGGTTATGAGCCTGACGAGCTACCACTGCTCTACTCCGCGATACACACCTTTCTTTCAAAAGGGACTGCAAAATTACTGCTTTTTTTTGACATATGCAAATTTTTGTGCGATTTTTTTGCATATATTAGGATTTTTTTGTAATTTTGCGCCATAAAAGTACATTTCTTATGCGAAAATTACTAATTCTCGTTAGTTTTTGGGCTCTCACGGCGCAAGCAGTAGAGCAGGTGTCGTTGGCAAAACTTCAAGAAGATTGGAGTACGTATCACAATCAAATGGTGGAGATCACGGATGAGTTGGTGGTATGCGGAAGTTATTATGACTCGCTGGTGTTAGCAACCGAGCGGTTGTTTTGTCCGGAGGAGCGTGCTGTGGGTCTTGCAGACGGGGATAGTACGGCATATTTCCGGATAGAGGAAGAAAACAAGGCGAAGAGTATCGTCGTTCATTGCCGAAACGCGTATTACAAGGTACGCACGGGTGACAAGATCCGGCGGTTACGAGCCAGGGTGACAAGCGAAAGGCATTTATTGACGGGCAAGACCTTGGGGACACGACATCAGCCGAAGGACCGTTTGGCGGGTCCGAAGAAAGGCGAGTTGCGGATTGTGGGGGCGAATGTAGAGAATTATTTCGCAGATTTGGGCGGTTACGCAACGAAGCGTACTACCCCGGCCCAACAGGCCGTGAAGACGAAAAAAGTGGTGAAAGCGATGAAGAAGATGAAGGCGGATATCTATGCCTTATGCGAGATACAGGTGGGGAATAAGGCGCCGGAGATGTTATTGAAGGCGCTGAACAAGGGGAAAGAGAAGTACGGGTATGTCACTATGCCGCAAGGAGACAAGGACCGAATCGGCGGATGTATTATTTACAATAAGGAACGCGTGCGCACGTACGAGAAGCCGATGTCGGCTTACAGGGACAGCGCGAGTCATTATTACGGGCGGATGTTCGCTATGGGTTTTGAAGAGAAGGAAAGCGGAGAGAGGCTGATTGTGAGCGTGAACCATTTCAAATCCAAGAGGCCGGGAAGAAATCAGTACGATACGAATGAGCGAAGGATGCAGAATGCGGATTCGTTATTGGCGATGATTCCGAAGGCGAAAGAGGTGTTCGGCGACGAGGATGTATTGCTGCTGGGCGACTATAATTGCTACACGCAGGAACAACCTATTCAGACGATTGTCCGCGCGGGGTATCAGGAGTTGCTGCCAATGGGCGGAGAGAAGGATTACTCATATAGTTTTAAGAGCGAAGTGGGATACCTGGACCGCTGTTTCGGGAGCCCGAGTATGGCAGGACAGGTGGTCAAAGTACGGCCGTGGCATGTTAATTGCGACTGGTACTACTCGCACGGAGCGTATAAGATGAAGGACAAGAGTGCGCACCGATACGCAGACCATGAGCCGATAGTCGTAGATGTGCATCTAAGATAATGTACAATGTACAAAGGGATCTTGGAAGTTGGTACAGATTTTTAGGATACGTACTTTCTCCTAACTTTGTACCAATTTTTTAGAACGCGTTGTAAATTGTGAATTGTAAATTATAAATTAAAAAACGGGCAACGTTGAGTTGCTCGTTTTTTTGTGACCCCGCTGGGGCTCAAACCCAGAACCTTCAGAACCGGAATCTGACACTCTATTCAATTGAGCTACGGGGCCGTGGGACGCGTACCCTCGATGGGTAGCGGACCAAGGTTAATTAGTTATCTTCTACTTCCGCTGAGGAAGATGAGGATGTAGTACACCAGCGTGGCGAGGGACGAGAGGGCTGCTACGACGTATGTGTAAGCAGCACTATGGAGTGCGTCAGACGCCATTTCTGTGGTGGAGTTATCGGTGATACCTGCTTCTCTTAGCCAGTTTACTGCACGTTGGCTGGCGTTCACCTCTACAGGGAGGGTGATGAGGGAGAAGAGGGTGAGCATCGCGTATAGGATGATACCGAGCAACATGAGTACTTGTCCCGGTCCGGAGCCAAGCAGAAGGAGTCCTGCGAGGATGATCCATGTGACCCATTTGCTGGAGAACGACACCACGGGAACGAGGGCAGAACGTAGTCCGAGCGGTCCGTACGCCGTGGCGTGTTGCACCGCGTGTCCGCACTCATGGGCTGCTACTGCAGCTGCCGCCACGTTCGCTCCGTGATACACATCCTCGGAGAGGTTGACAGTCTTGGAGGCAGGGTTGTAGTGGTCGGTCAGTTGGCCTTTGATGCAGGTGATCTGTACATCATAGATGCCATGGTCATGCAGCATTTTCTCTGCTACCTCGCGTCCGGTCATACGCAGGGGTTCCTGCGAGTAGCGCTTGAACTTACGATCGAGGGAAGCGGATACAATCCAACTTGCCAAGGCGATGCCTATAAAGATGATCCAATATATTGCCGGTGATGCCATTATGCTTTTGTTTTTATCTTTTTCTTGCGGCAAATTCTGCACTCGCCATAGATGAAGAGCGAGAAATGCTGCATATTAAAATTCGAGTACTTACGATCCTGTACTAATGTTGTGATCGCTTTGTCAGTAATGTCCGTCACCCTTCCGCATTTCTTACAAACGATTTGCAGTCGGTTCGACGAGCCGGTGATGAGTTCATACTCGGTGGCTGCTTTGCCTCTCTGGCGCTCAGTAGCCCGAAATATCTGCGCGTCCACAAAGGTATTCAACGAGTTATAGACCGTTCCCACCGATATCCGTTCCGCTTCGCAGGCTCGTTGCAGCTGCTCCGCCGTAAAGGGTTGCGGCAATGCGCAAGCGAGGGAAAGGACGATGTTTCGCACCTTGGAGGGTCGCTTCTCATGCTCATGCAAAAAGCGTACCAATTTCTCCTGGGCGAGGATATATGCCCGAGCACTTTTAACCATAGTTTATCAAATGGTCTTGATATATGCCCGGTGGCGTTTATGTATCTTATGGTCGAACTGTGTAAAGTTCGCAATGTTCTTTGCGTTGGTCTCCAGGATGTTCGTCGTCTCGAGGATCTGGATGCCGTACCGGTTGATGATCGGTATCTGGTCCTGGAAGAAAAGGGCATTGATGCCTTTATCCTGGTAGTCCGGCCGCACGGCGATAAGCAGGAAACTGAAGGATTTCATCTGCTTCGCTTTGAGCGCCTTGAGGAGATGGTACCATCCGAAAGGGAAGAGTTTGCCATCACACTTACGAAGCGCGTCGGAGATGTCCGGCATTCCGAGTCCGACGCCCACAATGTCATCCTGATCGTTCACCACGAGGGTCACAAAATCGAAGTTAAGGATCGGGAAGTACATGTTCTTGTAGTAGTTTTTCTGGGCGACGGTCATGGGTTGAAAGTTATAGAGCTTCTGGTACGCCTCGTCGATAACATCCATATACTGGATTCCAAACCGGCGGACGAGCTCGCGGGAGTTCTTCACTTTCACCACGCGTACGTGCGAGCGTTCCTTAACTATATTCGCGATGCGGTCGAGTCGTTCGGGGCATCCTTGCGGAGGATAGACCTGGATCTCTACCCAGTCTGCCTCTTTGACCAGCCCGTACGATTCCATGTGGCGTACGTAGTACGGGTAGTTATAGAGCGATGCCATGACGGCGGGATAGTCGTAGCCCTCGAGGAGGAGACCTTCGTGGTCAAAATCCGTAAATCCGACCGGTCCGTTGAGACCATCCATTCCGTGCTCTTTGCCCCAAGCAGCCACCGTGTCAAGGAGAGCTTTGGAGACCTCGAGGTCATCGATGAAATCCATCCAACCAAAGCGTACATGCTTGAATCCCCATTTCTCGTTCGCACGTCTGTTGATGATGCCGGCGATGCGTCCGACGGGTTTGTTGTCGCGGTACGCCATCCAGAGTTGGTAGTCACATACTTCGAGCGCGGGGTTCATCTCGGGATTGAAGCAGTTCATCTCGTCAAAGAACAAGGGCGGGCAGTAATACGGACAATCACGGTACAAGTCGTTTGCGAACTGAATAAACTTCTCCAGCTCACGTTTCGTACCTATTTTCCGTATTTCCAAAGCCATTTTGTGGAGCATAGGGGAGTCGAACCCCTGACCTCAACATTGCGAACGTTGCGCTCTACCAACTGAGCTAATACCCCTCGCGTTCGGCAACAAGTGTGCGATTGTCCATACCGCTTCGCTAAATGGACGGGCAACTTGTGCCTCCGCTCTTCGGTCTGCAAACAGCCTACGGCTTGGTTTACATCCCGAGGTCATTTAATGTACTCCGCAAATTGCGGCGCCTTAAATTTGTGGAGCTAACGGGAGTCGAACCCGTGTCCAAACAAGGAATACTTGTGCTTTCTACACGCTTATCTTGGCCTTGGTTTTCGTCCGGCGGCAAGACCCAAGCCACCAACCACCGACTTATCTGCTAAAGTTTCGGCATCGCATCGCAGCCTGCGATATCTATTCTGTGAATTTCTGCGCCACTAAATCCATTCAGCCCACAGACTCGGCTTGGAGTGACGTCTCGTTCAAGCGCCTTGCGCTCAAATAAGCCAATCTACTATACTTCGATTAGGCAGCGAGAGCATAAGAAGTGTTGCCAGTTATATTTCGAAGCGAGATTTACGAGCTTTGCCTCATTGCTCGGCGTGCTTACACAACCATTCTACCTGCTGTCAAAACCAGATAGCCCCTCGCTTGCATTAGCACTACGCGTAACTCGCGGTAGTACCGCTCGATTACGCCTGCGTGCTATGCTACGCTTTTTCGGTCTTCAAAACAAGTTTTAAATCCCGATATTCATATTTCCGTCTAGCGTTCGGCACCCCGAACGCAGGAAAAAGTGCGCAAAGGTACTACTTTTTTTTGATATATGCAATAAAAATTCAAAAAAATTTGCGTATTTGCGAATTTTATTGTACCTTTGCACCCGATTTGTACCCGGTGGGGTCGGTTTATGAAACTAAATTTTATAAACATATGTACGTATTTATTACTATTTTGATTGTAATTGCCGCGATTTTGCTTACGCTTCTGGTATTAGTACAGAACAGTAAGGGCGGCGGTTTGGCAGCCGGATTTGCAAGTGGAAACCAAGTAATGGGTGCACCTAAGACGGCTGACTTCCTGGAGAAAGCAACGTGGACGTTGATCGCTCTGATCGTAGTATTCAGTATTGCCGCAGTTGGCTTTGGCAAAGGTCAAGAAGAGGCACGCGAAGATCAGTCGGTAATCCAAGTAGAGCAGAGTGCTCCGGCAGCAGAAGTTCCTGCAGCTGAGGTTCCTGCAGAAGGCGCAGAGTAAGGGAAATGATGCATTAATGCATTATAGCTGAAAAGCACAAGGCTTTCTAACCAACAAAAAAATACGACTCGCGAAGTGCGAGCCGTATTTTTTGTTGTCCCTAAGGGAGTTTATTTGACAGCCTGACCCATGATGGTATAGGTCTTGTTGCCCTTACGGATGAGGAGCATGCCGTTGTGGAGAACTTTCACAGCCTCTGCGTCAGCAGCGGTGTTGGAGATAGCGGTAGCGCCATTCTTAACCACCCACATGTTATCATTCTCGAAGATGAGTTTGATGTAGAAGGTATAGTTACCCGATTCTTTTACTACATAGAAGTTATCCTCTATGTCGAAGTTGGTGTAGTTACCCTCGTTCGGGTCGAGCGGTACGAGCCATCCTGCCGAAGTAGTATTCTCGTAGTTCTGGAACTTATTGCCAGCAACGAGGTTGGTCGTTACAACCCACTCTTCGCCTTCACCCACATATTCGGTATTCTTGGTAGCCGGAACAAATGTGCCATCCACAAGCAAACCATATTCATACTGCTGCGGATCAACAGGAGCTACATACTTACCAAGGATAATAGCGGAGAGACCATTAGCGCCGGTATATTGGTTAACTGCCTCAGGATCAAACATAAATACAACGGTATCCAATGCACTGATGGTAGCAGCCTCATAGGACGTATCATAGGTCTCAATCTCTGCCCATGTAATCCAAGAAGCGCCTTCGTCAGTAGCTGCGTTGTTGAGGTTCACGCCATCACCGCCTACTACTACATTTTCCAAGAAGTATGTACCTTCATTCAAAGTCATTGCCTTCCAGGTCCATTCGCCGCCGTCCCAACCGTTCTTCATATAGTAGTCAGCTGATACAACCGGCACTACATAGAAGTTACCGTTCAGGAAGAAGTACTCACCATCGTAGTGAACCGATACATTACCAGCCTCAGCGAGAGTGAAGCAGATGTTTCCGTCATTGTCAGCGGTCAGACCATCAGCTACGGTGGTCAGGTCAGAGAAGCCCTTCACCATTCCGTCGCCCCAAGTACCATCAAGGGTTACTTTGAGTTTATAGTCGCCAACTGCGAGGTTCTCGAAGGTATAGCTATCCTCGGTTACCTTGATTGCGGCAGGATTCCATGCGAGTTCTTCGCCGAGGAGCGCAGCGTCACCGGTGATATAGAACTTAGCAGCCTCTGGATCTACCGGAGCAACATACTTGCCAAGGATAATAGCGGAGAGACCTTTAGCGCCGGTATATTGGTTAACAGCCTCAGGATCGAACATGAACACTACGGTATCCAATGCACTGATGGTAGCAGCCTCATAGGACATATCATAGGTCTCAATCTCTGCCCATGTAATCCAAGAAGCACCTTCGTCAGTAGCTGCGTTGTTGAGGTTCACACCATCACCGCTTACTACTACATTTTCCAAGAAGTATGTACCTTCATTCAAAGTCATTGCCTTCCAGGTCCATTCGCCGCCGTCCCAACCGTTCTTCATATAGTAGTCAGCTGATACAACCGGCTCTACATAGAAGTTACCGTTCAGGAAGAAGTACTCACCATCGTAGTGAACCGATACATTACCAGCCTCAGCGAGAGTGAAGCAGATGTTTCCGTCAGCATCAGCGGTCAGACCGTCAGCTATGGTAGTCAGGTCAGAGAAGCCCTTCACCATTCCGTCGCCCCAAGTACCATCAAGGGTTACTTTGAGTTTATAGTCGCCAGCTGCGAGGTTCTCGAAGGTATAGCTATCCTCGGTTACCTTGATTGCGTTTGCTTGCCAAGCGAGTTCTTCGCCAACGAGCGCAGCATCACCGGTGATGTAGAACTTAGCAGCCTCTGGATCTACCGGAGCGACATTGAAGTTACCGATGAGTTCGAAAGTAACCACCTCATCTTTCACGAAGTAAACAACTTTTACTTCGCCTGCCTCTTTTAGTTTGAAGCCGATATTGTGGTTTTCACCATCAACGTCATACAGACCGCTCTTGTCTTCCTGTGTGAGGTTAGCGTAGGTCTTCTTGGTATTCCAAGTGCCATCAACGGTCAACGAGAGTTGGTAATCCACATCTGCTTTGAGGTTCAGGACGAGTGTATCCTTCTCGGACTTGATAGCATTCGGAGCCCAAGCAGCGGTTCCTGCAGGAGCAGCATCAGCGATCAGCGCGCTGTCACCCGTAACGTAGAACTTAGCAGGAGCTTCAGGAGCAGGGATAGCCTCCAAGGATGCATACCATGCGCCGTCATAGAAATAGGGTTTAGCAGCTTCCCAAACGAGGTCAGCTGTTTGATTGCCTTCGCCGCTATTGCCATTATTGAAGATGATGTTTACATACGAAGCAGGGAACGTATAAGAATATACGTCAAAGCCGTTGATCTGCTCTGCCTCTTTGGTCATAGCCTCACCCGGCCAAGCTTTGTAAGCATCGCCTTCTGCCGGCCAAACAAATGCGTTTACGTTCTCCCAAGCGAGGTTGTTCACATAGTAAACGGTCGTAGATTCAACAGGTACTACAACAGGGAGTATAGCTTGAATCTTCGGCTTGGTAGATGCGGTTTTCAAGACGAGACCACCCTCTACTGCCGTTAAGATGTTATCACCGGATGCCAAGTTCGTGGAGACACCGTTAACGAGGACACCCTCACATGCTTCCGTAAGAATGACATTCGCTTTCTCACCGGCATTCAGCGGGATACGTACTTCGCGATCTTTTCCGTTGGGTTGGATGTAAGTACCGAACGTCTTGTAAGCCGTTGTTCCGGCGTTAGAGTTCGTGTATGCAAATATGACGCCACCGAACGAGAACGAGCCTTCTACGCCGCCCTCAACCAGATTAACCGAATACTTGCCTTCTGTCGTCTCAACGAAAGTTACATTTACGAGATTCTTTGCCAAACCAGCTGCGATTTGCTCACCGAGATTTACTGTACGTGCATCAAAGCCTACAAACTCCTCTTCTTGAGGATCACCGCCGGTAGGAATGTCAGCCTTTGCGTACCAAACGCCGCCATAGAAATAGGGTTTAGCAGCTTCCCAAACGAGGTCAGCTGTTTGATTGCCTTCGCCGCTATTGCCATTATTGAAGATGAGGTTTACATACGAAGCAGGGAACGTATAAGAATATACGTCAAAGCCGTTGATCTGCTCTGCCTCTTTGGTCATAGCCTCACCCGGCCAAGCTTTGTAAGCATCGCCTTCTGCCGGCCAAACGAATGCGTTCACGTTCTCCCAAGCGAGGTTGTTCACGAAGTAAACGGTCATGGAATCAACAGGTACTATAGGTTCAGGAGTCTCGCCTGCTTTGAATGCGAAGGCATAGAAATTAATTCCGTTAACAGGATAGTTCAACAGGACCGAACCTGCTTTTACAGGAACAGTAATGTACGGATAAACAGAAACTTCTGTCTCACCTTCCATTACTTTGATAGCGCTTGACTCCAGTATTACTTGATTAAAGAGTTCCGTCTCACCTTGCTTTACTACCAGACTACGATCGGTAGCGGAGTTAGATCCAGTACGAACAGCTATATTCAGCGTTCCATCCTCCGGAATAGTAAGGGTAATAAAGTTCTTGGTAGCAGAAGACTTACCACCTGTTTTGAGACGATGGCTGTATGACACATAAGCGTCAGCAGTACCAAAGCGGCAAGGATTGGCATCAATCTGCATCTTATTGTCCGGGTCTGTAACTTGTGCAGCAAAAGTGCTCCCTGCAACGGAGAACGTAGCATCTTCGGCCAGGTCATTATTAGAAACAACCTCTGAGAACCTAATCTCAACCGAGCCGTCACCTTCTCCTGCAATCTCTTCGCCTTCACCGCAGTTAGAGCCGTTACCGATGTAGAGTTCATCTTGGCCGTACTTCAGTTTGATGTAGAAATCGTAGCAACCGTCAACAGTTACCTCATAACGGTCATTGTTGAGGACAAAGCCCTCTGCCGAAGCGGGATTGATGGAAACAGCCCATGCAGCCTTGTTTTCTGCATCATAGAGTTGGCAATAATCGCCAGATTGAAGCTGGACATGCGAGAGGTACTGGGTGAAGCCTTCGAATTCTCCGGCCGATTCGCCAGCGAAATAAGTGTGGCCATTAACCAAGATACCATAACTCTGTCCGAAAACCAATACTGTCATCATGACAGTGCAAAATAAAGAAAGAATTTTCTTCATGATAATTGGATTTTAGTTAATAAATGTTAGTTATACTAGATTTACTAGGTGCTCTAGAAGAACTAGATAGACTAGAGGTACTAGATTTTCTAAGTTTACTAGGGTTTTCATAAATCGGGTGCAAAATTACTAATAATTTTTCGAATATGCAAATATTTGAACAAAAAAAATTCAAACAAAATGTATATATACTATGTATATATAGTATAAAGCGCGAATTTTCCATTTTGGGGTATTCATCCTATGGTGATCCTATGGTCATCTTATGGTGATCCTATGGTTTGGGTCTAATTTGGTACTGATAAAGGAGTGTAGCACGTTAGGCGGGCAGAGGTATAAAGAGAGAGAGGGAGATCAGAGAGGGACAAAGAGAGGGGCGCCGAAGCGTCCCTCTGAATAATCGCCCATATATGGTCGATGCTATTAACGAACTACAGCGCCGGTAGCGTCGTAGCGTACGCCATTCTTGATGATGACGAGCTGGCCGTTCTCAATGGTCTTGAAGGCCTTGACTTCGTCAGCGGTGTTGTTGATAGCGGTAGCGGAAGCCGGAGCGATAGCCGTAACGATAAGCTCGGGCTGGGTACCATTGTAAACAATGTAAAGACCCTCTACATCGTAGTTACCATCCTCGGTCGGTTTCAAAGAGCCTGTTGCACCATAGAGCTGTACGTTCGAGAAGATGTAGTAGTTTTTATTATTCAGAGTTGCTTCCACATTTTTGAAGCTTACAAAATGGTTAATATGCTCGTCAGTCGGAGCTGCGTCCAACTCGGTCGGAACCGGAGCAACGCCATCGGATGCTACTGCAGTATTGGTCGGGATGATTTCACTTTGGTTTTTGTAAAGCGTATAGGTAGCTTTCTGGCCTGTGAGTACTTTACCGGCAGTCAGCGTACCATCGTAGTACGTCTTGTTTGCATCATAGATTACCAAAGCTATACCCTCTTCGTCAATAACGTACGTGTTTTTGCCAGATGCAAAGATGACGGTGAGTGGTTTAAGTGTAACTTCGGTAGTCGGAGCCGCCTCGATGAATTCGCTCAAAGAAATCGGAGTAGCCGGTTCTACCTTGGTGAAGGTTTTCTCTACTACAGCGCTGTACTCGTTATTCTCGCTGTCGTAAGCAACAGCCTTCACAGTAGCGGTTTCAGTGAGCGTGAACGGATTGTCATACGGGAGACTATTCGTTGTAGGGTCAGCACCATCCAAAGTGTAATAAATAGCTGCACTTGCAGTTTCGCAAGAGATGGAAACCTGAGTGCTCTCTGTGAACTCAGCGTCACCGGCGATTACCGGAGCAGCCACAGCGGGAGTCGGAGGAACATCGCCGCCAGCAAGGGTAACTTTGATTTCGGTGAAACGAGCCTGAGAAGCCAGATCAGCTACCTCATAGCTGGTTGCATTAACCGCTACTTCAGCGTCCAAACCACCATCTTTGCCACCAGTAGTGGTGAAGTTGATTTTGGAAATAGTAGAGGAGGCAGTAATAGAGATTGCTGCGTGTGCATAGCAACGGAGCGACTCGGTTGCGCTATAACCCTTGTTGCAAGTAAAGGTCACACCATCTTTCGTAGCAGTTACTTCACTACCGGTGTTTGCCGTTCCTTGACCAGCAAAGTCAGCGTTTGTGAAAGTTACCACGCCAGAAACTACCGGAGGTTCAGGATCTCCGCCTTCTCCGCCTTCGCCACCTTCACCATCGTCGATGGTAACTTTGATTTCGGTGAAACGAGCCTGAGAAGCCAGGTCAGCTACCTCATAGCTGGTTGCATTAACCGCTACTTCAGCGTCCAAACCACCATCTTTGCCACCAGTAGTGGTAAAGTTGATTTTGGAAATAGTAGAGGAGGCAGTAATAGAGATTGCTGCGTGTGCATAGCAACGGAGCGACTCGGTTGCGCTATAACCCTTGTTGCAAGTAAAGGTCACACCATCTTTCGTAGCAGAAACCTCACTACCGGTGTTTGCCGTTCCTTGACCAGCAAAGTCAGCGTTTGTGAAAACCACCTCTGTCGCCATCATGCTTGCTGCGAAAAGCACGGCAGCGAAAAGAGAAAAGAATTTCTTCATAATGATTGAATTTTAAAAAGTTAATATAATGTTTGTTTGTTGGTTGCTAGAGGCACTAGACGCACTAGATCACTAGAGGGACTAGGACTTTTTCAATATCGGGTGCAAAGTTACAACATTTTTTTGATATGTGCAAATAAAATGTTAAATAACATTTATTTTTTATGTGCAACAACCATCAGCTGGACGGAATTGAAGATGTTTTGCCACAAGATATACGCGGCGGCACCAAGAGAAGCCATGGGATCGAGGAAGGTGTTCGCCATCCAAACGCCGAGGGAGGTGTTCTTCTGGCCGAAGGCTTGTCCGGCGGTGATACTCGAAACGCCGGACATGGTGGTTGGCGCCGCAGCGGGGTTAATGAGGACGTCCTGGTAGTCGGTGCCTTTAGAGGGCGCAGGAAGGTAGTAACCGATGAGTTTGCCAAGGCCGAACTGGAGGAGGCAAGCAAAGAAAGAGGCTATAATGAGGATGATAATATTCGATATCTGGGCGTGGAAATTGAGGATGGTTGTCTCCGTCACAACGGAGGTCAAGACGACGATAGAAGCGACCCAGAGATAAAAAGGAACGACCGCTATTTTCACGGGCAGAACGAACTCCTTGCGGGTCTTCCATTTATAGGCGAGGCGGAGGAGCCAGGCGGAGAAGAAAGGTCCGAGGAGGAGCGGTGCGATGCGGGAGAGGATGAGCAGGAAAGCAAGCCAGAAGGTCATGTTCGCTGTGGGGTTGATGAGCGGGAAAGTAGCCGGAACGATGATAGCTGTAGCGAAGTTCGAGAGGAGAGTGAAGGTGGTGAGGTTCTGAATGGAGCCGCCCATTTTGCCTGCGATGATCGGCGCTGCCGTCGCCGTGGGCATGATAAAACACATGAGGATGCCCTGCGCGAGGATCTTATCTCCGGTCCAATGAAGGAGTACCGCGTACGAGGCGAAGGAGAATAGCATCTGGGCAGCCAAGACGACCCAATGCCATTTATGAAGGCGCAGGTCGAGGGGATTCACCTTGCAGAAGGTGAAGAAAAGCATAAAAAAGATGAGCCACGGGAGTGTGGGCGCCAGCGGCAGGAAGAGTTTATAGCCAAGGGCTCCGATGAGCATTGAGAGCCAGAGGGCGTTGGAGTCAAACCATTTTTTCATTTATTCATTTACCATTTGGTCATTTATTTAGTCATTTAGTCATTTAGCCATTTAGCCATTTCCCCATTGGGCGACGATGGAGTCCATGATGGCAAAGACCTCTTCGACGGTCTCTGCACGGAGGAGGGCGATGCGGGTTTGTTTGAAGTTATCAAGGCCTTTGAAGACCGGGGATGCGGCAAAATGCCGGCGTGAATGAATGATGCCTTTTCGCTCATCGTTGCCGCACCAGGCGATGGAAGCGAGGACGTGTTCTTTCAAGACCGCAACTTTCTCGCTCATGGAGAGGGGGATAATAACCCCACCCCGTCCCTCCCCCCAAGGGAGGGAGATTTCCGAGATATCGACAGATCGATATATCGAGTTATCGAGTCCGGCTTTTATTTCTGCGAAGAGCCAGGGTGCACCGAAGGTGGCGCGACCGACCATGATGGCGTCCACGCCGTAGCGGTCAAAACACTCGCGTGCGCGTTCGGGCGTGCACACGTCCCCGTTCCCTATTATAGGTATATGTATGCGCGGGTTATTCTTGACTTCTCCGATGAGGGTCCAGTCTGCTTCGCCGCGGTACATCTGCGAACGAGTACGGCCATGGATGGCGAGTTCGGTAATACCGCAGTCCTGAAGGGCTTCCGCGAGGGAGACGATGAAATATTCCGGGATATCGATATTTCGATATTCCGATATACCGAGAGGATTCACTCTTGGAATTAAGTCTTTTTCATCCCAGCCGAGGCGGGTCTTGGCAGTAACGGGTGTATGGACGGCGTTAACGACTGCGCGGGTGATCTCGAGCATTTTCGGAACGTCCTTCAAGAGACCGGCTCCGGCACCTTTTCCTGCCACTTTCTTCACGGGGCAGCCGAAGTTGATGTCGATGAAGTCCGGGCGCGCTTGCTCGACGATGAGAGCCGCGTCGCGCATGGCTTCCGGTTCGCGTCCGTAGATCTGGATAGCTACCGGCCGCTCGGCATCGGAGATGGTTAGCTTGCGGGTCGTAGAGGCTATATCGCGGACGAGGGCATCGGCGTTAACGAACTCCGTATAGACGCGATCGGCTCCGTAGCGCTTGCAAAGCGCACGGAAGGCCGGATCGGTGACGTCCTCCATAGGAGCCAAATATAATTTTTTCATTTATTCAATGTAGGATACGAAATACGATGATGATTCATGGCGGTGAGGCGGGTCGTGAAGACGCGCCGGATGTCCTCTACGTCCTTGAAGGAGAGAGGCGTCTCGGCAAACTGACCATCTGCTATCTGCGCATCGATCATCTGGTTCACCGCCTTGGCGATGGAGGCTTCGGAGTAGTCATCGAGGCTGCGCGAACGGGCTTCGATAGCGTCCGCCATCATGAGGATGGCTGCCTCTTTAGTCGAAGGCTTGGGACCTTTGTAACGGAAGAGCGACTCGTCCACGGACTCCTTGGGATGGGTGTTGCAATAAGTGTTATAGAAATACCGCACGAGAGAGGTGCCGTGGTGGGTTGTTATGAAATTGACCACCACTTCGGGCAGATGGTTCTTGCGGGCTATACGCTCTCCTTCGGTCACATGAGCGATGATGACTTGCGCCGCATCACGGGGATCCATAGCGAGCAAGGGGTTGTCGGATCCGTTCTGGTTCTCGGTATAGTAGAGCGGGTCGGTCATCTTTCCGATGTCGTGGTAGAGAGCGCCTGTACGGACGAGAAGCGCGTTGGCACCGATGGTCTTCGCTGCCTCGGCTGCGAGGTTAGAGACCTGCATGGAGTGTTGGAAAGTGCCGGGGGCTTTCTCTGCGAGGGCATGTAAGAGGTCGGAGTTGATATCCGTCAGCTCGACCAGGGTGATCGAGGAGATGAAACGGAAGAGTTTCTCAAAGGCGTAGATCAATCCGTAACAACCGATGGTGAGGAGGCAGCAGATGGCGAAATAGAGGTACATCCAGAGGTTGATAGAGGACCAGGCGCCGGTCTGCGCAAAAGTGATGGCGGTATAAGCAACCACCTGCGAGAGAAGTATCCAAGCGGCCGTCTGAGTGAGCTGCGCACGGCGTGTCATGTCAGAAAGCGAAGAGACAGCCGTCATTCCGACCACAACCTGAATGAAGAAGAACTCCACGGGCGCAGGCACGACGATGGAGGTGATGAGGATGGTGGTGAAATGCAGGAAGAGAGCCGTTCGCGAGTCAAAGAAGACGCGCGTTAAGATAGGTACCCACGCGAAGGGGATGATATACACAGAGAGGTTGAAACGCAAGGCAAGGCACGCGAGTCCAATGACGATAAACATCTGGAGACAGAAGAAAAGGACCGTCGATAGGGAGCGCAGGTACGCCTCGCGGAATACGTATAAGTAAATCACAAAAAGGCAGAGGAAAAGGATGACGAGCATCGCTTCGCCGAGGATGGAGATGGTGCGTTGCTTGGTACCGATCTCTTCGTCGTCATAGGCTCTGCGGAGAGATTGCAGGACCTGATACGAACGCTCCGTAACGATCTCTCCGTTACCGATGATCTTCTCGCCTTTCTGCACCATTCCCTGGGTCGGCGAGAGGGTTTCAAAGAGATGCTCGCGCATGGTCTCGGTGAGGGCGGTATCCATCTCAAGGTTCTGCGCGCAGTCATACCCAAAACGCTCATAAGCGGACTTGGGGGTGTAGATATCTGAGAGGGGATAAGTCTTCGCTACGCGTCCGTTCATGATGGAGATGCGGGAGAACGACTGCGCCTGGAGCCACTCCATATCTTGGAGAGAGAGGACGGGCACCTGGCGCTGTACACGAGGGATGTAACGATAACAAGGCGCGAAGGTAGAGAGGAGTTGAGCCTGCTCTTTCTGGAGCTGCTCGTCGGTCTTGTAGATCGGAAAATCGAAGTCCGCCGTGAGGGTCGCTGCGCCCCAGGGTTTGCCCACCTCGTAGTAGTAGCGGAAGGCGTTGTTATAGCGAGGGAACATCAGGACGATGATTGCTGCAAGGAGCGCAAAAATGCCGAGACGCAAGATGATGTGAGCCATCTTGCTATTTACAATTTTGTCATTTACGATTTGGCTATTTATTATGCCATTTAGCCATTTTATCATGATCGTTTGGATTTAAAGAATTCTTGTATGAGTTGTCGGCACTCGGTCTCAAGGACGCCGAATGTGACAGTTGCTTTGGGGTGAAAAGCCCTTGGGGCATAAGTTGCGAAACCTCTTTTCGGATCGGGAGCGCCATAGACGATGCGGCTTATCTGCGCCCAACCGATAGCTCCTGCGCACATAGTGCAGGGTTCGACGGTAACGTAGAGAGTTGCGTCCGGGAGGTACTTACCACCGATGGTCTGCGAAGCCGCGGTGATCGCCTGTATCTCCGCATGGGCGGTGACGTCGGAGAGGGTCTCTGTTAGGTTGTGTCCTCGGCCGATGATCCGGTTCTGCGAGACGATGACGCAGCCGATGGGGATCTCGTCTACAGCGAGGGCTTTCTCTGCTTCGCTGAGAGCGAGGCGCATGAAGCGCTCGTCGGCACTATTTACCATTTGGGCATTTACCATTTGGGCATTTATTGAGTCATTTAGCAATTTAGCCATTTGACAAAAGTCTTTGAGCGCCTCGGGATGGGACTCGAAGTGGTTACCGATGACGACGATGTCGGCGCCGGCGGAATAAGCCGCTCGCATCGCTTCGGGGGTACGTATTCCGCCACCCACGATAAGAGGGATGGAGGTGTTTTTTCTCACCTCGCGGATGATGTCCGGCGAAACGGGTATCTGGGCACCTGAACCTGCCTCAAGGTAGATGGCTTTTTTGCCCATGAGTTCAGCAGCGATACAGGTGTCGATGATAGTTTGAAGGTTTGAAGGTTTGAGAGGTTTCGTTCCCGTTACGCGCATGGTCGAAGTCTCTACCCCACCGTCGATCAGGATGTACGCCGTCGGGATGACGGTAATAGACGAGCCATGTATGGCTCTTGCCGCTCTAACCTGCTGATGAACAAGGTATTCGGGATTGTCGCCGGAAAGCAAAGAGAGATAGAGGATGGCATCTGCTTCAGGAGTGAACTGAGAGGCATTTCCGGGGAAGAGGATGATGGGCGGACGCCCATGACCGGCTTCGCCTGACAGAGTACAGACCGCTTTGCTGACAGACCACTTCGCTGACAGACTTAATCTCTCTTTGAGGACCTTCACGAAGGCGGTTGTATCCCCACCGGTGGAGCCGCCGACGAAGATGTAGTCGGGATGGCAGTCCGGAGTGATGGGCAGCGCGGACAGATCGGCTTTTTCGGGATCAAGAAGTAAAGCCAAGCCTTTAGTATTTACGATTTGGTCATTTACCATTTGGTCATTTATTTGGTCATTTACCATTTGTCCATTCGAAGGTTTCTACCATTTTGATGATATCTGCGCGGAGATAGTTATAGACGGGAGCGAGCGAGTCAGCGTTCGGGGGACAGTTACAATAAACCGACGCCCGGAAGAAATGGCGGGTAGAGTCGGTCACAAAAAACTGGCAGGACGATGCGGTGTTTCCCTCCAGATCGAAAAGGACGCCATAGACGGACGCCTCGGGATGCGCGTATTCCTGCTCGGGAATCGCCGTTGCGAAAGAAGCGTTACGATAGACGAACTCCAGGGCATCGTTGGTAAGTTCACGGAGGTTGTTCTGGACGGGCTTATAGGAGCAGTAGATAGTAGCATCCAAAGCGGGGTAGTAGATATTGATCCAATAAGGTTCGGAGACATCCGTACGAGGCTGAACGACTGCGTTGCGGGAAAGGGCGAAAGTATAAGGGAATGATGGATTGAGCCGCGGCTCTGCCGCTAAATGATGGATTGATGAATTGAAATCTACATAGGCGGTATCGGGAGTGGTGATCCGATAGTAGCCGTACGGACGCGGGGTATAGTTATTGCTGCACGCAACGAACGAAAGCAACAATAAATTAAGAATTAATAATTCATATTTAACTACCCTATTTTTTTGTAAAAAGCCCATAATATTCCAAAATACGGCACAAAGGTAATATATTTGATTCAAAATTCAAAATTAAAAATTAAAAATTCCGGTTAAAAGTGAGAAAATCACACTTTTTTATAAAAAAAGTACGTGCGCGCTTGCGTAATTAAAAAAAAGGTTGTATCTTTGTACGCTTTTAGCATAAGGTAAACCTTTGGGGACCACAAAAAACCATAAAAAACACACATTAAATATTTTTATGATGAGTAAGAAAGAAAATAATTATTGCGTGATCATGGCCGGCGGCGTTGGCAGTCGTTTCTGGCCGTTCAGCAGAGAGGAGAAGCCGAAACAGTTCTTGGATTTTTTCGGCACCGGCAGAAGTTTATTGCAGATGACGATAGACCGCTTCAGACCGATTGTACCGGTAGAGAATATGTTTATCGTGACTAATATCGCATACAAACATTTGATTTTGGAGCAAGTGCCGGACATCAAAGAGAGTCAGATCTTATGCGAGCCTGCGAGAAGGAATACGGCTCCGTGTATCGCTTATGCGACGGCACATATCCGGGCGTTATGTCTGCGCAGGGCCGGCCTGACCGCGGCTAATCAAGACTGGACTCGACCGGAGATGAAGGCTAATATCGTCGTGGCGGCGAGCGATCATCTGATTTTGGAGGAAGAGAAATTCCGGCAGGCCATCCTGAAGGCGTTTGATTTCGTAAGTGAGGACAACGCGATCTGTACGCTCGGCATGCAACCGACACGACCGGAGACGGGGTATGGGTATATTCAGTATATAAATGAGCGCTCGCAGAGCGAGCTCAATGATGGTATATATCCGGTGAAGACGTTTACGGAGAAGCCAAATTTAGAGATGGCGAAAGTGTTCCTGCAGAGCGGTGATTTCTTATGGAACAGCGGTATCTTCATCTGGAACCTGCAGACCATCAGCGAGGCGTTCCGGTATCTGCTGCCGGAAGTGGCGGACCGTTTCCGCGAGGGCGAGTTACTGATGGGCACGGACAAAGAGGAAGATTTCATCGAGGAGATGTTTCCCAAATGTCCGAATATCAGTATTGACTACGGGATCATGGAGAAAGCGAACAATGTGTACGTCATGCCGTCGAGTTTCGGATGGAGCGATCTCGGTACCTGGGGCAGCTTGTACGAGTTGAGTGAGAAAGACGAGGACGGCAACGTAAGTCTGCACAGCGAGGCACATTTCCATGAGGCGAAAGGTAATATCGTCGTGCTGGAGCCCGGTAAGAAAGCGATCGTGCAAGGCGTGGAGGACATGATTATTGTGGAGGAGAAGGGCGCGTTGCTGGTTTGCAAGAAAGCCGAGGAGCAACGGATCAAGCAGTTCGTGAGCGAATTATAAGCAAAACAAATAAATTACTTAATACATTAAATCACATCATGAGTTATCTGAATTTTGACAAGAAAGTACTTGTTAATCTGGAGCGGTCGCTTCAGAAAGAGATGATTCGAACGAACCGTGCAGGGGTGTATAACTCGACCACGTTGGTCGATTGCAACACCCGTAAGTACCACGGCCAGTTGGTGATGCCTATACCGGAGATCGGAGACGACAATTTCGTTCTGCTCAGTTCGCTGGACGAGACGGTGATCCAGCACGGGGCAGAGTTCAACCTGGGTCTTCACGAGTACGGCGAGAACCATTTCAGTCCGAACGGGCACAAGTACATCCGCGAGTTCGACTGCGAGTTGATCTCGAAGACCGTTTATCGCGTGGGCGCGATGGTATTAGAGAAAGAGCGGTTGCTGGTTAGTTTTGAGCCTCGCGTCTTAATCCGCTACACATTGTTAGAGAGTGGTAGTCCGACGGTCATCCGTTTCCGTCCGTTCTTAGCTTTCCGTAGCGTGAATGAGTTGACGCACGAGAACCCGTTGGCTAATCCAAACATGGACGAGTGCGAGAACGGCAGGTTCAATCGGATGTATCCGGGTTTCCCGAATCTGTACATGCAGTTCAGCAAAGCCGTTGAATACCATCACGACCCGCAGTGGTACAAAGATATCGAGTACCGCAAGGAGAAAGAACGCGGTTATGCCTTCAAGGAGGATCTGCTGGTACCGGGTTATTTCGAGCTACCGATGAAAAAAGGCGAGAGTATCATCTTCGCAGCGGGTGTGACGGAATGCAAGACGGCGAGTCTGAAAGCTACTTGGAAGAAAGAGTTAGAGCGCCGGAACAAGCGTCTTGACATGTTCTCGACTCTGAAGAACAGCGCGAGCCAGTTCTATAAGCGCGAGGGTGACAAATGCTATCTGTTAGCGGGTTTCCCGTGGTTCCATGCGGATGCCCGTAACACGTTCTTCGCGACGCCGAGTTGCACGCTGGATATCGACCGTCCTGAGTACTGGGACGCTATCATCAACAAGACGGCTATAGGCGAGATCCTGTGTTTCATGAACGGTCGCGGCAACGAGATCAAGACGACAGGCATGGATGAGCCGGATGCGTTGTTATGGTTCGTTCGTGCGATACAGAAATATGCGCATAAGTATTCGGTTCGCGAGGCGGCAGATTTGTATGGTCAGCTCTGTCTGGACATCGTCAATTGGTACCGCAAGCAGAACCACCCGCGGGCGAAGTTGCACCAGAACGGTCTGTTGTGGGTCGATGGTACGCAACGTCCGGCTACGTGGATGAACGCGACGGAGAACGGTTGGCCGATCACTCCGAGAACGGGTTATGTCGTAGAGATCAATGCGTTATGGTACAACGCGATGCGGTTCACCGCAGAGATGCTGCGCGAGATGGGCAAAGAGACCAGTGCAGACCTCATGGAGTATCAGGCAGAGATCACGAAGGACGCTTTTGTCAAGACCTTCTGGAACGGCGTTTATCTGAACGACTATGTGTTAGACGGTTACGAGAACCGCGAGGTAAGACCGAACCAGATCTGGGCAGCCGGTCTGCCGTACAGTCCGCTGGATAAGAAACAGCAGAAAGCGGTAGTGGATATCTGTACGAAAGAGTTGCTGACGCCGAAGGGCTTGCGTACGCTGAGCCCGAAGAGCGGCGACTACCGTCCTATCTACCGCGGCGGCCAGCAGGAACGCGACCGGAATTTCCATAACGGACCGGTTTGGCCGTTCACGATTGCTGCGTATGCCCGTGCGTATATGAACGTATATAAGTACAGCGGTATCAGTTTCATGGAGCGACTGTTGGTCGGTTTTGAGGCTGAGATGGACCAGCTGACGATCGGTACGCTGAACGAGATGTACGACGGCAACCCGCCTTACAAAGGCCACGGCGGCATGAGTTATGCGCCAAGTGTAGCAGCGGTAATCAGCGTGATGGACACACTGAAGAAATATCAATTAGAAGAAAGTGAAGGAAAGGAGGCAGACAAATGAAAGCGTTAATGTTTGGATGGGAGTTTCCTCCTCATATCTTAGGCGGTTTAGGTACGGCGAGTTATGGTCTAACCCGTGGTATGGCGCAGCAGCCTGACATGGAGATCACGTTCGTCATCCCGAAGCCTTGGGGCGATGAGGACCAGAGTTTCCTGCGCATCATAGGAGCGAACAGCGTGCCTATCGTATGGAAAGAAAACAGCTATGACTACGTCAAGCAACGCATGGAGGGCAAGATGAGCCCCGAAGAGTATTTCCATTTCCGCAATGGTATTCATTACGACTACCGCCGCATCGGAACGGATGACTTGGGCTGCGTGGCTTTCTCGGGTCGTTACCCGGACAACCTGATCGAAGAGATCGGCAACTACGAAGCCGTAGCAAGCGTGTTAGCGCATAGTCTGGATTTTGATATCATCCACAGTCATGACTGGCTGACTTATCCTGCCGGCGTGTTTGCGAAGCAGATCAGCGGTAAGCCATTAGTGATCCACGTTCACGCGACCGATTTCGACCGCAGCCGCGGTAATGTGAACCCGACGGTTTACGCGATTGAGAAACGCGGCATGGACGAAGCGGATCATATCATATGCGTAAGTAACCTGACGAGACGGACGGTGATTGAGAAATACGGCATCGATCCGCGTAAGGTAAGTACGGTGCACAATGCCGTAGAGCCGTTGGCGCATCCCGAGGAGTTCACGAAGCCTGAGCGCAAAGACAAGCTTGTCACGTTCCTGGGTCGTATCACGATGCAGAAAGGTCCGGAGTATTTCGTAGAGGCCGCAGCAAGGGTATTGAGCAAGACGAACGGCGTACGATTCGTGATGGCCGGAAGCGGCGACAAGATGACGGAGATGATCGATCTCGTAGCCAAACGCGGCATCGCGGATAAGTTCCACTTCCCGGGCTTCATGCGCGGCAAGCAGGTACAGGAGATGTTAGCAATGAGCGACGTATATATCATGCCGTCTGTGAGCGAGCCGTTCGGTATCAGTCCACTGGAAGCGATGCAGGTCGGCTGTCCGTCGATTATCAGCCATCAGTCCGGCTGCGCAGAGATCCTGCAACATGCCATCAAGACCGACTACTGGGACATCGACGCCATGGCGGACGCTATCTACGCGATTGTCAAGTATCCGGCGATGTACAAGAGTCTGCATGAGTTAGGCATGGCGGAGGTCAACAATATCAAGTGGTCCGACGCCGGACTCAAAGTGCGCAGGATCTACGACGGAGTAATTAACCACACGTTGTGATTTACCATTTGGACATTTACCATTTGGTCATTTATTTAGAAATTTAATCATTTAGTAATTTTTAAAGATATGAAAAATATATGTTTTTGCTTCCAGATGCACGCACCGTACCGTCTGAAGCGCTATCGTTTCTTCGAGATCGGCCATGACCACTACTACTACGACGATATGGCTACCGAGGAGCACGTTAACTGGCTGGTGCAGACCTCGTACCTGCCACTTTGCCAGACCATCCGCGACATGATCAACCTCAGCAAGGGTAAGTTCCATTGCGCCATCAGCGTGAGCGGAACGATGATCGAGATGTTCGAGCAGTTCAACCCGGAGATGATCGATATCCTCAAGGAGCTGGCGGCTACCAAGGCCGTAGAGTTCCTCGCAACGCCGTACAGCTATTCGCTGGCATCGGAGTACAACGCAGAGGAGTTCAAGGAGCAGCTGAAGTTCCAGGGCGAGCTGGTAGAGACCATCTTAGGCGTGAAGGCGCAGAGCGTATGGAACACCGAGTTGCTGTACACCGACGAGGAGGCTTATAACCTGAACAAGATGGGCTACAAAGTGATCCTGAGTGAGGGTGCCAAGCACGTGCTGAGTTGGAAGACGCCGAACAAGGTCTATCAATCCGCAGGCGCACCGAAGATGAAGGTGCTGTTGCGTAACACGAACCTCAGCGACGAGTTGAGTTTCCATTTCTCCGATCCGGGATGGGGCAATTTCCCGATCGACGCAGAGAAATACGCAGACCAGCTGAAAGCGTTGCCGGAAGGCGAAGATATCATCAATATATGGGTTGGTGCAGAGACTTTCGGTATCCGTCAGAACGCCGGAAGCGGTATCTTTGATTTCCTGAAAGCGCTGCCGTACTTCGCTTTGGAGCGCGAGATGGGCTTCATGACGCCGAGCGAGGCAGCGAAGAAGTTAGCCGCCGAGGATGTACTGTCGAGTCCGTATCCCTTGACCTGGAGCGGTGAGGCAAAGGACCTGAGCGTCTATACGGGTAATGACCTGCAACAAGAGGCTCTCAACAAGTTGTACGCTGTCGCAGAGCGCGTACACCTGTGCCAAGACAAGAATCTGAAGACTAACTGGCTGCGTCTGCAGGACGTTAACTACCTGCACTATATGAACCACATCGACCAGGGCGAGACGCAGTATGAGTCGGCTTACGACGCGTTCATCAATTATATGAACGTACTGTCCGACTTCCTGCAGACGGTAGAAGAGCAGTACCCGACGACCATCGAGAACGAGGAGTTGAACGAGTTGCTCAAGACCATCCGCAACCAGGAAGAGGAGATTCAGAAACTGAACGAGAAGCTCAAGAAAGCAAAGAAATAAAAGCCTACCCCTACCCCTCCATAAAAGGAGGGGATAACGGGTGAGTACAAGATTGAATAGACGTATTCTCATAGTATTAGTACTGTTGGCAGCGACCATTATGGCCGCTGCCAAGCCGCCCCGTGTGCGGACAGTAGTGCGTACCTGGCAAATGCCGGGGTATAGCGCAGTAGCGGACACGACGGTCTTCATGGACACGTTGATGCTGAACTATCACGACGTAGATGTCCAGCAGAACTACTCGATCAGCAGCGCGACGAACGGCAACGTGCTGGTCTCGCCGATTGAGTCGAGAGTCGTGAACGACAGGCTGAAGACGATAGATGACCCGTTTGCATGGAGCCTCACGCCGTACGTCACTACGCCGCAGCAACAACGGTATTTTAATACGACAACCCCCTTCTCTACCGTGGCGTACAAGAAAGGTTTCGTGACGGGCCATGAGGAGAACGATATCGATTTTCTTTTCACGGGCAATATCAACCGGAAGCTGAACCTGGGTCTGGAGATGGACTACCTCAGTTCGATGGGGCACTATGCCAACACGGCGGGTAAACTGTTCCGTGGATCGGTCTGGGGCAGCTACACGGGCAACCACTATAGTATGCACGCCGCATTCGGATGGAGCCGGTTGAACTCGTTTGACAACGGAGGACTGAGAGATGTAGCGGATTTGAGCAGTTCACTAAGCCCGGAAGATATACCGGTTCGGCTCAATGCGATGACCGGTTATCGGTATATCAGCGGCTACCTGCACAATCAATACGCCATCACCAAAGAACGTGAGTACCACGACTCGATCGAGGTGATCGAAGATGGCAGGAGGGTCAAGAAAGACACTCTCAAAGTGGAGTACATCCCTCTGATGACCTTCTCTCATATCTTCGAGACCAACAACTCTAACAGGCGGTATATCGAGCAAAACGCCCGCCAGGATTTTTACGACAAGACGTATTTCGACACCATCCGCACGAACGACACGACGGATGTACTGACGATTCGTAACACGATCGCCGTGACGTTCTCGGAGGCGTACAACACGAAGCTGAAGTTCGGTGCGACGGTCTTCGCCATGAACGAATGTCAGCGGTTCCTGAACGACAGCGTGCCGTACGATAAAGACAGTATTTTCGATTACGTATGGACCAACAACACCTTCGTCGGCGGCGCGATCCATAAGCACAGCGGCGCGAACGTGCACTATAATGTAGAGGGGCAGGTTTGCGTCTTAGGATATAAGATCGGGGAGTTTGACGTACACGGCAAATTGGAGACGAAGTTCAACGCCGGCAAGTATCCTTTCTATATCTCCGCTCGGGCGTACGCGAAGAGCGAGACGCCGAACAGGTACCTGCAACACTATCGGTCTAACCATTTCGTATGGGATAATAACTTCGGGTTCACGTACCGGTTCTTAGGCGGTGCGACGGTCGCGTACCCGACCAAATGGGTGAAACCCAGGATTGATTTCAGTTTTGAGAACTTCACCAATCCTATTTATTTCAAAGCCGTGGACGGCTTGCCTTACCAGCACCGCGGCAATGTACAGATCATCACAGGGGAGGCAGGAATAGATATCACCACCCCGTGGATTAACTTAGAGAACAAAGCTGTGATCCAACACAGCACCAACGACAGCGTGATGCCGGTTCCGATGGTCATTTTGCAGCACAGGCTGTACTACCACGGTACTTGGTTCCGCGCGCTGGACGCGCAGATAGGTGTCGATGTTCGGTATTTCACCCGATACCACGCGCCGGTGCTTAACCCGGCGACAGGCATCTTCTGCACCCAGCAGGACGTGAACGTGGGTAACTACCCATGGATGAACGTTTATGCAAATTTCTACGTGCGATCAATCCGTCTGCGTTTCTTCGCACAATATCAGCACATAAACCACCTGTTTATGCGCTCCAACACGAACTATCTGACCATGCCGGGCTATCCAACCAACAGGGATGTTTTCCGAGCAGGCTTGGCATGGCATTTTTATAATTAGTCAAGAGACAAAAGTCAAGAGTTAAGAGACAAGAGTCAAGAGATGTTTATGGTAGTAACAGTAAATACAAACAAGATTATTCAGTACGCCCAGGAAGAGGCGTCCAGGCTGATGAGCAAACACATCGAGCCGGGACATTTATTACTAGCGATTATGCGATTAGGCGAAGGCTCGGCCTATGAGGTACTGCGTCAGGCGGATTTTCGTCCGGAGGAAGCCAAAGAGGCTATCGAGCAGTCCTTGCGGGGCACGGAGCCGGATGCGTCGCGTTCGTTGAGCGCGAGCACCGATCGTATCTTCCGCATCGCGGAGGGTATCAGCCGTGAGTATCATGCGCCGGCGGTGGGGACGATTCACCTGCTGATGGCCATCCTCCGTGAGCGGGTCAACAAGGCCGCTATCTATCTGGAGAACGAGTGGCAGATCACCTATTCGCGGGTGGTCGATCTGTACGGCGAACCGCATGAGACCCTGGAGTATCCGCAGAACGGCGGTGAGCAGGGAGATGAGGTGAACGAGGCTAACTGGCAGCCGCAGCGCGGTCAGCAGAAAGGCAAGAGCAGCAAGACCGCAGCGCTGGACAAATACGGTCGCGATCTGACCAAACAGGCGGAGGAAGGTAAGTTAGACCCCGTCGTAGGACGTGAGAGAGAGATTGAGCGCGTGGTACAAATCCTGAGCCGCAGGAAGAAGAACAACCCAATCCTCATAGGCGAGCCGGGTGTCGGCAAGTCCGCTATCGTTGAGGGCTTGGCGCTGCGCATCATCGGCGACGAGAGCGGGGCGCTGAAAGGCAAACGGATCGTGACTTTGGATGTCGCTTCGATGGTAGCCGGTACGACGTACCGCGGTCAGTTTGAGGAGCGGATGAAACAGGTGATCACGGAGCTGCGCGAGCACCCGGAGGTGATCCTCTTTGTCGATGAGATACACACGCTCATCGGCGCCGGAAACGCTTCGGGATCATTGGACGCAGCGAACATCCTCAAGCCCGCTTTGGCGAGAGGCGAGGTACAGTGCGTCGGTGCCACAACGACGGCGGAGTACGCCAAGTCCATCGAGAAAGACGGGGCGTTAGAGCGCCGTTTCCAGAAGGTGCAGGTTCGTCCGACGACGAGCGAGGAGACGCTGAACATCTTAAAACACCTCAGCGCCCATTACGCCCAGTACCACCATGTGATCTACAGCAAAGAGGTGCTGAAGGCCTGCGTGGAGATGAGCGAGCGGTACCTGACCGACCGCGCCTTCCCGGACAAAGCGATCGACGTGATGGACGAGGTCGGTGCACGGAGCAAGACCCGCATGCAGGAGTTGGGCAAGAGCGAGACGCCGTACGCTATCACCATAGAAGACGTAGCGGGTGTAGTGAGCGTGATGAGCGGCGTACCCGTTCAGCGCGTAGCGACCGCCGAGAGCGAGCGACTGCGTACGATGGCGGACACCCTCAAACGCCGCGTGATAGGTCAGGACACCGCTGTGGAGACCGTCGTTCGGGCTATCCAACGCAGCCGGCTCGGTCTGCGCGACCCGAAACGCCCGATCGGCACGTTCTTCTTCTTAGGTCAGACGGGTGTCGGCAAGACGTACCTGGCGCAGTGTCTGGCGGAGGAACTCTTCGGCAGCAAGGATGCTCTCATCCGATTCGATATGAGCGAATATATGGAGAAACACACGGTGAGTCTGCTGGTAGGCGCGCCTCCGGGCTACGTAGCCCATGAGGAAGGCGGCAAGCTGACGGAGGCCGTGCGGCGCAAACCCTACTCCATCATCCTCTTCGACGAGATCGAGAAAGCCCATCCGGATATCTTTAACGTGCTGCTGCAGGTGCTGGACGAAGGCCGTCTGACTGACCGTCAGGGTCACAGCGTCGATTTCCGCAACACGATCATCGTGCTGACCAGCAACGTAGGTACGAGACAGGTGTTAGAGTTCGGTGCGGGCATCGGCTTCAACAACGCGGAGATGGACCAGAAACGCGTGAACGCGACCTTGCTCAAGGCGCTGCAGAAACAATTCCCGCCGGAGTTTGTCAACCGCATTGATAATGTCGTTACCTTCGAGCCACTGAACCGCGAGAGCATCGCCCAGATCGTACGGATCGAGATCAGCCTTCTCCAACAACGGATGAAGAAGCAAGGTCATCACCTGGTCGTACCGGCAGAGGTGTCGGAGAAACTGGCGGAGCGTAGTTTTGATACTAAGAACGGCGCAAGACCTGTCAGGAGAGCCGTCCAGACTTATCTGGAAGACCCGCTGACGGACATCTTGCTGCGCCGACCGAATCAGAAAAAAATAACCATAAAAAAAATATAATTATGACAGTAGAAATTACGGACGCTAACATCAAGGATGTGATTGCGTCAGGCAAACCGGTAGTAGTAGATTTCTGGGCAGCATGGTGCGGCCCCTGCAAGATGATGCTGCCGATCCTGGAGGAGCTCTCCAACGAGTACGAAGGCAAAGTCGTTGTCGGCAAACTGAACGTGGACGACAATCCTGACACCTGCGAGGAGTACGGCATCATGAATATCCCGACGATGTTGTTCTTCAACAACGGCGAGTTGGTAAATCGTCATGTAGGTGCTTGCCGCAAGCAGGATTTGGCACAACTTTTTGACAGTTTGCTCTAAAAATGCGGGTAAAAAGGTACAAAAATCACTTTTTTCTTGCATAATTCAAAAAAAAGTTGTACCTTTGCGCGCTTTTTTGCCCTAATGGGCACGCTTTTTGTGCGCCGTTAGGCGGGGTTCAGTAGCTCAGTTGGATAGAGCAACAGCCTTCTAAGCTGTGGGTCGGGGGTTCGAATCCCCCCTGAATCACCTCGCGCGAGCTACGGCTCAATACGACTCGCGACAACGTCGCTCGTATGAATTTTCGCCGTGCTCTCGCTCTCCCCACAAATTAAAATTTGCGGGGACCCCAAAAGACAAAAAAGTAAAGAGGGGTACATTAAAGAAACATCGTATATATTACTTATTATACATGCGTCAATTAAAAATTACAAAATCAATCACCAATCGTGAGTCTGCTTCTCTCGACAAGTATCTCCAGGAGATCGGTCGCGAGGAGTTGATTACCGTGGATCGTGAGGTAGAGTTGGCGGGTCGTATCCGTAATGGCGACCGCGCTGCGTTAGAAGAACTGGTTCGTAGTAACCTACGCTTTGTAGTGTCTGTGGCGAAGCAGTATCAGAACCAAGGATTGAGTCTGCCGGACTTGATTAACGAAGGCAACTTAGGTCTGATCAAAGCTGCAGAGAAATTCGATGAGACACGCGGATTCAAGTTCATTTCCTACGCAGTATGGTGGATTCGTCAATCTATTCTTCAGGCCCTGGCAGAGCAGAGTCGTATCGTACGTCTGCCGTTGAACCAAGTGGGCTCGATGAATAAGATCAACAAAGCCTACCAGCGTTTCGAGCAAGAGCACGAGCGTAAGCCGAGTGCGGAAGAGTTAGCTGAGATGCTGGAAATCCCGGTAGATAAGATTGCGGAGACGCTGAAGATGTCCGGTCGTCACGTTAGTGTTGATGCGCCGTTTGTAGAAGGAGAGGACAACAGTCTGATCGACGTAATGGTCAACGAGGATTCGCCGAATGCGGACCGTGGCCTGATAAACGAGTCGCTCTCCACCGAGATCGGTCGCGCGTTAGCAACGCTGACACCCCGTGAAGCGGATATCTTACGTAAGTTCTTCGGTATCGGCACACCGGAAAAGACGCTGGAGGAGATCGGCGATGAGCTCCATCTCACCCGCGAGCGTGTGCGTCAGATCAAGGAGAAAGCCATCCGCAAACTGAACACCGGTCAACGCAGTCACATCCTGCAGACTTACCTTGGATGATAACGAATGAACGAATGAACGAGTTCAGGAGTTAAAGACAACGCCTCCCCAAAGGAGGCGTTTTTTTATCGTGCATTAATGCACGATGCGGGGCGATGCGGGTTAGTCAAACAACGTCGGCTGGTCTTTGTCCAGCTGGCGAAGGATTGCCCGCATGAGTGTCTCGCGGATGAGGCGGCTCTTGTTCTTGACGCCGTACTGCGCGCAGAAACGATCCAGCATCTTTTGCTCGCTGGCGTTCAGGAGAATGGAGACTCTATATTCGCGCGGGGACTTCATCAGGGATTAGAAATAAAGAGTGAACTTGGCGCCGAAGGAAAGGAGGTTCCTTCCTGTTTTTCCCTCGAAGCCGGTTCCCTCTATGGACTCTGTAGCAATTATTTGCGCTTGTTGAAATTGAGTATAGAAGACTGCGCCGATCGCGGTCTTGGGATTGAGTTGGCA
>DGTR01000017.1 GCA_002394395.1 Bacteroidales bacterium UBA4331 | reverse complement strand
GACCGCCTCACGGTCTATAGCGGCACGACTATAGAAATACTGCAGACAGGCGGTAGCCTCCAACACCACCGCGGCGACCAATAAGATCCAGAAGCCGCTGGAGGATTTCAGTTGAGATTTATTCTTTGCCATTTCGGGTCATAATTTGCATTTTACGGCACAAAATTACTACTTTTTTCTCAATCTTGCAAAAAAATGAGGGTAAAAATGCATTTTTTTTCAAAAATATTTGCGTATGTCAAAAAAAAGCAGTAATTTTGCACCCGGTTTTGAATGAAGCGCGTTTTTATGCCCTTTTGGGCAGAGGCCGCTTCTCCCGTTTAACGGGAGACCGCTCTGGGTGCTATCGTCTAGTGGCCTAGGACAACGGCCTCTCACGCCGTAAACCCCGGTTCGAGTCCGGGTAGCACTACTGGAAAAAAGAGCCTTGACGGGCTCTTTTTTTATGCTATAAATAGATCGTAGCCGGTGAGGGTATGTCGAAATTTTGTGCAAATTTGTGGAAAGGCTTGCGTATATCAAACTTTTTTTGTAACTTTGCAACGATTTTTGATAATCATGAACGCACGCACGAAAATAATTCTCGTTCTGGTTCTCGCATGGCTGATGATTCCGTGGCAGGTGATGGGCAAATCGTTGGACCGCAAGAAGAAGATTTGGTCCCAACAGCCGAGCAAGGAGTATGGTCTGTACACGGTGAAGAACTACTTCGTCTCCCACGGCGTGAATATCAACGTTAACGCGTTGTATTATTTCGGTGACGTGGATAATGAGGGTGTAGCGTTCAACGGCGGGTTTAACTTAGACAACCTGAGTTTAGGCGGCAGTCTGCTATTTGCCTACAACCTGCCGACGGGTAACCACTGCAACCTACGTTTTGCGCTGATGGGCGGAACGCTACGGGGCAACAACGAGTTGAAATTCAAGACGCTGGATCCTCCCCGTGATGATTTTAGGAAGTTTAGTTCGATACTGATTCAGCCGGCGGTGGGAATACAGTACTATCCTTTCATTCGGGCGGGGTTCTACCTCTACGGCGGTATTGCGTTCACGGCGAGTATCATCCGAGATTACGAGTTCTACTATAACAAGAAGATATCGGGAAGTCAGACAGAGCGACGGCTGTTACAAGGCAAGACCTTCGGTTTTCTGCCGATGGTACAGTTAGGTTTAGGCTACAGCTGGCGGCTGACAGAGAACTGGGTGATGAGCGCAGAGGTGATGCTGCAGGAGGGGCTGATAGACACGCATTATCTGAACCTCGACGCATGGCCTCTTGCCAAGTCGCAGAACAGCGACCGGGTAGATTTAGGAAATAGTTTCGGTACCTATACCGACCGTTACGGCAAGCAACAACTTCACTGGAACGACGGATGGTTTCAGATAGGTCTGACGGTGACGTATCAGTGGAACACCTGCGAGCATTGCCGCATTTTGAACAACTATAACGGCATACGTTAAAAAGAAAAAATGAAAGAGTCAGGAGTGCATTTTGCACCAATGTGGGATCTGAATCCCCTTTGGAACACGTTAACAGAGAGCGAGAAGGAACAACTCGCCAAGGACGTAGAGTTAGTACATTATGCCAAGAACGAGATTATCCACCACGACGGCGATGAGTCGGAGTACGTATGGATGTTGCTCCAAGGCAAAGTACGGATCTACAAGGAAGGTATCGGTCAGCGGCAGCAGATCATCCGTCTGCTCAAGCCGTATGATATCTTCGGTTACAGGGCGTGTACAGTTAACGAGCCGTATAACTCCAGCGCGAGTGCGTTTGAGGCATGTACGGTCTATCGGTTAGCACGGGATAAATTCAACCGGCTGATACAGGGTAACGGGGCGTTATGCTACCAGGTGATACTGATGATGGCGAAAGACCTGGCGTTCTCGGAGATCCAGACAGTGAACCTGACTCAGAAGCATATCCGGGGAAGGTTGGCAGAGAGCCTGTTGCTGCTGCTGAAGAACTACGGGTACGAGGAGGACGGCAGGACGTTAGCGATGTTGCTGCCGCGCGAGGATCTCGCGAACATGAGCAACATGACGACGAGCAACGCCATCCGAACGCTGAGCCAGTTTGCCCAAGAAGGGCTGCTAGCTATCGACGGACGACATATCCGTATATTAGACGAGAAATCATTAGAGAAGATATCGAGGCTTGGATAAAAGCCTACCCCCAACCCCCTCCTTCGAAGGAGGGGTTTTTTGTATCAATCCATCATGTTACCCATATTCGAGGAGAGTTGGACCATGCGGTCGTAGTCCTCGGGGGAGAGATCGTAGAAATAGTAGTTTCTGGGATCGATAGGCCGGTCGTTATAATGGACCTCATAATGGAGGTGTGGTCCGGTGGATTTGCCGGTATTGCCGACCTTGGCGATGACCTCTCCCCGTTTGACTTTCTGCCCTACCCTGACGAGTCGTTTGGAGCAGTGGGCGTAGAGGGTAGCGTAATGGAAGCCATGATCGATCTCGATGGTCTCTCCGTAGCCCTGACGCCAGCCGGAATAAGTGACGGTACCATTACCGGTAGCGAAGATCTCCGTTCCGACAGGTGCAGAGAAGTCCATACCCTCATGGAAACGTCGGATATGATAGACGGGATCGACACGCCATCCGTAGCCGGACGCCATGCGCTTGAGGTCCTTATTGAGGACGGGTTGGATAGCAGGGATATTCTCCATACGGGTCTCCTGGTTCTTCGCCAGCTCGACGATCTCATCATACGAACGTGCCTGGACGTAGAGTTCCTTCTCGAGGATGTCCACCTTGCGGCGGATATCGGCTGCGAGTTGGGTATTCGTCATACGGGCGAGCGAGTCGTAGTAAGAGATCTGCTGGGAGGCTCCCATACGCGCGGAGAGAGGGATAGGCTCGGCTCCTAACATCGCGCGATAGAGGTTATCGTCACGCTGGGAGAGGTCGGAGAGGACGATCTGCATCTGGTCCACCTGCTTACCCATGACCTCGAGTTCGGCAGAGAGGTTGCGGTTATATTGCATGAGGGAAGCCTCTCTGGGCGAGGGATAGAAATAGAGGAAGACATAGAAGAAGATGACTCCCAGACAGATACCTCCGAGGATATATCCTCCGGAACGGCGGAGCCAGTAACGAAAGCCGTGTTCGATGCGCTCGAGTTGGAGCGTCTCAGGGTTGATGCGATATTTCTTTGCCATAAAGATATTTACTATTTGGTCATTTAGTCATTTCTTGTACCAGAAGAAGTACTGGTTTTGTTGTTTCTTCTCTTCGGGGGTGCGGGCGACATAGATCGGCTCGCGGGTATAGGGGTTGATGCCGGTATAGAACATCGTAGTGGAGAGGGTCATGGGTGTAGGAGTGAAGTCCTGAACCTGCTCAGGGCGGTAATGCATCTTCTTCGTCTCGTCGGCGAGGTGCTTCATCGCCTGCTTGGTACAGCCGGGATGAGAAGAGATGAAATAGGGGATGAGTTGTTGGTTCAGCCCGGCTTCCTTATTGATACGCAGGAAAAGCTCCCGGAAGCGGAGGTAGTTCTCCCATGAGGGTTTGCGCATGATCTTCAGGACGGTATTGTCCGAATGCTCGGGTGCGACCTTCAGTCGTCCGGAGACATGACGGGTGATGAGTTGGCGGGCATAGGGTTCGGACATGAGGTCATAGCGAATGCCGGAACCGACGAAAGCATGCTTGATATACGGCAGCCGATCGACCGTGCGGTAGATATCCAGGAGGGGCCCGAAATCCTGATTGAGGTTCTTACATATCGCCGGCTGCAGGCACGAAGGTCGTGCACAACGCTCGCAGAGAGACATGTCCTTGCCATGCATGCCGTACATGTTCGCCGAGGGTCCACCGAGGTCGGAGATGACGCCGTGGAAATCCGGCAGACGGCTCAACCGCTCTATCTGGCGGAGGATCGAGGCCTTGGAGCGCGAGACGATCTGCTTGCCCTGGTGGGCAGAGATAGTACAGAACGAGCAACCGCCGAAACAGCCGCGATGCATACAGACGGACCACTTGATCATCTCGTATGCCGGGATGCGTTTGTCCTTGTATTTGGGGTGCGGCGTATATTGGTAGGGCAGATCGTAGATAGCGTCGAGCTGCTCGGTAGTCATGGGCGGGTACGAAGGATTGACCACCACCCATCGGTCACCGACCGGCTGCACGAGGGTTGTCTGGTGAATCTTATTGGACTCGATCTCCATGAGGCGGAAATTCTCCGCATGAGCGCGTTTGTCTTTGACGGCCTGCTCATGGGACGCGAGCATGATAGCGTCTTGCGGGAGCTCGGATTTGTCGTTCGTCAGATAGGCCGTCTGAGGGATGGAATGAAGAGCCGAAAGTCGAAAGTCGAAAGTCGAAAGTCGATCAGCTATCTCGGTCATGGCTTGCTCACCCATGCCATAGACGAGGAGGTCGGCACCGCTATCAACGAGGATAGAGGGCATGAGCCGGTCCTGCCAGTAGTCGTAATGGGTAAGGCGGCGCATGGAGGCCTCGATGCCGCCAATGACGACAGGCACATCGGGGTAGAGCTGCTTGAGGATGCGACAGTAGGTGACGGTACAGTAATCGGGTCGCATCCCTGCCCTGCCTTCGGGCGTATAGGCATCATCGGAGCGACGGCGTTTGGCGGCGGTATAATGGTTGACCATCGAGTCCATCGACCCTGCCGAGACGGCGAAATACAGCCGTGGGCGGCCGAATTTCTTAAAATCACGGAAGTCGCCGTGCCAGTCCGGCTGCGGTACGATGGCTACGCGATAACCTGCCGCTTCAAGCACACGCCCCAAGACCGCCGCTCCGAAAGAGGGGTGGTCGATATAGGCATCGCCGGTGAAGAAGACAATGTCCACTTCATCCCATCCGCGAAGGTCGGTTTCCTTCTTGGTAGTCGGCAGATATGACAGGAGATTTACCATTTGGTCATTTACGATGTACCATTTATCGGGTCATTTAGTCTATTTGCAGGTCCAGTAATTCCTTCATCTGCGCAAGGGCAGGGTTCTGCTCCGCCATGAGGGCGTATTTCTCCTCGGCGGTGAAGGCCATCTGCTCTTGGTTAAACTCCTCTTGTATGACTTGTATATCCAGGAGGTCGTTATGGAGGGTTGCTCGTAGTTGTTTCAGGAGCGAGGGCATGGCTTTCTGCAGCTCCTTCATCTGCCAGGGGTTGGGCATCTTGATCTGTGCAGAGGTGTCGGAGATGAGAGAGGGGGTGTAGGTCTCCATCAGCTGTTTGAGGCGCAGTTCATCGGCATGCGACGCCGCCAGACCAACCCATGCGCCTCTGAGTTGGTCATCCGTAAAAGGGCGGTTTTCCTCCTGTTTGGGAGCCTCGTGAGCCTGTGAGGGCTGCGCCGGTTGCTCTTTCTTAACGCCGAGCCCAAGGGAGATCTTCGGTATCTTGGGCATACTAGGACTACTAGGGGCACTAGGGGTACTAGGACTACTCGGGCTAATAGGGCTAATAGGGCTAATAGGACTGCTAGGGCTACTAGGGCTACTAGGGCTACTAGGCTTACTCGGGCTACCGGGAACCACCACCTGGACGCCGAGTTGGCAGAGTTTGACGAGGGCGAGCTCGACGGTGAGGCGTTTGTTACGCGCGGTGCGGTAGTTGATATCGCAGGTATTGAGGATGTCGAGTGCCTGAAAGAGCCACACAGGTGCACAATGAGCGGCCTGCTCGGCGTAGCGCTGGCGGATAGAGTCGCTGGTCTCGAGCAGCGGCAGGGTCTGCGGGTCCTTGGAGACGAGTACGTCGCGCAGGTGCTGGGCTAAGCCCGTGACGAAATGCGAAGCGTCGAAGCCATGGGAGAGGACGTCGTTGAAGAGCAACAACGAAGCCGTGACGTCATGGCGGAGCGCTGCGTCCACGAGTTGAAAATAGTAGTCGGAGTTGAGTACATTGAGTACCGCTATCGTCTGCTCATAGGTGATGGTTGTACCGCAGAATGCGACGAGTTGGTCGAAGATCGAGAGGGCGTCACGCATGCCGCCGTCTGCCTTCTGCGCGACGACGTTCAGCGCATCTTCGGTCACGGAGATGCCTTCGTTCGCGGCAACCGATTGCAGATAAGCGATGGTGTCAGGGACGGTGATGCGGTTGAAGTCATAAACCTGGCAACGGCTGAGGATGGTCGGCAGGACCTTATGTTTCTCCGTCGTCGCGAGGATGAAGATCGCGTATGAAGGCGGTTCCTCGAGGGTCTTGAGCAGGGCGTTGAAGGCAGCGGTAGAGAGCATGTGAACCTCATCGATGATGAAGACCGAGTACTTCCCTATCTGCGGCGGGATACGCACCTGGTCGAGGATGGATTTGATATCTTCGACGGAGTTGTTCGACGCTGCATCGAGTTCGTGGATATTAAACGACCGCTGCTCATTGAACGCCCGGCAGGACTCACACTCGTTACAAGCGTCGTGCCCGTTCTGGGGGTTGAGACAGTTGATGGTCTTGGCGAAGATACGCGCACAGGTGGTCTTGCCGACGCCTCGTGGACCGCAGAAGAGGTAGGCATGCGCCAACCTGTTAAGACGGATGGCGTTCTGCAGGGTCTGCGTCAGAGCCTGTTGTCCGACCACGGACTCGAAGGTCTGGGGACGGTACTTTCGCGCGGAAACAATGTAATCAGACATAAAACTATTTACTATTTCTTTATTCACTTTGTTCATACGATCTGCTTTGCCGTATGGGTCATTTACTATTTGGTCATTTGTAGGCTACCGTGTAGATATAGCCTTCGGATTCGTGGGTGTCCAAGGTGTAGGACGGGTTATCGAGCGCCGAACAGAGCTGGTCAAAAGAGGAGATGCCTGTTCCTTCGGCTTTGAGGACCGCTTCTTTCTGTGTCCAGAGGCGGATAAACGCACGCTCAGGATGGTCGGAAGCGGCGATAAGGGCTTGCTCGGAGGGAGACATCGTCCGGGTGACGAGTTCGGGATCAAAGCGGCGTATAGACTCGATGTCGATGCCTATAGGCTGATCATCCAGGGCGACCGCTATCGCTTCTTTGCAATGACTGATGGAGAAGAAAGGTCCCCCTTCTATATAGGGTTTCCCATGTTCATTATACAAAAACTCCATCTCTCCAATATGCATTGCACTCAGCATCAACCACGATTTCAAACAGCAGAACCGTCCGAAGACATGACGGAACCGCAGCGCTTGTTCGCGGCGTTGCTGAGAGACCTGAGGCAGCATCGCTTGAACCGCCTCCTCAGTGCACTCCTCCATATGATCAAAAATACGTACTCTCATAATTCTCCAACTCCTTATCTTTCTTCGCGTGCACGCGCCAATAGACGACAGGCAGGATAGTCACCGTCAGCGGAAGAGTGAAGATCGTACCGAAGCAGATGACTACACCCATCGGCATCCACAGGCTGGTAGCGGCGATGATCATCGGTAGGACACCGAGTGCCGTGGTGGCAGAGGTGAGGAAGACCGGACGCATACGTCGCAAGCCCGCATGGAAAGCTGCGTCTTTATAGCTATAATGTTTGTATTTGCGGCTGTCCTCCGCGTACTCGTACATCATGATCGCGTTGCGGACGATGATACCGATGAGGCTGACGATACCCAAGACGGCGGTGATGGATATATCCAGGTCGAAGAGCCACAGACCGAGCATCGAGCCGAAGATACAGAGCACGGCGCTGGAGAGGGTCAGCAGGGCAAGGCCTATCTTACCGAAATGATACAACAGCAGGACAAGCATGACCGCGAGCGCCGCTACGATAGACCATAGTATCTGAGGTATGAGCAGTTCGTTCAGTTCGGAAAGACCGCCGTAAGTGATCGTAACGCCGGGGGGCAAGGAGGTGATATGCGTATTCACCCATTGCTTGACCGTCCGCTCGGCAGAGACCTGACTCGTCGTGCCGCGGAGGTCGGCTCCTACGGTGATGGTACGGACGGAGTTGCGGTGCTCGAGGGAGGTATGATGCCAGCTCGGTTCGAGGGAAGCGACCTGTCGCAGCGGTACCCATACGCCGGGGAGGGCAGTCGGCACCTGCAGCGAGGACAATTCCTCGGGGTTAAGCGCGTTAGCACCGGCAGTATAAAGCACTACGGGTACGCCGTAAGAGCCCTCATAGAGGGTGGTGATGGTTGCTCCCTGGGTAGCCTGACGGAGGTAGAGGGAGAGCATCGTCTGCGTGATGCCCAGACGCGTCGCTTCGTCGGCGTTCAGGACGATGCGGGTAGAGGGCGCCATGCTATAATAATCGCTGTGGACCCATTGCAGATCCGGAAGGGTGAGCATATAGTTCATGACACTATCGGCGTACACCGCCATCTCCTCCCAATCGTCGCCTTTGATACGCACCTCGAGGGGGTTACGCACCGCCTGATAGTCGAGCTGCTTGAAGCGCGCGTAGGCATTGGGGAAGAAGTTCTCATAGCGATCGCCGTACTCCTTGAGGATCTGCGAGGTCGCTTTGGAAGAGGTCGTGTTGACGATGAGTTGGGCGAAGTTAGGAGCGGGAGTCTGAGGCGTATAAGTGGCATGGAAACGCGGCGAGGAGTGGCCGATGAAAGCCGTGACGCTCGTCACGCGTTCGTCCTGTCGCAGGATGGTCGCCAACGAATCGGCCACGAGGGCGGACTCCTTCTCAGTAGCTCCTTCGCGCAGATGGATCTCCACTGCGAAGAACTCTCGTTCCGCTTTCGGCAAGAGCTGGAGGTTGAGGTTCGAGAGGAGCACGACGCCGATGACGATCGCGGCGATCAGCATGCTCCAAACCATCACAGGATGGTGGAAGCAAACCCGGAGGATACGTCTATAAGAGCCCTGGAGCCAAGTGAAGAAACGCGTCTGTACCCGCTCCACGAGGTTCATCTCTTCGGGTTTGCGCTCGCGCACGAAGCGGAAAGCGAGGTACGGGGTGACCCAGGAGGCGTAGAAGATCGACGCCACGAGGGCAAAGAGGACCGCCCACGGGAAGAGTTGGACGAACTCGCCTAACGGGCCCGTGATGATGCGGGTCATAGGGAAGAACATGCCGCTGATCGCCATGGTTGCCAGAGACATCGGCACGAAGAGCATGCTGGTACTGATCACAGCGGAGTACCAGCGAGAGTGACCGCGCGCGAGGATATTCGTATAACCGTCGATGACGATAACGCTGTCGTCCACGATCATTCCTAAGACGAAGATCAGCGCTGCGAGGGTGACGGTATTAAGCTCGATACCGGTGAGGTACATCAGACCGATACAGATGGCGGTGCAGACCGGTACACCGGTGGATGCCACAAGCGCCGTACGCAGCGGGAAGAGCAGCAGCATGACGGCGATGACGACGAGGATGGAGATGACGATATCCCGCAAGAAAGAGAGGACGGAGTCGTTGACGACCTTCGGCTGATCGGTGATGCGATGGAAACGGATGTCCGGCGGTAAGAGTGCGGCTACTTCCGCTAAGCGGCGATCGACTTCTTTGCCGAAAGCTACGATATTATTGCCCGGCACCATCTCCATATTGAGGATCAGACAGGGTTTGCCGTTAAACTCGACATACTGCTTGGGTGCCTGGTACCGGCGGGTAATGGTCGCTACATCCTTGAGCCGGACGGTAGCGCCGGAGATGGGGTCAGAGAAGATGATCTGCTCTTGCAACTCATACTCGGTGAGGTACGGGATGACGACCTGCAGGACGCCCTGTATATCACTCTCGCCACCGATGGTACGGAGTCCTTGCATCGCCAGCTGAGCTTGGAGCACAGAAGGGTTGATCCCGTAGCGGGAGAGCGACTCGGCGTCGATGGTGACGGCTATCTCTTCGGTCTGCTGGCCCATGATCCGCAGTTTGCCCATCTCAGGGATCGTACGGAGGGTACTGCACACTTTGCGGGAGTACTCCTCCAGCTCGCGCGGACTGCGTTCGTCACTCTCCACGGCGATGAGTAGCGAAGAGGTGTTGCCGAAATCGTCGATGAGAGCGGTCTGAAGGACGCCGGTAGGCATCTGGGTCTTCTGCAAGAGAGGCAGTCCCGCACGGATCTTCGTCCAGGCTTTCTCATTATCTACATCGACGAGGCGTAGCATGATATATACATAAGCGATGCCATCCTCGGAGACGCTGTAGGTTAGCTGTTTGTCCACCATCTCAAAGGAGTTGACGTAGTTCTCGAGAGGGAGAGTAACCTGCTGCTCCACCTCGCTCGCAGTAGCCCCCGGATAGAGAGCCACCAAGAGACCTTGACGGATGGTGAACTGCGGAAACTCATCTTTGTTCATCCGCGGCAGCGACCAGATGCCAAAGGCCATTAATGCGATAAACAAAGCCATCACGATGCCGTGATGCTTCATTGCTCCTTCTATGTGCTTACTTGTCTTCACAGCTTATTTTGCAACCTTTATAGAGCTTCTGATAACCTTCGATGATAAGTGTGTCACCTGCCTGCAGTCCGGAAGCGACGCGTACGCCGTTCGCCTGATAACCGTCGAGGGTGATGGGACGACGCTCCGCCTCGCCGTTTGAGAGGACCCATACGGTCGGTCCTTCGGGTTTCATCAGAACGCAGGAGGCGGGGATGATGAGGGATGAGGGGTTAGGGGTTACGGGTGAGGGGTTAGGGGATTTCTCCAGGATGACCTTGCCTACCATACCGGCCTTGAGGAGGTCAGCACCACCGCGGACGGCAGCGACGACCTCATAGGTATGGGTCAGGGGGTTGGCGGTCACCCCTTTCTCGGTGATGACGATCGGCAGGACGGTGTCGATAGCGCCGCACTCGACCGTACCCTCCATCGAGCGATGGTTCTTCTCGATGCCGTTGATCTCTGCTTCGGGCACCGTGAAACGTACGTTAAACGCCGTGACGTCGAGCAGCGAGCATACTTTCGTGCCGGGGATGATGGTCTGACCGATCTCAATATTGAGACCGTCCACCAAGCCGTCACAAGGGGCTATCAGGGTACACTCGGCGAGTTGTTGCTTCGCTGCCTCGTAGAGCGATCTGGCTTGCGCGAGCTGGGACTCGATCTCCACCATCTTCTGGTCGGAGACGACACCTTTGGAGTGCACTTTCGACACGCGGTCGTAGCCGTCCTGGGCATGCTTGAGCGAAGCCTCTGCGGTCTGCAGGGCGTTCATCGCCTGAGTGTTATCGATTGCCATGAGGGTCTGCCCTTTCTTCACACGCTGACCATTCTTGGCGGAGACGGAGACTACCCTACCCACGCTCTGCAGGCTCAGCGGCGTCTCGCGTATCGGTTCGATCGTACCCACGTACCGCGAGGTCATACCTCCGGTTGCGGGAGAGAGCACCATCGTTTTTACTTTCAGCGGAGCTTGCTCTCGCTTCGAATCATCGCGATGCCCGCATGCTACCAGGCAGAGCACCGTCAAGAGAAGAGTTAACTGTCGTTTCATCCTATCACTTTGTCCCATTTGATAGTCAAATAAAATGCTCGCGCTATAAGATGCGCGAAATAACCTATGTATAAAGCCTGCGGCCCCACAAAGGAGAAGGTCGCCGCATATCCTACTATGAATCCCACCGCTGCCCAGATCATCGAGTTACGAATCTGTACGCCAGCCGTTGCGCCTATATACACGCCGTCCCACATGAACGCCAGCGTACTGATAAGCGGCATGCCGATGAGCCAGATCTTATATTTCTCCGCCGCCATGAGAACCGTCGTGTCGCTCGTCATGAGGGCAAATGCTTCGTCGCCCCAGAAGGCGTAGAGGACCGTAAAGAGCAGTCCGACACCCAGCGCCCAATTAAAGAGCGCACGGACGGTGGGGTTAATGTCTTTCGACTTTCGGCTTTCGACTTTCGACTCGCCAAAGGCCTTGCCCACCAGCGCCTCACCGGCGTAAGCAAAGCCGTCCACGAAGAACGAGAAGAACATAAAGAGCTTCATCATGATACTGCTCACCGCGAGCTCCGTGTCGCCGTAGAGGCTCGCGAGCGAGGTATAGCCCACGTACACGACCATGAAGCACAGGGAGCGGATGAAGAGATTACTATTGAGGGAGAGCATGTGTCGTAGCTCTGCGCTGCGGAGCGCCTCTTTCCACCGGTCGATATTGCGAAATACCGATATCCCGATATATCGCGCAAGAAGAATAGCCACCGCGAGTATCAGACCGCTATACTGCGCCACGAGCGTGCCGTACGCCACGCCGACGACGCCTAACGGCGTCTTCACCGCGAGGTAATAACTCGCCGCCATATTCACCACGTTGACGAGTATATCTACCGCCATGGGACTCTTGGTGTCCTGCATGCCGATGAACCAACCCTTGAAGGTGAAGAGGCTCAGCGTCGCGGGCGCCGCCCAGATACGGACGAAGAAATACTCCCGCGCTACGGACGCCACCTCAGCCGAGCAGGGCACAACCGCCAGCACCGCCGTCACGAAGAGCCATTGGATGGCTAAGATCACCACCGCCGCGATCATCGCGATAGAGAGGCTGCGGAGGAGGATTCGGCGGCACTCGGTCTCATCGCCGCGACCGTACGCCTGCGCCGTGAGACCCGAGGTGCCGACCCTCAGAAAACCGAAGTTCCAGTACAGCAGGTCGAAGAGCATCGTGCCGATGGCGATACCACCGATAGCCGCCGCATCGCTCAGGTGACCGACGATAGCGGTATCCACGATGCCTACGAGAGGAATCGTGATATTCGCCAGGATGCTCGGGAGAGCGAGGCGGAGTATGGCTTTGTTAGTGGTCGTCATGTCGTTATCCCGTAATTACGTAATTACGTAATCCCGTCATAAAAATAATAATATCATCAACTGCCCCGTGAGGACGCGGAGGAACATCGTCAACGGATAGACCGTCGAGTACGCTACCGCAGCGCGGTCGTTCGCCGAAGACTGCGAGGTCGCGTATGCCAGAGCCGGCGGGTCGGTCGTCGAGCCGGCGATGAGTCCCATGAGGGTGAAATAATCAAGTTTATATCCTTTTCGCGCGATGAAACCTATCAGCAGCAAGGGCAGCAAGGTGATGATCACGCCGTAGCCTATCCATACGTAACCGCCGTCCAAGAGGGTCTCAACGAACGAGCCGCCTGCGCCGAAGCCTACTGCCGCAAGGAAGAGGGAGATACCTATCTCGCGGATCATGAGGTTCGCGGAAGTGGTGGTATAGGTCACCAAATGCCATTTGGTACCGAACGCCCCCATGAGGATCGCCACAATCAGCGAACCACCGGCAATACCTAACTTGAACGGCTGCGAGAGTCCCGGCAGCGCGAAAGGAATAGAACCCAACGCCACGCCTAAGATAATTCCGAAGAACAGAGACGCCAGGTTCGGCGCATCCAGTTTCTTCGCGGAGTTGCCAAAAGCCTTCGCAATCTTGTCCACAGCCTCTTTCTCGCCCACTACGGTCAGGCGGTCGCCCAATTGGAGCCGCAGCTCCGGAGTAGCTAACAGTTCTATACCGGCACGGCGGACACGGGTGATCGTGATATGGAACGCATCGCGCACCTTCAGGTCGCATATCTGCTTGCCGTTTATCTTGTCCTTGGTGACCACAATATGCTGGCTCACCAGGTGAATATTCTTCTCTTTCTCTTCCCAATGGATGTCGGTCTTCTCGCCGAGGAGGAGAACCGTTCTCTCGTTCTTCTTGTCCGTCACGAGGCGTACCTGGTCGCCTACGTGAAGAAGGGTCTCTGCGTCGGGCATGAACTCATTTCCATGCACATCCAGCACACGGCTGACGACGATCGTCACATGTGTCAGCAGGCCCAGATCGCGTACATGCAGACCGTCTATCTGCGGGTTGGTCAACCGCATGTCGTAATGCTCCACCTGCTGCACCTCCCCTTTCTCTTTCGTAACCTGCTCTTCCTCTTTGTCCATCTTGATGCGGAAGACCCAGCGGATAACCATCATTGCGAAGAGGATTCCTACGACGCCCAGCGGATACGCCATCGCGTAGCCGGACGCTATATCAGGGTTCGACACGCCCGTCAGATCCTGATAGGTCTGCTGCGCCGCACCCAGACCGGGCGTGTTCGTCACCGCTCCGAAGAGCACGCCGGTCATCGTCGCGATATCCGTACCGCTGACAAGATGAATGACGTACGCCGTGACGCAGCCTAATACCACTATACTTGCCGCCAGCATATTCAGACGCAGACCGCCTTTGCCGAACGACGAAAAGAAACCCGGTCCCACCTGTAAGCCTATGGAATAGACAAACAGGATGAGACCCAGGTCTTTGGCAAAGGACTCTACCAGCGGATCAAGCGTCATGCCGAAATGGCTGCACGCGATCGCGCAGAACAGAATCCAAGTAATACCCAGAGTAATACCTTTGAACTTGAGCTTAGCGCCCAAGAAAATACCAATAGCAATGGCAAGGGCAAGCACAAAAATCGAATGTGCTATACCCGTGCCAAAGAATAAATTACTAAACCAATTCATTTATCAATGTACAATTTACAATGTACAATTTACAATTGTGTTCCAAGAACATTGAACTCGCGTCCGTCACGGACGATAACTACCTGCCCGTTGCGAATAACCTTGACGGCCTTCACAGCCTCAGCAGCGGTAGCATTCTCAATGCCTTGCGGTTCTTCACCGGCCTTCCAGCCGAAGCCACCGCGGGCGTTGGCTTTGCGAACAGTTGTTCCGGAATCTTCAGAGAACACCTCTTCTTTAAGTTGTGAACCCAACATTAGCTCTGCATTGCCGTTCTGAGCCTCTACCAGATAAATACCTTCATCTTCGATGTTTTTCAGATCGCAAACGGCCTGTGTAGCATCAGCCTTTGCCGTTGCAGCCCACTCGCCGAGGGTATAATCCATCGTCAGTTCTGCTGCGCGCTCTGCGCTCAGTACGGTCTCCATCTGCACTTCGCTACCCTTGTTGAAGGTTACGACATTGGAAGCCGGAGTAAGAACGGTACCGTCTGCCAGATGGGTGTTGTACTCGCCGTACTCGGTCGGGTTGGTATTGATACCCGTCTGCGTCCAGCGCTGGATACCGCTGCCCGAGAAGCTGAACTCGCCTGCGCTGTAATCCACGAGTGTATTGAGGAAATACGTACGAGCCTGATCGCTCCATGCACGGCCGAGGGAAACAACCGGACACTCGCTCTTGATAGTACAGCCTTCAAATACATAACCCTTGTCGCCTTTATCGTCCTTACCGCCGTTAGCTGTGATACAATCGCTTCCGCCGCCATTGGCATTACGCTTCTCGCAATAGAGCAAGTTATTCTTGAAATATACCGTGCTACCGCCGCAGAGATAATCCACCGTTCCGTGGATCTCACAATCTTCGAAATAGTGCCTTGAGCCGGCGGTCTTGCCATAATAGGTATCCTGATAACTCAACATACGGACGTTCTTCAATACAGTGTGATTACCTTCGTCCTGCAAACTACAAGCACGACCGCCTTGTAATCCTGCTGCTATAGCTGCATAGTAATCCAGGGCGTTCTGAAGTGTCAGATCCTGCATATAAGTACCGCTCACGCTCGTCGGGACAAAGAGCGTTGCCGTCTGCCCAAGACCCTCGTTATAAAAATTCGGAGCGTTCTTGATAATCGTTCCTTCCATCGACTGACCGATGATAGAGATGTTATTCTTACTGATTTGCGTGTTTACAGCCTCGCCCAAATCATATACTCCGTTCGGCAGGAAGATCTTGTCGCCTTCCTGAATGGACTCAAGAACCAGTTTCAGACCTGCGCCGTCGCCCGGAGCGATGAGATAATAACCGGTCGCCTCGTCCTTGGTCGGCAGAGCGGCGATGTTATAAACCTTGATATGATGGATATAGTTCGTTGCCGTGAAATAGAATGTCAGCGTGGTAGCCGGACCCTCATAATAAACGGTCTGCTTCGCGCCGTCGCCGGTTACTTCGCGCTCTACGGATACGGAGCCAACAGTATTACCGTCTGCGTCCTTGATCTCTGTCTCACCTGTGGTGGTATAAGTACATACGTCGATTGCCAGCAACGCATTGCCTGCCACCTTGATCCCGAGCGTACTACCGCTGTTGAACGCCCAGCCGTGCTGCGTGCCGTTATGCGAGTTTCCGCCGGTGATGGTCAGCAACTCATGATCCTCCGGATAGAAATAATTCGGACGGAAATCATAATCATAAATCTTACCTAATTCAGCTACCTCTATATCCGTAGTTTTTGCATACAGATTCAGATTTTCGGTCAGTGCGAAACCTTCTGCTACTTTTGTAGCGGTAGGAATAGTACCGTTGTACCATCCGCGGAAAGCCTTGCCGTCTGCTACCGTTACATCCGATGCATGATATGCATATGCCAATGCAGAACCACCCTCTACAGTCTCGCTACCGATAAGCGTCTTGCCGTCTACGTCATAATAACGAACCTCTACCTGCGGCACGAAATCACATGCCTCTGCGAAGAAATACGGCAGATAGCCGTTTACCGTGAAGGTCAGCACGGCTGCCTCCTCTACGTTATATGTCCAAGTCACGAATTTCGTGTAACCGGCACCTACGCCGCTGTTGTCGCAACCTACCTTGTTGTCAATCGTCGTCAGGTCTTCACCGTCTTTTTGCACGGCGATGTTATTGCCATACTGGCATCCGCCGAGGGTGAATTTCACAGGTCCATCCACGTTTACCGTGATCGTACCGCCTTGAATACCGTGCTGGGCGTCCTTGTAGTTCAGGTTCGCAAAACTAACATTACTCGGTTGTACGCCGCTTTCCGGTAGAACGAAGGTCGGAGTCTCCGAACGGAAATCGATCTTGAAGTCCGTGAAGGTACGTACTTCCTCTTCGCCGTTGATCGTACCGGTGAGGACGATATTCGACAGCGCGAGTTTTTTGTTATTTGCAAAACCGGAAACATAGATACGCAGCGATACATTCTGACCTGCTGTTGCGTTGATGGTCTCCGCATGGTTCAGTGCCGGAGTGCCGGTCGTGTTGTTGTTACGAACCAGATCATCTTTCGAGACATCGGTGATAGTCGACTCCACGCCGTCAACGGCATAACTCCAACTATAGGAAGCATTATCCGTGCCGTCTTTGATGGCATCGTAACTGAGGCCCGTCAGAGTGAACGTAACGCCTTTCTTCATCTTTACGGAATACTCGATCATCACGGTAGCTACCGCTCCGGCATTGGATTCAGCGGGTTGGTACTGAACCATCGCGTTACCGTTGTTCGCGTCGTAGTTGCTTTTCGTGCCTACGACGGTCAGTCCTGCGCCGACAGCCACTTTCGTGTCCTTTACTCCGTCAGCTGCGTCGGACTCAATGGTCGCTGCGGACTCGTTGCCTACCGTCCACTTGACTGTGGCGGCCACGTTGTCATACGACCATGCGTTGATGCTTAACATTGCACCTAACGCCAATAGTAGTGTTTTTTTCATTGTGGTTAAAAATTAATTGTTTATTTGTTGGGTTGTTCGATTTTTTTAACTTAGGTCATCCTAGGTTTACCTAGGTTTACCTATCTCCTCCCCTCCATAGGGAGGTCGGGAGGGGCTGTGAGGATCGTGTTCATCGTCCGGCTCTTGCCGTCGAGGACGAAGGTCACTTCGTTCGTCTCCGGCGAGACTACCCTGCCCTCTTGATCCATCGTCCTGTACTCGCCGAAGAACTCCGGCAGCGCCATCATCCCTTGTACCGTCCATCGGCGGATAGTATTGCTCTCGAGGCTGAACTCGCCTGCGGAGTAATCCAGCCGCGTGTTCAGGAAGACGCACTTGGGGTAGTTCTTCCAGCTTCTTCCGAGGCTCACGACGGGGCACTCGCTCTTTATCGTGCAGCCCTCGAAGACGAAACCCTTGTCGTCCTTCCCGGCACCGGAAGCGGTTATCGCGTCCGTACCTTCGCCGCTCTTGCTGCGTCTCTCGCAGTACAGCAGGCAGTTCAGGAAATAGACATCGCCGTCCCCGCAGATGAAATCGACTGTACCGTGGATCTCGCAATCCTCGAAATAATGCGTTCCTCCTTCGTTGTCGGAGAAATAGGTATCCTGATGCCCAAGCAGCCGCACGTTCCGGCAGACGGTCTTCGTGCCCTGATCCCAGAGCGCCACGCCTCGACCGTTATCGTCGTGGTAGTAATCCAAGGCGTTCTCTATCGTCAGGTTCATAAGCCTCGTTCCCTCTACGCCCGGGGCGATGCGCAGCGTCGCACTCTTGTCGATGGACTCATAGCGATAGTCGGGTTGGTTACGGATGATCGTGCCTTCCATCGACTCGCCGAGGATCGTCACGCCGTTCGCCTCTATCGCCGTCAGCGCCAAGGGACCTAAGTCATACACCCCGTCAGGCAGCCGGATCATCTTCTCGCCGCCCGCGTTCGCGTTCATGAGCGCGCGTATAAAAAAAGCAGCGTTCGCGTCCATCGAGTCCGTACGCATGCCCGCGCTATAGAGGGGCACAGGACTCTCCAGAGGTGCACAAGGTGCCGGCTCTGCGAACGAGCCCTCGACGAACTCTATCCGCTCCAAGACCGTCTCCTGGTGCTTCTCGCGGGTGATATAGACGTGGTTCTCCTGCGCGCTGAGGAGGATCGTCTGCGTCTGCAGACCGTCCACCTCGCAGGTCACGCCTACCAGGTGGTACGTCCCTGCATCTTCGTTCTCGGACGCAAAGACCTGCAGCGACGTGGGGTTCTTGCCGCTACGCGGACCGAAGGTCAGCCGTAGCTGTCCCGCCACGGGCGCTTTGACGAACGAGCACCAGCCGGAGCTGTTGAGTTTGATACCCTTCAGCCCGTTCTTCACCCCCTCCTCGTCGTTAACGGTCGAGGAGTACGAGAGTCCCCTGTCGGGGTTCGCCGACGGAACTCCGCTGCTGAAATCCCATAGCAGATCATGCACTCCCGCCATGGCTGTCACACAGATCCATGACGCTATCATTATGGCTGAAATATGTCGCATAGTTCAAATTCGGCTGCAAAATTACAAAAAAATATTGATATACGCAAGCGCGCACGGGATTTTTTATGTTTTTTTATGTCCTTGTTCTATTTTGCGAAATAGTTCGTCCTGATCAGTTTGTCCGAGATCGCATAGGCTTCCCGGGTCGATATGGTACGGATGGCGGGTGGTGTTTGCAGAAGGTCTATGCCGAATCCCTGCCATTCGTAATTGCGCTGGTCGATGGCATGCAGTACGGTAGGATAAATATCCATCTGGTATGCCTCCTCCACGCGGACAGGGGTGGTTATCTGCGGCGAGGAGAGAATGAGCGGACAGAAGCCCTTGCCCTTTTCCTGGGGGAAATGGTTATGATCCGCGGTAATGACGATCGTGGCATTGCGCATGACCGAAGCCGTGTCCGCCCACTCCAGGAACCGTCCTATCTGGCGGTCGGTATAGCGTGTGGAACGGAGATAAGCCTGCTCCATCGGCGTGAGGATGCTGTCTATCGGATCGTCTCCGCGGACAGTCGAGAATGGCGTGTGCATGTCTATCGTCAGTGCCAGTACGGCGGTTGGCTCGGAGGCGCGCTCCAAGTATGCCTGTGCGCGGGCTATTACGATGCTATCCGTCTCATTGAGCAGTCCGCGAGGGCGAACCATCCGTTTGAAACCGTAGGAGAGTGTCATTTCCCGTTGGTTCCAAACGGGGGTCTTATAGGGATTGATCACCACCCCGTCGGGGTAGAAATGTGCGATATTCGGATAGGTGTTCTCCCCGTACTGCAAGCATGCTACGCCGGAAGATATGGGCAGCAACCCGGTCTGCGTGATGAGTTGTCCGTCGCCGCTCCGTCCGTAACGCTGCTGGGTCTCCACATGAGGTACATACAGCACCGGGTGGGTCTCGATATACCGGGTCATACAGGGGCATACGGGCCGGCTCTCCGAATCGGTCGCCTCCAGCGCCCAGGTCTCGAAACTCTCGACCAGGATATAGACCAGGTGCCCCTTGGGGGCATTTTGGGGCGCAGAGTCATGACAGACAGTGCGCAGCAGTTCATGTTCCTTATCCGTCAACGGCCGCATCGCCGACCATTTGGAAAAGACCTCTTTCGCGCCGTTGCAGAGGACCAGCCCGAAGTGCGCCAAGGGGCTGTGCGTCCGGATAAAATAGTTCTCTTCGGCGCGGAAGGAGCGGCTGCGTTCCTCCAAGGTGAGGGGAGCGGCCAGCCGCGCAGTGAGACCCGCCAGATACAAGCCTCCGGTTATAATGCCGGCGAGGAGCCATTCATGCCGCTGAACGCGTACTTGGGGGAGGATATATACCAACCCGCAGGCGATGAGGGATAGCAGCGGATAACTCAGGTCCGTCCATCGGAGATAAGCGAGGAGGGAATCCTCGAAGCCATGCAGCTCGGTGATTGTCCGCACCGCTCCCCAAGTCATCAGAAGGCCGTTCGCGCGGTAATACCAGACCCCCGCCAACAGCCATATGTCGGTTGCCACGCATAGTACAACCGTCCACCACCGCCGTTTCCACCACACTACGGACCCCATCGCCACAGCTGCTGCCGCGACGGACAGATAGGCAGCTACCATACGCACGGGTAACAAAGAAGCGTCCATCCCGCAACCGGTGCGGAATAGAACGCTCTTCATCACAAACGCCGCAGCCATTACCGCGAGCGTGATCCATGGAGATTTACTGACGATAGAACATACCCATCTGTTCGTACTCGTCCTCATAGTAATAGCCGCCTTCGTAATAAGAGTCGCGGATATAGACCATCACCTGATCCGGACCGTACCATTTCAGCTTAAAGGACAACTCATCGGCGGTTGATCCGTAATACGGGTCTATCAATACCATTTCTCCCAGACAGGTAGAGCGATCATACGTATAGGCAAGATTGAACGTATAAGGATCGTAATCGTATCCGTTTACCGTATAAGTTCCGGTATTATCCGGTTTGAAGGTCAGATAGATATCAAAACTCTCGTTTTCGTAATAAGAGGAGGTCTGTGTCATTTTCCAGGTTCCGATGATGGAATACCCCTGTTTGGGCGTTACCACTTCTTCATCGTCATCTTCGTCATCAACGAAAATTTTCTTCTGATTTTCGCATGCCACGAAAGCTACAGCCATCACCATCGCCAAGATGGAGCTGCATAACCAATAGAGTTTCTTGTTCATAATTGTGAGTATTAATAAGTGGATAAATTTAAATTCGCCGCAAAATTACAAAAAAATTTGCATATATCAAAATAATTTTGTATTTTTGCACAAAAATTTGGTATTATCCTTAAAATTTAGCACTATGAACATGACTATTAATGCCGTGAATTTCGAGATGGCAGAGAAACTCGAACAGTTTATTGAGAAGAAGATGTCCCGTTTTGAGCGTCACCTGAATGGAGATGACAAGGTAGAAATACGGATGTCGGTAGTAAAACCTCAGACGAATGCCAATAAAGAGGTGAAGGTTCGTATCGGCGGTATGTTTGCCGAGAAAACCGCGGACAGCTTTGAGGAGGGTCTTGACGCATGTCTTTCCGCGCTGGAGGGTCAGCTTGAACGCCGCAAGAACGCATAAGTTGAGGTATTCTCTTTATTCCGTCAGCGTATCCCCACGCTGACGTTTTTTTTGTCCCGTTAATAAGCCTCAAAGAGTCGAAAGTAGAAAGTAGAAAGACCGCGGCAGAGCCAGTCGAAGACAAAAAAAAAGAGCGCCCCCCTGCAGAGGGGAGCGCCGGGGCGGTTAGCCGAGGCGTTAAGCCGCGGGGATTAGCTGTGTTGCTGATCCCATTCAGCACCACAAATTTTCCAATAATAGGCCTTCATGGTTTTTGCGCCATCGGGGTCGTTCTTCTGCGCGCGGAAGTTCGCCTGGTCGGTGGTGAGCTTCGAGAGATCGGCTTTGCGCGCCTTGATCGCCTGTGATACCGCGGTGAAGCGGTTACGGATCTGGATCTCCCGCTGACTCAGCGGGCTGTTGCGTTTCACCGCATTGCGGAGATACAAACGGTTGCACTTGTTAGAGGTCGTTGCCGCGGTACGGTGGGTCGCGAGCAACATCTTCTCGCAGCTGTGCTGACCGCTCTTACTTGGTTTTGCCAATGCGCCGGACACATGATCAATTCCGGCTGAATAAGTTACTGATGCCATAATAATTAAGGTTTTTTAGGTTTGATTGAACAATAGGTTAATACTTCCGTGAGCCGTCATAGCTCTCGACGGTCTTGGTTTGGATGACGACGGAGGTGTCGCCTTTCTGCCATGCCTCGCTTCGCGTGGTGACGGTCCGCGTGACGTTGCAGGAACTCAGTCCCAAGCCTGCCGCCAATGCCGTCAACGCCGCAATCAGCACGGAGATCACGATTTTGATAATCTCTTTCTTAGTCATAGTGGGTTAGGGTTAAAGGGTTAACCGTTGATGGGATCGCCGTTCTGGTCATAGTTCCCGTTCAGCTTGTGCATCGCATAGCCGAAGAGCGAGCCGATCTTCGTTTGGGATTTGTACTCTGCCTGCAGTTTGGCTTTCTCCGTCGGGTCTGCCAAAATCACTCGTACTGCAGCGACGACTTTCGCGAAACGTGCTTTCGCTGCGATCTGTGCGGCACTCGGCTCCTTTTCCGAGGGGTAGCAGAGCTTGCCGGTGAAGGTCTTGCCGGTCTGTTTGTTCGTGCGGAAATACACATCACTGTGCATACATACCTTCTTCCGCATGGACTCAATAAGAGCCATAGGTTTAATTTCTGCCATTCTTTAAAAATTTTGTTAAGGTTAGTAATAAAATTTGCCGAACGCGGTCTCGATGCGGACATCTTCATGGTCGCGGAGGGCGCCAAGGAGTTCCGCAAAGAACCGCTCGCGCGCATCGCGATCAATAAGGTGCAGCAAGGATCGTCGGTCACCTCTGCCGAAACTGAGACGCATGTGGCCATTCACGCGCCGGACTTCGGCTTGATAAATCAGCGCTGGCGGATAATCCGCCCCGGAAGCTATCTCATACGCGTCGCTGATGAGTGATGGGTGTTCGTTATACCCGCCCTTTTCATTGGGCTCGAAGTGAACGGTATAGAGGCTTCCGCGGTTTATATTCCCGTCAAGCTGATTATGTCTTACAAATCTAAGATACATAGTATAACTGTTTTTCAAATTCAATGCAAAGATAAGGGGTTTTGAAAACACACTCATAGGACAACGCCAGACATCACTGAACTAAACGATGTTTACGGCTATAAACAAAGAAAAGCGGCTGTTGAAACAGCCGCTTTAGATAGGAGTGGGAGATGTTTATAATAGTGTTTGTAAGAACTCAATGAGTTTGATTACCTGTATTTTCGGATAATCGATTTCTTTGAGTGCATTGAAATGCTTATCGTTGGAAACGATGTATGTAGCATTAGCTGCAAAAGCGCAGTCAACAAACTTGTTGTCATCCGGGTCTGCCTGAATCAATTCTAAATGGTAACGTGGGTCTATAAACTCTACGTTAGGAGATTCCGCGAGCATGCGCACGACATTATCTGCGACTATCTCTGACGTCTTAATTGCGATGATTTCCCGATATTCAGAAATGATATCATTGGACACGCATAAGATATACCGCCCTGTTCGTATGCCTTGCCAAACAGGGTAGAACTCACTATGCCGCGAGAGGGACATGATGAGACAATTCGTATCCAGAACAATCTTATTGAGCATGGTTGTACGGAGTACGCATGTGTTCCTGCCCCCATTGCTCAATCACCTGCTCATTAATGGTACCATTGTCCCACAGACGATCCATCTCTGCTTCTGCTTTTTGAGCATAGTAGTTAGCGAGAATTTGCTGAATCGCTTGCACGTCATCAATCGTTCTAATGCAATCCACCACGCGCAAAAGATTCATCTTTGCTTGATGTAGCGTCATTTCGGCTTCCATAATTTTACTTTGTTTTAATATCTTTGCAACAAATTTGCCGCAAAGTTACAAAAAAATATTGATATACGCAAGGAAAATCTTTAATTCTTATCAAAAAACTATATTTCTATATCATATTTCTCGCACAGGTAGCGGACGACTTGCGGGGGAAGGACTTTGGTCTTGGGTGTGATGCCTTGCGAACGGAGGTAGTCGATGTCCGAATGGAGCCAGCGGCGGAAAGTGTCCGTGGACACTCCCGCAGCTGTTGCCAGTTCTGATTTAAGCATTGCTTTCATAGGCTTTTGTAGCTATTTTCCACAGTTGCTTTCTGCTTTTCTTGGAGCCTTCTGCCTTCATCTGTGCAACGATCCGGGCGATGGCGGCGAAACGCTGTTTGGCTGCGGTTTGTGCCGGTGTCGGGGCTTTGGTTGAACGATTAGGACAGCGTTGGACAAAGGTCTTGCCGTTGACGGTTTTGAAATAGAACGGCGAGGAGCTGTTGATTTTGCCGCGTAAGCGGGCGATGGGGAGAATTAACTCGACTTTCATACAAATTGGGTTTTAATTGTTAATAAATAGTTCTCGGACGTTACGTAGTGGTAACGATGTGGTAACGTAAATGAGCCGTAAATAGGCCTCAAATAGGCAGTAATTAGGCAGTTATAGGGTGGATGTCGGGCGGATGTCGGATAACATCCGACCTAATGAACGATGTTTTGCCGCATAGCATGCGGCGCAATAGACGAA
>DGTR01000013.1:2183-32090 GCA_002394395.1 Bacteroidales bacterium UBA4331 | reverse complement strand
ATGATCCTCGTAAGCCACTATACCGTTTGCTCCAACGCCGAGGCACCCAGTAATTGCTTCTCGTTGGAGGGCGTGTTGGTCAACTCCGGTTACGGGCTCATCATCCCCGATTACATCGGCTACGGCGTGACCGCACAGGAGGTACATCCGTACCTTGTGATGGACGTAACGGCGCACAACGTAGTGGATATGTATCTGGCTGTCAAGCCGTGGCTGGAGGCAGTCGGCAGGAGCGCGGACGACCCCAGTCTGGATCTCATGGGCTACAGTCAGGGCGGCGCGACCACCATGGCGGTTCAGTACCTGATAGAAACCGATTACAGCAACGCGGACAGCATGGATCATATCATGCTCCACCGCGTGTTTGCCGGCGGCGGTCCATATGACGTAAAGGCGACCTACGAGCGGTTCGTCACTACCGACACTGCCGGCTATCCGGTCGCCGTGCCGTTGGTTTTGCAGGGCATGATCAAGGGCAACAAACTGGACATGGAACTATCGGACATGATGAAACCCTTCCTTTGCGAGCATATGGACGAATGGATCAACAACAAACGTTTCACCTCCGCGCAGATCAACCAACTGATCGGGACCAAAGTGACCCACGAGCTGCTGACCGACGAGGCGATGGAGCAGAAGTCGGAAAAAGTGGCGGAGTTGTACAAAGCCATGACCCTGAACTCCATTACCGCCTACGACTGGGATCCCCAAGCACCGGTCTATATGATGCACTCCATGGACGACGAGACGGTGCCGTACACCAACGCTACACATGCCCGGTCGCATTGGAAGGATGCAAACATCACCTATAATTTCGGGCACTACGGCGGTCATGTGATGACGTGTCTCAGGTTTATCTATACCGTACAAGAACTGTTAGCCAAAGAAGAGGAAGAAAGGAAGAAATATGAGAACTAAAGACCGCTTCGCTCAAAGAGTAAAGACCGCTATGCTCAAAGACAAAAGACTTATATGGAATCGACTAATCATTTTAGTCCTTATTCCTTATTCCTTGTTCCTTACTCCCTCGTGCAATACGGAGGCGTACTACGAGACGAAGGATGTGGAAGTAAACATGAATATCATGAATGTGTCCTCGGGCTTCATTGAGTGTGAGTACTCCACCAACAAGGATGCTTATTACCTCATTGCTATCTGCGAGCCGTGGGAGGACTATAACCCAATAGCCAACTCCAAGCAATTCATGCAACTGGCGCTGGACAGCGCATACGCCGAGTACCTCGTCTGGCGTAACGACCTGCTTCGTAACAAAGAGTTCAACGTAGCGCCCTTTGCCAGCCACTCGCTCCAATATGGCCAGACAACCCATTTCTTTACGGGGCTGACACCCTACTCTGACTACTGGGTATTTGCTTTCCCTGTTGACCCGGAAACAATGCAACCTGTCGGCAAACTGGTTCTGGAGAATATCCAGACTTCCATAACATCCACCGTAGAGGTTCGTTTTGAATACCGTGTGAGGGGCATGTGGGACTATATCTACCCTGTGGACACGCTCGGTCATATCAACTCACGCTATCCCTTCATCACTCTCACCAAAGACAGTCTCGAACTCACCTCGGAAATTGCGGAATGGGGAACTCCGCTTCCCTTCTTCTACAACTGGGAAGAGGATATGTTCGAATATCCCCAAATGGCCGATGTCTTTTACGGCGTGAAAGCAACCGAGAATGACGGCATCCATTCTACCTGCGAGTTTGAGGAAGGGCACACCTATTATACCGGCATCACCGGCTTTGACGGGCTGTTCAAACACATGGCGATCTACAAGTTCACGTGGCACAAAGACTGCGTGTACTATTTCCAAGACACCGACTCCACCAACTTATATAAAAAAGACCAGGATAAACTATTATAACCGTTGTCATGAAAATCTCCCTTCTTGTAATCGGCAAAACGACGGACGGGCGGCTGGTCTCACTCATCGACGACTACCGGCAACGGCTCAGCCATTATGTGCCGTTTGAATTGGTCGTTATCCCGGATATCAAAAACGCCAAGGCACTGAGCATGGAACAGATAAAAACGCAGGAAGGCAATGAAATTCTGCGGTGGCTGACGCCTTCTGCGGATGTTTGGTTGTTAGACGAACACGGCCGCGAGTTCCGCTCCATTGAGTTTGCGGATTTCCTGCAAAAGAAGATGGGTTCGGGTCGTGACTTGATCCTCGTCATCGGCGGCGCGTACGGCTTCAGCCCTGCTGTCTATGAGCGGGCTAACGGAAAACTCTCCCTCTCGCAGATGACTTTCTCCCACCAGATGATACGATTAATGGCCATCGAGCAGATCTACCGCGCGATGACCATTCTTCGGAACGAGCCATACCACCATGAATAAAGCGGCCCTTATACGGGTCGCTTTATTCAATTTACCATTTATTCATTTACGATTTGGTCATTTATTTGTTCATTGAATCATTTAGCAAAATGGCTAAATTGCCCAATGGTACATGGTACATGACCAAATGGTCCTTTATCTTACTCGTATCTTCTGTCCTATTTGCAGGACTTTCGTCTCTTTGATCTTATTGAGCTGACAGAGCTTCCTCACCGTCGTACCGTACTTGCGGGCTATGCCGGAGAGCGTGTCGCCGGAGCGCACCTTATGGTACTTCATCGCTGCCTGCTCGGCACGCGCCTGTTTCATGGCTTTGATGCCGATGACGTACTCCTCTTTGTTACGCAACTCACCCGTCGTAAAATCTATGAGGTTAGCGGGGTTCATCGCTTCGCCGAGGTAGCGGATCTCGAAATGGAGATGGCTGCCTGTCGAGCGTCCTGTGTTACCGCCCAGACCGATGACATCGCCTGCTTTGACACGCTCGTACTCGTCAGAGATGGGTCGGCTGAGGTGACCGTAGATAGTCTCCAGACCATTGTCATGACGGATGACAACATAGTATCCGTAGCCGCGCGGGTCCCAGCCTACGATACGTACCTGGCCGTCCCAAGCAGCGCGGATGGAGTCGCCTACCTGTACCTTGAGATCCGTACCCTTGTGCATCCTATACCGACGCCAGCCGTACGGACTCGTCACGTAGCCCGGAGCCGGCAGACGGAAACCTGCCATGGGGATATGCACATCCTCGCGGAGACTGTCGAAAAGGTTGCCGTAGGGGTTCACCTTCTCATCCGTCCATATATGCCGATAGACGCTGTCCGCAGGGTGGTGCGTGAAGAGTGTGCTGTCGCCCAGCATGAACTGCGGTGCCAATTTATACACCACGTCGCCGTCCTTCGTGCGGACGATGATCTTGTTGGGCAACAACTCCATGTCGCAGCCTAAGATCAAGGTGTCGTGGGCAAAAAGCCCTGCCAGACACTCCGGCAACTGGGACGAACGGGCATCCAGATCGTCCAATTCCTCTAACTCGTCGCCCTCGCTATCTGCAGCGAGCGTATCGAGCGGTAACTCATCAACAGCTGTGTTCTGCGCATTTAATGGAAGCAGAAACAGCAGAAGCAGAAGCCACAAAGATGCAAAATAACGCATAAACAAACTAATACCAATAATGTTATACCTATACCGATGCACCATCTCTTTGCGGTGCTCATCTCGCCTTTGATCTTCGGCGCTTTGACAATTGGGAAATTCACCTGCTCGGTCAGTGTACGGCCGAAGAAGACAGAGATCAGGGCGTCTGCGTTGACAGCCCAGCCGTTGGCGTTCAGTACCGGAGCGAGGTTACGACGGCGCAGCTTGAGCCATGCCATGATCATACTCGGGCCGCTGATGAGCAGCAGGATAGCGACGAAGACGAGTATCTGTTGCCACCACGTGAGGGTCACCCATCCTTTCGCTACGCTGACTAACATCGTACCGATCATGCCTAATGCCATACCGATGGCAGCGAAGATTCCGGCGAACTTAGCAATGTCGAACGCAGGTTTCGGTGCCTCTGCAGGAGCGCCTTCCACTTTCGTTGTCTCGACCTTCGTCTTCATGTCGTCAAAAGCCTTGGCGTCTTTCTCGGCGGCGGACTTGTTGATCTTCTCCTCGATCCAGTTACCGAACTTGCGATACGGAGTCCAGAACGCCTGGCGGATAGAGATCGGGTTATCGATGATCTTCGTTACCGTAGCGTCGTAGTCGTTACCGTCATTGTCATAGAACACACCGTTCTTGCCCACGCTCAGGTTCTTTATTTCGCCTTGCGTCATGGCAGCAACGATCGCCATAGACTTACCGAGTTTCTTGCTCTCGCAGTTGCAGTACAGCAGGTAGATGCCGCTCAGCGGCGCCTGTGCATCGTGCTTGGCGGGATCGTTCACACGCATGCAGAGGTGGCACGCACGCTGGTCGATGATGAGCGTTCCTGCCTCAAACGAGGCGATGGTCTTCTTATCGTAGTCGTAGAAGTCCTCGAAGGTCACGAAGTTACGCAGCAGGCGGTAGAAATCGCGGTGGAGGAGTAACAACTTGCGCAGCGGCATAAACTCCGCTTTGGCAGCATTGAGCGCATCGGCGTTCGCCGTTTCTGCAGCTGCTTTGGCTGCCTCCCACTCGGCTATCTGCGCACCCATCTCATTGAATTTCTTCTCCGTCATGCCGGGCTTCGGGGTCTCCTCGGGAATAACCGCCAAACCGAGTTTCTGCAGTTTCTCCTGCTCGAAATACGCAGCGTATTCGGCTTGTTTTTCTTTGTAGGCAGCAATGACATCTGCCTCTAACGGCGCTGCAGGTACAGCCTGCTCCTCGATCTTCACAGCGTCAATCGCCGCCTGAACCTCCGCCAGAGAGATACTCTCGGCTCCGGGCTCTTGGCTCTTAGCTATCTTCTCCGCTACCGCTTTGACCGCATCATCGGCGATGTTCTCTATGGCAATCGTGTCGCTCTGCTCGAAGAGCGTCTTCGGGTCTTTGAGGGCGCTGCAGAGGTAGTCCGCCGTAGCGATCACCTCCTTCACACGCAGCTTGCCGTCGCCATCGACGTCCATGAGGCTCAGCGAGTCGCTGCTGATCTCCAAACCATTGACCGGGCAGGACAGAACGGTCCACATCTTCTTGTCCAACTCACCGAGATGACGGATGTCCTCTGCCGACTGAATGCGTACGCGCGTCACACCGCCCACGTTCGCAAAACTCCATTTATATTTTGCCATTTCTCTTGAAATTTAAGTGATACGTTCCTAAAACGGGTACAAAGGTACAACAAAAATTGCACATACGCAAATAAAAATGTATTTTTCCGCAAAAAATAGAATTGATATTCTATTATCGGCTGTACCTATACGGGCTTGGAGGCTCGCATACAAAGAACGTATAGGTACAGACGATAGAGGGCACCGCCCTTTGCGGAAAATACATTTATTGGCGTATGCACCGCAAGATGCGAACGTAGCTACGGGGGAATGCCGAAGGCAGGCAGATGTCCGAAGTACAACTTTTTTTTGAAATACGCAAGAAAAAAGAGCAAAAAAGCGCGAGGGGGCTTGTTTATATCAAAATATTTTCGTAATTTTGCAGCAAAATTTTAGGACTATGAATGTGAAAGAACGATTAGCGGCGCTTCGCGCTCAGATGCGCGAGCAGGGATTAGCCGCATACGTAGTACCGGGCAATGACCCGCACGCAAGCGAATATATGGCTTCGCACTGGTGCGAGATGCAGTGGTTAAGCGGTTTCAACGGAGAGAGCGGGACGGTGGTCGTGACTCTCGACCGCGCATTATTATGGACCGACAGCCGATACTACCTGCAGGCCGGTATCGAACTCGAAGACAGCACGATCGAGTTGATGCGCGAGAGCGACATCGATTGTCCGAGCGTGGTGGAGTGGCACAAGGGAGAATTAAAAGCCGAGAGCCAAGAGCCAAGAGACGAGAGATTTATAGGTCTCAACCCGGAGATGTTTTCCGTCAATGACTTCAAGGAATGGAAAGAGAAGTTCGCAGAGGCAGGCATCGGCGTGAAGAGCGTGGATTTGATCAAGCCCATCTGGACGGAAGGCAGACCGGCTATCCCGAGCGACAAGCTCTATCCTTACTCGGCGGATTTTGCCGGAGAGACGGTGGAGGATAAAATCTCGCGTATGCGCGAGATTCTGGAGTCGAAAGTCGAAAGTCGAAAGTCGAAAGATTATGCGCTGATTGTAAGTGCGCTGGACGAGATAGCATGGCTGCTAAATATCCGCGGCAACGACGTGGAGTACAACCCCGTAGTGATCAGTTATGTGGTGTTAGAGGCAGACAAATGTACGTTGTTCGTGAACCCGGAGAAGATCGACAGCGCGGCACAGAACTACCTGGATTTCAATAACATCAACGTACAGCCATACGAGGCGGTGTTCGAGTATATCCACGGGCTGAGAGGCACCATTTTCTACGACGGCGCGAAGGTCAATGAGGCGCTGTATGAAGCGATCAGTCAAGACGCAAAGGCCAAGAACATTCAATCCCCGATACTCGTTGACAAGGCGAAGAAGAACGCCGTGGAGTTAGAGGGCGAGCGGATAGCGATGCGCCAGGACGGAGCCGCACTCACACGATTCTTCAAGTGGCTGGAAGAGACATTAGTCGAAAGTCAAAAGTCAAAAGTCGAAAGACCGCTGACAGAATGGGATCTGATGGAGAAGCTGCATGCGTTCCGGGCGATGGGAGAGAACTTCGTGGAGGAGAGCTTCGGCACGATAGCCGGTTATCAAGGTAACGGTGCGATTGTGCATTACGCAGCGACGAAAGAGAACTGCGCAGAGGTAAAGAAAGAAGGTATGCTCCTGCTCGACAGCGGCGGTCAGTACCTCGACGGCACGACGGACATCACCCGTACGGTATGGCTCGGCGGAAGGATCCCGCAGCAGGCGAAACTGGACTACACCTATGTTCTCAAAGGACACATAGCGCTGCAGACAGCACGTTTCCCGCGTGGCACCAGGGGCAACCAGTTGGACGCGTTAGCGAAGCAGTATATGTGGCAAGCCGGCATCACTTTCGGTCACGGCACGGGGCACGGCGTAGGGCATTTCTTAGGCTGCCACGAGGGTCCGCAGAACGTGCGCACAGATAACAACCCCACTCCGTTAGAGGTAGGACATATCATCTCCGACGAACCGGGTATCTACCGCACCGGCCAATGGGGCATCCGCACGGAGAACCTGATCACCGTCATTCCTGCCAAACAGACGAAAGCGACAACGACGGAAGACGAATGGCTGACGTTCGAGACGCTGACGCTGTGTTTCTACGACACGAGTCTCATTGAGATGAGCCTGATGACGGAGGACGAGATAGACTGGCTGAACGCATACCACGTACGCGTCTATAAAGAGGTCTCGCCGCTACTGAATGAAGAAGAGCGGAAGTTCCTGGCACGGAAGTGCGCGGCACTGGAAGTTTAGGATTTAGGATTTAGGATTTATATGAAAGAGAACAAAATTGACGGGCGGTTATACAACCCCTACATTATTGAAGAAAGACAGCTGAACATCACTCAACTCGATGTATTCAGCCGTTTGATGATGGACCGCATCTTGTTTTTGAGCGGTGAGGTAGTAGGTGACACGATGGACACGTTAGTGGCTCAGCTGTTATTCCTGGACTCGGTGAACCACGATCCGATTAACCTGTACATCAACTCGCAAGGCGGCGAGTGCTACTCGGGCTTGGAGTTGATCTCGGTGATGAAATTCATCAAATCGCCGGTCTATACGACGGTCCTGGGTCTGGCAGCCAGCATGGGTGCCGTGATTGCTTCGAGCGGCGAGAAAGGTCACCGTATGGCACTTCCCTACTCTCGGTTCATGATCCACCAGCCCAGTTCCGGCATCGGCTACTCGACCTTCAAGGACCAGGCCATCCACCTCAAAGAGATGGAGAACCTCAAGCAGGACCTGTATAAGGTGCTGGCGGAGAATAGTGGTCAGACTATCGAGCAGATCGAGACGCTCTGCGACCGTGACAAATGGATGAAAGCGGACGAAGCCATCCAACTCGGCTTCCTCGACGAGATAGTAGAGCGCAAGGCTTAACACAAAGCTTCGCGTAAAGCATAAAAAAAGAAGCGACCGTTGATGGCCGCTTCTCTTTTGTTTAGTCCTCTTTCTTCGTTTCGATCAAGGCTCCTTGCGGGGTGTATAACCGCTCGTCCTTGCGAATATAGAGTTGTCCGTTGAGGAAGAATTTCTCAGCCGGACGGGATTCCTGAACTGTATTTATTCCCGTAGGAGCAGGCTCCGCACCGACAACCTCCAGATTGAGGATGAAGGTCGAGTCGCAACCGTTAACCGAAGTGTAAATCACCGTGAGCGTCGTGTCGCCTACCGGCAGTAAACTGAGGTCGATATCCTGCCATACTACTTCGTCACCTTCGGTGATGGTCTGCGAGCTCTTGACACGCATTACCGGAAGCACCTCCACTACGAGTGTTACAATTGAGTCGCCACCATAGATATTTGCGCCCGGAAGGGTGACATCCTCCTCGGTAGAGTGCTTATACTCTTTATCGTTATACAATACGGTCTCACCTGCGCAGACCACCAGAGTGTCTCTACCATACGTGATGATCATCGGCAGGACATGCAGATGGAGCTCGATGATAGAGTCACAACCGTGGATAGAACTGTAGCTTGCCAGTATCGTCGAGTCACCCTCCACGAGGTTAGCGAGTTCAATATTCTCCCATACGTCATGCATGCCGACATGGAGCTCTTTCTCCTCTACGGAACGATATACAGGGTAAGTAGAGATAGTCAGATGGACAATCGAGTCGCCATCCATGATGTTCTTCTCCTCCAATAGTACATCCGTCGTCGTAGCCTCGTAGTACCAAACACCTGCAAACTCAATCGAGTCACCCTCGCAGAAGGCCGCCTCGTAGTCGCCGTAGGAAGTAGGTCGCGGGATGACGTTGATGACTTTCGCTACCGGCTCTGCAGCCTGATAGAACGGGTTACCATCCTGATGCGCTGTGATGGTCACATTTCCGGTCACGCCGAGCACGATGAGTTCGTTATTCTCCACGTACGCGATTGTGCTATCGGAAGAAACGAAATATACATCGAGTCCCGAAGTAGCCGCAGCGGCCAGCGGATAGGTGGTATTAACATAACGATCGGTAATCTCCTGATCCCAAAGGATAGCCTGAGTATGTTGCTCCTCGCGTACATCTACCGTAACATCCATCTCAACAGATTCATAGATGGTCTGTTGAAGCGGAGTGAAGCGCAGTGTGAAGAGTTGCTCACCGGCAATCTCCGGAATGGAATCTGCGTTAATCCAAGCGAAGACGCCCGGTACGGAAGCTACGCCATCAGCCAGTATAGAAGCTGACAACGGCTCACCCAACGAGATCCACGAAGCCGTAGGTACAGTTGTGATCTCTACCGGCGTCAAGGAGAGAACGATAGTCTTCGTTACCGATGCTTCGTTATAACGGTTGTCGCCTGCCTGATAAGCTGTGATGGATACCGTTCCTGCCGAGAGGATAATGAGTTGGTTATTCTCCACATAGGCGATCGTGCTGTCCGAAGAGAGATAGATCACCTCTAATTCGCTCGTAGCCGTAGCATGGAAAGGCGCGATCTCATCGGTTGTCAACGCTTCATCCGGTAACTCAAAGCCGTTGATAATCTGGTTAAGACCAGTGGTGAAGATATGAACCGGGATGAGGAGCGTAGAAGGATTCTCCTTGTTATCCGTGATAACGATGGTGTCATAGAAATCTACATTCTTCTCATGTGGGGTGAAGCTGACGATAAACTCATCGTCACTGAAATCATCACAACCCTCTCCGAGAGTAGCCTGGTTCAGCGTGAACAATCCCTGCGTAGTAGAGAGAGTCATGAGGTCGATATTGGAATGAGAAACAGTAATCTTCTTTGTCCACGTAGCGTTGAACTCCGCATTATCGTTAATCTCTGCCAAATCAGCACGGAGGAACTTAGCGCGGGTGACGCGGATATCCGAGATGTTATGATTCACCGCCGTCTCACCGGTAGAGAAACGAATCTTCGTAGCCGTCTCATCGATTGGAGCGCTATAAGAAGCTGCAGAGGTACCTACGACCTGGCTGAATACCGTGTACCAATCCCAAAGGCCGTTGATACATGCGTACTGATCTACCACTAACTCAGCATAGGAGACACCGGTTCCCCATACAGCACTCTTCTCACCATGGTAAGCAGAGAAAGTCAAGGTCTCAGGAATACCGGAGAGATCATAGGTCTCGCGCTTGAGTTGAGCACCAAGCGTGAGCGAACCATGCGCCAAAGCTACGCCTTTGCACTCCGAAGCGGGGTTACGCACAATCACATAATTGCGCATCTCAACCGGCAGGTACTCATGACCGTCAATTTCGCCGCCCGCTTGCGAAGCGGTAATATAAGTCTCACCTTCACCTACTACAGAGAGCACGCCATCTACGATCGTTACCACATTCTCATCCGCAGAGCTATACACGATCTCGCCACCGCTGGTAGCTGTCGCATTCAAAGCAACAGGCTCCGAGGTCGTCAACAGACCTAAGAAACTCTGCTCCCAAGTTATCGTTTGTTTGAGCAACTCCGTAACGACGAAGGACTTCGTATCGGAAACCTCGTCGTACTCGTTATCACCTGCCTGATAAGCGGTGATATTTACCGTACCAACCGCCTTAGCCAATAAAGCAGTATCCGCGATGACCTCAATCACCTCAGGGTTGTCGGAAGTGAAAGTGACACGCTCGCCATTAGTTGCGGTAGCTACAGCAGGAATCAAAGCATCGGGGTACTGCTCACCCGTATTCATCGCAAAGCCGGTTGCCGCCAGGTCTGCATTCCATACAATGGTCTGCGGACGCTTGGTAGTATTCGCCGTAACGTGGATAGTCTTGGTATAAGCAGCCTCGGTGTTGCTGATCGTGATATCCGCCTCTTGCGCACCGGCTACATTTCCGTGCGTATAGCTGATCTCCAGCACTTGGGTTCCATACTCATCGTAGTTACCAAACGATGCCGGAGTTACCGTGAAACGATCGTTCGAAGAGACCACACTCATCGGCGCAATATTACACCAGTTGATATACGGATTGGCCTTCACTTCGCCGGAGTTGATCACGGCTGTGCCCAAATCGATGGATGCCGGAACGGGATCCTCTACGTATTTGAGTTCAGAGATATGAATATTACGATACAGCGCTCCGTAGTTCGCATGGAGGTGGAAACGCAGATAACGCGTAGTTTTCTTCAATTGCTGGTCACCGGAAGTCAGCCATGCTGATTTATTAGGCTGCGTGTGTTGCCACGAAATCGGGGTCCAGGTCACGCGATCGGCACTCTCCTCAACATAGAGGAAGTACTTCTGACCTGCAACAGGATCCTGACCCGGTGACGTAGCTGTCATTTGATTGGCAATGTCATCGCGATAGATATACTTGAACTCGAATGACAACTTGTCAGGTACACCTTCAAAATGGAACTCAACATACTTGTCATCCCAGTTAGCTACACCATCTAACCAACCATTTTCACCTCCGACACAAACGCTACTCTCGTACCAAGAGTTATCTCCGCTGGCACCGGTCTTGAAATTACCATCGTTATACAAACTCTGATCAACAGTTACCGGAACGTGGTATTTGGATTTTACCCATACGGAAACACGAGCCTCGGCTGCAAAATAGCGGTCGTTCTCCGGTTGCGAAGCCACGAACTCTGCTACACCCTTACCTAATGCACTTAGGACATGAGTATCACTATTATAGGAAACGTACGCCTCACCGGAAACCTGCGCAAAGTTCAACTCCGCATCCGAACGAGTAGAGAAACCGATGGTTGTCTGACCATTCGGAAGAATACTGATGAGCGTCTTCGCATAGCCGCCTTCGGTGATAGCCAGAAGCGGATGGATCTTCGTTACAGTTATAGTAAATACTTTCTCTGCCGCAAGCACCTCACCCGTTTCTTCTTGGGTCAGGGTGACAGTCGTCGAACCGAGTGCCAGACCGGTCAGGGTATGATTGATAGCATCATAAGAAACAATGCTCTCGTCTGCTACAACGACCTGCGGGTCGGTAAACTCACTGAAGGTGAATGCCACCGTCTCTTCCAACTCAATCTCCGTCTTAGGCAACGTGAACTCAGGCGTCAATTGGGGAGGACAACTACCGGACAGCGGAATGGAAATAGAACTCAAACCGTTGTTGCTGGAGATGACCAGCGTAGCCGAAGCCTCGGTCTCTGACTCTACAGGGCTGTAGCTGACGGAGATCGTTGTGCTCACTTCATTCTGGTTAGACGAAGCGGAAGCACCGGCTGTGATAGCAAACAAGCCTTCCTCATTTCCCTCCAAAGAAGCAGTAACCGTACCGGCGTGGACGTGATTAACGACCACCGACAGCGTCTTGGAATGAGTTTTCAGTACCTGACCAAAAGCCAATTCATCCTCGCTCTCTGCTTTCATCTTCGCGAAGATAGCATAGTAGGTCTGCGTCTCTGACGCACCTCCCAAAGCTCCTTGCTTAGACATTGTTACCTTGTACGGATTGTTTGTGTTACCGCTATTAGCAGATTCCGACGTAGCAAAGCCCCTGAATACATAATCCTCATTGGCACTTGCATACAAATTAAAATCATGCGAGACCGTAGAATAAGTAAACCATGAAAGGGTTGATTCCCCTGCATGTACATCAGTAGCCGAAGCTTTGTAAGAGTCACCGTCTAAAGAGACGGAGCCACCAGCAGCAGGGCTGGCATTAAGGTTCATCGTCAGCGTGACATTCGCGGCATAAGAAACACCACTCATGCCCATCGCTACAAGAGCGGTGAGCACGACGATAAACTTAGAAAATAAGTTTGTTTTCATACGATTAATATTTATTTAACGCGTGCGCCGAACACATTGTACCATGCGTCGTTGCTGCGAATGATCAGTTGACCATTGATCAGCACCTTCTCGAAGCGCGCTTCGTGAGTATTAGTTTCTTCGATGCCCTGCGGGTCAATAGTGCCCTCAGTATCACTATCCGAGTATTCAACACGATAAAGCGTGAACTCTCCGGATTGCGCATAATCATCAGCGATCGCATAGACGTACACACATTTATGTACACCGTCAAAAGCGACAAAATACTCTGTCGAAACACCGGTCGTCATCGCCGAATAAGTGTCACAAGAGTCGCAATAAGCAGCCTCTACTGCAAATTTCTCGCCATCCCAAGCCAGGGGGCTATCATTGCGAGAGAGCAGCGAGATACGCTTGTTGTAAATCAACTCTACGTCATCCAGATAAACGGAATCCACTACCGCTTTACCAAAGAGGCCACCTGTAGTATATGAGGAACCGCCACCGGGAACCATGTTCGTTGTGAAAGTGGTGAGGATAAATGCCGGCTCTTTAGCGGAATTCTCGGTAACGTAATTAAACGGCACAGCGATACGCTGCCATCCCATAGAAGCGGTAGCAGCATAGTTAATAGATGCCGTAGCAATCTTCACATCGTCGTTCACCACCGCCTCCGGATCCTGATAACGAGCATTGGTAGTAATGATAGTGCTCATACGAGCTTTATTTACTTCGTTAGCCGGGTTCTTATCTGCCGGCACATATTTAGCCCAGAAGACAATCGAGTCCGGACGGCCTTGGAACGGCGTGTTGAAACCAGTATTAGCCGGATCAGAGAAGTTGTAGTTATCCGCCGGAGCATCTGGTGTCATAGATCCTGCGTTGATCTGACCGTTCGTACAGTTACCGTTAGCCTTCGCGCCTGCTATCATATCGGATGACACTAACACACTCTGCAAGCCTGCAGCCCCTGAACGAACATCTGCTGACGGTACAAACTGATAAGTATTGCCCTGTATCATATTTGCCAAATCTCCTGTAGCCGAAACGAAAGAGTGCCATCCAGCAGGCTCATTATTAATCCAATCGCCCTCAAAACCGCCGTTCGGTAGCGCGTAGTTGTTAGTCGTTGCTTTTCCTGCAAAGAGCACGAAGATCGGTTCGGGAAGATCAGCTTCGATAGAGAGCAACACCATCGCATTGTCCTTCGTCACGATAGAGTTATAAGTCACTCCCTCATCTTTAAGACCGTTAAGAATCGTGATGGTTGCATAGAGTTTAAGCCTCTTGATATACAGTTTGGAGTTCTCCAAAGTCAGCTGACCATTCGCATCCATCGGGATATTCGGCAGAACAATGTCACCTAACTCACCGGAGCCGTACTTAAAGTCCGGCAACACAAAAGTAACAGAGTTTTCTACTACTCCAGGCAGCAGATATACGGACTTATTCGGATAAGGCGTACCTCCGATATTCAAGTCGCCGTCAAACTGGCCGCAGACATCCTGCACGGAAACGGCCATCACTTGTGCCGAGATCATCAGCCCGGCAAAAAGAGTTGTAAAGATTTTTCTCATTGTTTTAATAATTTATTTAATTTTTTTACCTAAAATATCATATATTTGGTCATCCTCACGGATGATATAAAGATTTCCATTGTATAAGACTTTCTGCACCTTACGCTCTGATTTAGGGAGGTTAGTAATGCCGGTCCCTATCTGCTCCGGTTGGATAGTCAAATGCAGAACTACCGTAGAGTCACAGTCATTGATGGTATAATACGTCGCCTCCAATTCGTACTGTCCCACAGGCATCGTACCGAGTTTGTATCCTTTCCAGGACTGCTCTTCCCCAACCGTCATCGTCAGATACTCATCAACGATATAAGTCGGCAGCACCGTTACCGTCAGATGTACAATCGAGTCGCCGCCGTAGATATTCGGTTTCGACACACGCACCTCGCCATCAAAAGCCTCGCTGTATTTCACACCCTCGAATTTCACTTTCTCACCATCGCAGACAAAAGCCTCATATTCGCCATAAGTCACCGGAATGTCGGACACAAAAAGTTTCAACACAAACACCGAGTCGCAACCATGGATGGTATGCAAGTTATCATAATAGTAATAAGGTTCCATAGCCTGCGGGAGGTCTTTTATGATCTGGCCGCGCCATACGAGATCCGCATTATTGACGTACTTGGTCTGCTCAAAGCGGTAGGTTGGAAACACTGAGTAGGTAAGCTGAAAAACTGAATCTTTGCCATATACCGAACTTAACGAATCATACACCATAAACGTGCCCGTTTGCGCAGTCGGCAAGGTCTTGCCGTGCCACACGAGCTCCTCGTTTTGACATGCATTCTGCGATTCCGCAAAGAAATATGAGATCGACTTTACCTTCAGCGTAAGCATGAGGACAGAGTCACAACCAGCAATCGTCTTTTTCGTCACCGAATAGTTATACTCGCCCGGCAGCAGGTCCTTATACTCTGTGCCTTGCCAAGTATAGCTCTCGCCCATATTGATCGTTGCTTCAGCAGGGATAGTATAGGTTGGCAGCACACTCAGCGTCAGCGTGATAATCGAGTCGCCGCCTTTCGAGTTCGGGATTCGAGTAGTATATGTTCCCGCCTCGCTCAAGTTCGTAAAGAGGTTATCTGAATAGGGCTCATTGTCGCAAGTCGTAGCCGAATACGCATATTCGGTATCCACAACCGGCGGAACGGGTGTTGCCATCTGAAGTGTATAAACGGAGTATGCTTTTGCTTGCGAATAACTGTCTGCCACCACGTACACATGCACCTGATTATGCTCCGCATCAAAACCAATGAAAGACTTCGCCGCCTTGCCGTTCGTCGTAGCCGTAAAGGTATAGTCGCTATCGCTGAACTCTGCAGTTGTATTGGCATGACCATTCGTGAACGAGATGGTATTATTACCCATCTTGAGCGTCTGCAACTCGTGGTTATAGATAATCTCCACGTCATCCAGATAGATATTATCGTAGTAATATTTCTTATTGAAAATGCTTCCGGTCGAATAGGTTGTTCCGCCTCCCGGAGTCATATTCGTAGTAAAGGTAATCAGAATATAAGCAGCCTGCGAAGGATCAAGCGAAGTATAGGTGAATGGCGTAGAAAGACGCTGCCATCCCATGGTCGGTGTCGCAGAATAGTTGATTGCTGCGTCGGCAATCTTTACCGAAGCCGAGTTGCCGGTCTCCGGATCTTGATAGCGGGCATTTTTCGTGATCGCTACGTGTGCACGCGCCTTATTGACCGAATTGGAAGGGTTATTGTCCGCAGGAATATATTTTGCCCAGAACACCAACGAATCCGGCTGTCCAACAAACTTCGTATTAAAGCCATTACTGGAAGGATCGGAAAAGTTATAGTTATTAGATGGCGAATCAGCAGTGGTAGATCCGGCATTGATTCGGCCGTTCGTACAGTTACCATTCGCTTTTTCTCCTACTACGAGATTCGATTGAAGACGCGCACTCTGGCTTCCCGTAGAGCCGGGACGCTTTTCTGTAGAGCTTTGGAACTGATCGGTATTGCCGATTACAAAGGTTGCATAATCGCCCGTAGCCGTAGGGAACGAGTGCCACCCGTCCACCTCGTTACCACTCCAAGAACCCTCAAAACCGCCATTATTGACCGCGTAGTTTTTGTCCTTCACCTTGCTTCCATCAAAGAGCACAAAAATTGGCTCCGGAAGCGACGGCGCTGCGATAGAAAGCAGCACTTGCGCTGAGTTTCCATCGACAACAGAGTTATACGTTGTCGGGCCATCTACAAAACCATTCAACATCGACACCTCTGCACGCTCGTGGATCGCTTTAATATACAGAGGACGATTATCCAGTGTCAACTGACCACTTTCGTTCATCGGGATATTCACCAGCACGATGTCACACAACGAAGCCGCGCCGAACTTAAAATTCGGCAGTACTAATGTGATCGTGTTTGCTGTCACGCCCGGCAGGATATAAATCTCCTTGTTTGGATACGGAGTGCCGCCGATATTCAGGTTTCCTTGATACACACCCGATGCGTCATCAACCGTCACCGCCATCGCTGAGACAGCCAGCACACAGGCCATTATAACTGTAGTAAAAATCTTTTTCATAAGCTTTTATCTTTGAGCGGCTCTGCCGCGGTCTTTCTACTTTTGTCTTACAGCGTAATATTCATTCTGCACACGAACGTACGCGGAGCTGCCAAAGCCATCGGACGGTAGCTGTACTCCGTATTCAGCAGGTTATTGATTAGGAACTGAACCTCCACGTGCTCTTTGAAACGCACCGAAGCGCGCAGATCCATCGTGAAGACACCTTTGTTATGCTCCATCCAGTAGTCGTGCAGCGACACGCCATCCTCATAACCGAAGATGAACTTACGGGCGTACTCCATCAACTGACGGTTGCTATCCTCCGGATCCTCTGCCCGCTCGTCCACCATGATATAATCCACCGCCAGCATCTTACTGCGGTACATCATATTGATACCCAGCGACAACCACTTGTAGTTATAATCGATCGTGGTCTTGAAGGAGTGTTTGTTGCGGTATTTCAGATACTTGGAGGCATTGGACTTGTTCTTCATCTGCAACGGATCGGTATAGGTCTTCTCCTCCTCTATACGCTTCGCGTTATCCATATCCTCCGGCTCCGTGAAGGTATAACCGATCGAGTAACGCAGACCCATCTCTTTTTGGATATCTACCTTTCCTGCCGTACTAACCTCTGCACCATAGATACGCGCATGGTTGACGTTCACAAACTGCGCACCGATACCGATACCCGCGTTGCTCAGCGATTTGGTCGTCTTGATATCGTCGATCATCTTCTCCGCTTCACTAAGCACATCATCCATCGAGTTGATCATCGTGAAATCCGAGTTGCGGAACAGACCGAACTGATACTCGATCATGTTTCTGTACTCGGTATAGAACGCAGCTACATCCAGAGAACCGGTAATCGGACCGAATTTATACAGCTGCTTGTAACCGATCTCCGCATTGAAGCCCGACTCCGGCTTGATATCGTGATTCGGGTAAACACCTACGCCACCAATATCTTTGCGGGCGAATTTCTCCGTGATAGACGGGTTTCGATAGCCCTGACCGAAGCTCGCGCGGAGGAATCCCGCCTTGTAAATCTCCCAGTTCAAACCGGCGCGGAACACCGGACGTACCGGGCAGAGCCACTTGCCGATCTGGATATTCGCCTCTTTGTAATGGTCGTCCATCCGGTAATATTCCAGACGCATTCCCGCACTCAGAGACAGTTTGTCCGCAATACGGTGGTCGTACTGCAAATATGCCGCTACATTATCCGTGTGGTGCGTTCCCGTGATATTCGCCGTATTCGTGATATGGTTCCAATTCACGCCGGTCGTCAAACGAACACCCGAGTTCCATTGTTTGGCAAACTGATAGTCAATATAGCCGTTGTAGGTCAACTCCGGACGCGTCGGTTCGCTGTTCGTTAACAGATTCATGGCATAAGCTACTGCGTCCTGCATCTCCGCGACTGTACCGGTATAGCCTAAACCTTTCTGGACAAAATCAATACCATGAGTAATGAGATCCAGATAATCTAACGGATTCTTTTTAAGGTCATTTAATATCGGAAGAAGTTCATTGCCATATGTACTCACAAAAGCATCCATAAAACTCTTTCCGTTTCCGATCAAATCTACCATGCCACCGATTTTATTCATATCAAAACTCTGCACAGCCCATTTCGCCAACTCCTCCGTACTCATCGTCGCAGAAGGAGTGGTCAGGTTGTCAGACGTCAGATAGAAACGTGCGCGGAGCTTATGCGAGATACCTTTGTCGGCGTTGTCGTAGTTCCAGAACGGATCGATATTGAAGTTATGCTCCTTACGGCCCATGTTGGTCAGCGGCGAAGGATGAATAGGATCCTTCGGGCTGCGCCAGATGAAGAAATCGCCGTATTGGTTAGCAACGTAATTCATATTTGCTCCCATCGTCATATATTTGCCTGCCTCCATCGGCTGATGGTACGTCAGGTTACCACCCAAACGCACACGGTCGTTAAAACTCTGCTTGCGGAATCCCTCGTCCTTAAAGCCGCTGATAGCGCCCGAGACATCGAAATTACCTACTCGTCTGGAGTGCGAAGCCTCAGCACCGTAGTATAACGGCAAACGCGCGCCCGTGTACGCGTAATCCTTATAATTATCATATATACCAACATAACCGCTGATCTTCGTCTCCGGCTTCAATCCCGGACGTTGTGTACGCACATTGATCACACCGTTCAGCGCTGAAGAACCGTACAACACCGACGAAGCACCTTTGATCACCTCCACCTGGCCGACGTTCTCCAGCGGCACGTTATTCCAGTTGATCTCACCGGTCTTCGGATTCAGAATCGACATACCGTCCATCAACACCTGGCAACGGCTTCCGACGCTATACGTCCATCCTCCACCGCCACGGATAGAAGGCTGTTTGTCGATAATCTCCACACCCGGCAGCGTCTGTAAAGTCGCCGACAGATCCGTCGGAGCCTGACTACGAAGCGCCTGAGGCTTCAACACCTCCATCGAAACCGTCACATCCGTTGACCTCTGTTCAAAACGCCCTGCCGTCACAACGACGTCGTCGAGGATCTCATTATGCGTCAGCAACGGCACATTCAGCACTTTCGTCAGAGAATTAACCGACCTCGTCTCTGTGTCATAGCCCACATACGAGAAACTCAACATCGTCGGCTTGCGGGTATCTACCAAAATAGTATAATGTCCGTCAAAATCGGTTACGGTACCTTTCGACGGATCGTTCTTATCGCACACCGTTACGCCGATCAACGGCTCACGGGTCTGAAAATCTGTAACGACGCCGGAAACCTCGGTCATGTGCACCCCACCCGACGTCTGAGCCCATGCGCACAAAGTGCACATGAACATAAGAAAAAATAGAGAAATTTTGTTTTTATTCATTATGATTTGTACCTTACTTTCAAAATCGGGTGCAAAATTACTGTTTTATTCCGACATACGCAATAGCAAATTTTAATAGAAAGTGCTCATTTTTTATTATTTTTGTTAAAATCTTAAAAATAGTACATAATTTTTGGCATAAATTTTATATTTATGTACATATTATATTAAAAAAAATGAGCCCTCTTCCGAGAGCCCATTTCTAACAGCTTAACAATTTAACGTTTTAACCGTTCAACAAATCGACACTCCTGTTGACGAATTTCGCGAGCGCTTCGCCTTTCAGTTGACCGGAAGCCAGAAGCGCGATATCGATCAACTGTTTGATCTTCTCGTCTTCACCTTCCAGCTTATAAACGGTCTTGACTTCCGTCTCTTTCTTGCCGTCTTTCTCCACTTCTTCATTCACTTGCTCGCTACTCTCTTTTGCCGCAAGCTCCTGAATCAGCGGGTGTGCCGTATTCACCACGAGGTTGTAACTATCCGGCATCTGGCCATAGAAAGACATGCCTTGCTGGTGCGCGCTCATCTCTTTCATTCGGCGCATGAACTCATTCTGCGTCAGGAAGACTGGCAGCGCATCCGCAGCCGCAGCCTCGCAAGTCACCGTATAACGCAACTTATCCTCCGCACTCGGCAGCAAGTTCTCAAAGGCCTTTCTAAGTCCTTCTTTTTGCTCGGCGGAATACGTATCCTTCGCCTGATCTTCCTTCTTGATCAAGTTCTCAATCGTATCGCTATCAATCCGCACGAAACGAAGTTTGTTATCTTCTGCTTTTTGCTCGGCCTGCGACATACAATGCACATCCAACTCGCCGTCCATCAGCAGCACATCGTAGCCTTTAGCCTTCGCACGCTCGATATACGTATAATGAGCATCCGGATCGTTGGTATAGAGAAGCACCAGATTGCCGTCCTTATCGGTCTGCGCGTCCTTCACCTGCGCCTTGTATTCATCGAGTGTCGCGTACTTACCATCGAGGTTCTTCAGCAGCGCAAAATCTTTCGCTTTCTCGTAGAACTTCTCGTCGGTCAGCATACCGAACTGGATAAACATCTTGATATCGTCCCATTTCTTCGCAAACTCCTCTTTGTCAGCCTTATACAGCTCCATGAGTTTGTCAGCGACCTTCTTGGTGATGTACCCGCTGATCTTCTTGACATTATTGTCGCTCTGCAGGTAACTACGGCTCACGTTCAGCGGGATATCCGGACTGTCGATCACGCCGTGAAGCAGCGTCAGATACTCCGGCACGATGTTCTCCACCTCATCCGTCACATAAACCTGATTGCAGTACAGTTGGATCTTGTTGCGATGTACATCCAGATTGCTCTTGATCTTCGGGAAATACAGGATTCCCGTCAGGTTGAACGGATAATCCACATTCAGATGAATATGGAACAGCGGCTCCTCAAACTGCATCGGATAGAGCTCATGATAGAACTTGTCGTAATCTTCGTCTTTCAACTCGCTCGGCTTGCGCGTCCATGCAGGATTAACATCATTAATGATGTTCTCTTCGTCAAGTTCTACCTCTTTGCCGTCTTTCCACTCTTTCTTCTTGCCAAAAGCAATTTCCACCGGCAGGAACTTGCAGTATTTCTTCAGCAAGCCCTCTATCGTCGCGTCCTCCAGATACTGGCTGAACTCATCGTCGATATGCAGGACGATGTCCGTTCCGCGCTCGGCTTTGATGGTCTCTTCCATCGTGTACTCCGGATCACCCTCGCAGCTCCAGTGAACGGCTTTCGCGTCCTCTTGATAACTCAGCGAGAAGATCTCCACTTTCTTGCTGACCATGAATGCGGAATAGAAGCCCAGACCGAAATGTCCAATGATGGCTTCGGTCTTGTCTTTGTATTTGTTGACAAACTCCTCTGCGCCGCTGAACGCAATCTGGTTGATGTATTTGTCCACCTCCTCTGCGGTCATGCCTATTCCGTGATCCGAGACCGTTAAGGTCTTCTTATTCTTATCTATAGACACGCGTACACGCAAATCGCCCAGGTCGCCTTTCACTTCGCCGACCGACGACAGCGTCTTCAATTTCTGCGTCGCATCTACCGCATTGGAAATCAACTCACGCAAAAAGATCTCATGATCCGAATACAAAAATTTCTTAATGACGGGGAATATATTGTCACTTGTTACCCCAATATTACCTTTGCTCATAGTATATGTTTTGTTTAAAAATTTCGTCATGTCGTCATGACGTTATGCCGTCATGCCGATTTTTTCTGAACAAATCTCATGCCATGAGCCTTTTTCTGCCAAAATGGCAGTTATTCGTAGCCTTTGTTCTGCTTCAGGTTTCCGTTGGTCTGCAGAGCTGTTTGGGGAATGGGGAATACGGAGAGACTGGGATCTAAGTCGAATTTGCCGAAGCGGATCTGGTCCTGTCTGTGCCAGCCTTCCCACATCAGTTCGATCCACCGCTCGTAATAGATATTCTCAAGCGTCGCATCGCGGGGTTCGATTGCCTGACTGAGCGCCATCGCTTCGCGTAGACGAACCTGTTCGAACTCAGTCTGTCCGTCTTCGCCGTTGCGCACCTTCGCCTCTGCCATCATCAGATAGACGTCCGCCAGACGGAAGAGAACAATATCGCTGTTGCGCAACTGACCGTCGAAGATCGTTCCCGGGTCGTGCGCATACTTGCTCATGCGTGCGCCTGCCGTCGCCACATACGGACTGCCCGTCAGGTTCATTTGCACCTCGCGGGGATAATAAACCAGCGTATCGCCGGACGAAAGCACCAGCGGGTTTCCGCGCACATGGACGATGCCGGAGAAGAAAGTAGTCGGGAAACGGCAGTCCGGATGGTTCGTGCCGTAACCGAACACATCCAACGTCTCCTGGGTCGCACAAGAACCGTTCTCGCCGCCGTAACCCATCGCCGCGGCGTGCTGGTAATGGAGACTGCGGAACAGGTTCTTGAACCTATTCCGATACACATTCGGATCCATCGGAATGGTGAAAATATTCTCCGTCGCGTCTTCGTTGTACGTCGAGAAACAGTTCAACTGGCTCTCGCAGAGCACATATCCGGCTTGGGAACTGAGTATCTGCTGGCCATAGAAATTGACCGCCTCCCACGCGTTTTTCTCTCCCGCGTCGCCGCAAGGCAGTTGGATGGTCTTGCCGTCCGGTCGCACCTCATCCGTCCAGTCGTCATCGCGCCAAACCTCCGCATTGAGCGCCATTTTCATCAGCATAAAATGCACCACAGGCTTGGTCACACGACCGTAGTATTCGCCGCGGCTGTTGCTGCGCTCGTCGGGCAGGTAGAGCAATGCCATCTGCATCTCATCCCATGCGAAATCAAACACTTCGCTCCGTTCGGACTGGTAGATATCATGCACGGGCATGGTTATTTTGGTCACTATAGGCACGCGCCCGAACAGGTCCAGCAGGTACATATACGCCATCGCGCGCACTGCACGCACCTCGGCGTTATAACTCATCGACTGGTCCTGGGTCAAGAGATATCCGTATTCGTCCAGAAGCGACAGCGAATAGTTGCACAGCCCCACGAGTTGGAACAGATACCGCCATGAGTTCTCGCAGCACTCGTTGTCAACCGTCCATGTATGCTCGTGCAGATCCACCCACAGACCGCCGTCCCACCAGTCGCCGCCGCGTACCGGAATGATCGCTTCGTTGGACGCAAAAGTCTGCAGATCATACACGCCGCGGTACGTTCCCTGCAGCCCGTAACCATCCGTGCTGCCGCCTATATGGCTATACAGCGACAGAACCGCCTGCTGGTACAACGCCGACGCAGAGGTGATCACCTTCTCCTGCGGCTGACCCGAATACGGATCTTCGTCCAGAAAACCGCACGCACTCATCAAAACCACCACCGGCAGCAAAAATAAGAATCTTCGGAATCTCGGTAACTCGATATGTCGATATTTCGGTCTCATGACTAAAACTGTATTTGCAGCGACAGACTGTACGTCCGGCTCACGGGGTACGAACGCTTGTCGTCCACTCCTAAGGTATTGTTAATCACCGTACTGTTGATAATTGGTGTCAGCCCCGAATAACTTGTCATTGTCGCCAGATTATTGACCGAAACGGAGAGCCGAAGCGCCGAAAGCTGGTATTTGCGCTGACGAGCTGCCTCTGACGGCTGGTAAGTCCACCCTAATGTCAAGTAGTCGATATTGACATAATCCCCGCGCTCCAGCCAGTAGTCCGTCACCGTCAAATCGTCTATATTGCGCTCGCTCGCATCCTTCATCACATTGTAATACGGCATTGAACCCATATTCATATAACTGAGCGCCGTTCCGTTGTATATCTTATGCCCGAAAGCGCCGTTCAACTGAATCGAAAGATCAAACTGTTTGTACCGGACGGAGATATTACTGCCCAACAGCACTTTCGGTGTCGCCTGACCGCACACACGCCGGTCGCCGCTGCCGTCCGACAAATCAACAAATCCGTCGCCGTCCAAGTCCTCAATCTCATACACCCGCTCGCCCGCCGGGGTCGTCGTCAGACCCGTGCAATGCGGCAGATAGAACACACCCAGCGAATAACCCGGAATCTGGTACACCACATCCGTGTTGCCGCCGTGCAGACCCGCGCCGTTGACCGACGCAATCGGCGTATAAGTCGGAGCCGTCAGATACTCGTTCTCGTAATAACCGTTCAGAGAAAGCAACTTGTTCTGCTGCCACGTCAAGTTAATTCCGATATTCAGCCCCCAGTCCTTTGTTTGGACTGCCGCCAGACCGAAACCGATCTCCACACCCTGGTTCTGCATCTTGCCCAGGTTCGCCAGCATCTTGTCGTAGATAAACGGCGGAACCGGCATCGTGTAGTTATACAGCATATCGTAGATATACGAGTAGTAATAATCCGCGGTAAAGACCACCCTGTTCTTCCAGAATCCCCACTCCATCCCCACATTCGCCGTCTGCGTCTTCTCCCACGTCAGGTTCGGGTTCTCGTTCCGCGCGATACCCAATATCACATCCGGCAGACCTTCCGACTCCGTGATACCGGTCGGCGTCATCAGCCTCAGCGACTGATAAGCCGCGATACCTCCCAAGTTACCGGACAGACCCCAGCCGGCGCGTATATTCAGCCGCGTCAGCCATTCTTCGTCCCGCAGCCACGGCTCGTTCTTCATGTTCCAAGCGATGTTGGCGGAAGGAAAGAAACCCCATTTATGCCCTTTCGCGGCTACCGAACTGGCATCCCCGCGGGCAGAGATAGTGAACGTATAGCGGTTCAGAGCCGTATAACTCACACGCCCCATGACGGAAGCCATCCGCTGCTGCTCATAACTGCTGCCGCTGCCGTCCCACAGACGCAATGCACCCACGGATATATTGTCGTACCCGTACGCATTGGACGCCAAGCGGTTGATCGTTGTGTGAAAACCCGTCAGCGTCCGGCCTTGTAACTCGCCCAGCACATCCGCCTCCAGCCGGTGAGAACCTTGCCATTCGTGCCCGTAATGAAGCACGATATTCGTCAGCCACACATGGCTCTTCCCCGCCTCGCGATAGACCTTGCCCGTGCTCTCCATGTACGTCGGATAGAAATGGCTCTCGTCGTCCGCGTCGTAACTGTAACTGCCATAAATCGCCGCCGTCAGACCGTAGCCGATATCGCCTTTGATCCGCAGATGCGTGTTGAAATGCATCGCCTCGTTGTGCTTCTGTATATCCAATAGACCCATCGGATGGTTTACTTGGCTCGCATCGGCATAGCCGCTATAACCGCCCGAAGCGTTGCGTTCATTAGGGAAAGTGGGATTGAATGCCGCGGCCGAATAGAACGTCTTCTGCACGTCGTTCAGGTATTGGTTATGTCCCAGCGCGCCGAACAGACCCAGATCGAACGTCAGCCGTTTGGACAGCATGTGTTGCGTCACATCCACTTTGGCGGTCAGATTGCGCGTCCCCATCTCGCGGACGATACTGTTGTTCTGGCTATAACTGATCGCGCCGCGATAACTGCTGGTCTCTGTTCCCCCGCCGATGGCAATATGATGATTGTGTACCAACCCGGTGCGAATGATCGCCCGCTGCCAGTCCGTCGAACTGCCGCCGTCCACGATCTTCATACCGCGGCTGCTCGCCAGCACTCGGTACTCATCCGCATTCAGCATCCTCAGGAACTTATCCGCGTGCGCGAAACCTATATTACCCGCGTACGAGACATGGATCTTCCCTTCCGCCCCGCGGCGTGTCCGAACTTCGATCACACCCGCCGCGCCGCGGGCTCCGTACTGAGCCGTCTGAGCGGCATCCTTCAGTATAGTGAAACTTTCTATATCGCCCGGAAAAATAGTAGCTAACGTCCGCAGATCGGACGACATGCCGTCTATCATCACAAGCGGTTCGTTACCCCCGGTCAAGGAGTGGTTGCCACGCACTCGGACGGACGAAAGCATCGCCTCCGGATTCGTGTTCGAACCCACCGTCACACCCGCCGTCTGACCGTTCAGCACATCCAGCGAGTTAATCAAATGTCCGCGACGCGACGTCTCCACCTTCAGCGTGTCGGTCTCGGAAACCACCGGATCGATCCGCTCCGCCCTTGCCACTAACGGCATAAGCATCAATAGTACTATCGGAATGGTGTGTCTCACTGGTACGTTCAGTTTCTCATGATAAATCGCCTGCAAAGGTACAAAAAATATTTCATATACGCAAATGAAAATACGAAAAAACATGTTTTTCTTTCTCAGGTTCTTCTTTCTTGGTAGTTCCGCGGGATTGAATCCCGCCCTTTCTTCTTTTCCCCGGCATCCGATGCCGCCTATATAAAAATTTGCACTGAGAAAAGTGAGATTTCTCAGAATTCTCACAATTCTTATGTCATTTTTTTGCATGGCGATATCGCCAATATCGCCACTTTCGCCAGTGCATTTTTTTCTTTCGTTTATTGCGTCGGATGGTATCCGACATCCGGCCCTAAAAAAGTCCAATCGTTAGTGATAAGTTAGTGATTCGTTGGATATTCGTTAGTTATTGTACTACCCATTACGTACCCTAATCGCAGTCACTTACTCCACAGTACGTCCTGTCCTTCTTCTGTCCCTTTTCTCCTTAAAAATAAAATAAAAATGCGCGCATATTTGCATATGTCAAAAAAAAGCAGTACCTTTGCACCCGCAAAGGTCTAAATGACCTCCACCATATTACAGAAAACAAAAAATATCAACAATATGAAAAAACATCTACTTTGGCTTTTGATGCTCGCATGGAGTATTACAGCGTTTAGTCAATCCAATTCTCTTCGCGTGTGCGCACAGAATTTGCAAAACTATTACATCCATTCCAATACCGGACGTGGAAACTACACCGAATCGCAAATGACAGCAAAGACCAACAAGATTGTAAATATGATGCTGGATATCGATGCGGACATCTATGCCTTTTGCGAAGTAGAGGCCAAACCGGACGTCCTTGAGCACTTGGCTGCCACTGCCAACTCCTATGTCAACGGAGATCCCTATGTCGCTGTGACGGACTATATTGATGAGGATTGGGACGCAACCCATAACAATAACATCAAATCCGGCTTCATCTATCGCTCCGACCGAGTACAACCCGTTGGGAGCAACTATCCCGCTACGTATGTGACATATTACTGCAACACCATGCGTTACCAGGCTTTCCAACTCAACTCCAACGGAGAGAAACTGGTACTTAGTATGAACCATTTCAAGGCGAAAGACTCCTCTAACGACGAGGGAAATGCCAAACGTGTTACGAACGCGACCAACCTTGTGAATGCACTTTCATACGTGAGCACGGATCCCGATATTCTGATTTTGGGAGACCTCAACTGCGAGTACGGAGAAGAACCTATCTCATACATCATCGACGCCGGTTATACCGAGCAGTTGTTGCGATTCAACGATGCAAATATATACTCACATTGCTACGGCGGAGGAGAGTTGATAGACCATGTCTTCGCCAACAGCACAATGGCGCAGCAGGTCACCAACGCCTATGTAGATCACCGAAGTACAACTTGTTCAGTGGGCGTGACATCGCAGATGTCGTACTCTGACCATGACCCATATGTAGTGGAGATTAGCCTCTCTTCCAACACCGGCGAGACCATCAATACATGCGAGCAGGCTCGCGAAGCTGCTTTGTCCGTTTCTGCTAACAACGAACTCTATAACAATGGAGCAGTTTATTCCATTCGCGGATACGTAACGCGCATCCAAACCGCTTATAACGAACAATTCGGAAATATCACGTTCTGGATGGCGGATACGGAGAATGGAGGTAGCATCTTAGAGGCTTACAGATGTAATGTATCCCCGGACGCCGTTCCTGAGGTCGGCGATTATGTGGAGGTTACCGGTAGTCTGACCAAATACAACTCTACACCGGAGTTCGCTTCCGGATGTACGTGCCAAATCCTTGCGAAATCCACTCCTCCTACCAACTTGGGAGAAAAGACCATTGCGCAGTTCCTCTCTATCAAGAGTGCCAAAGATACATGTATCCTTACCGGCGTAGTAAGCAATATTTCCAACACCCTCTATGGTAATTTCTACATTACCGATAATACGGGATCTTTGTATATCTATGGCTTGTTGACCGCTGACGGACAATCCAAACAGTTTGAATCAATGAATATTGAGGAGGGCGACACGCTCCGATTGAAAGCACTCTATAACGAGTACAACAACGCTCCGCAGGCTTCAAGTGCCATCTATGTATCGCATTCCAAGTTCGTAGAACCGAGCTCCGATGGCGTTCCTACAGTAGCGGACCTCGTCGCAGCAGGCTATAACACAACGGATAATATCGTCATTTGTCATTACTATGTCGATGCACCATGTTTCCCTGTTGTGATTGCCGGCAGCTATTCATCGTGGACGACCGATCCGGATCAACTTGTTCATATGAATCCATTAGTAGGTTTCCCGGGTTGGTACGCAGCACAAATACCATACACCGGTGACGATTACGCTAAGCCTGTCCAACTCAATAACGACGGCTCCTTCTCTTGGGAGAACCAGACTGGAGACTACGATGCTTGGACGCATAAGGGTGGCAAAGAAGCCATATTCAATATATCTGGCGTCGCAGGAGAGGTGGATATTTACTACGATTCACCGGGTGCTTATATCTATGAGGTTGCATACTGGAAGAACCACAATAACCCATGTTTCGATCTGGTTACTACCTATACCGTCTATCTCTCTGCGCCTACGCAGGACGCTCCCGAATCCGTAGAGGTCATCGGTTCGTTCGATAACTGGACAGGAACCACGATGAGCTACGTTGGAAACGGACTTTGGACAGCTACGATTACCGCTTCTCCTAATTCGGAGTTTAAGTTCCGCCAAGCCGGTTCTTGGGAAAAAGAAATCCTCAAGTACAATGCAGAGAACAACTCTTGGAATACGTTACCAAACCTCTTTGTTCGGGATTATTTGAACGGCAATTACATATTTGCGAACTTCTCTGATACGAATCTGTATAGTTGGGTAGCACCACAACAGGACGACTCTTACCTCTATATCCCATATAATCTGCAGGCAGTTGTCGCTGACGGCAAAGTGGAATTCACTTGGGACGTAGATATAGCGTCGGACTACTATTATCTGCACGTCTATGACGTAACGGATGGCTACCTCGGAAGACTCACCGTCTATAACGAAAGATCCCTCACGTACTGGATAGAAGACTTCTTGGATGGTAGAGAAATTCAGTGGTCGCTACAACCTGTGTCACCCTATGAACTGACCGAAGTCTTTGCTCCGAACACTATCGTCTTGCACAAGAGCGAGACAGAGATTACGAACATCAGCCTCACCTCGGCAGACTCGCGTACACTTGATCTCACATGGCAATGCAACGAAGAGAATATCCTGTTCCTGATAGAAATTTACTACTACAGCGATGTCATAAGAATAGATACGGTGAACACAACGGAATATCATTTCACGACGAACGTTCCCGGCATACACTATGTGTATATACGCCCGTTAAGCGCTGAGGGTGAACCGCTTGCACGCTATGTCGATGCAGGAGATATATCTCTCGAAAATGTACCGGAACCTTTCTCTAATTTGCAAGGCGAAGCGAACGGACATGAGTTGACCTTCACTTGGGATGCCGCTATCGATTCTGTTTATGTGATGCTATTCCAGATGGT
>DGTR01000013.1:1300-2002 GCA_002394395.1 Bacteroidales bacterium UBA4331 | reverse complement strand
CCAATACGGAGTTATCTATTACGGTAGTTACGTCACCGTTCAAGCATTTACCGTTCCTACCTATCTCGTCCAAATTGACGCTACGGAAGGCGGTTACGTATGGCCGAACGGCATGTCTGGAAATTACCCCTTAGGATACGTGCTGAACGTTTATGCTTATGCTTACGACGGCTATAACTTCGTCAGATGGTCGGATGGTAATACCGATTCGAATCGCTCCATTACGGTAGAAGGTCCTATGAGTATCACAGCTATTTTTGAACCCATTACCGTTGGTATAGACGACGTACAAAACGACAAAATAGAAAGCAAAAAAATAATTCGTAACGGACAAATCTTCATTCTCCGCGGGGATAAGATTTATACCATTGACGGACGCGTGGCTCAGTAACACATTATGAATGAATTTTTAGAGACAGAAGAAGCCATCCTGAAGATGCTCAAGACCGTCTTCGATCCCGAAATACCGGTAAACGTGTATGACCTCGGACTCATCTACGGCATTGATATCAAGGAAGATGGCACATGTGATATCACAATGACACTTACGGCGCCTTCCTGCCCTGCGGGAGACTTTCTGGTGGAGGACATCCGCCAGAAAGTAGGCTCTGTTGAGGGGATTAAAGACGTAAACGTCAACATCGTCTTTGAACCCGAATGGACCAAGGATATGATGAGCGAAGAAGCCAAACTCGAACTCGG
>DGTR01000013.1:0-1203 GCA_002394395.1 Bacteroidales bacterium UBA4331 | reverse complement strand
AAATCATAAATCTGAAATCATAAATTTGAAATCCTAAATGATTTATTTCTTAAGCGACGCACATTTAGGCAGTTTGGCCATCGAGAAAGGCTGGGCGCACCAGAAAAAACTGATTAACTTACTTGAGAAGATGAGTGAGGACGCCGTCTCCATCTACATGCTCGGAGACATGTTCGATTTCTGGATGGAGTATTACATCCACGACAAAAGCAAACATCAATATCACCCCTTCTGCCGCGAGATACGCAAACTCATCAAAAAGGGCATTCATGTCCATTTCTTCACCGGCAATCATGACCTATGGACCTTTGGCGGTCTGGCAGAACTGACCGGCGCTGAGATCCATTACGAGCCATGTACCATCCTCCGTTACGGCAAGGCAATCTACCTCGCGCACGGCGATGGTTTACTGCCTTCCGATTGGGAGAAAATATACCCTAAAGACGTGAAGAAAAAGATTGAGCGGTTCATGAAACTGCGTGAGATATTCCGCTCGCCGTTCCTGCAGTTCTGTTTCCGCGCCCTGCCGCCGGCTTGGGGCAACAAACTCGGCTACGAATGGGCGAAGAAAAGCCGCCTCAAAGAGCTCGAAAACCCCTGTCCGTACAAAGGTGAGAACAAAGAGGAACTGGTGCTTTTTGCCAAAGACCAAGAGAAGCAAAACAACCACCGCGACTACTATATCTTCGGCCATCGGCATATCGAACTCGACCTGCAGATCCCGTCCGGAAGCCGCGTCATCATCCTCGGCGATTGTTTCAAGCAATGGACCTACGCCAAACTCGACCACCACGGTAATCTGACACTGAATAATTTTTAACTCTTAACTTTTAGCTCTTGGCTCTTAGCTTTCCACTTTCTCATGCATACACGCGAAGAACAATTAGCCGCCTTCGGACGGCTTCTGGATATCATGGACGACCTCCGGGAGAAATGCCCTTGGGACCGCAAACAGACCTTTGATTCCCTCCGTCAGAACACCATCGAGGAGACGTTCGAACTGGCGACCGCCATCTCTCGCCACGATATGACGGAGATCTCCAAAGAACTCGGAGACGTGCTTCTGCACGTTGTTTTCTATGCCAAAATGGGCTCCGAGACAAACGACTTTGATATAGCCGATGTCTGCAACCGGCTCTGCGACAAACTCATCTTCCGTCACCCGCATGTCTATGGAGACGAAGCGGCAAAGAATGCCGAAGA
>DGTR01000030.1 GCA_002394395.1 Bacteroidales bacterium UBA4331 | reverse complement strand
TTCGCGGAGCGGCTCTGGCGACTGTTTTGAGTCAAGCGGTAGCTGTTATCTGGCAGTTCACCAAATTCCTGGATAAGAACGAATTAATTCGATTTCATCGGGGTATTTGGCGTTTGAACAAGCATATTACCGTCCGTGCGTTGGCGATCGGAATGTCGCCATTCCTGTATAATATCGCGCATTGTTTTGTCGTCATCATCATCAATAACCAACTGAAGGCTTTCGGAGGAGACCTGGCGATTGCCTCGTATGGGGTGATCAACCGTCTGACGTTTGTGTTTGCGATGATTGTGATGGGTCTGAATCAGGGCATGCAACCTATTGCGGGGTATAACTACGGCGCCAGACATTACGACCGGATGTTGCGCTCATTCTACCTCACATGCCTTTATGCGACAGGCGTCATGGGCATCGCGTTCATTTTAGGAGAATGCTTCCCGGAGGCAATGACGCGAATTTTTACACATGACGGAGAACTAATCAGCCGGACGATTCGCCCGATGCGAATCATTTGCTCCTCGATGTTGATTATTGGTTTTCAGATGGTTACGGGAAACCTCTTCACCTCCATCGGCAAAGCGGGAAAAGCTATTTTCCTGAGTCTCACGCGTCAGGTGATTTATCTCATTCCGCTGGCGTTGTTTCTGCCGGCTGTTTTTGCAGATCCGTTGGACGGCGTATGGTGGTCGATTCCCGTTAGCGACACCCTCTCTGCTGTCACCGCGGTCATCGTGCTTTTAGCCTCCCGTCGAAAATTACACATGAACGAAAAATAATTGCTTACTTATGGAACAGAAAAAATCTATCATTCCTCCTCGCATGCTCAGACGCTGGGTCTATATGGCAATCGCCATCATCGCTGCCGCTTTATTGGGCACGAGACCGGTATTTAATTTCCAGAGCGACACGGGTATACTATATACCCGCAGTTTCAGAATGGAGGACCAGAAGCAGTTTATCGTGATGCAAAGAGAACTAAGTACCGGGGCTGAAGAAGTGGTGAAGGTCATGTCCGTGAAAGGGTTGTATTATTGCAGCAAGGCGATGTTGTGGGGCAGTATTCTGTGTCTGCTGTGCTTTTTCAGTTACAGAGGACGAATGACGTTGGTCTTTTTTACCATTACTGCAGCGGGGCTTTTTTATATTCTGATGATCATATATGCCTATCGCATGACCGACCAGCATTATGCTACTCTATATCCGAATTTTGCAGCCATCTGGCCGGCGATAGTGCTGCAAGCGATGCTGCTTACGCGGCGAAATATCATCCAGGAGAAGATAGACGACAAGGAGGAAGAAGGAGAAGCGAACCTATAGTTGGCCCGCTTCCACTAAGTTGATGACGCGCTCGACGATTCGGTCTTTATCGGACGCATCGTACTCTTCTTTCAGATCATTCTTGAACAGTTTGGCGACAAACTGCCAGAAATTCGCGGTGGTTTTACCTTTGTATTGCTTGATGAGTTCATAGCTCGTTCGGTCTGTCTCCCGATCCATGAGTTTCATGAGCATCATTCCTTGGGAGGCATACATACCCCGGAAATCCTTCTCGTATTTTTTAAATAGCTGCTTTTCGAAGGCGCGCCACCATTTCTTACGGCTTTTTTTATCCGGCAGTTTGGCTAATTCCTGGTCCGCGTATTCCATATCTTTGCTGATCATCTTGGCATAAGGCAGGCATTTTTTCACATCCCGCACGGTTCGCCAGTAGAATTTCTCCTGCTTCTTGTTCTTGAATTTCATCGGCGGATAGACCCACACCTCATGCAGCCATGCCAGATAAAGTGTGTCGCCATCGCGTACGGAAATAGCACAGGAGTCCATATACTGAGAGGCAGCGAACATATTCATGCTCACTGCCAAAACCAGTACTATGTGCAGTAGTCGCTTCATTTCACAAGGCTACTGACAAATATTGTGCCAATTAATAATTCAGGGCGAAAATAACGCGTCCCGCAGAGGGTTTTCCGGTCAGGATGCACTTGCCCGGCTCGTTGTGATGTCCCGGCAGGTCTGCCAGAGGGATGCAACGGATAGTTGCTTTCGTTTCATCCTTGATGCGCTGCTCGGTCTCCGGCGTTCCGTCCCAATGGGCGAGCAGGAAACCACCTTTCTTGAGTTCCTCTTTAAACTCATCGTAGCTATTCACTTCACGGGTGTTGGCAATACGGAAATCGAGTGCTTTTTGCAAGAGGTTCTTCTGTATTTCCTCCAGGAGATTCTTCACGATTTCCACGATTCCATCGATAGAAATGGTCTCTTTGGTCTGGGTATCACGGCGTGCTATCTCAATCGTACCGTTCTCCAGATCACGACCGCCCATCGCCAGACGAACAGGTACACCCTTCAATTCGTAGTCAGCGAACTTGTAACCCGGTGTATATTTCTCGTCAGCATCTACCTTGACGCGGATACCAAGTGCCTTCAGTTGATCAGCAATCGGGTTCAGTTTGGCGAGCAGTTTGTCCAGATCCTCCTGTTTTTTGAAAATCGGAACGATAACTACCTGAATCGGCGCCAGATGCGGTGGAAGAACCAGTCCGTTATCATCGCTGTGCGTCATGATCAACGCACCCATCAGACGGGTCGAAACGCCCCACGAGGTAGCCCATACATACTCATATTTATTCTCCTTGGTGAGGAACTGCACGTCAAAGGATTTCGCAAAATTCTGCCCCAAGAAATGCGACGTACCGGCTTGGAGCGCTTTGCCATCCTGCATCATCGCCTCAATACAATAGGTATTCAGCGCGCCCGCGAAACGCTCGTTGGGGGACTTGACTCCTTTGACAACAGGAATCGCCATCACACTCTCCGCAAAATCCGCATAGACATCCAACATCTGACGTGCGTAATCCTCTGCCTCCTCCTTGGTCGCATGGGCAGTGTGACCCTCTTGCCAGAGGAACTCGGCAGTACGCAGGAAGAGACGCGTACGCATCTCCCAACGCATCACGTTACACCACTGGTTGCAGAGAATAGGCAGGTCGCGGTACGACGAGATCCAGTTCTTGTAAGTACTCCAGATGATGGTCTCCGAAGTCGGACGGATGATCAGCTCTTCCTCCAACTTTGCCTGTGGATCGACTACTACGCCTTTGCCATTAGGGTCGTTCATCAGACGGTGATGGGTAACGACTGCACACTCCTTGGCGAAACCCTCCACATGCTCCGCCTCACGGCTGAGGAACGATTTCGGAATCAAGAGGGGGAAATAGGCATTTTTTACCCCTTTCTCTTTGAAACGACGATCTAATTCTGCCTGGATAGTCTCCCAGATAGCGTAACCGTAAGGCTTGATCACCATACATCCGCGCACCGCAGACTGCTCCGCCAAATCGGCCTTGACGACCAACTCATTGTACCATTTTGAATAATCCTCCGAACGAGGAGTCAACTTCTGAAAATTTGCCATTTATTCTGTTTATTATCAATTACTTTTATCAAATCGGGCGCAAAGGTACAAAAAAATTTGCATATATGCAAAAAAAACAGCACTTTTAGCCCATAAATTGTACTATCGAGCACAAAACTACCCTTCTCTTAACGGATAGTCCTTGCGCAAAGCCTCAAAATTCTCAGGATGCGCCTTGAGAGATCGAGAGATGGCATCAAGCCATGGTTCGCCATTTTTTGGAGCCGCCGAGGGACCAAGATACGGGTAAGCCGATATATCTATTTTCGGGAGCGAGAACTGCTCCGCGATAGCATTCAGACACATTTGCGATGCGTTTCGTTTGCCTTCCACCGAGTAGCCGGCGATGTGCATGGAAGCGCGAAAAGCACCGTTCAAAACGGCAGGATTGATATCCGGCTCTCCTTCCCAAGTGTCTAAGATGAAAGGATGCCCGCTGCGTAACAAGGCCTCCTCGTCCACCACGCCTCCACGGGCAGCATTGATGATCAGTGCTCCGGGTTTACATTTTGCCAGAAACGCTTCGTCGCAAAGGTGATACGTAGGATACTCTGCCGGAGAGGTCTTAAGCGGTACATGGAAGGTGATAATATCGCTAATCCTTCCGATTTTATCGAGAGAAACACCAATTCCTTTTGGTGGGTCGTTGAGGAGGACTTTCATTCCTTTCCGCTCTGCCATCGCTGCCACTTTGCTCCCTACATGCCCGACGCCAACGACACCGATGGTTAGCGGCAAAGCGGGAGTGGATGCCCGGATGTACTCATCGATGGCTTCCTCTATATAGTCGCAGACAGCCTGTGCGTTGCATCCGGGACAAGACATCCACCGTATTCCGTGAGTCTCGCAATAAGCAGTATCAATATGGTCATAACCGATGGTAGCCGTACAAACCAACTGCACGTTTGACCCTTTCAGTAACAGCTCATTCACTTTGGTTCGCGTGCGAACGATCAAAATATCGGCATCGTGCACGGTAGAAGCATCGATTTTCTCCGGTTCCATCGGATAATTTTGCACTTCCGGCCATTCACGCTGGATGGTTTCCAAAAGAAAAGGAATATGTTGATCAAAAACGATTTTCACGGGTCCTTATGAGGGTGTAGCATTGTACTTACGTAAGCCTTGACCGTCGGTTGACCGTCGTTTGACCGTCGTTTGACCGTCGGGAACAGACTTACTGAATCTCAATGGAAAGGTTATTCGTATTTGATGTTATCAATCAAGCGAACAGGGCCGCAATACACGGTGACGCATCCTATGGCATGCTCGAAGGTGTCCGTCGGAAGAAGTGTCGTCTGATCCACAATCTCGTAATACTCCACTTCCAGACCGGGAACGGCGTTGATGGTATCCATCACGCGTTGCCGGACGGCAGCAACGGAGTGTGCGAGGTTTTGGTGTGCGGATGAAGCGGTTGCTGTTGCTTCTTTTGCCCATTTCAACGACTCAAAAAGCGTTTTCGAGATAGCCAGAGCAGTTTCTTTTTCTGCTGCAGAAAGACGTTCATTACGGCTGGAAAGCGCCAGACCGGATTCTTCACGGACAATAGGACAGTCGATAATCTGCAGATTTCCGAATGTGCCGGCCATAGAGCTACGCTCTACCATATGATGAATGATCGCTAATTGCTGGAAATCCTTCTCTCCGAAATAGGCTTTATCCGGTTGGACAAGATAGAACAAGCGGCTCACCACTTGCACTACTCCGTTGAAATGTCCGGGACGCATTTTTCCTTCCATGACCTGATCCAGGCCGGCAAAATCGAACGCAAAAGTCGTATTCATTTCTTCCTCAGAATACATCTCCTCCGGCGTCGGCGCAAAGACGTAATCCGCTCCGATGGAACTCAGCAGTTCCGCATCTCGCTCAATGTTACGCGGGTACTTTGCCAAATCCTCCTTATTATTAAATTGTGTGGGATTAACAAAGACCGAAACAACACAGATGTCGTTGTCAGCAACGGCACGTTTCACGAGCGAAGCGTGACCTTGGTGCAACGCCCCCATTGTGGGCACCAGACCGATTGTTTTGTGGCTCTCCTTACAAGCCTTCACAAGAGTTTGTAACTCTTTTTTTGTAGAAACTATTTGCATAATTTTATATTTAATTTGCCAAAAAACGTGCAAAGATAGTCAAAATTTGTCGAAAAATAAAATTTTTCGTCACTTTTTTTACATTTTTTTTTAATATGTCATTTTTTTTTCGTACCTTTGCATTGCGAAAATGTATTTTGTCTATGAAAGAGCCGAAACGCATCCTATTTATCTCGCAGGAGATCACCCCCTATTTAGCAGAGGAAAATCCCATTCGTCTGCTTAATCGTCAGTTACCTGAATACTTTCAGGCGCACGGTTATGAGACGCGTACTTTCATGCCGAAGTTTGGTGAGATTAACGAACGTAGAAACCAGTTACACGAAGTGATTCGACTCTCGGGTATGAACTTAATCATCGAGGATTCCGATCATCCACTTCTGATTAAAGTTGCGTCGATTCAAACGGCAAGAATCCAGATTTATTTCATCGACAACGATGATCTATTCCATCGCCGCAAAGGTGTGGCAGATGAGAATGGTGTGGAGTATGCCGACAATGACGATCGCGTGATTTTCTACGCACGCGGTGCCATCGAGACCGTCAAGAAACTGCGCTGGACACCGGATATCATTCTTTGCTCCGGATGGATGAGTGCATTAGCGCCGCTTTATCTCAAGAAGGCTTTCAATGACGAACCGTTCTTCGCGAATTCCAAAATCGTACTCATGTTAGACGATAACGAATACCAAAAGCCTTTCTCCACGAAGTTTGCGGACAAACTGCGCATTGACGGCATCACCAACACGGATGTGCGATCCATTGCGGATTTCCCCGTTGGATACGAGGAATTACTGCGTCTGGCGGTGGATTATTCGGATGCTATCGTCTATGCAACGCCGAAAGTCAATCAGCGTGTGGCCAATTACGCGGAGACCAAAGGCAAACCTATTTTGCCGTACGAAGCAAAGGAAGATTTGAATGATGCATGTGCCCGTCAATGGGAGTTTTATCAAACGTTGTTGCAACAAGAAGGGAATGAGTAATCGCACTGTTTTCATAGTGTTTTTGGCGGCTATAATGGGCTTGTGGACCGGGTGTAAGGACGATGTAGCGACAACCGGTCAGTCTGTTTTGGATGCGGATGACAAGATTTTCGTGTTGGCAGATACATTTAGTATCTCGTCCGTCGTGGATAGTTGCGACGCCATCATCTCTCAGGCGGACTCTTTTCTCTTAGGCGAGATAGAGACGGACTACGGAACGCTTAGAGCATCCATTTTAACACAATTGGCTTGTCCGGAAGGCTACTCGTACCCCGCAGATTTTGCGGTGGATTCGGTAGATTCTATTTGTCTGTTCATGTATTATTCCAGTTGGGAAGGAGATCCGAACTCTCCTATTGCGGTAAATGCTTATCTCATGGACAAGCAGACCTTCCAGTACTCCGGCACTTATCCCACAGACTTGAATATCAGCGATTATTGCTCTCGGGAGAAGAGTATCTTGACAAATCACCGCATTGTGATTGCCTCAGAAAAACTCGACTCCATTCAGAATAATGACGGCACTTATTCGCCCATGGTGAGGATGCGTGTGAATGATGATTTTATGCAGGAGTTTGCTTCAATCCGCTCCTTTACAGACCAAAAGACCTTCAACGAGGCTTTCAAAGGTCTCTTGATAGAGACCTCCTTCGGTTCGTCCACTATTCTTAATATCTCTGATATAGCGTTGGGTGTTTACTACCGTTTCGGGTATAATAAAGCCGGCCGGGACACCGTAGTGCATGATTTCAAGGCGTTTTATGCCAACTCCGAAGTGCGCACTGTGAACCATCTCTACTACGAAGATAAAAAAGAGTTGGTCGAGAAACTGCAAAATGACTCCGACACCTATAATTATATTATCGCGCCCGCGTGCGTATATACGCGCCTGCAATTCCCATTAAAAGAGATTGCGGACACGATCATTCAAAACATGCGTGACCCGCTGACGGGAGACACCGTCAAATGGCCGTACGTCAACAAGGCAGAGGTACGCGTGAGTGTGGAGAATAAATTCACCGGTTCGACCAGCGACAAGACCTATAATGACTGGATTCAACCGGCGTCAAACATGTTACTGATTCGAGAGGAGAGCCTTGAGCGGTTCTTCCTCAACAGGGAATTGCCTTCCGATACCTGCGCGTTATTGGGGACATTAACGCAAGGTGTGGACTCCGTGGGGGATGCGATTTATTACTACTCGTACGACATGTCCGATTTCCTGACCGACAGATTGCATAAGATATTAAGGGAAAAGTTATATGAGGTGAATAATAATCCGACGCTGAATATGCTCCTGGTACCCGTTACCATCGGTACTTCAACTGTCTCCAACTCAGCCTCCGCAGTCACTTCCGTTCGCCAGCAACAAACCGTTTCCGCAACGAAGATCCGGTCGGCTAAGAACGGTATGAAACTGGAGATTGTATATAGCGGATTTTAAAAAACAAACGCGGCTCAATCGAGTCGCGTTTATTCTTCTTATATTGCATTTTGAAGTCGGACGAAGTCTGCCTTTTCTAATTTCTCACGGGCAAATTCTTTGGTAACCGTGAACTTCTGCGGTGCGCCGGTTTTCTTATGGTTCGGTAATTCAAACATCAGATCCATCATCACCGTCTCCATCAACCCTCGCAGACCACGTGCGCCAAGCTTATACTCGAGCGCCTTGTCCACTATATAATCCAACGCTTCTTCATCGAAGGTAAGCGTCACATTATCCATCGCCAGCAGTTTCTCATACTGTTTGGTCAATGCATTTTTAGGTTCCGTCAGAATGTTGCGCAGGGCTTTTCTATCTAAGGGTTGCAGATAAGTCAACACCGGCAGACGGCCGATAATCTCCGGGATTAAACCAAAAGATTTCAGATCTTGCGGAGCGATATATTGCAACAGATTATTCTTATCAATGCGTTCAGCCTCTGCTTGAGCCGAGAAACCGATCACCTGGGTATGCAAGCGTTGGGCTATCTTCTGCTCGATGCCATCGAAAGCCCCACCGCAGATAAAGAGAATATTATGCGTGTCCACATGAATCAGCTCCTGGTCGGGGTGCTTGCGGCCTCCTTGAGGCGGCACATTGACGATAGAACCCTCCAGCATCTTCAAAAGGCTCTGCTGAACGCCCTCACCGCTCACATCCCGAGTGATGGACATATTCTCCGATTTACGGGCAATCTTGTCGATTTCATCGATAAAGACGATACCTCTTTGCGCCTTTGTGACATCATACTCAGCATCTTGCAACAACCGAACCAGCAACGACTCCACATCTTCGCCAACATAACCGGCTTGCGTCAATGCGGTGGCATCACCTATCGCAAACGGCACTTTCAGCAGTTTAGCGATTGTACGAGCCAGCAGCGTCTTGCCCGTTCCCGTAGAACCGACCAGAAGGATATTACTCTTTTCTATCTCCACTTCGTCGTCGCTTTTGTCCTGCAACAGACGTTTGTAGTGGTTATACACAGCGACCGAGAGGAAGCGTTTTGCTTCCTCCTGGCCGATGACGTATTGATCCAGAAAATCCTTTATCTCCTGCGGTGTCGGCAATGTCTCCAAACTCAGGTCATCACCTTGTACCGAACTTACCCTCGGTCGGGACGCCAAGATACGATGCCCTGCTTCGATGCAATCGCTGCATATCATGGCATTGTCCCTTTCACCGGCGAACATCTCCGGCATCGGACGACCGCAGAAAGAACAGGTCTGTGCTTGCTTGCGAGCCATTATTTCTTCAATTCTGCCTTCTTCTCAGCACGGCGAGCTTGCGCCAACTGAATGTCATAAGCGATCGGCGAAGCGATGAACACAGACGAATAGGTACCGACGATCACACCTACAAGAAGTGCGAATACGAAGCCCTGGATAGTCTCGCCGCCGAAGATAAAGATCGCCAACAATACGACGAACGTACTCATTGAGGTCGAGAACGTACGGCTCAAAGTGTTGTTCAACGCATCGTTGATGTTCTGCAAGCGCTCGCGCTTCGGATACAAGCTGTTGTACTCACGAACACGGTCGAAAATGACCACGGTATCGTTGATTGAATAACCGATTACAGTCAGGATCGCTGCGATAAATGCCTGGTCGATCTCCATGGAGAAAGGCATGATCTTCCACAAGATAGCGTACAGACCGAGCACGATGACGGTATCGTGTGCAAGAGCTGTCAGGGCGCCTACCGAGTATGCGAAGTTACGGAACCGCAAGAGGATATAGAGGAAGATCACAACAAGCGCTGCGAGCACAGCCCAGATAGCGCTGGTAGTGATATCATCAGCGATAGCCGGCCCCACTTTCTGGCTCTGCATGATACCTACGTTGGCATTCGACTCCGTAGAGTGGAAGTCCTCGAAGGAGATATTATCGCCCAGGAACGGCTTGCATCCCTCATAGAGCAGACCCTCGATATATTCGTCCGCCTCGGCGTTGTCCTCGTGGATGCGGTAGTTGGTGGAGATACGAACCTGGTTGGCATCGTTACCATACGTGATAACATTGAGCGAGAAGGTCTCGTCGCCCTCCAGAGTAGCCTTGAAGGTATTCTCCAGAC
>DGTR01000036.1 GCA_002394395.1 Bacteroidales bacterium UBA4331 | reverse complement strand
TGCATGGCTTCGGGCAGCTGGTCGAACTTATACTCCATCGTCACGCGGCTGCCTTCGGCTTCTTTGTCGGTCACGATAGCCACCAGCGGTTTGTCATTGTGGTTGACGGTATAGATAGGCCGCTCGCCGTAGTTGGCACGACGGGGAACATCTGCCCAGAGGGCTTTGATCTTCGCCTCGATGGAATCGACATTGATGTCACCCACTACGATGATTGCCTGGTTGTCCGGACCGTACCATTTATGGTAGTAGTCGCGCAACGCCTGATATGCGAAATTATTGATGACCGCGGTGTCGCCGATGACGTCACGCTTCGCGTATTGGGTACCCGGGTACATCTTCGCGTTCATCTCTTTCCATATACGACGGCGCGCCGTGCGACCCGTACGCCATTCTTCGAGGATGACGCCGCGCTCCGCATCGATCTCTTCGTCCAGAAGGAGCAGACCGCAGCTCCAGTCGTGCATGACGAGGAGCGCAGAATCCACGATTCCTGCGCGGTACGTCGGTACATCCGAGAGGCGATAGACGGTCTCGTCGATGGAGGTATAGGCGTTGATGTTTCCACCGAAGTTCACACCCACGGACTCAAAATAATTGATGATGCCTTTGCCCGGGAAATGTTGGGTGCCGTTGAAGGCCATATGCTCCAGAAAATGCGCCAGACCATTCTGGTGATCCTCTTCGAGGATAGCACCAACAGCCTGTGCGATATGGAACTCTGCGCGCTGTTTGGGCTGTTCGTTATGACGGATATAATAGGTCAATCCGTTGTCTAACTTGCCGTAACGTACCTCGGGGTCCATCGGCAGTTTCTCCGGCGCTTCCTGCGCCGGGAGAGTCATCGCTGCAATAATGAGCGAGAGAGTAAAAACGAGTTTTTTCATTTATGCTTCGTTTTGAGGATTTGCGTTTTCTTCTGTTTTCTTCTTGCGCGGCGCACGACGTTTGGGTTTGGCGGCTTTCTCTGCTTCCGCGATAGCGGCATTGGCCTCCAAGAGTTCGTCTCCGCGGCTCTTCCACGGTCTCGGACCGAGGATACGTTCCACATCTTCAGAGGTGATCACCTCACGGTCGATGAGCAGTTGGGCTATCTGATGATGCCCTTCCGCATGGTCAGTCAGGATCTGCTTGGCGCGCGCCATCTGGTCGGCGATGATACGTTGGGTCTCTTGGTCAATGGTGGTAGCCGTATGCTCCGAATAAGGCTTCGTGAAGCCGTAGTCGTACCGGCCGGTGGAGTCGTAGAAGGAGACATCCTTGAGTTTCTCGCTCATACCGTAGTACGCTACCATGGCGTACGCCTGTTTGGTAGCTCTCTCGAGGTCATTGAGGGCTCCGGTGGAGGTCTGCCCGAGGAAGAGCTGCTCCGCGGCACGGCCGCCCAGTAACGAGCAGAGTTCGTCGAGAATATGCTCTTCGTTGGTCAACTGCCGCTCTTCGGGTAAGTACCATGCAGCGCCTAAAGCCATTCCTCGCGGTACGATGGTCACTTTGACCAAGGGGTTCGCCCATCGCAGCATCCAGCTGATGGTAGCGTGGCCTGCCTCATGATAAGCGATGGAGCGTTTCTCCTCTTCGGTCATGATCTTGTTCTTCCGCTCCAGACCTCCTACGATACGATCTACCGCGTCCATGAAGTCCTGTTTGCCGATCTTCTTGCGTCCGCCGCGTGCTGCTATCAAGGCCGCCTCGTTGCAGACGTTCGCGATATCCGCTCCTGAGAAGCCCGGCGTCTGCTTGCTCAGGAAATCGATATCTACCGTCTCATCGAGTTTGAGCGGACGGAGGTGTACCTGGAAGATCTCCTTACGCTCTTGAAGATCCGGTAACTCGACATGTATCTGCCGATCGAAACGTCCGGCACGTAGGAGCGCAGCGTCAAGGACATCGGCACGGTTCGTAGCGGCAAGGATGATCACGCCGCTGTTCGTTCCGAAACCATCCATCTCCGTCAGGAGCTGGTTCAACGTGCTCTCGCGCTCGTCGTTACCGCCGGTCATGACTCCTTTTCCACGGGCACGACCGATAGCGTCTATCTCATCGATGAAGATGATAGCCGGAGCTTTCTCTTTCGCCTGACGGAAGAGGTCACGCACGCGGCTGGCACCGACGCCGACGAACATCTCCACGAAATCCGAACCGCTCATCGAGAAGAACGGTACTCCGGCTTCGCCGGCAACGGCTTTGGCAAGTAAGGTCTTACCCGTTCCCGGAGGGCCTACGAGAAGCGCTCCCTTGGGGATCTTCGCACCGATCTCCGTGTATTTCTTGGGGTTCTTGAGGAACTCAACAATCTCTTGCACCTCTTGTTTGGCGCCATAGAGACCTGCCACGTCTTCGAAAGTCACTTTGTCTTTTTTCTCCTTGTCAAAGAGCTGCGCTTGGGCCTTGCCCACGCCGAAGATACCTCCGCCCAGACCGCTTCCCATGCCTCGTCCGAGATAGACGAAGAAGAGGATCATCAGCACGAAAGGAAGGATATTGACAAGTATCAGATACCAGTAGTCATGGCTCTTGACATACGTCACGTCGATAACCGCTTTGCCATCGGCTTTGCGGCCGGCGTTCACGGAGTCCATGTATTTGGAGAACTCCTCTACGGAAGGAATCTGCGAACGCAGTTGTCCTTTCGCCTTCTCACCATCGCCTTGCGTACCGAAGACCATGGTATAGTGTTGCGGACGAACGGTAGCAGTAGCTTTCAGGTCATCGGCTACTTCGATCTTCTCAATCGTTCCCGCATCGATATATGCGGTCAGTTTGGTATAACTCAACTCCTTGCTCGCTCCATTGCCTTCTTTGTCGCCAAAGAGATAAAATCCCAAGATGGCGAAAGCAGCGGTATAGAGCAGGATACCGATCCATCTCCTCGGACCGGAAGGTTGCCCGTTCGGATTATTCGGGCGGGGTTGCTGTCTTGAATTTCTTTTTTCTGCCATAAAATAATTAAATGACTAAATGACCAAATAAATGGTAAATGGTACTTGACCAAATAGTAAATTACAAAACTTCCGGAAGTTCTGTCACTTTTCCATCAGCCCAAAGGTGCTCAATGTCGTAAAAAGCACGAGGCTCACGCTGCATGACATGTACAAAAATAGTGCCATAATCCATCGCGATCCACTCGGCATTCTCCTGTCCGGCTACGGAGAGAGGATGTACGTGGGTCGTCGTGCGAACGAAATCATCAATCTCGTCCGCGATAGCGGCTACCTGGGTGTTACTCTGTCCCTCGCAGATGACCATCATCTCGACGGGAGCCTCTTTGATCTTGCGTAAGTCAATGGTTACGATTCTTTGTCCTTTGCGGTTGCGGATACCTTCTATAATGGTATCCATCAGTTTTTTGGTGCTTATCTCTTTCATATATTCATTTGGGTATATTCAAACCTTTGCGGGTGCAAAGGTACGACTTTTTTTTGACATATGCAAATTTTTCTTGCAAAATGTCTTTTGCTCTTGCATATGTGCAATTTTTGTTGTACCTTTGTGCGCAAATACGAACGAATAGTATGGAGTACGAGATTATTTCCGAGCGGCAGGAGAAAGTGCTGCGGTATCTGGAGGACCATCACATCCCCTTCACGACCTATAACCACCCCGAAGGCAAGACCATCGAGGAGGCGAAGCGTTGGTGGCATGACGACGGGTCGGTGCATTGCAAGAACATCTTCATGCGCAATCACAAGGGCGACCAGCATTACCTCATCTGTTTCCCTTGCGACGAAGACTTGGCGATTCATGACATAGAGCATTGGCTGAAGGATATCCTCGTCTCGCAGGGCAAGAAAGCCCCCGGCAAACTATCGTTTGCTTCGCCCGAACGGATGATGCGTTATTTGGGCCTGGAACCGGGTTCTGTCAGCCCTTTCGGGCTTATTAACGACACCGACCACCACGTCATTCTCTTTCTCGACAGCCGTTTGAAAGACGCCCCTTCACTCTCTTTCCACCCCAACGACTGCCGCGGCACAGTCGTCATCTCCCAAGACGCTTTTCAGCAATACCTCGCCGCGGTGGGTAATACGGTAGAGTATTTACATATTTGAGGTTTTGTGTCAAAAATTCGGTAGATTTCTTACAATGCTACGCCATATTCATAAATGGCATCACTTGGTAAATCTATTTGATCATTCCAATAGATACATGTACGGCTTGCATCCAATTGGGCATTCTCAAACAAACCATGCTCTGTCTTGAGATCACGGAAAGCAGGTAGCGTCTTTATATCATCGGCTACGTCATAACGAACCTTCCGCCCATCATCAAAAGAAACGAGCAGTTGAAAATCCGCAAGCGGTTGATATGACTTAATTCGAGGTATCATATTAGTCTTTCAATGGTGGAAGTTTAAATATTTTTTGAGTCTCCCACATCTCCTGTAGTTCATCTTTATATTCGTTTAGCCATTCTTTGACCATTTTCTGGGCACGATTAGGAAGATCTCCCTCCGTCATCTCAAAAGTATTGATATCGAACACACCCATATATTCTTCATAGAGGGCATGGATGTGTGCCGGCTCATGCTCCTTGGGCTTAAAGAACATCTTAATGATGATCCCGTAAAAACGGCTGATTTCAGGCATAATTTTCTTGTATTAATGATTTTGCGCTGCAAAGATACTACAAATTTTGCAAATACGCAAACATTCGGACATTTTTTTGAAAATAAAATGAAATTTTATCTGTTTGGCACAGACAAATAATAGCTATGCTTGCATAAGATGGTATTTGTATGGGCAAAACAGGAAACCGTTTTAGCGGTTCTCAAAAAATGTCCGCGATGCTTAGTATATGTCCAGCAATATGCGAACGTATTTTCGGTGGGACCCTGTTTATATTATATAATAAATAGGGAGGAATATAATAAATAGGGAGGACCGACGTTACTACAAAATAAAAAAAAATGACATACGCAAGTATTTTTACTACTTTTATATATTTTTCATACTTTTTCATGCCCCGAAATTTGCATATTTCAAAAATTTTTCGTACCTTTGCGTCGGATTTAGAAGATCGCCCACTACATTGTGCATTTTTGTCGCATCGTTGCGACAACCAACCCCAAAAAACCTACCCAAGTCCCCCGAATAACCCCCAAACAACTCCCAAACAACCCCCGCGTCAGACCCATTCTAGACTTTATAGCACAAACAACACTCCTAATCCACTGCAAATAAACTATTTACAAATCATGTCGAAGCACTTAAAAACACAGGTAATTGACGCTTTGAAATCATCAATCGCGACCTTTGTGGACATCCCTGCTACGCGCATCGATAACCGCCGCAAAAGTCCATCCGGACGCCACTATAGAGGCGTGCGGTACTTCTACCTAAATGCCGGCTTCGACTCGTACATAGGTGCTTTGGACGAGCAGAAACTCGGACGTAAGTACAAAAAACGTATCATCGCACGCCACTCTCGTTTCCACAAAGGCCTCTTCCAACTCTATACATTCCATTTCCCGAAAAAATGGTCCGCAGCCTGTATGGCCAACCGCGAACTTATCAAAGAAGCCCAGCGCCAAGCCCACGCCCTCGAGCACGCTCACACCCCCGAAGCACTCGAATGGCGGCTCCGTTTCTTCCACCATTATTTCAACGTCGTCAAAGGCCACGCCAAGCCCGCTCCCGGACTCAAAGCCTATGGCTACTTCTTCCAATATACCTACGTCTGCATCTACCGCGAGCTTCAGGCTCAAGCCCAAGAAGCCAAAGCCCGCCAAACCCGGCAATCACCTGCCATAACCGACGCCCAACTCAAGCACTTTGCGGAGGACGTCACCTTCGAACCCGTCTATCCCAAAATCAACCGTCATCCCCATACTCTTTTCCACACGCCCGCTGATACTCCTTCTTTCGCGCAATATTACGTCCGTGGCGTCCGCCTGCCTCTATCCGTCTCCCCGCCATAATCACCTACGGTTGTTTCTCCCCCCCCCGCAGGTCTAACTCCCGGCGCTACCCCGCCGAGCGGTATTTAGTGCCGCTAAGCAAAAAAATTGCAAAAAAATTTGCGTATGTCGATTTTTTGTATTATCTTTGCAGCCGAAATTTAACTACCCATAGATAAAGCGCGAAAATTAAGTATCCGTTAAAGCGCCAAACAGTATCAATTAAAGAAAATAGTGCGTGAAATTTAACCATTTAATAAAGCATGAAAAAGATATTTATTGGTATTCTTTTATTATCCTCGGTCATTAGTTTTGGGCAGACCAAAGTAGCCATACTTGATCCCGTGGCAGGGGAAGAGGGTAACGTAACGAGTTTGGAAAAGTCGATGTTACGTGGTGAGTTGCGTAAAGCAGTATTCAAAGTGGACGGATGGGAAGCTATTTCCCGCTCCGACATGGATCAGATTTTGAATGAATTGGATTTTCAGCACACCGGTTATGTTCCGAAAAAAGAGATACATCGTCTTGGCGAACTGAGCGGTGCAGATTATTTATGTATATCTACGTTGAGCAAATCGGAAAGCCAGTTTTATATAGAGGCCTACCTGGTAGAGGTTAGTTCGGGAAATATCGAGAGCCCGGCCTCTGTGTTGGGCGAAGTAAAGAACGGGCAAATGGTGAACCTTTATGCCCTGTGTCAAGATTTGATAAGAGAGCTCATAGGTAGCAAAGTGACTATCGGAGGAAGTGTATTAGAAGAGACCTTCGACAACAGCAAATGGGGTTGGTCGATTTTCTCTCATGATTCCAAAAGTGTCCAGATAGCGAACGATGAGTTGCGCATTACCAACTACGCATCTACCGGCACGGCTCAATCGGACGTGATGGTTCCTGTCGATATCCGCAAGAATTTCCAGATCAGTTTTCAGTTTATCATCCAAGAGGCGAAGATGTTCTCGTCAGTTGGAATCAAGTTTAACGGAAACAAGACGTTAACCGTTCATGCGGGCACGTGTTCCTATACATCGGGAATGGAGGTAAAGAGCAGTGCAGCCGCGAAGATGGGAATGGGTCGTAATCGCCCGGTCACGATTAGTTTGGTAAAGCGTGGCGAAGAGGTAGAGATGCTGGTGAACGGAATTTCGGTATTTAAAGACGATTGCTCAATGAACACTAATCAGATGAGCGTATTTGCGGGCATTAACACGCTTGCGAGATTGAAAAAAGTGAGTGTACAATATATTAAATAAAATCCTTAATCGAAGGACTAAAAACTTATTATTCATTAACCCCAAAATCAACGTATTATGCAAAAGAAAAGTCTTCTTTTCTCCCTTGTACTTGGCGGATTGATGCTGGTACAAGTAGGCTGTACTACGTATTCGTACACCTCTCGTAGTACGAGCGTGAATCAGCGTGTAATTAACTCGTCTCAGGCAACCGCTGACATGGACATTAATTACAAAAAGAAAGTAACGGCAACCTCTGATTTCCAGAAGTTCCCGAACCAGGCTAAACAACAAGCCATCTATCAATGTATCATGAACAATGACATTGATGTGCTTGTAGATCCTATTTTCCAAGTAGAGAACCGTCCGATTACCGGTTACCGCGCGACGGTTACAGGCTTCGCAGGCTACTACAAAGAAGGTATGAATGGTCTGGATGAAGTGATTGACAAGAAATACAAAAAAGAGGACATCGAGAAGTACCTCCTTTTGACAGACCCGAGTTTCTTGCAGTATTACTACCAGAAGCCAAGCGGCAACGGCAATGTTTACAACATCAAATGCACGACCCAAAGCTCCAAGGCTTCATCGTCCATTACCCAGTTAACGAACGTTAACACCAAAGCAAAAAAAGACAAAAAAGCCAAGAAGGCCAAAAAGAGCAAATTGGCAGCATTCTTCGGAGCAGAACAATAAAAAGAAAGGGAATAAATCATGAAACAGATAAAGATATTTGCAGCCGTAATCGTAGCTGCGGTAGCGATGAGCAGTTGTTCATCCTTCAGTTATACCTCTCGTAGCGAGTCGATCAATCGTCAAGACATCAATGGAACCGCAATGGTAGTAGATGTACGTCCGGACTTCTCTAAACGTATTGCGGCCGAGTCGAAGCGTTGCAAGACCATCATGGAGGCTCGCGAAGAGGCTAAGTACTTAGCAGTAACCTCCAACCAATGCGACGTGATTGTAGATCCGGTTTACAAAATCGAGAAACGCAGCGGCAAGTATAAAGCATACCTGACCGGTTTCGCAGGTTTCTATGAGAACGCACGTACGTTGTTCCAGGATGTTCAGATGTACAAAGACGTTAAGAAAGAGGATATCGAGAAATATCTGATTCTTAAGGATCCGAGCATTTTAGGCGTGCTGAACCAAGTAGGCAACACTGAGATCATCAATATCTACGAGGGTAAGCATGACAAGAAAGAAAGCAGCAAAGCAGCTCCTGCAAAAGAGCAAGCAGCTCCGGCTCCGGCACCGGTACAGGAGAAAGAGTCGACTTCTTTCTACAACAGAAGCAAGAAGAAAAAATAATCATTCTTTATAAAAAAGGTACAATCGTATCATTTTTAGCGAAAAAAAGTGGCATACGCTTGCGTATGTCATTTTTTTATTGTACCTTTGCAGCCGAAATGTGCACGTACGTGTACGCTTGTGCTATGTGCGCAAGTAATAATGTATAACAAAACGTTTTTATTTTATGAATTATTCGGAGTACAGAAACCCGATTTAGGGGCACAGAAACCGATCTATTTGTTTTAAGAAAATGGGAAAAAATCCGTTTATCATTGAGGTGAACCACGTTTTCAAGCAGTTTGAGGACGGGAAGTTCGCGCTGAATGACGTTAGTCTGCAGGTAAAAAAAGGTGAGTTCGTGACCATCCTTGGCCCATCGGGTTGCGGAAAAACGACATTACTGCGTTGCATCGCAGGATTTCAGGTAGCCAGCAGTGGTGACATCTTGTTGAAAGGTGAGGACGTGACAAAGACGCCGCCTTACAAGAGGCCGGTGAACACGGTGTTCCAGAAGTACGCACTGTTTCCGCATCTGAATGTGTTTAACAACGTAGCGTTCGGTCTGAAGCTGAAGAAAGAGGCCCCCGAGACGATCAAGAAGAAAGTGCGCAAGGCGCTGAAGATGGCGAACATGACGGGCTACGAGGAGCGCAAGGTAGATACCCTCTCCGGCGGTCAGCAACAACGTGTGGCGATAGCCCGCGCGATTGTCAACGAGCCGGAAGTGCTGCTGCTCGACGAACCGCTGAGCGCTTTGGATCTGAAGATGCGGCACGACATGCAGATCGAGCTCAAGGAGCTGCACGAGAAACTCGGTATCACGTTTATCTACGTGACGCACGACCAGGAAGAGGCGCTGACGCTGAGCGACCGCGTGGTGGTGATGAACGAAGGAAAGATTCAACAGATCGGTACTCCGACAGATATTTATAACGAGCCGCAGAACTGCTTCGTCGCGGATTTTATCGGCGAGAGCAATATCCTCAGCGGCACGATGATCAAGGACAAGAAAGTAGAGTTCTGCGGTCAGGTTTTCGATTGTATAGACACAGGCTTCGGCGAGAACAACCCCGTGGATGTGGTGATTCGTCCGGAAGATATCTATGTGTGGCGCAAAGAGGATGAGAAACGCGGAAAAATAATCGGACAGGAAGAGGATGACTACGAGGACCGCGTGCCGAAGGGGAAATTCACGAAATGGTACGGCGAGGTGCAGAGTTGTATCTTCAAAGGCGTGCATTACGAGATGCGCGTACTGACGGCGGATAACTATGAGTTCCTCATTCAGGACTACCATGAGTACCTGCCGGGCACCGAAGTGGGCATGCTCGTGCGGCCGGAAGATATCCAGATCATGAAGAAAGAGCACTATATCTACAACTATTTCGAAGGCGAAGTGCTCAAGAACGGCAAGGTGCGTTTCATCGGCGCCGAGTGGGAAGTGCAGCCCAAACAGATCGAGGGTCTGGAGCCCGGCAAGAAAGTGCAAGTCAAAGTGCCGTTCCGCTCCATCGACCTGCAGGACTACGAGGAAGAAGGCAAGCTCTCCGGCGAAGTACATTTCATTCTCTATAAGGGCAACCACTACCATCTGACCATCCGTACGGACGAGGGTTACGACCTGTACGTCAACACGAATGACGTGTGGGACGACGGCGACCGCGTAGGAATCGTGATTCCGAAGGATAAGATATTAATTGACAAACTAGTCGACTAGTCAACTAGTACACTAGAAAACTAGTAAAGCAATGAATAAGATTCTTCAAATAGCTTCTTCGCGTCGGACGTGGGCATGGCCGTATATATTGTTCATGCTGCTGTTCGTGGTGCTGCCGCTGATTCTCGTGGGCGTGTACGCGTTCACGGATATTGACGGACATTTCACGCTGCATAATTTCGCGAAGTTCTTTTCTCATAGCGAAGCCATCCAGACTTTCCTGTACTCAGTGATGATTGCGGTCTTCAATACCGCGATCTGCCTGCTGATCGGTTATCCGGCGGCGTATATCATGGCGCAGGAGGACTTCAAGACGCCGAAAGTGATGGCGATGCTGTTTATCCTGCCGATGTGGATCAACTTCCTGCTGCGGACGGTGGCAACGGTGGAACTATTTAACATGCTCGGTCTGCCGTTGGGCGAAGGGGCACTCCTTTTCGGCCTTTGCTACGACTACCTGCCGTTCATGATCTACCCGATCTACAACACCCTGCAGAAGATGGATAACTCGCTTGTGGAGGCGGCTCAGGACTTGGGTGCCAGCCGGTGGCAGAGTTTCTGGAAAGTGATTGTGCCGCTGTCAATGCCGGGCGTCTATAGCGGCGTAGTGATGGTCTTCATGCCGACAGTCTCGACCTTCGCGATAGCCGAGCTGCTGACGCATAATAATATCAAGTTGTTCGGTAGCCTCATTCAGGACTATATCACCACGACCGACCTGCTGAACTACGGTGCGGTACTGTCGCTCGTGCTGCTGATCATCATCGCCCTGACGTCGTTCTTCGGCGACAATAACAATGACGGAGAGAAAGGAGGGATGATATGAGACTTGTTTCTTTCGGCAGAATCATTTCTGTCTTTATTCTTTATTCCTTATTCCTTACTCCGCTGTTTGCGCAATCAAACCTGACGTACGAGCTGAAGGTCGGCGCGACGGGGGATGTACAGGTACTGACGGATTTCCCGGAGAGCTACGCCGGGGAGAAGGTGAATATCAGAATACAGACCGCTGCGCTGACAGACCGCTTTGCTGACAGACCGCTATCGCTGACAGATTTTGACTTCGTCTTTGTGAAGGAGGGTCCGGTAGAAGGCTTCGACAGTATCTATAGTTTTACGGACGAAGCGGATGTACGATGGGCCGTATGGCGCAACGGGAAAGAGATCAAGAACCGCGCACAGCGGGTATTGGTCGGCAACGCGTATAACACCTTCGAGGCATACCTGCATGAGCAGTTGGACAAGAAAAAGAACCGCGGATGGATCTGGTGGGTCTTTGCGGGACTGCTACTCTTGGGAACCGTCCTATATGGCGGCTATATCTTCTACAGCCGTCGCAAAGAGCGTGACCTGAGTCCCGTGGAGCAAGAGACGCTCCGCCGCCAGCGGATGGGTCTGCGGCGTCATTACGGTTCGCAGCTCTATCTCTGGCTGCTGCTGATGGTGCTGTACGCGCCGATTGCGCTGATCGCCGTGTTCTCGTTTACGAAGAGCAAGGTCTTGGGTAACTGGACGGGCTTCTCGATGGAGCTGTACGCGAACCTCTTTACAGGCCAGGCCGACGCGGGGCTGAACAGCGCCATCTGGTACACCGTGGTCATCGCGCTTGTGGCGGCTACGTGTGCTACGATACTCGGTACGCTTGCAGCAATCGGAATCTACAACATGCGCGCCAGAAGCCGCAAGGTGGTGAGTCTGCTGAACTCCGTGCCGATGATCAACCCGGATATTATTACGGGTATATCGCTCTTCCTGCTGTTTGTCGCATTGGGCATGAGTCAGGGCTTAGGGACAGTGTGCATAGCCCATGTGGTATTCTGTACGCCGTACGTGGTACTGAGCGTCCTGCCGCGATTGAGCCGCATGAACCCCAACACGTATGAGGCAGCGCTGGATCTTGGTGCTACGCCGGGACAGGCGTTGCGGATGGTGATGCTGCCGGAGTTATGGCCGGGCATGCTGAGCGGATTCATCCTGGCGCTGACACTCTCTGTCGATGACTTCGGCGTGACGTTCTTTACCAAAGGCTCCGGAGGTCTGGAGACGCTCAGTACGTTCATCTACTCCGACGCCCGCAAAGGCGGTCTGACACCGGAGTTGAGACCGTTGTTCACGATCATCCTGTTAGTGATGTTGACCGTTTTAATTTATATCAATATACGTAATTCTAAACAAGAAGAAAAATGAAGAAAGTAATTGTTTCCATGCTGGCTATCGCAGCCATCGTGTTAAGTTCCTGCGGCGGTTCTGACCGCGCACATCAACTCAAAGTACTGAACTGGGCGGACTACATCGACGAGAACGTCAAGACGAACTTCGAGTCCTGGTACTACGCACAGACCGGTGAGAAAGTGGAGCTGGTTTATGAGACCTTCGACATCAACGAGACCGCGCTGACGAAGATCGAGGTCGGGCACGAGGACTACGACGTGTTCTGCCCGTCGGAGTACATCATCGAGCGAATGCTGAAGAAAGGTCTGGTACAGCCGATCCGGAAAGAACTGATCGCTGACAGCATCTGGTATTTCGACAACATCTCCCCGTTCGTGACGGAGAAGTTCCAACAGATGGCGCCGAGTGCGGACGTCCAAGTGAGCGACTACACGGCCGGTTACATGTGGGGCACGACAGGCTTCATCTACAACCCGCAGTTCGTGAACCGCGAGGACCTGAAGAGCTGGGCAGCGGTACTGGATCCGAAATTCGAGAACAAGATCCTCATGAAGGATGCTTTCCGCGACGTGTATTCGGTATTGGTACTGTACGCTTTTGCTGACCGGATCGAGGCTGGCGAAGTGACGCGTGACGAACTCGTTCGCGACATCACCCCGGAGCGCGTAGCTGCGGTCAAAGACATTCTGCTGAAGGCGAAAAAACAGATCTGCGGATGGGAGGTGGATTTCGGTAAGGAGGAGATGACCAAAGGCAAAGCATGGATGAACCTGAGCTGGTCCGGCGATGCGCAGTTCGCGATCGAAGAGGCAGCGGAGATGGGCGTCATGCTCGACTACATCGTACCGCAAGAGGGTTCGAACGTGTGGTTTGACGGATGGGTAATCCCGAAATACGCAAAGAACGTGAAAGCCGCTACGTACTTCATCGACTATATGTGCCGTGCAGACAATGCGTTGGCAAACATGGACGAGATCGGTTATGTATCTTGCGCAGGCGGTCCATTGGCTGCTGCTGATGTATTAGCGGAGCAGAACGACGAAGAGGAGTGGCCCGAGACGGTGGACGCTTCTTATTTCTTCGGAAATGACCCGATTGAGGTGGACGGCGAGTTACTTGACCCGCACGCGCTGCACCTCAACCCCGTTTACTATGCAGACAAGAGTATCATCGACCGCTGCGCGCTGATGCACGACGCCGGCGAGAGCCAGGAGATGTTGCTTGAGATGTGGAATGAAATCAAATTAGCACGATAATGGACCGCTTCACTAAAAGAGTAAAGACCGCTGCGCTAAAAGAGCAAAGACTTGCTTCCATCGGCAGAATCATTTGTGTCTTTATTCTTTATTCCTTATTCCTTACTCCGCTCTATGCCCAGACGACGGAGATGGAGACGCAATACAATGCCTTATCCGCCCGTTTCGACGGACGTGACAAGTTATTGCAACGCGACCTGAAGGAGTACCTGCAGGCTTATCCGTACACCACGTTTCTGGATGAGATCCATTTCATGCAGGGCGTGCTGCAGGTAGAGAAAGGACATTACAAACAGGCGCTGAAGGTCTTGGAGCCGATTGATGTACACGCCCTGACGCGTCCGCACCAGCAGGACTACTCCTTCTACCGCGGGTACGCGTACCTGATGATGCAGGAGTACCAGAGGGCGTCGATATACTTCGGCCAGCTCTCCAAATCCGAGAACCGATACAAAGTTCGCGGAACCTATTACTACGCGTACTGCATGTACAAACAGGAGAAATACGACAAGGCTCTGCCGGCCTTTAAGGCGCTGGAGAACGAACCGACGTACGCCAAGACCGTGCCGTACTACATCGTTCAGATCGAGTATGCACAGGGCAACTACGAGGAAGTCGAGAGCCGTGCGGAGACCTTGCTGCGCGAGCATCCGGAGAGCACGAACAACGGCGAGCTTCATCGTCTCTTAGGCGAGATAGCGTACCATAAGGGCGAGAACGAGGCAGCTGCCGAGCACCTGAAGCAATACATGAAGATGGCGGCAGAACAGGAGGAAGAACTCGTGCGTAACGATGTTTATATGCTCGGTATGGCGCAGTACCGTTTGGGTCACTACGACAAGGCGGTACTGGCGCTCAAGAAGGTAAAACAAGAGAACGACACCCTCTCCGAGGCGACCTGTCTGACGATGGGTAATGCGTACGTGCAGTTGAACCAGCCCGAGCAAGCGAAGTTATCTTATCAGGCCGCAGCTAACTACGGTCTGACGCCGGCTATCAAAGAGGAGGCGTCGTATAACTACACCCTCTGTACCTATCAGTCCTCGTCGGCTCTGGGCGAGTCCGTGCGGGCGTTCAATGACTTCCTGCATCAGTTCCCGGATTCCAAATACGAGAACCGCATCTACCAGTTGCTCTCCGATGCGCTGATGCAAAGCAAGAACTACGCGGCCGCTATCTCGACGCTGGATTCGATACCGAACCCCACGCCGAAGATGAAAGAAACCAAGCAGTATCTGCGCTATCAGTTAGGCGCGGATAACTTCCTGCAAGGCAAGATGCAGCAGTCGGCAGAGTGGATGAGCGAGGTGCTGGCGCATCGTGCGGAGTCAGATAAGTACTCCACGGAGGCTTACTACGTACGCGCGGAAGCGAACTACCGCTTGCGTCGTTACGAGGAGTGCGCCAAAGATCTGGATGCCTTCTTTGCACGTCCCGATGCAAAACGCTCGCAGAACTACTCCATCGCCCGGTACCTGCAGGGCTACACCTATTTCTCGCAGAACAAATACGACCAGGCGCGAGAGGCTTTCTCTATCTATATAGATGCCGCCTTGGCTACCGAAGCGACATACGCCGACGCGCTCAACCGAATAGGCGACTGTTATTTCAATGCCCGTCAGTTCCAACAGGCGATCACCTACTATACGCAGGTGTCCAACCTCCAGGCAGCGGGTACTGATTATGCCCTCTTCCAGAGAGGTTACGCCCTTGGTTTGCAACGTAAATATTCGGAGAAGATCAGTGTCCTGCGTGACTTGGTGAAGCGTTACCCGAAATCCGACTACGCAGATGATGGTGTCTATGAGATTGCCCGTGCGCAGTTGCAACAAGACGACGAGCGCGGGGCTATCGTGACCTACGAGCAGTTGCTCGCTTCGTACCCGCATTCGTCGGTAGCGCGCAAGGCCTCGTTGGAGCGCGCGATGCTCTATCGCAACCTCGGTCAGAACGACCAGGCTATCGCAGCGTACCGCAAGACGATAGAGACTTATCCGGCAACCGAAGAGGCTTACACGGCGCTCGATGCGCTGCAGGCGCTGTATGTCGAGACCGGCAACGTGAACGAATATCTCGCCTATACCAAGAATCTGGCGAAGGTCAACATGACCGTCTCGACCAAAGAGGACAGCCTGATCTACGCCGCAGCAGAGATGCAATACATGCAGGCCGCGTACCAGAAAGCGACCGTCTCGCTCTCCAATTACCTCACCCAATATTGCGCCGGCGGACGTTACTGCACCGTAGCGCGGTACTATCTGGCGGACTCGTATTACCGTCTGGGCAAGAATACGGAGGCGTTGGCGCAATATATGGTATTAGCGGAGATGAATGCTAACCCCTATCAGGAGGAGGCAGCTACCCGCGTAGCGGAGATATGCTACGACAAGGGCGATTACGCGTGTGCCTTAGAGGGCTTCTATCGGATGCATGCCTTGGCTTCGACCCGCGAGAACACGACGATTGCGCGGCTGGGTATCCTGCGGTGCTCTCAGGCGCTCGGTCGTCATCAGGCGGCTATCGACATAGCTGACCAGATCCTCAGTGACCAGCCGCTGACGGAGGAGACAAAGGCCGAAGCGCTGTACGGCAGAGCCAAAGCCCGTGTGGCACTCGGTCAATGGACCAAGGCGCAACCGGACCTCCAGACGCTTGCAACCGAAGTGCGTACGGCACAAGGGGCAGAGTCCAAATACCTGCTGGCGCAGAGTTATTATGAGCAGAAAGATCTGGATACAGCCGAAGCGCAAGTGATGGAGTTCACCCAGATGAACACCCAGCAGCAATACTGGCTGGCGCGGGCATTAGTGCTCCTGAGCGACATCAACAAAGCCCGTGGCGAGCTCTTCCAGGCACGGCAGTACCTGCTCGTGCTGCAGCAGAACTACACCGTACGGACGGATGACATCCACTCGATGATCAGCCAACGACTGGCGGAATTGGATAAGTTAGACCAACCTGTAGAAAAGGAGGAAGAAAATGAAGAATAAATTCGATATATCGGTATATCGGTATATCGGTATATCGATGATGGCGCTCTTTAGCACCTCTGTTTTTGCGCAGCAGGACTCTGCCCTCAACCGGTCGGTGACCGTGGAGCGCGATTTCCAGCCGGTGATTCAGGCGGCAGGCAAAGTATCTACCAAGCCGGCAGTCGTAGAGACCGAGATTGAGCCGACGAAAGTGGAGTATTCGGAGTTCAGCGCAGATGTGCAGCCTTCGGCTACCTTCCATCCCCTGCTCTCCCAACCGACACGGTTTGAGCCATCAAGGCCCTACAACGGTTACATACGCGGAGCGCTCGGCCATCCGAACACGCTCTTTGATTTCGGCTACCACCTGGACGACGGCAAGAAATCTATCCTCGATGTGTACGCCCATCATAAGGCGGAATGGGGACTCGCAGCGCTCAGTAAGACGAAGGTGGGGCTGAATTTCACCCATCCTTTCTCTACCTGCGACCTCTATTTCGGTGTCAACGGCGGAAATATATACTACCACAAGTACGGCCATTTCTACGACTACGCAGCGTTCTCTGCCACGAACCGCGATTTCGGGATGTGGGAGAAGAACAAAGTAGCGTACGCCAACCATCAGCCTCTGACCGACCGCGATAAGACCACCCTCTGGACCGCAGAGGTGTTCTTGGGTGTGAAGTCGAATCCCAAACAGGACGTCCAGTACCGCGTGCAGACCGGTTATGCGATCTTCGCCAAACCCGGAGCTGTAGCAGAGCACCAGCTGCGGACGCACGGTTCCTTCGATTGGCACGGAGAGGAGCACCATGTGGGGACAAATATCTACATGCAGAATAATTTCCTGCAGCTCAAAGGCAACCTGGCTGCGATTCCCGATTCGCTCTACCGCAGCAGACATAGTTTCCGGATTGAGCCCTATTATCAATATGAAGGAAAACGCGTGCGCGTACACGTGGGCGTGAACCTGGATGTCAACCTCGGTCACGGACAGATGCTCTCCGGCGCACAAAACGTCTCGTTCGCTCCCTCGCCGCATATCAACCTCGAGGCGCAGATTGCCAAACAATGGCTGACCATCTACGCGGATGTCGAGGGTCATCATGGGCTGGGTAGCTTGCAGGAGTACATGGAGAAGAACCGCTACCGCATCATCCATGCAGGTGTGATCGAGCCGCATTGCGCCGAATATACGCCGGTGGATGCGGAGTTAGGCTTCCACATCCGCCCATACCGCGACCTGTTGCTTGAGATCCACGGCGGCTACGCTTATATGATGCACCAGGACGTTTGGATTGCCTCTACGACGGACTCCGTAGTCTTCGCGCCCCTCAACCTCAAGATGATGCAGGGTGATCTCACGTACTTCCACGCCGATTACCAGCGCGGCAAGATCGGTGGTCAGATCAACTATCATCTTCAGGATGCAGTACGTATCAACCTCTCCGGCGACTACTACTTCTGGTCTGGTGACACAACGGTTTACGACCGCCCGAACTGGGAAGTGACCCTTCGTATCGACGGACGGATCAATAAGCATTGGTCGGTTTATTCGGATAACTATTTTGCCGGCAACCGTCTTGCGCTCTCGTACGACGGAACGAACTACACAGAGCACCATCTGCGTCCGACGGTTGAGCTGAACGCCGGCGTGGAATATAACATGTGGGTTGGTAAAAATGGTAAAATGGTAAATGATAAAATGGAAAATGGTATGACGCTCCGTCCGGAGCCGAAACCGAACCTGACGCTCTTCTGCCAGCTCAATAACTGGCTCCACCGGAAGAACGATATCTATTACGGCTACCGCTCGCAGGGAATCAACTTCCTGCTCGGAGCTACCTTCCGCTTCTAACGAAAAAAGACTCGCTCACGCAGCGAGTCTTTTTCTTCTATATACCATATATCCGATAGCCAGAAGGAGTAACGGCAGGACGGCATCGCCTATCGGGTGCTCCACCAATTGTTGCCCACCGGGCAGCGGCCCGGGAGGATTAGGAGGTCCCGGCGCGCGTTTGGGCGAAGCCATACGCGCCATCTGCGGTGCCTCTTGTGCTTCCGGCTGCGAGACCTGACGAGTCGATGCTACGGCTACGAAACTCGTCATCGGCATCGTGGCACCCGTGCTCTGCGTATAGATGATCCCACGCGAAGAGCCCGAACCGGACGAACCTGCGGTAGCCCAAGCGCCATTTCCTCCGCCGCCTACCGAACGCACCTCTGCGCTGGAATGCAGATACAGCCCTTTGCCGGTACCCGTAAAAGAGTTGGTCTCCGGCGAATGGTAGGTATAGCTGTACGACGTGTGATGGAACAGCGATTGCGGGGCTGAGCCTCCACGCGGAGCCAACGGTGCTGCCGGCTCGGCTACCGGAGAAGGTTTGGTCACGACGATGCCGGGGCTAATATACACTTCGGGCTTGTTGAACACGAGATATACCATTCCCATCAGCGACACACCGCAAATCAGTACGATGAGCGCCCACACCAATTGAATTCGGAATCGTTTCATTTCGCACCCTCCTTTCCTATTCTTACGCGCGCGCCTTGCGCATCGTAAACCGCTCCGTGATAGAGAATCATCAGCTTATTCTCATGGATGATCTTCTCTGCCTTCTCGCTTCTGGGCTCAGCGCCGACAGTCTCTACCTGAGTCGGCGTCCGCGGAGGCGTTGCTGTGATCAGGAACCGCTCTGCCGCGGTCTTGTTCGTCGCGCGGAAAGTATAAGTGTTTCCTGTCCGGATCTCCGCAGCCTCGTCCGCCAGACGGTCATAGAGATAGATCGTCTCGCCCTCGTAGTCGAACGTGAAGGTATAGATACTATCCTCTCCCGCACGGAACGACAGGTACTGTCCCTCCGGCGTCTCTATCGCCGCTACGGCGAGTAGTCTGTTTCCTTGTACGTACGCGAGCATCGGCACATTCTCATCGCCTTCTTGCTTCGTACCGTCCCATCCTAAGTCAAAGGCCTCGCTGAACTCCGGATGAGAAAGGATATAAACACGGTCGCCGAAGCGAGCGGAACTTACATCGACTCTCATCACCTCCGGAACTATCTGCTCCTCCATGGCTTCTTTTGTTGCGCGACGCGGAGCACGCATCGTCTCTGCGGTGGTCGTATAGTCGGTCGAGTTGAAACATATACGATCGTAATCGAGCGTCAGCGTACCTTCACGCGTTGCTTGTACGAAGAAGCCCTGCATCGTCGGGATCTTCGTAAGAGCGCTTGACATGTACGACGCCGCATTAACCGGCACGGCGTTGAACTGGCCGGCGCCGGTGTTTGTACCATCCGTGCTGGGGAGACCGCCATCATCGTATTGCTCACGCGTACCCGTATTATAAATATAGATAGTAGGCTCCGCACCGTCAAAATCTTCGGTCCGCATCTTCGTGATGTCTATCGGAGCTACCCATGAGTTGGCAAACATATTGAATCCGTTGCCATCCTCACTGGTGAAATAATGCAGCGGCAACTCCTTCTTATCAGGCGCACAAAGCGCGCCCACATGGGTGTATTTCTTGGATGCCTGCTGGGTGATACAATAACCTTTGAACGGTACTATACGATCTTCGTTCTCCACCCAAACCCAGTTGCTCGACACGTTTCCTTCCGACTCCCAACTGCACATCCATGCCGCGTGGTATTGGTCGATAGCCATCGGGCCGTCGGTGATCGGAATACCCATGTACTGCCAAACCGGGTTAGCCCCTGTTGCGTCTGTACCGAGGCTATAGTACTCAACCGTTGCCTGCAACGCATCCTCGGCATTACCAAAGGCCAACGAACCATTCTGACTCGTTGTGCTGGCTTGGATAACCAAGTCGCTTGCGGCACTCGGATAGGTTGTCATGTAGTTGGTTCCGTGAACTTCCTTGATATAATCGATAACGGTCAGACCGCCGTTCGGCTGTATCGTCAGTTTGCCATCATAGGTCGCGCCATCTTTGCGCAGACGGATACTCGAGCAGTGCGCATTCTCGATATCCACATTACACGGTTTATCCACACGTACTGCCTGGAAAGGTTTCGGTACCGCGTTGTATGCCGGATGCCAGTTAGCCGCCGTACTCCATAGTCCATCGCCTTTTGTACCGGTATGACCGGCTGCATGATAAGATGTTTCATCGTACGAATTATTATTTTCACCATTATCAAATACCAACGCGCAATCCGCCATTTCCTCGAATTGCAGCAGATAGTCAATGATTTGCTTGATAATCGTTTTTCCATCATTGGTCACGCTGGCCATTGCATTATGGTTTAAACCCATCATCATCATTCGCGCTTCTATTACTTTCTGGCGCTCGCAACAAGTAATACGTGTTCCTCCGCTGCCATCAGGAATAGTGGCAATATAAATCATTCCAGGAGGAGCCTCCAGTCCAGCGAATCCCTGCATTCCAGAAGATGTTACAAATTTTATCTGCTCATCAACTGGGAACGTATTATTGAAAATATTGTGCGCTGAGCATAGCAGCGTTATGGTCTGCTCTGTAGGACTTTCTGGTCCAGGCTTGGTATTGATCCCCCAATTGGGCAATCCCGCGACAAAGGCCTCAAATGTGAGAATCGGTATCTCATCAATCAAACAACCAATCGCATTGGAATATGAGTTTGCGTCGGTTTTCTTGTACTTTTCCCCAGTACTTGGGTCTGTATCTCCCGTTGGACAAACATGCGAATCAGGATAGTCGGTCAGTAATATTAAATCAAACTGCGAATAATAATCGCTGATTTTTTGGGGATCTATTGTGCAATAAGCATTAACAGGAGTAAGCACAAACCAATCATCCGATGGGTCTGATGGAGTAATAGAACCTGTCAGGTATTTATATAGCGAGTGATCAGTGCTCTGACTACCATCTAATGTGCCGGGAAGTGGTTGTTGATTTTTACCATCTCCTTTACAGCCTATCCATGCGATCTGTTTCTTAGCCGTCGGTTCCAAGGTACGCAGCTCCAGCGTTGCGGATGCATTCGCGAATCCGCAGTCATTGACGGTCGTCACGGTCAAACTGTACGTCGAGGCTGCCAGAGTAGTCGAAGGAGTACCCACTAAATAGATGATTCCGTCCTCGCGCAACTCATAGCTACAGCCATCAGGAGCAGTATGGCTCATAGTGAACGACGACGGGTCGATCTTCACGTTTGTCAATTTGAACAACGGGATATCCGGCCGCTCGCGACCTGCTTTGATATAATAGTAGTCATGCAGCGCTACCGCCGTCGGAGCGGCAAGGTCCTCCACCTCTATCGTGTTGGACACTTGCAGACAAACCTTGGTAGCGGTAGCATAGTATTCACCGGCAGCTTTTGTAGTAAGCGTCGAGCTTATCTCTCCCGGGATAGCCGCCCCATCTTTGTACCACTGGATAGCCGCACCCGCAGCCGCCGTTGCTGTCAGGGTCACGCTCTCGCTGGCACATTTGCGGGCGCTTCCGGTGGTCACCGCTACCGTACATTTCGGATCACCGCAATTCTTCGAGATAATCGTATAAGTAGCCGTTGCCTCCTTAAAGCAGCCAAAGGCACTCAACTTCGCCGTGATAGTCGTTCTTCCGGGAGCCAGAACAGTCACTTCGCCCGTTGTCGGATTGACAGTAGCCACACTCTCGTCCGAAGACTTATATGTTATGCTGCCACCGGAAGGAATCGGAGTGGTGGTTTGCGCAGCAGCCTTGATAAACGGCGCGTCACCCGGATATTTCTCTACCTCTGTCTCTCCGCTAAACGCCAAGCTTGTCACCTCATCGCCTCCGGCACTGTACAACTTCACACCATATAGTGAAGAACTTTCGCTGAATTTAACATATACAAAATCATTTTGGGCAAGAGGTTCTGCCAAAGTAACCTCTACCGTCTGCTGTTCATTTTTATCTAAACTGGTTTTTAACGGATCACCATTATATATGACGGTCGCGCCGGTCAATCCGTTTTTACCTTGACTATCGCTGGAGATATAGGAATCACGTATCCGGAGTTTAGATATGGTCACATTGCTTGATCCAGCCTTTACGTAGAATACAATTTTAAACACATCTTTAATATATGTTTGCAACAGATGGCCTTCGGTTTTATTGTATTTGGTTATCCAACTCTCTCCTGACCATGTTCCTCCGTCACCGCCATTTCCGCTACCGCCGAAATCTTTAGTTATCCGACCTACACCGGTTGTCTCGTGGTAATATCTAGGCTTAGAAGAGCTGCCGGCATCTATATATCCTACTCCGTATGCCAGATTATCGCTCTTTACACAGCGGGTTATCGTCACCGTCCTTGTTTCCGTTTTGGCACCCCATGTGCCGGTTGCCGGACTGCTGGCGCGATAGGTGAAGGTCTCCGCTGCCGGATAATTGCCGAGCGTCACGGTGCCGGTTGCAGGATTGCCTGCTGTGAAACTGCCGCTCACGCCGGTTATCGTCTCCACAATCTCTATCGTCACATTCGCATCGCCGGTCGAGATTACGCTGATTGGGTAGATTCCACCGGCATTAACCATGCTCGCATAATCCCATGTGAACTCCGGCTGGGGTTTGCCGGGCACCCATTTCGCCCAAAACTTCTTATCGCCGCAATCACTCGGGGTAATCTCCGTTACGGGGTCACCGCTCAGGCTGCTGTTGTCGTACCAACCGGCAAAATCCCAACTACCGCTTTTAGTCACATCGGTCGGTAGTGTCGCACCGATTAGGTAGGTGTATTCAGTCACATTGCCGCTATTGATCGTTCCGCCATCCGAATAGTACGTTATGCCATATTTGGCTGTGGGGTCGTCTGCGAACACCGCTTCTATAACGGCATCGGCATCCAGGATATGCGTGTCGCCGCTGGTGAAATCAACGCCGTTCACCTGAAGCGACACAATCTTCTGACCGCAGTCCGGCTTTGCCGTAATCGTCAGAATACAGGTATGCGCCAAATCGCGGTTTCCGCTGGTAAATGACTGCAGGGTGTTATCCACATCCGTATAACTGACAGTTACCGTTCCGCCCGTGCATTCCGCTATCTCCACATTCTGCCTCTTCATGCCGGGGGAGGTGGAATATGGGTAGAATTCACAATTGTTATTATAGTCTTTGTCGCCCGGAGAATGTTCATCACGCGGAGTAATGGTGATGTCGCGGGTAGTCGCTCCTCCTTCATAGTTGACAGACTTGGTAATGGCATATTCGTCACCAGTTACCGTGCGGTAGATAGAGCGGTTGTCCCCGTCCCCGCTCCAACCGCAGTTGTTGGCTATATGCCACGCGTTCAGATCTAAGTATTCCTGCGTCTCGTATTGGAACAGGTTATCCGTTCCCGGCACTAAGGACATTTGTGTTTTGGTAGTCGAGTTTAATTTTCCTATTCTATAATGCAGACTGTCCTTGGTCCACTTGACAACATTGTTGTCGAAATAGATCATCAACCCAGCAGTTTGGTTGTCCGGCGGATACAGGGCGGAGATTTTGAGATTGGATGTATTCGAATAATCCAAAACAAAGGTATAAGTTGCTCCGTTATCCGACCTCAGCCAGCATTGCGGGTCTCCAAGAGGCATTGACCAGTTAGTGCAGTTGCCGCTCCACATCGCAGTTGTATTGGTATTGTTGTTCCCGTACCAATGTCCGAAACCGTCCGTGATAGAGAACGCATAGTCCCAATTTTCGCCCAAGAAAATCATACCCTCCGCTTTATGGTTGTCGGGGTCGGTATTGTGCAAATCCACGTGACCGTAGTCTGTTCCGTCACGTCCTACGTTGAAATACATTCGGAACATCTTTACACTCACGCCGCTGCTTGTCCGTACTGCGCTCTCGTTTCCTCCTGCCTTGCAGTAATACGTGCCGGCGTCCTCGAAGACACAGTTGCCTTTTCTGTAAGTGGCGCTCGTTGCCCCTTCTATCTTGTTCGACTCCGCTGTTCCGTCCTTATACCATTGGAAATACGTAGCTCCCGGGCATGTCGCTTTCAACACAAGCGGATCGTCTGCGAAGGCGTATTCAGGACCTGAAATGCAGATTTCGAACGGCGTGTGATTCCAGTTACAGCCGGCTTTGGTGGTCCCTCCGCCGGCACTCGTAATGGTACAATACGTTCCGTCCGCTTTGACCAAATCGTTCGTCTGGTTCCATCTGTTATCCCAGATATTTTCTGGCTTATCTCCTGCCATGCGGCAGAAGATATAGGTCGTGTATTTCGGGTCCACGTCCGCTTTGTAATATGTCTTACCGCCACAACCGTCGCTCACAAGCGTCATGTCATACCATTCTTCTCCGTCGCCGAAACAATACACCGCGTATCGCTCATTGTTCTGTTTCCAGTTTGATACATCGGGATTGAGACACACCGTCTTGGTTGAAATTGCAGGATCGGAAGTAGGTGTATATGATACATCTATTTGAGTTATTTTCACACCTCCACTGTTATTGGTGCAACTCACGGTGGCAGCATTGTCGATTGCACATGTATAAACCGTTCCATTCCGGGTACAAGATGTGCAGGAGGTTATATTTTCTTTTTTATACCGAGTGTTCGTCGAGTTCGTTGTAATCACCACTTGGGAAATAGTTGCGTCAGTGGCAGTCAGGGTAAATGTTTTGTCGCCACCACCCGCAGTCAATCCGTCACTATACGTCATGTCGGACGAAGAAAGAGTGATGCATCCTACAGTCTTATCCCCTGTTCCTGTATTCAAATTCTCCCCGGAAAAAGTTACTTCACCACCCCATACTTGCCCAACAAAAAAGACAGACAGCATCATAACAAATGCTGCCCGGTTAAGGGTATTAATACGCAGAAAAAAGTTGTAGATTTTTTTCATAATGCATTAGATTTTGATTACGAGCGCAAAATTACTGCTTTTTCTGCATATCTATGTGTAAAAATTGACACTTTTATGCGCCATTTCTACACTTTAGCGCTTTTTATCAAAATCTACTGCCGCTCATACTCTGCGGCGGCCATCAGGAAGGCACCGAGAACCTTGCCTTCCGTGTTATCCTGGATGGGTACATCCTTGCCGATCAGGTAGTAGGCAGCATTGCCCCAACGGTCTTTACTCAGCCCCGCGGACTGGCACGAACCGGTGATGGTCAACACACCGTTCTCTTCTTTCACAAACTGCTTAAGGATTCCCTCATAGCCTTTCTTTCCTGCTTCCATCTGGTCAATCAGCCCCAGCCGGCTGCCCTTCAGCAACGCTGCGGTGATGAGGCACGAAGCCGAGGACTCGAGATAGTTACATTGCGTACCGCCTTCGCCGACGTTCGTAAACTTCGCCGAACCGGTCTCATCGATACCCTGCGTCGCGCATTTCTCCGGCCCGTATTGCAGCAACTGGTACCAGCATCCCGTCTCTTTATCTTGCCTTGCTACCAAGCCGTCCGCCAATTGATTCAGCATCTCCCGCAACTCGTCGAAATTCTGCGCCGAAGGCAGCGGATCACCCTCTGACCACTCACCGCTAATCTCTAACCCCTGCAAATATGCCTCCAGTACGTCCACCAGCGCCAGGATATACCATCCTGCCGCACGACCCCAATACTCCTCCGAGTGATAAATGGTAAATGGTAAATGACCAAATGGTAAATTATCCCGACAGGGATATAGGTGTCCGCTTTCGTAAATAGCTTTGCCGTTCTGGTTGGTCGTCACGTCTGTAAACAGCACGTGGTACGGTAGTTTCTTCTCTTCGTCCCAGAGGTACGGCCACGAGGCGTAGAACTGGTCATAGACGTCGTTCCACCCCAAGCTCGTTCCTTCGCAGGCGCCGACAACCAACAGCTGCGCCAGCAACGCCGGACCCATATACGCACCGTCGCACCACATCTGCCCCCAATAACTCTTCGTCGGGTCGTCCGTCGCTTTGTGCATCCATCCGCCGTTGGGCAGCGAGTATCGATTCTTGTGCTCCTCCAGTCCTTTTGCCGCCAGCCGCATCTGCTCCATGTAGAACGCAGCCCGCTCTGCGTTCTCGAACTTACCGCCGGGCTTGGAGCCTTCGTATAAGCCCAGATACACCTTCGCGCAGTTCAGGTCATCGAGGATACCGCCTTTAGCCCAGTTTTTCTCCCCTTCCAACCCTTCTACCCACTGAGCCAGCCCTTCATACCAGGCATCCGCCCATGCGGAGTCGCGATAGAGGCTCCATACATCTAAGATTCCCTTGGCTACCACGCCGGGCACGTAGTCCCACGTAGCCGCCGTCTCAGGCTGCACAACGCCGTTGGTGCTGTTGGCATTCGGGAAACCGACACAGGCGTCTTTGTTGTACCATCCGCTCATGCGATCGTTGATCATCACACGGCTGTATCCCGTACGCATCTCGTTCGCATTACGGACGTCACTGTCGCGTCCTTTCCAGGTCGCCCCTCCGCATCCCGCGAGCACCGCTCCCGCGAGTACCAAAACTATGATATACGATCTTCTCATTGTCTTTTATTTTTCTAGTATCCTAGTACACTAGTACTCTTTTGATTTTCGCTGCAAAGATACTACATAATTTTGAATTATGCAAATAAAAAGTGCAGATTGTCTCTCAAACCTGCACTTTTAGATACTAAATTTTGGAAAGCCGTTGTGTTAAACGCTTAGGACTCTGACGTGTATCCCATATAACATCAACTATCACTTGATCGCCATCTATATGGTATATCATCTTACTCAATTTTCCGACCAATACAAACTTCAAACCCAAATGCGGATATTTTCGTGTTCTCAAAGGAGAACCACTCTCCGAATTCTCACGTATCTGCACTTCGGCCTCATCTGTTGCTTTGTCATAATCATCAAAAGCCTTCTTCCCAAAATTAACTGCGATATATTGAGCTATGCCGTTCCAATCAGACAAAGCCCCGTCAGTCCACATCAATCTCATACTACGGTCTAATAAGATAGCGTTTCTGCAAATTGGACACGTTTCTGTTTTGCCTCCTCTTGAGTATAGACCCTACCGGCAGCAATATCTTCAAGCGACATCTCAACCGCTTTGTCAATCATATCTGCTGCGTCCTTTTCGGCTTGCAGACGACGGATATCTTGTTCCATCTGCTGTGTAAACCATACTTTGTCTTCCAGCGGCAGCGTTAACAATACATATTGCAACAATCCATTTAATGTATCTTGTGCCATAATTCTATTGGTTTTGCGTTTTTCGCTGCAAAGGTACGGCTTTTTTTTGAATTATGCAAATAAAAAGTGCAGATTATCTCTCAAACCTGCACTTTTTGACCTTGGGGTCACGCCTCTTTCCGCGCGCGTACCTTTTTATATCCCGCGTACGCGCATAGGAGCAGCATCAGCGGCCAAACGACATCGCCGAGGGGATTCTCCACGTCGTCCTCGGGGTTGTTAATTTTACGGATATGCCCATGATGTCCGGGTTCGTTGCTCTGACCTACTCCATAAGCTTCCCCGTTCACTGTTCCGTCGCTATTGAGCATCGGCTGCTCTTCGGTCCCGAACTGTCCGGAATAAGCACTCGTGGATTGAAAACCAACAGCCGGAGCAGTAGCCGTCGTGGCTACTTTATACTCCACCTGTTGATACGGTTGCTCGTATCTTACTCCTTTATACGTACTCTTATAGTCCACAGCTTGCGCCTGCGCGGCGCTAAGCAGCGCCGGCAGGAAAGCCAGGATCATCACTAACTTTGTATTACGCATGATAGCTTTCATAATGCTTTTCATAACTTCTTTCCTTTCTCTAACTTCTAACATCTTACTTCTAAACATTACTTAACTACCTTTCCTGTTGCGTCGAAGACGCGGCCGTTAAACAATATATACATTTTATCATTATAAATAAACTTACGTGGTTTTGCCTCCTCGCGTGCGTTATCCACACCCGTCGCAACAGCCGGAGCACCCAATGGCTGACGACTGATATAGAAGCGGTTCGTATCGCCTTCCTCGTAGGTGAATAGATAACTGTTCCAATCGTTAATCAGCGTCGCGGTGGTCAACTTCAAGTCATTGAGGTAATACTCGTCGTCTCCTACGTAATGGAACGTGAAGAGATATTGATTTCCGTCTTTACTCGGTGCGAAACCAAGTACGGTTCCTTCAATATCCGGTTTAGCCAAGAAGGACATGTTACCTATTTCGCTTTGCGCATAGAGTTGAGCGGAGCGGTCATCGCATTCTACATACTTTGCCTCCCATCCATTATCAAACTCATCGCTGAAACGGTCATCCTCAAGCAGCCATACATCGGTGCGGGTCTTCATACCACTGACGCGCACACGCATTGTGGACATCAGGCTCTTCTTTGCACCCGAGGAACGGCGAGCCGGAGCATGTTGTTTTTCCGTCAGGTTATCGGAGACATCCACGTCGCGTACCAACTTGTCATAATCAAGATGTAACGTCGTCTCGGAAGTAGCGTTCACTTGGAAGGCTTGCATAGCCGGAATCACTTTCAATCCATCATAGCCGTCCAAACTCGGCACTCCAATCGGAATAGTCAACCACTGTCCGGCGTTTACATTTCCATCGTTCTCTGCCGTAGCCGTCACATATTCAGCATTCTCTCTCACATCATCCTGCGTTCCATCGCGGCCGGTGCAATAGATCATTACGTTTTGAGTTGCACTGCCGAAGTCGCTTGCCTCAAAGTTCGCGATCTGGATAGGAGCCGTCCAGGAGTTACCGATAAGGTTCTCCCCACCACAAGCGGATACAGTCAAGGTGACATCTTTTTCTCCCGTAGGAGCCAGAGATCCATAGAACGTCTCTGTATGACCTTCCGGCAACGAAAGACCGATACCCTCAAAGGCATGCAGTTGCGTGTACATTCCCTTACGAATCCATCCACTGGTCTCATCATAGAGATACGTGACTGCCCCATAGAAGAACTCACCTATATTTACATCTTGAATAGGCACAGCCACATACGACCAGTACGATTTCTTCTTGTTGGTTCCCTCTAAGTACTCCCAATACGACGGGCTATACATCTGTACCGTAGCCTGGGTCTCACCTTCGGAGTTATCGAGAATGAGGGCAGCCTGCGCGGAGGAATTAGATTGCAGCACCAGATTACTCGGCGTGGTCGGAGTGGCGTTGAAATAGTTCGGTGCCACGGCTGCACGCACCTTGCCATCGACGATCAGCGCTCCGCCCGGCTCGATAGTCAGAGAGCCGGAAGCGTCGTCCGTATTGTGGTTGATACGTCCGGATGGGATGATCTTGATACCCGATGCACGGGCTACCACGCCGTCTTTCACTACACACTCCTTCAGGATACGTACCTCCTGGTGCGGCTGCGGCAGCGAAGCGTAGCTCGGTCCCCAGTTCAGCTCGTTGTCCCAGTTCTTCGGGTCGGTCTCGTCCGAGCCGTCGAAATAGACGGAGCAGTCGCTGATATCCTCGGCGGATTTCTTCATCAGGTACTTGAGCGCGTTGATAACGATAGTCTGGCCGTCCTTATCCAGACGCTCCATGGCGTAACTGTTGATACCGAGCACCATCATACGCGCTTCCATCACTGCCTGACGCTCGATACCTACCTGCAGGTCGTTGCCCGCGCCGTCTTCTATCAATCCTAACGGTAGCATGTTGTTGTCGCTCATCTCTTCCGTATAGGTGAATCCCTGCAGAGCCGGTTTCTTGCCGTATTGGTAACCCTCATTGGCTTTATGCTCGCCGTCGCCGTAGTTGGCATCCAAGGTCTTATACTCTTCCTGGTTCTTGTCCACCATCGTCACGCGGTACATAGCGTCCTCTCCTTCGCCTACCTTCGTCAGCGTCGTGCCGGAGAATATCTCGTGGTCCTTGCATTGCAGCAGCATCGTGTATTGACGGGTGCTCGGGCTCTTCGGGTTACCGCTCACGCCTTTCAGTTTCCAGTTCGGCAACGCACTCACGAACGCCTCCATCGTCAGTATAGGACGGATGTCAATGAGCGCACCGATAGCATCTACATAACTCTTGCTGTTCGCACCCTTGGTCTGGGTATTCGGATAGTCGGTGATGCAGAGGATGTCGTACTGCGAGTAATACTCACGGAGCTTCTGCTCGTCGTCCGTCGAATAGATATTCGTTGCCTGTACGTCGAACTGCGCGGCAATAGCGTTGTACAATCCTAAGCTCGTGGTCTGCGCGGCAGTGAGACCTTCCGTGAAACCGCCTTTCGCCGTTCCGTTCACCACGAATGCCAACACGTGCTTGTCGGTATTCTTCTGGTGCGTCAGCTTAATCGTCTGTCCGCTCAGCTCATGGTCGGTGCCGCAGGCATCCGTTATCGTCAGCGTCAGCGTGTAGGGGATATCAGCACCTGACGTATTGGTGCTCGGTTCCTTGCCTTCGAGGTAAACGATACCGCTACGGGTTACAAAGTCCAGACCGGTTGCGTTAGACGGACTCCATGCCACGCTCTTGAACGTCTCGCCTTCGCCTAATTGCCAGAGGGCGATGTCGGGCGTCAAACGACCGTTCTTGACGTACCACTGGCTGACCTTGCGGACGGTCTTCTGTTCGCTCATATCCATATTGGCAACCGTTATACTGTTGGTACGCTTGGCGGCACAGCTGCTGGTTGCTATCGCGCTGTATGTACCGGCAGCGGTAGTAGTCAGCGTGCTCTGGGTAGCCGTGGTGGTTATCGTATAACCGCCGCCGCTGCTGATGGTGCTCTCGCCGTTGTACCATTGTATGGAGGCTCCTTCGGTGAAGCCGGTCATAGTCAAAGTCACGCTCTCGCTTTCGCACTTGGTGGCACTGCCGGAGGTCAGCTCAACCGAACCGGACGGCTCAGAGCAAGTATAGCCCTCTACGTTGATGGTATAGGTACGTGTTGCGCCTTGGTAGCAGCCCGAACGCGCCAGAGTAGCGGTAATTGTTGCGATCTGGGCACTCGCGCCCGTCGCAGTGATTGTCACCTCGCCGGTCACCGGATCTACCGCAGCTACAGAAGGATTGCTGCTGCTATAGCTGATGGCGCCGAGCGTGTTCGTCGTCGTGGAGATCGTATAAGTGAAGTTCGCATCGCTCTGCGTCTTGTTCACCGTACCTTCGTTCGCCAGACCGCCCGACCACACAGGATTCGTCGCTACGCTACCGCCGCCTCCGGCATTCTCCGTATAGAGTACCACGCCATATACCTTCATATTGCCATCAGCTGTCACGAATGCGCCGTAGCTGTTCGCAGCCATCTCCGGCACTGTGAACTCTATATAGCCGTCTTCGCCGGAAGAGTAACCGGCTTTGTTGGCATTCACGTCGCCGAAAGAGACAGCGTTGGAACCCGGAGAAGCGAAATACTCGGTATTGTAGTAGAAATTGGTGATGGTCGCTTTGCTGCTCTTGATAGTTCCTGCCGCACGGAACACTACACGCACTTTGTTCACACCCGCAATATAGGTCTGGAACATCCATTTCTGGCCGGTCGATGCAGCATAGTAGTAGAATGTACTGTCTGCCGTCTTGTAGCCCGAAGGGTTATTGGTAGAACCCATATTGCCGCCGTAGTTGTACATCAGTCGTCCTGCTCCGGCTGTCTCCCAGTAGTTCTGCGGATTGCTCTTCGAGGTGGATGCCGTTGCACCCATCTTGATAGCCACCTGACCTGCAGCGCCGCCCGAGCAGTCGTTATACGTAACGCTCTTCTCGGAGTTCAGTTCGCTGTAAGAGCCTGCTTCCGGCAGTGCGATATTGAAGTCTATCGTAGCGTTCGACGCGCGGTCAAAAGCAGTCGTTACATCGAATTGGAACTCGATATACTTCTTGCTGTCCTCCGTGCCGTAGGTCACATCATGGATACGGATACCCGCCGGAGCCGTAATCATGGAAGCAGCCAATGTCCCAGGCCAGGATGTCTCGTTCACCGTTGCACGGAGTACATAGTTACCGCCGCCATAGTTAGGCGTCACATCGTCGGTTGCGCCTAATTTGACATTGCTCCACGTCACGGTCGGGTCGGTAGTAGCGGTACGGACCATGATACCTACCGCAGCAGTCTTGACGGTCGTACAACCGTTCGTCATCTCGCACCAGTAATACATCGTATCTGCTGCGCTCGTCGGAGGAGTATAGGAAGCCGTGTTGTTCGTGCCCGAGGCAGCCGTGCCGCCACTGCGGTCATTGACATCGTTCTGCTTCCATAGATAGGTATCTACGTTCGTCGAACCCGTAACTGAGATAGCACTCGCTGAAGCACCTACCGTGTATTCGGTCGCGCTATAACTTATTCCGCTGAAAGTAGGCGGTGTACAGGTCTCTTCTACCGATCCGTTGATCTCTATCGGCGTACCGAGACGATATGTGCCCGTGCTTGCACCATAGACATAGATCTTCAGCGTCACGGTGCCTGTAAAGGTTTTGTCGGACGTATTCGTCATGGTTACAGTAACCGTGCTGCCTTTGCTGATACCCGTTTGCTCCTTCTCCATGCTAACGCTGTTGTTGTCCTCCAATACCAGTTTGGCGGAACAGCCGGCGCTGACAGGTTGCACTTTCACGTTGATATCCGAGGGTCTCAATTGATAGCCGGCAGCCACTACGAATTGAACGGACATGTATTTGTTTGCATCATAACTTGTCGGAGCTTCTATTTTCGACGTTAACGCAGATTTTGCGTCGCCGGTGATGGTCAGACTGCCGTTGTTGGTCAGATTACCCATATTCGCTACGGCGATAACCGTCGGTGCGGCACTCTCTTTGCTCAGCGTAGTGATGGAGGTCTCTGCTACATTCACTTTGAGGTTCCATTTCAGCAGACTCGATGCTTCCCATTGCGCATAGAGTGTCGGAGCGGCGCCCGTGTTGCTCCATTTGCCGGAGGTCACAAAGCCGTCAATATTCGTTGCTGCGAACGAACCGTCCGCGTTCAGCACCTTCGTGCCGCCGCTGGGCTCCGTGTAGTAACCCTGCAGGGCATAACCCGATGCGGTATGTGCAGCAAACCCGCGTAGTACAGAGCCGTTCCAGCTCACCGCCGCGTTGTTCGTACCTGTTCCCTGTGTACCCGGAGCCAAAGTGATCAACTGTGTCCAGTGCGCATAAAGCGTCGTGTTGGCGGTGATGGTGAACGTTCCGCTGCCTGGGACGTAGTTCGTACCCGTACCATTATTGGCGGTGTTCCAACCCGCACCCGTGTAGTTCGTCTTCACGAGACTGCCGCTATTAGCCGCAGCTGTCACGGTAGCACCCGAAGCGTAGTTCGTCGCGTCTGTCGGAACAGTACCGCCGGTGTTGTCGTTGCCGTTATAGGTCACGTTGAAGGTGGCGCTCGTGCTCGTTGTCATGTCTATCTGCGAGATATAACCCGTCTTACTCGTTACTGTCAGTACATACGTACCGCCGGCGGTAGCCAAAGGCCATGTGATTGCATTGAAGTTATTCTCTGTCGTTGCCACGCCGCCTACCTCTCCGCTGGTGGGAGTGACAGCATCGCCGTCAATAGCTCCATTGACAGATGTCAGTTTATACAGCGACACGGTAGGATTACTATTGTAACCGCCTATCTTAACCGTCAGCGTACCTGTATAACCTGTATGCAGGCAGAACTTGATGTTGTTCGTCGTAGCAGTGCCGCCGGTTGGTATCTTGATATAGGCATTCATGTGGTTGCCCTTGCCGTCGTAGGTCGCGCCATGCGCCACTACGCTATCGACACCGGTCATACAAGCGTTGCATATCGTCCACGGCGAAGAGAGGTTCTGGTTATCTTTCAGCGTGGCGGTATTACCCTCCGGATTGTAGTAGGTATCTTTTTCGCTGTCATAATGGTCTGCATCTTTGTAGTAATAAATATGCTCCTCTCCGGCTGCATTGACGGTTACCGCAAAGCCGGTTGCGTTATGCGATGCACAACCCGCGCCATTGCTTGCCTCGCACCAGTACGTGCCTGCATCGCCGGCTACGCAGCTCGCCTTGTTGAAGATACGCCCGCCTTCTTCGATAGTCAGAGGTGCTTGAACTTGTACTGCACCGGCGAAGGTCTCTCCTTTATACCACGTGTACGTCGTGCGCGCGTCTTTGCCTGATTCACAGAAAGCGGTTAAGGAGATCGTCTGCCCTACCGTACGTACGGAAGTACCGCTGATTGTCGGTGCCGACGGTGCCGAACATGCATCCGCTACCCATTGCGCATAGAGGGTTACGTTCGCTCGGATGTTATTTATTTTATCTCCTGCTGCGTAAGATGTACCGCTACCATTAGCCGCTGTATTCCAACCATTGAAACGATAATCGGTCTTGGTAAAAGCAGCCGGGCTATCCACGTTACCTAATACGGTCACATTCGTTCCGCTGGTGTATGCTGTCTTATCGCTAACACTACCACCATCGGCTCCATTACCATCGTAGGTTACGTAGTGACATGTGGCAGCGCCAGAAGATGTGGTGATAGCAATATCGTCAATAAATATATTATAACTTGTACTACTTCCTCCTGTGTTTTGTATTTGTACAACTCCGCTTAAATTTTCCAGACCGGAATAGGTAAACGTTTTAAATGCAGAAGTAGTTACTTCGCTTAACGACTGTGCTTCAACAACAGTTGTTGAGCCCACTTTTATTTTGAGTTTTTGAGTAGTACCTGAAGCATTATTCAACTTTACCTTAATGGATATCTGGGTTACATTGGAGAATGTAGAAGGAGTTCCTGTCTTTCCCGTATTATCTGCATATATATCTACACTTGTGCCTCCATACTTCAGTCGAAGGCTTGCTCCACTATCGGTTGACTTATTATCCGTGCAGGAAGTCGTTATTGTATAAGCATACGCCGATGTTTTTGCAGAATTAGTATATCCATACAACCACTTTGCCAAAGAGGATGGATAATTACTTGATGATTTGTCTTGTTGACTTGTATCGAACCATCCTAAAGTAGTTGTCGTGCTTCCTCCGCCACCTCCGGCGCAGTTGGCTTTCCATGACGCATAGGCGGTGATGTTGGCGGTCGGGGTATAACTTGCTCCGGCAGCGTAGGTCGTGCCGCCTATTACCCAGCCTTGGAAGGTGTGCCCGCTATATGTCGGTGCCGCCGGCATAGTGATATTTGCGTCCTCCGACGCCTGTTCAATAGCATCAGGTGTCGTACTACCACCATTACTATTAAATGTCACGGTATAGAGAGTTGCCGCAGCCGTCCATTTTGCATATAATGTAATGTCTGCTGTGTAATCCGTAGCGCCGAGAGAGGTTACTAAACCTGTCGAGCAGTCAGATGATGTATACCAACCACCGAAGGTATAACCTGTCTTACTTGCCGTCTTCAGCGTTGTTGCAGAGCCATATGTATGTGTCGTTGGATGACCTGCTGCATGCTCTCCCGAGAAAGCCACATTATCTTGGTCTTTGTAAGTAATCGTATATACATGCGGCGTAAACGTGGCCGCAATCGTCGTTGCGCCTGTTACAACATAGTTCGCGCTATACGCGCCTGCGTTAATAGTGATCGCGCCCGCATCATAACCGGTTGCCGGCACAGCGGTGATAGTTTTCAAAACGACTGTATGTGCCAAATCTTGATATCCGGAAGTAAATGTCTTATTGTTTGTTCCGTCTGCATCATCATAAGTAACCGTAATCGTACCATTCGAATACGGACTAATCGTCACGCGGTCGGTCTTCATACCGTTCTGCCTGCCGTACTCATAGAATTCGCAGTTATCGTTGTCCGAACTGGAACCCGTAGCGTGGCTTGATGTCGGCGTAAACGTCACAGCGTCAGCCGTTACCGGTGATCCTTCAAAGCCCATCGCTGCTGTAATAGCTTCATTTGTTGCAGGATCACTATCCTTCGTCCAGAAGATATTACTGGTTCCTTCACCTTCATTATTAGCGATGTGCCAGTATTCAAAACCGTTGTACTCTGTCGTAGTAATCTTGTACAAATTCGCTGTACCCGGCACAAGCGTCATCTGTGTTTTATTGTTGTGGGTGCCTTTACCGATACGGTACCACGGAGCAGAAGCCCAGTTGAGCACACTATTATCCCAGTAAATGACTTTTCCTGCTGCTTGATCACCTGCCGGATAAACAACAGATACTTTCATCTCCGAACCTAATAAGCCTGCTGAGAAATCAAAGTTGAAGGTATAAGTTGCCGACTTGCTGCTGGTGGTAACTTTACAATCGGCATCGTGCGGCATCGTCCAGTTCGTGCAGTTACTGCTCGTCATACCGGTTTCGTCGGAGTTTCCATACCAGTTGTTACAACCATCCGTTACGCGGAACTTATAGGTTGTACCTCCCGTCAGACTCAGCGAAAGCGTTGCGTGCGTCGCATCCACTTTCGTCAACGCGTGATTGCTGATGTCGCTGCCACCTGAGTTTTTCAGATAGAACTGCATGCACTTCAGTTCGAACTCTGCGCTGGTTGTGGAACATGCGCCGTAAGAAATAGTACACGTATATTTGCCTGCATCCGAAGCCGCAGCTTCGTCGATTGTATAGGTG
>DGTR01000028.1 GCA_002394395.1 Bacteroidales bacterium UBA4331 | reverse complement strand
CTGTGCCACACGCTCAACGGTTCGGCCCTCGCTCTCCCGCGCATCGTCGCTGCGCTTCTGGAGAATAACCAGACGGAGGAAGGTATCCGCATCCCTGCGGCTTTACAACCCTACTTCGGCGACACGATGATCCGATAATTAACATTGTTTAACCCTTTAATTGAGATTTTTACCAACATGGCAGAAAATCTTTCTCTCCAGAACTTCGACTGGGATGCCTATGAAGCACAAAAGCAAGGCAAACAAAACGAAGAAGAAATCCAGAAGTACAACGAGACCCTTTCCGCTATCAAGGATAACGAGGTAGTAGAGGGTACCGTTATCAGTATCAACAAACGCGAGGTAGTTGTCAACGTAGGCTACAAGTCGGACGGTATTGTTCCGGCAGCTGAGTTCCGCTACAACCCGGAGCTGAAGGTAGGCGACAAAGTAGAGGTTTACATTCAGAGCCAGGAGGACAAGAAGGGTCAACTCGTGCTCTCTCACAAAGAGGCTCGCACGGCTCGCGCTTGGGACCGCGTTAACGAGGCTTACAACGCAGGTGAGATCGTTACCGGTTACATCAAATGGCGTTCGAAAGGCGGCATGATCGTGGACGTTCTCGGCATGGAAGCATTCCTCCCGGGCAGCCAGATCGACGTGAAACCCGTTCGCGACTACGATATTCTCGTAGGTAAGACGATGGAGTTCAAAATTGTCAAACTGAATCCTGAGTTCCGTAACGTCGTTGTTTCTCACAAAGCTCTCATCGAGGCAGAGATCGAGGCTCAGAAGGCTGAGATCGTCGGCAAGCTCGAGAAGGGTCAGGTACTCGAGGGTACCGTTAAGAACATCACCAACTACGGTGTCTTCATCGACCTGGGTGGTGTTGACGGTCTGATCCACATTACCGACCTGAGCTGGGGCCGCGTCAACGACCCGCACGAGTTGCTCCAACTCGACCAGAAGATCAACGTCGTTATCCTTGATTTCGACGAGGATAAGAAGCGTATCGCTCTCGGTCTGAAGCAGCTGACTCCGCATCCGTGGGATGCTCTTGATCCGAACCTGAAGGTAGGCGACAAGGTTCACGGTAAGGTAGTCGTAATGGCTGACTACGGAGCTTTCGTAGAGATCGCAGAGGGCGTTGAGGGTCTTGTTCACGTCAGCGAGATGAGCTGGAGCCAGCACCTCCGTTCGGCTAACGACTTCCTGAAAGTCGGCGACGAGGTAGATGCTATCATCCTGACTCTCGACCGCGCTGAGCGTAAGATGAGCCTCGGTATCAAGCAACTCAAGGCTGATCCTTGGGCTAACGTAGAGACCAAGTACGCAGTAGGTACCCGCCACTGGGCTAAGGTTCGCAACTTCACCAACTTCGGCGTCTTCGTAGAAATCGAGGAAGGCGTTGACGGTCTGATCCACATCAGCGACCTGAGCTGGACCAAGAAGATCAAACACCCGAATGAGTTCACTCAGATCGGTGCACAGATCGAAGTTGTCGTACTCGACATCGACGTAGCTAACCGTCGTCTGAGCCTGGGCCACAAGCAGCTCGAGGAGAATCCTTGGGAAGAGCTCGAGGCTAAGTTCGGTGTGGACAAGCAAGTTGAGGGTAAGGTAGTTGAGTTGACCGACAAGGGCGCTGTTGTATCGCTCGAGGAAGGCGTAGAGGCATTCTGCACGACCCGCCACCTCCAGAAAGAGGACAAGAGCCCGGTAGCAGTAGGCGACGTGCTGCCGTTCCGCGTGATCGAGTTCAACCGCGACGCTAAACGCATCCTCGTAAGCCACCTCCGTACATGGGAGGAGCGCAAAGAGGCTCCGGCTAAAGCAGCCAAGAAAGCCGCTAAAGAGGAACCGCAGGTAGAGATGCCGAAGGTAGAGAAAACTACTCTCGGTGACCTGAGCGCTCTGGCAGAGCTCAAAGCTTCCATGGAAGCAGAAGCAGCTCCGGCTAAGAAAGCTACCAAGAAAGCAGCGAAGAAAGACGATGCTGAGTAAGGAGTTAAGGAGTGAACGTTTAACGAATTAACGAATTAAAGAGTGAACGTTTAACGAATTAACGAATGAATGAAAAAAGAAGCGGACCATTGCGGTCCGCTTCTTTTTCTGTATCAGATTCCGTTATCGGGATCATCTGGGATAGTAGTTGTAGGCGTGAATGTCTTCGATACCACCTGACAAACGCCTATTGACGCTTCTATCAACATTACCTCCGTAGAGGGGCAATTATACAATTTCTTTTTCATAATCATAACCAATTTTTGTCCATACGGATTGTTTAACGTTTCTCGATGATTTGTCCTTGTGCGGAGTACTTGACGCCATTGCGAATGATGACCACGTGGTCGTTCTCAAGAAGTTTGATGACGTTCTGATCGTTCTGCACCTCATCCATGCCCGTAGCCACTTGATCACGCGTGATGATACGTGCCGGCATGTTGTTCGATACGGGTGCGCCGCCTACGTCCTCTTTCGTGAGGAAGAAGGCACGGAAACTCTTGAGGTTATTCGATACTCCCGCCCAAGCCAGTCGGTCATTGGTGAGGAGGAAGAGTTTCTTATGTACATCGTCACCGGTATTGCTGAAAGCCTCCGGTTTCAGGATACCGACGAACCGTACGTCGTCGTTCTGACCAACGCTCTTACCTACCGACTCCTTGATAACCACGCTATGGAAGGTCGGGTTAACGATATCCTCGGCAGCGTCGTCGAACCGGATGAGATACGGAATACCGGCTACGATACCATTCGTAGGAGCGATGCGGATGAGCAGTTCGCCGTTCTCCACATAGCCGTACTTGAAGCTCCATACCTCTGCACCCGGTACGTCAAACGGCGTTCCGTCGAACGAAGGCAGGTCGAACGGCAGACAGATCGTGTTGAAGTAATCCTTGCGGAAGAAGGTACGGTTGATCGTGATATCCACGCTCACGCCCTTGTTCTGCTCCAGCACCGCTGTCAGATCCGTATTATCGTTCAGCGTCAAGCCGCGTACCACGCTCACCTCATCGAGGTAGATATACGGCTCGTTGCCGTAGCTGTTATTGCTGGTGCCCTTGAAGATCAGCACTACCTCATGCCCGATACATGCGTCAGGTAGCTGACAAGTATGCTCGGTCCAGTTAGCCTGGTTAGGCAAAGCGGAAGCCAACACTTCAGATGCATCGCCGTCAATGCTGTAGAGTACCGAGAAGTCGCCACCTGTCTCGTTCTTGTACCAGAAGGTCAATGCAGCGGCATCTGTAATCCGGATCGCCGGCGTCTTGAGGAGGTTCGTCTTACCGGACGGGTTGTTGAACGAGTTGAAGCGAACAGCGCTACCCTCATGACCGGCTGCCACGTAGCTCCACTTGTAGCTGTCGTTGTCGGTCGTTCCATCGGAGTTATCCCAGCAAGCAGGAATACCTACACTCAGTCCGTCGAAGTTCTCGATGTACGGCAGTGCTTTCACGCCACACGCAGTAGAAGCGACAGCGGATGCCGTCCACTCGCTCTGGTGCTCAGCATCGCAATAAGCCTGTACCTGAACCTCGTAGGTTGTCTCTGCCTCCAGATCGTTCAGCGTAGCGGAGCAGCCTGTGCCGGACACGGTCACGTCTTCAAGAAGAACGACCGTCCATGCGGAGGTTCCGGCAACACGGTAGCGTGCCTGCCATGCTTCCTCATCATCGCCCTTCGTCCAAGAGAGGTTGATAGAGTTAGCGTCAGCGGTCGCAGCGCTCAGCGCTGTCGGAGCTTCGCTGCAAGGAGCTTTCACATGGAGGCTTATGTTGTCCACGAAGATAGCACCTTGACTATAGTTCGCGTTCGCGAAGAACTGAAGGATGATCGTATGATCTGCATAAGCGCTCATGTCGATCGCGGCAGAAGAGAAGGTACCCGGGTCAGTGCTGCTGGTAGTACCGGCAGCGGCATAGCTTGCACCGTCTATCGCCGTGAACGATGCACCGCCGTCTGTGGATACCTTCACGGAGAAGGCTCCGCAGTTAGCTCTGTTGGAGTAGTCGAACGACAACTCGTACTTGCTACCGCCCGGCAGAACGATACTCGGCGTGTTGATGAGCGCGTCACCGATATGTACGTTGTAATTGAACATACGGATCATTTTGTTGCCGCTAACTTCATATACGCCCCATACCCTTTCAGGATTTAACGTTATCTCTTGTACCGTAGATGCGGAGTTGTCCCAGCAGTCTGCCACTTTATCCTTTTGCTTGTCGTTGAAGTTCTCCTCCCACGGGAGAGCAGTAATCGCCTCGCAATTGGTGGTGAAGGAAACCGCCTCAGACCATTCGCTGACATCCGAACCGCCGCATTTAGCGCGAACCTTGACGCTGTAAACCGTATTCGGATTCAGATTCTCCAGCAGGAACGAATTAGCAGAAGCATCAATGAGGTTCTCCTCGTCGTCGTTCAAACAGATCTGCCATGTCGACTCGTTCTTACCATTGGTCCAGCTCAGTGTAGCCGAGTTGGTAGTGATGCCATCAATCGTCAGCGCAGACGGCTTGAAGCAAGTCGGTGCCAGCGATACAGACACATTGTCAATACTGAGGTAATAGTTATTGCTTGTACCACCCACGTATTTAAAGGCAATATAGCTTCCTTCAGGAGCACCTTCGAAGAACAATTCTTTCTCAGTAAGCGTAGTAGTTTGCTCACAAGTCAAAACGGCATTGAACGTCGTCGCATCCGACGGTTCAGCCATATAGCCTGCATACAGAGTACCATTGGAAGTACTTGTTCCTTCGTTACGATAGGTGAACTTGAGCTGCAAGCTGGCAGTGCTCTCGGCAAACTTCGGCAGGATAGCGTACAACGGAGTAGTACTGCTGGACTTGAAGAAGAGGCATTTTCCGCTTACCGGATAGCCGGAGTTGGACGAGATGAATACCTGCGGATAAGAACTTGTGTTCGCACTACGGTTCAGGAACTGCCAGCACTCAGGAAGTTCATCGTTCGGGTAAGCACTCGGGGCAGTAGCACTGGTAGAACCTGCATACGAATTCGCATTGAAGTCCTCTGCGTACTCGCCCTCCGTTGCGATAGAATATACGCCGCAAGCAGTCTTGAAGTTCAGTGTCTCGGACCATGCTTCGGCATTGCAAGCTACCTGAACCTGTACCTGGTAAGCGGTGTTGGCGTCAAGACCCTCTATGAGTTGCGGCGATGAAACATCCGGTACCTCCGTCCAGTTCGTACCATCATCGCTATAGCGCAACTTGAAGCCGTTCTGACCGTAGTCGTTCCAGCTGATAGAAGCGGAAGAAGCGGTAATATCTGCAGCAGAGAGACCGTCCGGCAACTGGCAAGCAGCCGCAGTAGTGAAGGAGGAACGTTCGCTCCAAGCACTCTTGTCGTCTGGACCGCAGTTCGCACGCACGTAGAGATAATAGGTAGTCTCAGCGCTTAACTCATCCAGCGTAATAGAGGTAGCTGTAGCATCTTTCAGCGAAGCCTCGTTCGGATCGAAGTCCGCTTCCGTGCTGTATGCCACCTGCCATGCCTCTTCGTCGGCACCCTTCGTCCAACTGATCACAGCGGAAGAAGCAGTGATACCGGAAGCCTGGATAGCAGACGGCTTGTAGCAAGTCGGACAAACCATCGTGTAGTCGAGTAATGATACATTATCAACAAGAGAGGATCCGGAACCTTGCTCATGCGACAAGATCACGTCATTGTTCAGATCGTAAATAACGAAACTGCATTCGCTATCATATGATCCCTTCACCCATACGAACGAGTATTCCTCACCACAGCACAAGTTGAGCGTACCGGATGAAGAAGAACCACTGGTGAGTTGAAGTGTTGCGATTTCTGCGCCTGTAGCTTTGTGTACCACTTTGAGAGATGCGCCGTTCCATCCGTCTGTGTACTGATCTCGCAATTCATAGCGGATGGATTTCTTGTCTGCTTCCTCACAAACCTCCGTAGCGAACGAAACGGCATTGCTCCACTCGCTGAAATTACCGCTGCAGTTAGCACGTACTTTCGCGCTATAAGTTGTAGCAGCCGTGAGACCGGTGAGAACGAACGGATTAGCATCCGCGTCAATGAGGTTCTCCTCATCGTTATTCAGACAGATCTGCCATGCCGTCTGATCCGGATCACCAGCCGTCCAAGCCAGTTTTGCGCCTGTTGTTGTGATTTCAGATACAGCCAAACCGCTCGGCTCCAGACAGTTCGGGATTAGTTCAACTACGATGTCGTCGAGATAGAAGCCGCGCGTAGATTTCGACGAATTAGCAGCTTCCATCTTGATTGCGATACAGTGGCCCGTACCCGTATAGTTATTGAACTTCACTTCAAACGGAGCATACGTAGTTGATGCCGGATTGAAGGAAGCAACCGCAACGAAGGTAGAAGGATCTGCCGGATCGGACATCACACCGATGGAGAAGGTTGCATCGTAGGACGAACCGGTGTTATATGCTCTTGCGTTGAACTTCATACGCAGCGTTTTGATGTCATTCGATATCTGCGGCAGAATCGCATACTGGTCTTGCGGGTCGTAATAACTACTATAACTGCTGTAGTAGGAGTAGAAGCGCATCGAGTTTGGCGTGGAGTTAGAGTAGTCCGTATAACTGTAGTAGTATGCCGTCGGATAATTTTTATAATCAGCGTAGGTACACGTATTGATAGCGCTCCAGCAATCCGGCAGGATACGTGCAACGGGAGTATAAGCCGAAGCAACAGCCAGACCGTCGAAGTTCTCGCTGAACGGATGCAACTCGTCAATAACAACAGCCTCGCAAGCGGTCATGAACGAGAATGTAGCACTGTATTCACTAACCGTCTCTGCATCTGCCGGATTACACCAAGCAGCTACTTGTACGTCATACTCGGTGGAAGCCTCCAGACCTTCAAGCGTGTACGGATTATCGGTAATAGCACCGCTGACAACCGTCCATTCTGCATCCGCGTGTTTCTTGTAGCGGAGCAACCAGTTGCTCTCTTCGCCGCCTGCGGACCATGCGAGTTGTGCTGAATTTACGGAAACGCCTTCAGTTCCAAGCATCAAACCGGTCGGTTTCACGCATGCGATTTTGTCAATGCGGAAGTTATCTACAGCAGCAGGAGATTGTGCTCCTCCACTGGTGTCATCTCTCCATAGCAGAACTACATTGTAGTCGCCTTCCTCGATATCTATTTCTTCGCTGGAGAACGACTGCCAACTCGATTGGAGGTTCAATTTGCTGCCTCCGTCCAGAGCAATCCAAGTGGAAGGCAGAGACGTTGTTGTAACTCCCGTAGGCAGCGCTGTACCTGCGGTCAGTTCAACAGATGCCGGTACAAGGGCAACACGCAGGTAGTCATACGTGCTTTCGCCGTTTGCTCTCCAATCGTAATGGAAACTGTATTTGCCTTCATCGAAATGGAAGAGTTTGACTGCATATACTACAGCAGCTGCGGTAATGGTATATGCGTTGCTTACACCACCGTCATTGGAGATATAGAGTGCATGGGTGCCTTCTCCATTGTGTGCTGCCTCACCATAAACCCATTGGTTAGTCAGATTGCCATTGATGAAGTTCCATTCATTGCCGTTCTCGAAATCATCCGCAAACGGAATAGCAGCAGGTGCTTGCAATGTATGGAAAGCGATAGAGATCGCCTCACTCATAGCGCTACCGCAGTAGCGGCGGAGATAGAAGATGTAATCCGTGTTATCGGTCAAATCATTCTTCTCTAACGAGTTGGTTGCGAGAGCTGTGAACTCGTCATCAGCAGGCGCTGCTGCGGATGCCGGAGCAATAGCATATTTCCAGGCATCGCCCTCAATAGCGTTCCAACTGAAAGTAGCACCATTAGCCGTAATGGCTGAAACAGCCAAACCGGTCGGTTTAACGCACTCAGGCACTTCCTCTACCTTCACATCGTCCAGATAGATATAGGCATCACCATTGCCCCAGTTGCTGGTACCCTTGAAGAGGAACTCTACATTGTTGTTGAGGCACTCATTAGGAAGGGTGATCTCTTTCTGCGTCCAATCGGAGATACCTGTCAGGCCTGTAGCCAATGCAACGGGTTCTTCATCGCCAATAGAGTAATATACCGAGAAATCACCGCCAGCCGGATTCTTGTACCAGAAGGACAGGATCAGGGCTTTGTCTGCTATGACAAATGTCGGTGTCTTGAGGATATTGGTATTGTCGCTGCTATTAGAGTATGAGTTAAACCGGAGACCGACACCGTCGTGACCATCAGCATAGTAGTTCCACTTGTAACTTGCTTCGGTGGTTGTACCATCCGAGTTGTCCCAGCATACAGGAATACCTGCGCTCAGACTATTGAAGTCCTCGCTCCACGGGAAGGAAGCGATTGCCTCGCAAGCGGTGATGAACGAACCGGCTGGTGACCAGGAAGAGCTGAAGCCTTCGTTAACAGAAGAGCAGTCGCCCTGTACCATGAACGTGTAAGCAGTAGCAGCATCCAGACCGGTCAGTTCAACCGATTTTGCATTTGCATTTGCGGTCGCGTAAGTAGCCGGATCATTGATATCAAAGCTTGCAGCAGAACCGTACGCAACGATATAGCCGGCATCGTCATGATCGTCCGTCCAGGAGACGATAGCCGAGTTGGTTGTGATGCTTGCGGCATCTACTGCAACCGCCGTCGGCGTATAACAGGACGGGAGGGTCGTGAAGGAAGCAATCTCGCTCCAGCGGCTCGCGTCCTCTTCACTGCAGATCGCCTTAACCGCAAACTTATATTCGGTCTCTGCGTTCAGACCGCTGAGCTCTGCGCTTTCGCTAATCAAATAACTATTCTCATCGCTGAGGTCGAAGGCATCTGCCGGACCGTAGGCGATGCGATAACTGCCCGCCGGTGTCTCATTCTGGTCGCTCCATGTGATAGATGCCGTGTGCGCAGCAGCACTTGCAGAAAGATCTGTCACTGCCTTGCAAGAAGCAATCGTGCGGAAGCTGACCCTGCTAAAGTCGGCACCTTCGCAGTCCGGCTGTACATAAACGAAGTAGTCTTGGTCATCCACCAGATCCCCGAAGGACTTCGACAAAGCCGAAACTTTCTCCGCCGTCACTCCGCTGAAATCAGAAACTTCTTCGGTGGCAATTACCACATTCCATGCGCTCTCGCTACCCATCGGCTCCCAAGAAGCTTTTGCCGAAGAGGTCGTAATATCGCTGATAGCCAATGCTTTCACATCCGGACAAGCCTTCGGCTCGAAGCAGAACTGGATATTCGGACGATTGTCGGAACGTGTACCGGAGTTGCTACCCGGATGATTTCCATAACTGGTATCGTCATCATTTCCACGATAGAGCAATGCATTAGTACTGCGCCAATAGTCGAACTTCAGAGAGGTACTATAGTTTGGGAGTTTGGCTGATACGACAATAACTATATTGTCCGCGCCGTTGTACATAAACGCAGTACTCAGATCAAAGTTCATCCATCCGGTAGCAGTAGGTTTCTCAAATGCATCAGTATGATAAACAAGCATTAAGTCCTCTGCGGGAATCCAGTCTGAAGCAGACGAATGCTCGGATATGGTAGTATGCGCCATATAAATACTAATTTCGCCATTCAGCTCCTTGCTGGACTCGATAGCAGAGCAATAGAAGGAAATAGACTTAATCGAACCTGCTTGACCAATCTCGGAACCAGGGTAAATAAACTGTACCCATGAATTCTTGTAAAATGTAGCTATAGGTGCATAAGAACCATTATAAGAACCACTACCTACCTGCTGGCAGTTGCCGGGCTGAGCGGCGGTAGTAACGTCAAACAGAGCTGCAACGCTCTTACCAGATTCGCCACATATAGCCTTTACATAAACGTTATATGCCGTCTCCGGATTCAGACCGAAGAGAATGGCTTTGCGCTCGTTGACAATCTGCGCGTGTTCCTCGTCGCCTACGATACCTACTTCCCAAGAAGACTCACTTGCATACTGCGCACTCTCCCAACTCAGTTCAACCAAGTTGTGCTCGATGCGGTCAGCAGCGATATTAACAACCGCCGGACAAGAAGGCATCGTAGTGAACTCTACGAGTACATAATCCGAATGAGACGAACCACATATGGAAGCGATATAGAAGTAGTAATGCTGGTTGTAGGATAATCCAGAACGATCCAATTCCGTAACTTTATCAATAACTACTGGCGAAGCTTCTTCCTTGCCCTTCTCGTCCAACTCTTCCGTCGAGAGGATGTATTGGAAGTCCTTATCCTGCTCTGCGAAAGCCAGCTCCCATGCTATATGAACGGCATTGAGGTCGCTCAGCGCAGCACTCAGGTTGTGTACCTCCGGACAGTTGGCATTGGTAGTAAAATCAATACCCACCCATTCGGAATTACCATCATCATGTCCTCCGGCTTTACATTCCGCACGAACATATACCCAATAGTGCGTTCCGGCAGAAAGCTCCGTGAGGTGAATCGAATTCGTGGAGCTCTTTTTGTTAGCAGAAACGCTTTCGAAATTGGTAATCTCCGTCTCGGAGAGGATGATCTCATAACGGCTCAGGTAATCTGCGTCAGAAATGTTCCAAGTAACATTCGCCTCGCTCGTACCCTCACCTACCAACTCATACGCCAGATCACTTACATTCGGGCAAGCGGGAAGGTCATAGCAGAAGGAGAACTGGATTTGGTTTTTAGCATACGAACGCGTACCGGTTACTGTCGTATTAGTCGGATCAATATTCGTATTATCTTGATATTTATACAATACAGGATAAACATTGGTACCACTTGTAAATGTAAGGCAAGACAAACCGCTACTATAGTTATCGGAGTTATCATCCACAACGATTAACAGGTTATCTTCACCATTGTAGGCAAACGGAGAGGACAAGGTAATAGTCGCCCATGCTCCCGCCTCAAAAGTCACAGACCCGGAAAACACCTTTTGCTCTTCGGAAACATGCACCCAGTCGGTGGTTGATTCAAATGCGGCTTTGCTGGTATGCAACATATATACATCTATCGTTCTGATCTTTTCAGAACCACTATTATAGAACGCGATAGAGGATATATTGCCGCTTTGACCTATTTCCGCAGGAGTATAAATCTGCTCCGATAAAGAGTAATCATAGTTAGAGTGTGTCGGAACATAACTGCTTGTTTCAGCTCCGGAACCAACAACAACCTCATCGCAAGTATTGAGCCCTTTGGTCGTTGCATTGGCGCTGACCCATTCGCTGACGCCATCCTCGTTACCGCAGTTCGCGCGCACGTATATATAATAAGGTGTCTCGCGATCCAGACCGTTGATAACGTACGGGAAGTTCTCTTTGCTGATCGTAGTAACCGTAGCGGCTGCCAATGCAGCTTCATCCAGCTCCGAGTTCGAATAAAAGAGGTCATAATTGTCCGCGAGTTCCAGGCCGGCCTTGGGCTGAAGATTTACTTTCAGCGAACGACGCTCGATATCGCTGATAGCGATAGACGCCAACGGCTGGCATGCCGGAGTCAGGAAGAGTGAAAGATCATCTACATAGAACTGGCCGTATTTGGTACTTGCCGAAGATGCCGGATCTACCTTCGCCATCAGGACGATATATTGTTTATCGCCGGTATAAGCGGAGAAATTGAGTTCATATTGGGCATAGCCGGTCGTCACTTCAATTTCAGCTACCTGCTCAAACGAACTCATATCATCCGGCGAATTGACCACACCTACCAACAGATGCTGGTTGTAAGCAGTACCGGACGAAGACGATCTCGCCCAGAACGACAAAGAGAAGTCTTTGAGACTCTTCTCGCCATAGTTAAACGCCGGCAGAACGGCATACGAGCCGTCTGCATCGGTGTTGTAGGATGGATTATAGGAGGAAATGTACTTATATGCATATAGTTGCAAACCATACAAGTCATCGTGCTTGTAGGTACTTCCTCTGGACGGAATATAGGAAGAACTGGTGCTCTCCATATTACCTACCGTCCAGCAGCGGAAATCGTCCTCATTCTCAAAGCCGTCCGACCAACTATCAACAGCAAGAGGTGCGCACTCGGTGCGGAATTCCATTGCTTCCGACCATATATCCGCATCAGCGCAGGTGGGTTGTACCTCTACCTCATAGAGGGTATTCGCCTCCAAGTCCGATAAACCGTAACCGATAGGTTTTTCACTAACCACGTTCCATGAACCACTGCCTTTGACGCGGTAACGCAGGTTGAAAGAGCTCTGACCTGCACCATTCCAAGCGATAGTAGCCGAAGATGCAGTGATATCGCTGGCTACCAAAGAGGTAGATGGCTCACAGGAACTGAGGGTTGTGAACGAACCTACTGCGCTCTCCTCGCTCAGACCGTTTGATCCGCAGTTGGCGATAATCTTCACCTCATAGGGTTTCTCCGGCGTCAAATTGGAAAGCGTCATAGAGGTTTCGGTGCTACCAGTCTCCTGCCACTCACTCGCTTCGTATTCTATACCGGCTTGGATATCGTCAATATGGAGATTGTTATCCGCATTGGATACAGTGGACTCGCCATAGAAAGCAATGCGGATATTCTTACCGTTGTATGACGACATATCGATAGAAACCGGTTCGCCTTTCGTGCTATGATCAATGTTGTTAAACACATATGCAGAACCGGCATTGTCCCACTTGCGAAGCACAGTCCAGGTATCTGAACCCGCTTCCTGAACCAGCACGATGAACTTATCGTCTAAGCCGCTGGTTCCGGGTGCTGAAGCATCACCGTTATATGCGGTTAATGCCAAGTTGAACGTCAAGGTACCAGCTTTCTGCTTATATAGCGGAGAAACCAACCAACGCTGGCAAGAAGTACCGTAGATATTCACTCGTGCGTGACTGTCAAAGACCCCATTGGAGGTTCCGAAATTCCAACCAGAGCCGGAAGCCAAAGTAGCAGATCCGTCTGCTTCGTTGAACAAACCGGTGTACATAGACCAGCCGGAAGGGATAGAAGATCCATTGAATTTCTCATCCAGACCATCCGTATAGGCCGCCGTCCTGTACATCACCTTAAAACCATTCGACGCCGTTCCCTCCCATGAGAGATCAGCCGAAGTAGCCGTGATATTCGATATATGGCTGCTATTAAACTTCGGCTTCGGACATGCAGGAGGAGCACTGGTGGTAATGGTCGCTACCCAACCTGCGGCAGTAGAACTTCCATCCGAGTGCCACTCGATAGTCATCGTTCCGGAGGATGCTACATAATCATGACCGGTAGATAAATTACTGGAACACCCGGTTTGACCCCTTGTCAATAACTCACCTGTACTTTTATCTCCGTCATAGATAAGCATGTAGTCCCAGGCACTACAACTGGATGAACTTTCTGTTGCGAAGGATGAGAAGTTAATGGTAATCTCTCCATCACAGGTAAAAGTTGCCGTGAAATTCTGGCTGGTACTATAGCTACCGCTCGCACCACCCGAATCAAAAAAATTGTAAGTCGTTCCTGGTTCAAGTTCCCGGGATATATTACCGCTCAGCGTAATATCCTCTGCTTGAACAACTGCCCAAGGCGCTAACAAAGCCAGCGTAGTGAGCAAGAAAAGTAGATAAAATTTCTTCATAAAGATTGTTTATTATTGATTAGTAAATTAGTAAGCAAATGATAAATCGCGCAAAGGTAGAAAAATAATAGCAAATACACAAACTTTTTTACAGAAAACTATCAAAAATCTATATTTTGATACATATAATTAGCAAAATGGCAAAATAACCGAAAGATAGTAAACATTTTGTTTATTTTTACCACCCCGCAACACATGCAAAAAAAGCGAACCTCACGGCTCGCTTTTGCTTATTTTCAGGTCGTAATTCGTTACATCCGTTCCGGCATTTCTATACCGAGAAGAGCAAAGGAAGTACGCAGCACTTTGGCTACATTCCGAGATAACAACAGACGCAGTGCTTTCTTTTGCTCATCGGGTTCGTTGATGATCGAGAGATCGTGGTAGAACGAGTTGAAGTCACACGCCAGCGCGTACGCGTAGTTACATAGGATCGCGGGCGAGAACTCCTCACCGGCCGTACGTACAGCCGTGGGGTACTCGCAGAGACGCTGGATCAATGCCAATTCCTTTTCCTCGATATTTCGAGATTTCGACATATCGACATTTCGAAAATCGGAAGTTTCTGCTTTCCGGAGCACAGACTGAATACGGGCATAGGTGTATTGGATGAAGGGACCCGTGTTGCCGTTAAAATCAATCGACTCCGCAGGGTTGAAGAGCATATTCTTACGCGGATCGACCTTCAAGATGAAGTATTTCAAGGCACCGAGCCCCACCTTGCGGGCAATCTCGTTCGCCTCGTCCTCCGTGATGCCTTGCAACGTGTTCACCTTATCCTTACTGATCTCACGCGCATCAGCGATCATCTTATCCATCAGCTCGTCGGCATCCACGACCGTTCCTTCGCGGGATTTCATCTTACCGTTCGGGAGTTCCACCATGCCGTACGAGAAATGTACCAACTCCTTGCCAAACGGGAATCCGAGGCGGTCAAGGAGGATGGAGAGCACCTTAAAATGGTACTCCTGCTCGTTGCCCACCACATAAACCATCTTGTCTATCGGGTAATCCTGGAAACGCAGTTTGGCAGTACCTATATCCTGCGTCATATAGACGGAAGTGCCGTCCGAACGCAGCAGCAGTTTCTCATCCAGACCGTCCTTCGTCAGATCAGCCCAGACAGAACCGTCTTCGCGGCGGTAGAAAGCACCGGAAGCAAGTCCCTTCTCCACCTCGGATTTGCCCTCCAGATAGGTGTTGGACTCGTAATAAATCTTATCAAAAGAGACACCCAAGCGGCGGTAGGTCTCGTCAAAACCGGCATAGACCCACTCGTTCATCTTTGCCCACAACGCGCGTACTTCGGGGTCGTTGGCCTCCCATTTACGGAGCATCTCCTGCGCCTCAAGCATCAGCGGCGCTTCCTTCTTGGCGGTCTCTTCGTCCATGCCTTTGGACATCAGTTCGGCGATCTGTTTCTTGTATTCCTTATCGAAACGTACGTAGTAGTCTCCGATGAGGTGGTCACCTTTCTTACCGGAACTCTCCGGCGTCTCGCCATTACCGAACTTCAGCCATGCGAGCATGGATTTGCAGATATGGATACCGCGGTCATTGACGATATTCGTCTTCACCACTTTCCATCCGTTCGCCTCCTGGATCTGCGCGATAGAATACCCCAAGAGATTATTACGCACGTGTCCCAAGTGAAGCGGTTTGTTGGTGTTCGGCGAAGAGTACTCAACCATCATCAAGGGATGTACCATTTGGTCATTTATTTTGCCATTTGGATATTTAAAACGCCCGTAGTTAGCATCAGCATCGATGGCTTTGAGTTGTTCCACCCAGAACGCATCGGAGATACTGAGGTTCAGAAAACCCTGAACGGCATTGAACTTATTTACGATTTGGCCATTTACCATTTGTTCATTTAGCATCCATTCGCCTATTTCCTGCGCCACCGCTTGCGGGGCTTTGCGAGCAAGTTTGACGAACGGAAAGACCACGAGAGTGATATTTCCCTCGAACTCCGGACGGGTCTTTTGTAACTGAATCTGGCTATCCTCGGCATCTACGTTATATAGCGCTTTAACAGCCGACTTAGCCAAGGAAGATATATGTTGTTCTAACGAATTCATTTTAGGTCTTTTTTCTTTGAGCGGCACAGCCGCGGTCTTTATTCTTTTAGCAAAGCGGTCTATATCTGGGGATATTTTCTAAACCAACTGCTTATCTTCAGTTTGATGACGCCTAACAGAGCCTCGGAGAAGATTCCTCCGCTCATCTTGGAAGAACCCAAGACGCGGTTCACAAAGATAATCGGTACTTCGATGATTTTTGCGCCGCACTTGGAAGCAGTGAACTTCATCTCGATCTGGAAGGCATACCCCTTGAACCGAATCTTATCCAACTCAATGGTTTCCAGCGTCTTACGGCGGTAGCACACGAATCCGGCAGTCGTGTCATGGATGTCCACGCCGAGCACGAACCGCACATATTTGGATGCGAAATAACTCATCAACACGCGTCCCATAGGCCAGTTCACCACATTCACGCCGGTCACATAACGGCTTCCGATTGCCAGATCGGCTCCTTGTACGGCACACGCATCATAGAGCTTGAGCAGGTCCTTCGGGTTATGACTGAAATCGGCATCCATCTCAAAGATATAATTCGCCTTATGCTCGATAGCCCATTGGAAACCGGTCAAATAAGCGGTTCCCAAGCCCTGTTTTCCTTCGCGCTCGATGAGGTCAATACAACCTTTGTATTTCCCTTTCATCATTTTTTTCACGATGTCGGCTGTGCCATCAGGCGAACCGTCATCGATAACCAGCACCTGAAACAGGATCGGTAACTCCATGACGGCAGTAATGATTGCCTCAATGTTCTCTTTCTCGTTGTAAGTAGGAATAATAACTAATCGTTCTATCATAGGGGTATTCAGTTTTCAGTAATCATCTTGTCGTTGAGTTCATAGACGGGGCTGGGCGAAAGACGCTCAAGCGCCTTGAGGAAGATATCTTTCCCCGGCAGGATCTCTATCTCCTCCAGGTACGATGAGACGGTATCAAACGCCACCTGCGGGTCGTTGTTCTCCAGCGAGAGGTGACATAACCATACGTTACGCAGCTCCGGGTGCCAGTTGCGCTCCAGCAACTCACCGCAGACATCGTTGCTCTGATGGCCGCGAGGCGAGAGGATACGCTGCTTCAGATACGTCGGATAAGGACCGTTGAGCAGCATGTGCTCGTCGTGGTTCGCCTCGATCACCAGATGGTTCGCCGTGCGGATATATGCCTCCATCTCTTCGTTGATAGAACCGCAATCGGTCATGAGCACAAAACGCTGACCTTTATAATCGATACAGTAACCCAGACAATCCGTCGAGTCATGCTCAATATGGAAAGTATTGATCTTCATGCCGAATAGTTCCCACTCCTTGCCAAGCTCGAAATAGCGGCGGCTGGTACGCAGTTTCTCCCTAACGCCATAGTTGCGGTCTATACCTTCATGTATCTCCGCGGTCGTATAAATAGGCAGATGCACGCGCTCGCCCAACGTACCGACCGCGCGTATGTGATCCGCATGATCGTGCGTCACGAGGACGCCCATGATATTCGGAAAATCCAGCCCCATCTCGCGCAGACACTTCTGTATCTGCCGAGCAGAGATGCCCGCGTCAATGAGAACTCCCCGTTGACGCGTACCGAGATAGTAGCAGTTGCCACTGCTACCGCTCGCAAAACATCTGAATATAAGTCCGTTTTCCTCCATTTTACCAATTCAGCCTGCAAAGGTACAACAAAAATTGCATATATGCAAACTTTTGCTCATTTTTTTCGAATTATTTGTACATATCAATTTTTTTTTGTACCTTTGCGCGATTTTTTCGTAATGTAGTATGAAAGAACTTATTAACAACGCGCAACATATTGTCATTTTCACCCACATGGCGCCCGATGGAGACGCCATGGGATCGGCGTTGGCTATGTGGCACTACTGTCAAAAAAAGGCTACGGTTATCGTGCCGAACGCGTTTCCGGCGTTTTTAGGATGGATGCCGGGCGCAGAAGAGATACGAATCTACGAGCAGAAGGCGCAGGAATGCGACAGGCTGATTGCAGAAGCGGATTTGATTATCTGCACGGATTTCAATGACCCGAAGCGTATCGGGCCGATGGGTGAGAAGATGATTGCGAACCCCTGCAAAAAGATACTCATCGACCATCATATAATGGATCGCCCTGCTGACGGACTCTGGACGGAGATGTACTCCCACCCGGAGGCAAGTTCCGCGTGCGAGATCGTGTACCGGCTGTTAACGAATGAAGGTTTAACGGAGGAGATAGCGACTTGTTTGTACACAGGTTTGATGACCGATACCGGCAATTTCAGTTATAACTCCAACAATCCGGAGATATACGAGATTGTCGCTTCTCTTTTACGCGCGGGCGCAAAGAAAGATGAGATATACGACCGCGTGTTCAACCAGTACTCGACGGACCGTATGAGGCTCACAGGCTACGCTTTGTACCGCAAGATGCGCATCTTCCCGGAGTACCACTTGGCGCTCATCACTCTGACCGCCTCGGAGTTGGAGCAATACCACTACAAGCAAGGCGATTGTGAAGGATTAGTGAACATGCCGCTGCAAATCGGCGACGTCTTCTACTCCGTTTTCATGCGCGAAGAACGCCCCAAACCCGGCACTCCCAAACCGAGGATTCGTATCTCCTTCCGTTCGCAAGGAGACCGACCCGTGAATATCTGGGCAAGCGAAGTCTTCCACGGCGGAGGACACATGAACGCCTCCGGAGGAGAACTCTTCGGTAGCCTCGAACAAGCAGTAAAATTATTTGAAAACACTTATAAGAACTATTTGAAACAATGAAAAAGACAATTTTATTTGTAGCCGCAGCGGCAATGAGCCTGAGTCTTTGGGCAGAAAAACCGCTGATGATTATCAATGGTAAAGAAGTGAGTGCAGAGGAGTTTCTCTACATCTACGAGAAAAACAACCAGGCCGGCGCCGTGGATCCCAAGACCATGGACGAGTATCTGGACATGTTCATCAATTTCAAGTTAAAAGTAGCAGAAGCCGAGGCACAGGGTATTGACACCACGGAGGCTTTCAAGAAAGAGCTGAAGGGCTATCGCGCACAAGCAACGCCGAAATACCTGCAGGACGAAGCCGCCATGGACAGCCTGGTTGAGATGAGCTATCAGCACATGTCGAAAGACCGCCGTGCAGCGCATATCGCCATCCAGTGTCCGATGAACGCAGACTCTGCGGCACAGGCAGAGGCATGGGAGAAGATCAACAATGCCTATCTGCGCGTCACGGTCGGCAAAGAGGTACCTGTTCGCGGAGGCAGAAACCGCAAGGTACGCAAGCCCGACTCGTTTGAGTTCGTGGCACGCGAGGTAAGCACCGACCCGAACGTAGCGCAGACCGGTGGAGAGTTAGGATGGATCACCCCGTTCCGTTATGTCTATCCGCTGGAGGAAGCTGTATATAACACCCCGGTTGGCGGCATCAGCAAGCCTTTCCGCACCCAGTACGGATGGCATATCGTGAAGGTAGAAGAGGAGCGTGACCATGTGGAGGTCAAAGCCAGCCATATCATGAAGATGGTTCCGGCAGACAGCCTGGACGCCATCAAGAAAGCCCAGATAGACAGCATTCGCGCTATCGTCAGCCCGGAGAACTTCGCAGAAGTAGCGAAAAAGGAATCCGAAGATCGCGGCAGCAGCGCTCGCGGCGGAGAATTAGGTTGGTTCGGTAAGGGCATGATGGTCAAGGAGTTCGAGGACGCCTCTTTCACCATGAAGCCCGGCGAGATCAGTGCTCCGGTTCGTACCCAGTACGGATGGCATATCCTCTACAAAGAAGACGAACGCGGTATTCAGCCTTTAGACAGTATCCGCTCACAAGTACAACGCCAAGTGATGCGTGACGAGCGTGCGCTCGAGGCAGATAAGAGTTTTGCCCGCAAAGCCCGCGCAGAGTACCACCTGCCGGCTGAGATGAGCGACGAAGAGGTGAAGGCTTATGCCGATGCGCATCTGGAGGAGAAATATCCGGAGTTGCGTCATCTGGTACAGGAGTACCACGACGGAATCCTGCTCTTTGAGGTTTCGCTCCGCGAGGTATGGGACAAAGCCGCTAAAGATACTGCCGGCCTCGAAGCATACTTCAAAGCGCATAAGAAAGAATACACCTGGGATGCTCCGCGTTGGAAAGGATACCTCATTCAGGCAAAAGACAAATCCAGCGCCAAAGCAGCACAAGCGATTATCAAGAGCGCAGAGCCAGACTCCATCCAGAGTTATATTGCCCGCCGCGTCAACTGCGACAGCGTGACCTATGTCAAAGTGCAACACGGTCTGTGGGAGCAAGGCAAGAACGGCGCTATCGACAAATACGGCTTCAAGGACAAGAAAGCTTCCTTCACTCCGAATGAGCAAATGCCGGTAGTCGTTTGCGTCGGTAAGAAACTCAAAGCACCCGAGGTATGGAGCGACGAGAAAGGCAAAGTGACCACCGACTATCAGGATTATCTGGAGGCTGCATGGATCAAAGCTCTTCGTGAGAAATACACCGTGGACATCAACGAGGCTGTTTGGGAGAAAATAAAGAAGTAACCGCCTCAAAAATGTACTATTTTTAAGATTTTACCCGGTAAGACCTAAGTAAGACCTAAATAAGACTTTCGTAAGGGGTAAGTAAGGTCCCAAAACGGGTAAAATTCACCTCGAAAATGTACTATTTTTAAGATTTGCGTAAGTACAGCTATTACATATTTCTCTGCGGCCTGTGGCTGCTGCTGATCGGAGCTTTGGAGCTTCGACCGGTTCGTTGGGACTTGACGGACGATAAGCACTATAGCTTGAGTGAATCAAGCAAGAAAATGCTATCAATCCTAGACCATAGAGCAGAGGTTACGCTGCTCTTGGGCGGAGATCTCAATGCGGGTTTCCGGCGTCTCAAGAAAGCCACCGAAGAGACCTTGGAGGAGCTCGCCGTCTATGCAGACATACGCGTGAAGGATGGATGGAGCGCCGCACAAGAGAACGGATTGATGGATTCGTTGGGCCTCCGACCGATCGTCATTCACGAGCGCGAGCAGAACGGCAAGACCGCACAGACCACCGTCTATCCTTACGCAATCATAGAGTACAACGGAAAGCGCGCGGTGGTGACGCTTCTCAAGAACACCAGAGGCCTCAGCGGAGAAGAGAACCTGAATGCCAGCATTGAGCAGTTGGAGTTCGCCTTCATGGAAGCCTTGCATCTCTTGCAGCAGACCGAGACTCCGCGCGTAGCGATCCTCGAAGGACACGGCGAACCTGACGAAGCGCACACGTACGACTTGATGAGTGCCCTAAGCAAGTATTTCCAGGTCGACAGAGGCAGTATAGTCGAAAGACCGCTTCGCTCAAAGACAAAAGACCGCGACGAAGTCGCTCAAAGACCGATTAACAGCCATATCTTAGACGGATACAAGGCGGTGATTGTACTGAATCCGCAGACCGCCTTCAGTGAACAGGAGCGCTTCGTCATCGACCAATATATCATGCGCGGCGGAGCGGTCCTATGGTCGCTTAACGGCGTGAAGTTGAGTGAAGAAGTGTTGCAACGCGAAGGATTCACCCCTATCCTGCCCTTGGACTTGGGGCTGACGGATATGTTGTTCCGTTACGGCGTACGTGTCAACCCCGCGTTGGTACAAGACATCCAATGCCTGCCGATACCGGTGAATGTCAGCAGTGACCCGCAGCAGCCGAACCTGCAACCGATGCCATGGACGTACGCACCGCTGCTGCTCACCAGTCAAGGTTCACCGATCACAAAGGACTTAGGCCAAGTGATGAGTACGTTTGTCAGCCCGATAGATGCAGTGGGAGGCGAAGATGGTATAGAGAAACGTATCCTGTTGGCAACTTCTACCGCCAGCCGCGTGACGGCAACACCGGGAGAAGTGGATCTGAACGATCTGAATCCCGACATGAACACTTTTGCTTACCAATACGTGCCGGTAGCAGTGTCCATGGAAGGTTTTTTCCCCAGCGCTTTTGCGCACCGGATGGCACCGGAAGGTATTGAGACAGACGAGCCGATTCGGAAGAGCAGCGCAAAGACCCGGCAAGTGGTCATCGGCAGCGGAAGTGTGATGATCAACGAGACGATGAAGAACCAGGCGCTGCCGATGGGTTATGACCGCTACAGCGGCATGCAGTTCTCCAACCGCGATTTTGCGACAAACGCGGTATTGTGGCTGACGGATGGCGACGGACTGATCGCCCTGCGGGAGAAAAGCGTGGCATTGCGATTGCTCAACGACAAACGCGCACATGAGCAGCGCGCAGGCATTCAAGCCTTTAGTACTATCCTGCCGGTAGCTATCTTGGCATTGATCGGCGGCATAGTGTTTGTAGTAAGAAAGAGAAAATACGAAAGATAGCAGAAAGTCGAAAGTAGAAAGACCGCGGCAAAGCCGCTCAAAGAAGAAAGCAATATGAGGAGTAGAAGAATATTTTTCATTTTAGCAGCTCTGGTTGCCATGACGAGTATCCGGGCCCAAGAGTTGCTGAACTATCCGCTGGACACGATTGACGGCGAAGAGGTGTATCGCTATGAAGTGGAGCGCAGTATAGGGCTCTACCGAATCGGCGTCAATTTCGGAGTGAGCCAGAGCGAGATCATCCGTCTCAATCCGCAACTGCGCGAGCGAGGTCTGCACTACGGCGAGACCTTGCTGATCCCAACCAAAAGGCCGGTAGTGAAAGAGAGTGAAGCCCGAGTGGTAGAGACCATTATTACGGAGACACGTATTGGCGGTGAGGAAATTGGCCAACCGCAGGTAGAGCCGCAACCGACAGATACCGTAATTACGGGATTACAAGATACCGTGATTACGGTAGAAGACTCCGTTCTCCCGAATACACAGGAAATAGTGGAGTTGGCTTTGCTACTACCTTTTGAGAGCCAGCAGACGAAGCGGAGCATGAATGCCGACCGGATGATGGAGTTCTACCAAGGAGCCTTGATTGCCTTGAGCGAGAAGCAGAACGACAGCACTTTATACCGTCTGCGCGTCTATGACACCGAACGCAGCGAGCGAAAAGTGAATGCCCTCTGCGACAGCACGGAGTTAGATAGCGTACAAGCCATCATCGGACCCGTTTATCCGATTCAGATAGAGCGGGTGGCTACCTGGTGCGACCAACATGAAGTACCCCTGATTCTGCCGTTTAGCGACAATGTGGAGTTAGAGGCACATCCATATGCCTTGCAGTTCAACTCCACAGCCGACCAAGAAGCAGACAGCCTTTGCCAGTGGATGAAGGCGAAAGGCGAAGCGATCCATTGCGTAGCTATCGACGTGCGCGAGAGCGATCTGTCGTCCTCCATCCGTACGCTGCGAAACGCGATGAGTGCGCAAGGTATCGAGTATCAGGAACTGACGATGCGAGACCTGCTGAACGACAGTGCCTATTATGCTTTGGATAGATATAAGGAAAACCTCGTCATTCTGCATTCCGACCGATTCCAACATATTCGTGTGCTGCTGTCCCATCTGTATAAGTTACAGACCGAGGGCTACCGGATTCGTTTGGTCAGCCGCTACGCATGGCAGAAAGAGACGATCGATCTGCCGCAGGTATATACCTCTGTCTTCACCCGTTCGGAAGGATGGGAGGTATATGATGCACAATGGGCAGATTACTACGTTAACGACCACACAACCGAAGCGCCGCGGTATGACTTATTGGGATATGATCTGATGTCCGCTGCTTTGGCATGTTTAAGGGGAGAGGCCGCACATGAGGGTCTGCAATCTGAGATCCGGTGGGTGAAAGTACAGAATGGCGGATACCAGAATGCCGGCGTGAAAGTAGTTTGTAAAAGGTAACGAATGAACGAATGAACGGGTGAACGAATGAACGAGTGAAAGGTTATAGGTACATAGTAATTTTGGTGCTTGGCATCATGGGATTTATGGCTGCAGAAGCACAGCCGAGAATGAAAGTGCCGGAGTACTGGGTCGGAGCGCACGGAGGTGTGAGTGCCGGTTCGGTCATCTTCCGTCCGGCAGCAGAAGGCATGAGTCCTATTACCAACGCGTGCGTCTTAGGAGGCAATGCAGGAGTTGTGTTCCGCTTTGCCGGACATAAATACTGCCATTTCCAAATGGAGCTGAACTACATGCACCGCGGATGGAAACAATCCGGTACACCGCATAACTTGCACTACATCGAATTACCGATCCTCATGCACCTCAATTTCGGAAGCGAGGTATGCCGGTGGATCTTCAATCTCGGTCCGCAGATCGGTTACTGCGTCCGGGACGAGAGTAACGCTATCACCCATCCTTTCGACTGGGGATTAGCGGCAGGGACAGGTTTCTATGTCCGCACAAAGAACGCCGGTGCGTATGAGTTGGAAGTGCGGTTTGATTACTCCTTCGGAGGTATAGTGGGAACAAACGTGACCGACAAATATAACATGGCCAGCCCGATGAATCTGAGTATCAATTTAGGATGGTATTGGCCGATCAAGCATACCTCTGCGGCTGAGCGTGCCCGCGCCAAGGCGAAAAAAGAACAAGAGCGACTCCGGAAAGAAGCGGAGATCCGACAACGCGAAATGGAAAAAGAATATCAAATACACTAAATATGAAAACAAATTATGAAGTACGGTATGCGTCAAACCCTATTGACGCGAAGAGTTATGACACGACCCGCCTGCGGAAAGATTTCCTGATCGAGAACGTGTTTGTGAAGAACGAAGTAAACATGGTTTATTCCATGTACGACCGCATGATTGTAGGCGGTGCGATGCCGGTTGGGGAGACCTTGTTGCTGGAGGCGATTGATCCGCTGAAGGCTCCGTATTTCCTGACACGCCGTGAGATGGGAATCTTCAATGTGGGCGGCAAAGGAAGAGTGATTGCAGGCGACGAGGTGTTCGAACTGGACTACAAAGAGGCGCTCTATCTGGGCCGCGGCGACCGCGAAGTGAAGTTCGAGAGCTTGGATGCAAACAAACCGGCGCTGTTCTATTTCAACTCCACCACCGCTCATTGCACCTATCCGAACAAGAAAGTGACGAAAAAAGATGCAGTTGTAGCACACATGGGTAGTCTGGAGATGAGTAACGAACGTAACATTAACAAGATGCTTGTCAACCAAGTTCTGCCGACCTGCCAGTTGCAGATGGGTATGACGGAATTGGCTCCGGGCAGCGTCTGGAACACCATGCCGGCACACGTTCACAGCCGCCGTATGGAGGCATATTTCTATTTCGAAGTGCCCGAAGAGCAGGCTGTTTGCCATTTCATGGGCGAAGTAGAAGAGACCCGCCACATCTGGATGAAAGGCAATCAAGCCGTTCTGAGTCCTGAGTGGTCCATCCATAGCGCCGCAGCTACCCATAACTACACCTTTATCTGGGGCATGGGCGGCGAGAATCTGGACTACGGAGACCAGGATTTCAGCAAAATCACGGACTTGAAGTAAAAAGACAGATAAGTGACGTAGGCTGAATAACGAACGAATAACTAACTTATTACTAACGAATAACTAACGATTGGACCGTAAAATGACAAATTTGTTTAGTTTGGAAGGCAAGAACGCCTGGGTGACAGGTGCTTGCTACGGAATAGGTTTCGCGATTGCGAAAGCGTTTGCTCAAGCAGGGGCAAAGACCATTATTTTCAATGCGCGTCATGAAGAAGCTGTCGCAAAGGCTATCGAAGATTACAAGGCGGCAGGCATTGAAAACGTCAAGGGATATGTATGCGACGTGACGGACGAGAAAGCCGTGAAGGAGCTGGTAGAGCGGATCCACCAAGAGGTGGGACAGATCGATATTCTTGTCAACAACGCCGGTATCATCAAACGTATCCCGATGCATGAGATGAAGCGCGAGGAGTTTCAGCAGGTGATTGATATTGACCTCGTGGCACCATATATCGTTTCCGCAGCAGTACTGCCGGAGATGATGGCAAGACGCGAAGGCAAGATCATCAACATCTGCTCGATGATGAGCGAGTTGGGCCGCGAGACCGTGAGTGCGTACGCCGCAGCGAAAGGCGGTCTGAAGATGCTGACCCGTAATATCTGCTCGGAGTACGGCGAGTACAACATCCAGTGTAACGGCCTTGGTCCGGGTTATATTGCCACGCCGCAGACCGCGCCGCTTCGTGAGCCGCAACCGGACGGAAGCCGACATCCGTTTGACGCATTCATCTGCGCGAAGACTCCTGCGGGCAGATGGCTCGATGCAGATGAGTTGGGCGGAACGGCAGTGTTCCTCGCCAGCCACGCGAGCGACGCCGTGAACGGACAGATCATTTATGTCGATGGGGGAATTTTGGCCTATATCGGAAGACAACCGAAATAATCACGTTATTACGTAATTACGTTATTACGAAATAGGATGAAGAAATTATTATTTTTTGCATTGATGGCGCTCACGCTGATAGCGTGTCATAAAAAGCCGCAAGAAGGAAATCCGTCCGAGACGGAGAATGCGGTTCAGCCGAAAGTGTACGGTCGTTTTGTGCCGGAAAGAAAGGATGATTTCGCATGGGAGAACGAGTATGCGGCATTTCGTATGTACGGTCCTGCGCTGAAAGGAGAGAATCCGAGTAACGGTGTCGATCTGTGGCTGAAGGCGAGTCCGGAACTGGTGGTTGACAGTTTCTACTACCGCGAACATGTATTGGGCCTGCCGTACCATATCAATTACGGAAAAGGGTTGGATTGCTACAAAGTGGGGCATACCTGCGGATGCGGCGGATTGGTTGTTCTTGCCGATAACAAGACTTACGTCGGCGGTCCGTACGACCGATGGGAGATCGTGGAGCAGAGTCCTGAGAAATTTGTTTTCCGTCTGGAGTACGACAGCCTGCAAGTAGGCGAAAAGGTACTGCAGGAGAGTATCACCATCACTGCGGAAGCAGGGACGGCGATGAACAAAGCGGAAGTGGTACTAAAAGGCGAATACGACGGTGAGTTGCTGGTCGGCGGCGGCATATATATGCATGACACGATCGACCATTTTGAAGTATATGAGAGCCTCGGCACCGTTTTCTATGAAGAAGACGCTCTGAGCGACAAGACCGCTGCGCAGATGAATTATGAGTATAACGGCAGTACTTCGCAAGGGCGGATTTATATCACCGTCCAAGTACCGGATGCGACGGTAACGGACTTGCAGGACGGCAACCTGATCGCCGTAAAGCCGTACCAGTTGGGCGACACGTTGACTTATTACTTCGGGGCGACCTGGAGTGAATGGAAGGAATAGAAATAGAAGATGAGATATCTGATCATTCGTTTGGCGACTTTGGGCAATGTGGCTATGACGGTTCCCGTTGTGGCATCGCTCAGCAGGCGCTATCCGAATGACCGGTTTGTGGTCGCCAGCAAGAAAGACTTGGGCGCAATGTTCGCCGCGATGCCGAATGTGCGATTTTGGGAGGTAGATAACCGCCTGAGTTGGAAAGGCGTGTGGGCGTTATGGCGGGCGTTACGGGACCAAGTGGATGAAGTGATCGATTTGCAGGACGTGCCGCGCACGCGTGTGTTGCGAACCTTATTATGGTTAAGCGGCAAGAAAGTGACGAGTGTTCGTTACGGGCGGTTCCGGAAACATCTGATCACGCTGTTTGGCTTGGGGCGTAAGCCCTTAAAAACGGAGTTTGAGCGGTACGCCGACACTTTCCGTCGCGCAGGATTAGAGACCGACACGGAGTTCACGGCGCTACCGATGAACGAGGCCGCAGCGAAAGCCATCGAAGAGAAATACGGAGAGAAAAAAGGCAGATGGATCGGTCTGGCGCCTTTTGCCAAGAGCCGGTCGAATATGTTACCCTACCCTGTAACCAAAGATATTATAGAGCAGTTGAGTACAGAGGCGGAGACACGGATATTTCTCTTTGGCGCCGGGACAATCGAGTGCGAGATGTTAAGGCAATGGGCGAGCGTTTTTCCGCGCACAGAGAGTGTGGCCGGGAGACTGAGTCTGAAAGAGGAGCTGGAGCTGATGCGGAAGTTAGATGTGATGATCTGTATGGACAGCGCGAACCAACACCTGTCGAGTTTAGTGGGATTGAGAGCCATCAGTGTCTGGTGCGCGACAGATCCGATTATCGGCTTTGCGGGATGGAAACAGAAACCGGAAGACATCATCCAACGCCATGAGTTACGATGCAGACCGTGCTCGTGCCACGGGACTAATCATTGCAGGTATGGCAATTACGCCTGCCGACAGATAGAAGCAGAAACAATAGTAAAACAGATATGAGTAAAATTATTTCATTAGCAAACCAAAAAGGCGGCGTCGGCAAGACGACCACCTCTATCAACTTAGCAGCGGCCTTGGCCAAACAAGGCAAGCATGTATTGCTGATAGACGCCGATCCGCAAGCGAACACCTCGTCGGGTTTGGGTATCGAGATCCGTGAGTTGGACAGCACTATTTACGAGTGCCTGGTGAACGGCATCGACCCGCACAAGGCGATTGTGGAGACGAGTATGAAGAACCTGAGCGTCATTCCGAGCCATATAGACCTGGTGGGCGCAGAGATAGAGATGCTGAACATGGAGCACCGCGAGCAGTTGCTGAAGAACATCATCGCGAAAGTGCGCGACGAGTACGACTACATCCTCATCGATTGCAGCCCGTCGTTAGGCCTGATTACCGTGAATGCGTTGACGGCGAGCGACAGCGTGATCATCCCTGTTCAATGCGAGTTCTTTGCATTGGAGGGCATCGCGAAACTGCTGAACACCATCAAGATCATCAAATCAAAGCTGAATCCGGCTCTGAAGATCGAGGGTTTCCTGCTGACGATGTTCGACAACCGTCTGAGGCTGAGCAATCAGGTGTATGAAGAGGTGAAAAGGCATTTCGGCGACTTGGTATTCAATACCGTCATTGCGAGGAACGTGCGTCTTAGCGAGGCGCCGTCGCATGGTGTGTCGGTTCTGGAGTACGACCCGAGTTCCAAGGGCGCGAAGAATTATATGGCGTTAGCAAAAGAACTTATTGCGCGGAATAAGTAGTTTATTAGAGATATGAAAAAGACTGGATTAGGGCGAGGGTTGGATGCGTTAATCGACACCTCGCATGTAGATACGAATGGCGGTAGTTCGATCTCGGAGATCGAAATTAGTGCGATAGTAGCGAATCCCGATCAGCCGCGTCGGTCGTTTGACGAAGAGGCGCTACAGGAGTTGGCGGATTCGATCCGCGAGCACGGAGTGATCTCTCCAATTACGCTGCGGGACAATGGAGACGGGACCTATATGATCATCGCCGGAGAGCGTCGTTTCAGGGCCAGCAAGATGGCCGGTCTGGAGCGTATTCCGGCTTATATCCGCACGGCGAAAGACGAGCAGGTGATGGAATGGGCACTGATTGAGAATATCCAGCGCGAGGACTTGGACGCCATAGAGATTGCGTTGGCCTACCAGAGGCTGATGGACGATTATGAGTTGACGCAAGAGCGGATGGCGGAGCGCGTGGGCAAGAAACGCGCGACGGTAGCGAACTACTTGCGGTTGCTGAAACTGCCGGCAGAGATACAAGTGGGTATCAAAGAGAAGAAGATCGAGATGGGTCATGCCCGTGCGATCCTGGCTTCGCCATCGGCAGAGCATCAGCTGGCTCTGTATCAACGGATCTTGCGCGAGGGATTGTCGGTACGCAAGGTAGAAGAACTGGCACAAGAGGACAAGGGCGCTACGAAGCCGAAGAAAGAGAAAAGCGCTAATCCGTACAGCGAGTTGGAGAAAGAGCTGAGCGGCCGTATGGGGCTGAAAGTGAAGATCCAAGGTGGCAAAGTGTCGATTGCTTTTGGTAACGAGCAAGAGCTGGAAACGATCGTTCAGAGATTAGGTTGAAACGGTGGTGGATCATAGTATTGCTGATCCTGCCGATGCAGCTTTTTGCGCAGCAGGACAGTGTATTCTTCAAGAAACCGGACGCGAATAAAGCGGTCTGGCTGGGTGTTATTTTCCCCGGCGCAGGACAGATCTACAACAAGTCCTATTGGAAACTGCCGATTGTGTATGGCGCGTTCATGGGATGCGGCTATGCGATTAGCTGGACAAGTAACCGACATACCAATTTCAAGATGGCGTACCTGGATCTGTATAATGATATTCAGGCCGGAACAGTAAGTGAAGACCCGAGCAAGAGTTATATAGCCGTTATTCCGGATGGGTATGACTTAGAGCGCGTCGGCGGACAGGACACATGGATGAACACGCTGAAGAACCAGCAGAACATCTATCGGCGGTATAGGGACTATTCAATTTTGGCGACGGTTATTGTATATGCGCTGAGTCTGATAGACGCGTATGTCGATGCGCAGTTATTCGACTACGACATCTCGCCGGACTTGACGCTGAACGTAGAACCCCAGATTTATTATGACTTACAGCAGCAACAAAAGAGTGCTGAAATAAAATTAGCTATACAGTTTTGAAAAAGTTATTTTTGATAGTTATGCTTCTTGGCGCCGCGGGAATGATGCGTGCGCAGGAAGTGCAGAAAGTGCAAGAAGTGCAAGCGTTCACGAAAGACAGCGTGGCGGCAGATAGCACGAGTGTGGAGTCGTTGGAGTTAGTGCCGATGACGGCGGCTGACTCGTTAGTAACGGAAGACACAGCGGTGGAGATCACGCCGTTACAACCGTTCTACACACTCTGGAACGACAGCGACCTGACAGATATCGAGTTGCGGTCGTTGGACTGGAGTCTGCAGTGGTTGGACACAACCGATTGCGTGGCGGTACACGACACCACTACCCTGCCCGACTCCGTGTATAAAGCGCGGCTGCAGGCATTGCCGTGCGTGATTGAGTTGCCGTACAACGAGCGCGTGCGCGCGTTCATTATAAGGTACGTGAAACGCAATCCGAAACAGGTGGCGCGACTCATGCGTATGAGCGAGTACTACTTCCCGATCTTTGAGGAGGCATTGGCACGCTATGACCTGCCGTACGAGTTGAAGTACGTGCCGATCATCGAATCGGCTCTGAACCCGATGGCTCGTTCGCACGCGGGAGCTGCAGGTCTTTGGCAATTCATGCCGGCAACGGGAAAACTTTTCGGTCTGGAGGTCAACTCACTGGTCGATGAACGAATGGATCCAATTAAGTCCACGGAGGCAGCGTGCCGGTTCTTGAGCAGCATGTACTCCATCTACCACGATTGGAACTTAGTCATCGCGGCATATAACTGCGGTAGCGGCAATGTGAATAAGGCCATCCGGCGATCCGGCGGCAAGCGGGATTTCTGGTCCATCTATCCTTTCCTGCCCCGCGAGACAAGGAATTACGTGCCGATTTTCATTGCCGCCAATTATGCGATGAACTACGGTCAGGAGCACGGTATCTGCAAGGCTCCGATCGAGCAGAAAGTGATGATTACCGATACGATTCGTACGACGCAGAGGTTGCATTTGCATCAGTTGAGCAAGAATCTGAACATCGAGATGGACGAGTTACGGCGGCTCAATCCGCAATACTCACGAGATATTCTGCCCGGAGGAAAGAGCTATGCGCTGTGTCTTCCGGCCGATAAAATGGGTCTGTATATCGACCACGCAGACAGCATTGCTGCATATAAAGCAGACAGCCTGATCAACAACCGCCGCGCGGAGATTGACCTGGCGAAGATGACGTCTGTCAACGGGGCTTACCGCGTGAACGGCGTGACGTATTATACGATTAAAAGAGGCGATACATTAGGCGGGATTGCGAAGAAATTCCATTGTACGGTTAAGCAGTTGAAGCAATGGAACGGGCTGAAGAGCGATAATATCCGCGACGGAAAGAAACTGAAGATTTGCAAGTAGTCGAAAGTAGAAAGTCGAAAGTAGAAAGACACTATGGATGGCGAAAAGAAATATTTCTCGTTACGCGAGACGGAGACGGAGACCGGCGTGCCGGCTTCCACACTGCGGTATTGGGAGAAGCAGTTTGAGGAACTGAGTCCGAGAAAAGACGGTCATGGGAATCGGTATTATACGCGCGAGGACCAGGACATCATCAAACGCATCAGATATATCCGTGACGAGTTGAAAATCACCCGCATCGAAGCCATCCGCAAAGAACTCAAAGCCAATACACGACACTCCGATGAACGCCAATCGGCGATAGAAATTCTAATGCGAGTAAGAGAAGAGTTATGTGAAATCCGAAAACAGATTAAGTCTAATACTTGATTGAGAACGGATACCTCAATACGATAAGGAAATGCGCCCAGAGGGTTTGCAATAGGCCGAAATGGTTACGCATGATATGAAAACGCTCCTTCCAGGCGCGTTTTCTTTGTTTAGCACTTACCCCTTCGGTCAAGAATTTACAGAGGTATTCATCCAAATAGACGTTCTTTCGCGATGCCGTTACCGCGCGCACACACCAATCGTAGTCTGCACAAATGCGATAGTGGGTATCATAATTCGCAGCAATAGAACGGCGCACTAATATCGCCTGATGGCTCACCACCAGACCGTTCAAGAAATGCTTGCGTTGTAAGTCCGGCGGCGTTACTTTATGATGCTCGCTCACTTTGACGCCTTCTGCATTGACGATGCAGGCCTTGCCATAGACAATATCCGTCTCCTCCGTAGCCGCAGCTACCACATGTGCCAACGTATCCGGTGCATAGATCTCGTCGCCGGCATTGACGAACCAGAGGAAATCGCCTTTCGCACGCGCAATACCTTTATTCATCGCATCGTAGAGTCCATTGTCCGGTTCCGATTTCCAGGACAATCGTCCCTCAAACAACGGCTCCAAACGCTTCACGATATCGATAGTGCCATCTTTTGAACCGCCATCGACGATGATATATTCATAGTCCTTGCAACGCTGTGCCAGCACGCTCTGCATCGTCCGTTCCAGCCATTGAGCAGCATTATATGTGATTGTTATAATAGATACTCTCATGGTTTAAATATTTATCAGCGGTTTTTATCCAATCGCCACAATATTCTTTTCTGAATAAAATAAACTAACATTTTTCTATTGGACAAGATTTTCTTTAGTTCAAAGAATCTGCTTTTAAGTCGTTTTGGATTTGTCCACCATAAAAGATTTTTACAAATACGCTTTTCAAGAGGTAAATCCCGATAGATATATTGATTCAGTTTATGCTTGATTCCACCTTGAAAATGCAGAGCATTGAACCGGACAAGATTTCCCGTTGCTATCTCTTTCCCATATGGGATACCATCTTGCCAATATATTCTTTTTAACCTTCCTTGCATCTCAAAGCCCTGTGAAACTTTCATATGGTGGTCAAAACACGTTCCATCTACAACCTGAGCAACATCAAACACTCTAACATTTGGAAGACGGCTATAATGCATCAAAAATTTCATATCAGAAATGCCTTCAATTTTATACCACTCCTCCAACTCCTTCTGCATATCTTTATCCACGTAATGGGAATATAGATAGATACAGAATTTGGCAAGAGAATCTCGTTTGAATAATGTATATTGAGGACCTTCTTTCATACAAATAGTAAAATCATAGTCCATCCATTTCTTAAACACATCCTTTACCTTACAATATAACATAACATCTGAATCCAAACAAAGGAACTGCGAAATGTGAGTTTTAGAAACAAAATCTAATAGTATAAACCATCGCTGAAAACAAAATAACTCATATTGATAGGGGTTTATAGACAAATGCCTATAAACCTCTTTAAATTTCAATGCAGAAGCAAAATAATCATCTATACTTACATGCTCTACAAAATCATAATGATTCGTAGATGAGTCGCTGATTAAAAATATTTGGGTATCAGGATTAAATTTTCTTGCTTGCTGCAATACTGGCTCCAAATAAAAACTATCCCCAGTATGAACTATTATAATAGGAATATTTGCATTCATGCGGTCTCAACATTTAATAATTCTTTGAATAGTTGATTCCATTTAGCTGCAACCTTAGCCACTTCAAATCTCTTACTGCTTTCCACTGCATTATAGGCCATCTCATGGCGTTTTATATCGTCCGACATCAACTCTACCAACGCTTTATAGAATGCGTCTAAATCTCCGTTAGGTACTATTTTCCCATTATAATTATCTTCTATGATATCATAAACTGCGCCAAAAGAGTTCATCGCAATCATTGGCAGCCCCATTTGAGACGCTTCCATCAATACCATAGGCCATCCTTCTGTTGCACTGCTTAGTAGAAAAATAGACGCTTTTTTCATATATTCAAAGGGCTCTTGCCGACCTGTACACTCTGCTCTTTTTAGTTGCCATTTTTCAATCAAATGACGATAATACATCTCATCCTTACCATCTCCTACTATTTGCATTTTCCAATCGGGGAAAAGTCCTTCTTGTTCGATTCGGCGCCAAGTACGGATAGAAAAAGATACGCGTTTTGTATCTTCCGACATGCGTTGGAGAATAATTACGATTTTTTCCTTGCTCTCCATTTCTTCTTTAGTTGGATAAATCTCGTACCTCAACTCATTCCCTATTGCAGTAAACTTATCAGGAGATGTTATCCCTCCTATACGCATAAACGGCTGGATATAACTCGAAGATAGCGTGACTAATTTATCGCAACTCTCCCACTGCATTCGATATGTTGGACGAAGAATACGCATAATAACCGGATTCAGAACCGATTTGAACGTATCGTACATGCAAAATTTAAGATTCTCCCATATGCGTTCACGGTGACAAATGCTATACCATACCTTGTCCCACGAAGCATAGACTCCCGTTTGGAATAACGGAGCCATATGAAAGGCATGAATTACCTTTACTCCGTTTCTATGCGCAACGCGGTAGATATCACGCATTACGTAAATCTTATCTTTGCGAAGATAATTAACTTGCACAATATCTATCTTGTTCCGCAACAGAAACTGCTCAAACGCTTCATCATCTAACTGACGATTAAGCAGTATGCCGTCTTTTATTTCCGGCAATCGATTTTTGCCGAAAGGTAATTCTTGAAAGTAGCCAATATAGCAAGATATACCACATTGACGAGTAAAATAGCGCGTTAAGGCTACAGTTACTTGGTTTACTCCACCGGAAATATCCGCAGAGCAATCAGAAGTATTGATTGTCAACAGATTCATAATTATTCTTTATTCAATTTTCTTTCGAAATATTAGCAACAGCGCGATAACAAGCATGACCGCACAAGAAGCAATGATAGAAATAATCTGTGTTTTTTTCAATAACTCGTCCTCGCATCGGAACTCAATCGTATGTTTTCCGGCAGGAATCTCGAGCGCACGGAGGATGTAGTTAGCACGGAGAACAGGCACTTCTTGTCCATCGATGAAGGCTTTCCATGTCTTGTAATACACCTCCGAGAAGACCGCCAAACCATTCTCGGTACTCTCACTCTCATAGAAGAGGTTACCGGGGTTAGCATACCTCGTCAGTTCTATCTTTGCCGGCTGCGTCATTGTTAGTGCACCTTGCACTTTATTCTGCCAACAAGTATCGATGAAGGCTACTGTCTTTAAGTCTGCTTCACCAATAGCCTCGATCTCCTCGTTCGGCGTGTTCACCCACGCAATATCCTTTACAAACCACGCATTACCAAATGCCGCCGGGTTATACTGCACGCCCTGCTGCGTGATCACATAACGCGTGTTGAGCATATTCAGCACGTTCATATTCAGCCGACCTGAAAAATAGTAGTCGATAATATCCTGATACCTGCGCAACTTAGCCGGACTATATCCTCCAACCGACTTATGGAAATACGAAGTACGCGACTCATTGAACGTGTTCGAAGCCAAATTCAACACACGATAGTCCGGATCGGTATCCGCCAAAATCTGCTTGTCCGCCTCCGTCGGAGTGATCAACTGTTGCTTCTTCGGCACGAAATGGCTGTCATTCAAGTAATGTTTATCTACCGCCCAAAGGTCGCCTAAAATGAGTACACCTATAATAGCAACCAAGATCGCACTCTTCATCTTCTCCACTCTCAGATACGCAACAATTCCCACCGTTGCCAGCAGAATAAAGACGATCGAACGCCAAGCATCAGCAGTTAACATATGTTGCCGATCAGCCACCAAAGCCGCCGTCAACCAATCCGGCATCTGGGCATCTACTTTGGCAGAGAACGATCCCGCCAAAGAAGGGAAGAGCACAAACAACAAGCACAATCCCGCAGTAATTCCTCCGGCTATACCAATATGTTTGAGCGTCACTTTTCGGTCGATTACTTCTTTTAGAGCCAGCATTGCCATCATTGCCATCGCTGTTGTGGTCATAACAAGCGACATACTGGGTGTACGGAACTTATTGTATAACGGCAAATGGTCAAATAACCAGTTATTCACTATCGGGAAATTACGCCCCCAAGACATAACAACACCTATCACAGCCGCAGCTAACAGCCACCATCTTTCCTTTTGCGGAACGACCATCAATCCCAAGATAAACAAGAAACAGATAATTGCTCCCGCATAGACCGGACCGGAAGTAAACGGCTGATCGCCCCAATACGTCGGAGCGGCTTTCACAAACTGCTTCGCCTGCGATGTGCCGGCGTATTTCTTAATGGTCTTGTAGGTCTCGCTCTTTTCTCCCAATGGATAATTACTACTGCCTCCATAGAAATTAGGAATCAGCAGTGTCATCGTCTCAGCCTTGCCATAACTCCACATGAAGGCATAATCTCGGTTCAATCCGGACTTACCAGCCTCACTGTCAGCTGCTCCGTGCAAAACAGCTCCACCTCGCATGGACTCTTTCGAATAGTCCATGGAAGGTATCAGTCTATCTGCTGCAGGGAGGATGGCGAACAGAGCCATCAGGATTAAGAAGAAAGAGGTTAGCCAGAAACTCTTCATTTGCTTTTGGACCATCGCAAATACCAGATATGCGACAGCCAAGGCAAGCAACATAAGAATCGTATAATACGAAATCTGCTGATGATTCCAATAGACATTGAGTCCGGTTGCCAACAAAGTAAGGATACCACCCAATACATATTTCTTGTCATAGCACAATTTGACGCCTGCTATAACGGCCGGGATAGTAGCTATCACCTCCGCTTTAGTCACATGTCCCGCATCAATGATAATAAAATTATAGGATGCAAATGCATATGCAATAGCCCCCACCATGCTTAACCAAGGACTACATCCAAATGCCAGCATGAACGCATAGAAGCCCAACAAGCACATCAATATCGGCATCACGGTATGAGCCGGAATATAGCATGTCAATACTTTATGGACCTTATGAAAAATGCTTTTGGAAGGAGCTGAATATGCATAGTTATGCGGCATTCCGCCAAACATACCATTGGACCAATCTGCATACTCACCTGTTGCCTCATGGTACAAGCGAGCATCTTGTCCCCAACCCAAACTACTAATCACATCGCCCTGAGGCAACTGCTTTCCATTAAACACTTCCGGTGCAAAATACACCAATAACAATACATGGAAGATTAAAATGACGCATAAATGCGGCCACGCCTTCTGCCAAATCTGTTTCCAATCAATTTTATTCATAGATTTTCTTATTTTCCGATTGCTGTTTTTAAAATCTCAAATATCTTATCCGAAGGCATCACTCCGTCTTTCGGATAGAGGTATTGCTTGTAGAATTGCTCTCGTTCTGCTTTCTTCGGATCTTTTCCGGCGATAACAACATCTCGGATAAACCGCTCCGTCTCTTCAATCGAATAAGCCAGATAGTGTTTATCCAGACACATCTTCCCAAATGTATTGAACTCATCTTTCACTTTCTCATCCCGAATCTGGAATAATACCGGTTTCTGCGCATACAAATACTCCACCGTAAACGAAGCACAATCATGTATCATCGCGTCCGAGGTCTTGAAAAGGTCGATATAGTCGCCCTGCTCAATCTGTCCGTTCTCCAGTTCCTCCCACCTGCGATAATATGCCTCCGTCTTCTCTAATCCCCATAAGTTGATGAGTTTAAACTTCAACACCGGATGAGGCTTAAACGCAAATTGTACCTCGTCTTTGTACTCCTCTGCCAGCCGCAGCATATCCTCGCAGTAATTCAGGAAATTAGAGAAATTAAACAAATAATCGACCGTGTGATGCGGAGCCCAGATAATCCGTTTCTTTTTCTTTTCTTGCGGCTTCCACACATCTTTCGCCTCGTACTCCTCCTGCATCAGTTTTTCTTCCGCCAGAGCACCCACTATCTCCACATTATCCCCGTGGCTCTTCTCATAAATCTCAGCATAATGTTTCTGAAACTCCGTCTCTACCAGAAACTTCCATAGCAAAGCCTGGAAAGACAGACCATACGTATTGTGGAACAAATTGATACAATTGATGCCATATGGCAAGTATAGCGTCAACGCCTCCTCAAAATTATAAATATGGTATTGCGGAAGTGTATCTTTATACGGTTTGGTAAAGAAAACAATATCCGGCGAATAGATTTTCTTTATATTTTTCCATTTATGAGTATCCCAATTATACGCAGATACATAGTTATACCCTTTTGCACGCGCAAAATCTTCTGTCTGACGCATCACACGAAAACACTCCTCTTTGTCATAAATAAGATGCACATTATACGGCGAAATGACCACTATTGGCTCAAAATACTCCGACTCTGCCAATTTCTGATACAAAGCATCGTATTTCCAAACAGAAGGTGTTTGCAAAAAGAATACCACACGGCAACTTTTTTGTTGCTTCAACTCTTCTAATTTTCGCGATTGTGCTTTCCTTACCTTCGCAATCCTGCGGTTCATACAAGCAGGGGAAGCGGCTATAAAGAAATCGCGAAAAGTGAATGTTTTATACAGACTATCCCAAAAAGAGACGCCTACAAATTGCTTTATTTTCTCAATGACGCTTGACATCAATTACTTCTCCTGTAAAATTAGAAACCAAAGTATTCAGCGAAGCTATCGCTACCACTTCTGCTTTGAGCAATGTATCTTCCGGTTCGTTACCGAAATTAGATACACGCATCGGTGTTTTGGTTCGCTCCGGATTAATACAATTGACACGAATGTGGTCATTCGACCATTCTTCCGCCAATGCTTGCACTAAATTGACAACTGCTGCTTTGGTGGCGGAATAGATACTATACATCATTCTTCCGCGCGTATAACTGCTGCTCGTATAGGCCAAAAGTGAGCCTTTCGTTTGTGCTAAATAAGGATAAGACGCTTTCGCCACATTGATGATTCCTAACATATTCACATTCACCGATTGTTGGATACGCTCATAATCCATCGTCGAAAGAGCTTCCTTGATCAATATTCCCGCTGTATTCACCACATAATCAATCTTTCCCTCTTTCTCAGCCACATCGTGCAAAGCCTTCTCCACTTGCTCTATCCGGCTCACATCCACGCCGTTCAGGGAACGGCTGAATGAATATACTTTTGCTCCGCATTCCTTCGCTAAACGAGCCACATCTGCTCCAATACCGTAACTGCCGCCGAAAACAACCAGCACTTTGCCTTGTAACTGCTCTTTTGTCTTTTCTGTCAATGCGTCTTGACTCCCTTCTTGGCTCTTCAATTGGAAGAGTTTATCTACCAAGAACAAGTCTTCTTTATAGGTAATCTTCATATTGAAGACCTCGCCTTTCACGACAAATACAGGGACATTCGGCAAATATTTACGAACGACTCCACAATCATCTGTGGTAACAAACTGCGGATCTTGCAACGCGATTTCATATGCCTTGTGAATAACTCCGCGCTTAAAACATTGCGGAGTTTGACCACTGCGAAGTGTAGAGCGCGTTGGAATGGTTTGAATGCAATCCTTTTCATCTACCTGAATAATAGTGTCCGCAACGGGTATAGCCACATCTATCGCTTCGTATTTCTCCAACGCTTTCACGCAATCATCAATAATACGGTCGTTCACCAACGGACGGACAGCATCGTGAAAAATCAGATTGTCATCGTCATTCGTATAGGCGTTTATCGCAGAAAGACTCGAATGATACCTCTCTTTACCGCCCTGCAATATTTTACGAACTTTCGCATAATGGTTATTCACTACCATTTGCTCTATGTCTGATATAAATTCAGGACGAGTAACAACCGCAATCTCATCTATCAACTCATTATGTTCAAACACATCAATTGTGTGCTCAATCACTTTCTTTCCTGCAACTTTCAGAAACTGTTTCGGCAGATCACGTCCAAAACGCGACCCGCTACCACCGGCTAATATGACTGCAATATTTCTACTCATCGTCTTAGAAATTTAGTGATAAAAACGTGTGCCGGGGAGGCAGGAGAAGGAATCGATGACGCCTACGACACGGTTATCATCGACTACAATCAAAGAGTGGATAGAATAATGATTCATCGTTTCTCCGGCTTCAACAATCTTGGCATCCTTGTTGATGGTCTTGGGGTTGCGAGACATGATCTGCTCTACGGACGTAGCAAAGAACGATTGTCCGAGGCGTAACATCGCACGGCGGATGTCTCCGTCGGTAACGATACCAAGGAGATGGTGGTTCTGATCTACAACGATGCCGACGCCTAATGTGCCGTTGGTAACAATTTCTATTGCCTCTTTCATCAGCATTTTGGGAGTGAGGAACGGCAGGTTTTCGCAGACCATGACCTCTTGTACTTTTGCCAAGAGTTTGCGTCCGAGATCGCCTCCCGGATGCAGCATAGCGAAGTCGGAAGGCTGGAAATGCGCCGCCTCGATGAGTGCGCAAGCGAGTGCATCGCCAAGGGCGAGTGTGACGGTTGTAGAGGAGGTCGGCACGAGGTTAAGCGGATCCGCTTCGCGTTCCACGGCTATAGAGAGATGGACATCTGCATATTTCGCCAAGAGAGAATTCGGGTTGGAGGACATACCGATGATGGGTATATGCTTTGCTTGGATGAGCGGCAAGAAGCGCAGCAGCTCTTCGGTAGCACCGGAATAAGAGATTGCGAGTAACAGATCGCCGGAAGCGAGCATACCCAGATCGCCATGATAGGCATCCAACGGATTCAAGAAGAAAGCCGGCGTTCCGGTAGAAGCCAGTGTGGCCGCAATCTTCGAACCTATATGCCCGGATTTGCCAACGCCTGTGACTACGACTTTGCCTTTGCATTCTTTGAGGAGTTGTACCGCTCTTAGGAAGTTGTCATCGATACGATCTTCCAAAGCCATGATTGCTTTTGCTTCTGTTTGCAGGCAATCAATCGCACGTTTAATAACGTGCTCTTTATTTACCACTTGGTCATTTACCATTTTTTGATAATATTGTTAGGAACGCGCGGGTGATATTGGACCACGCGTATTTGGTTTTCTCTTTTTTGAGGTACGATGTATAATCTGCTTGCCGATCATTCGTGAAATAATCCAGCAGGTCAGCGGCTATGGCATCTGCGGAAGGTTCGCAGGCATAGCCCATCTGATGGTCGTGCACTATCTCTCCCAGACCGCCGACATTCGTAACGAGCATGGGTTTCTCGAAATGGAAAGCCACCTGTGTCACACCGGATTGCGTAGCAGATTTATAAGGCTGGACGATGAGATCGGCAGCTCCGAAATACTTGCGCAAATCGGCATCCGGGATGAACTCATTACGCAAGATAACCCGGTCGGAAAGCTTATTCGCAGCTATCTGGGAGCGATATTTATCTTCGTGTTCGTAAAACTCACCGGCAATGATGAGTTGGAGCGAAGGCAGTTGGTCTTTGATCTGCGCAAAAGCATCCAACAGGAGATCAAGCCCTTTGTAGGCACGAACCAGCCCGAAGAAGAGCATATATTGCTTGTCGGCAGGGATGTTTAACGCTTGACACGCTTCGGGTTTCGACATCCGTTCGCCGTAGTGGTCGTAGATGGGATGAGGGGAGGACGCCTTTGGCGTATTTATGATTTGTGATTTATGATTTATGGTTTGTGATTTATGATTTATGATTTTTTGCTCCACCTTCTCTATATCTTTTACGACACTCTCCGAGAGGGCGATAAAACCGTCTTGGGAAGCCACGAAATACGGTGCGAAGAGTTTATCGAGGATGGATGGCTCATGCGGCATCATGTTATGCACAAGCGCGATGGTTTTGGTCTTGCCGTTTCCGCGCGCCAAGCGGGAGATGAGTCCATACGCGGGGGCAAAGAATGCCATCCAGTAACAACAGATGAGCATGTCCGGAGCGGCTTTGCGTATCTGACGACCGACACGTAGCCAGTTGAAGGGATTGCAGGAGTTGAGGACTCGACGGATGGTGAGACCTGCAGGTGGTTGCTCGGACGAATACTGCGTCTTCCCAGGGAAGAGAAAAGAGGGATATTGGAGCGTGAAGGTCCAAAGTTCCACCTCGTGTCCTTCTTCCTGAAACTGCCGCGCGAGGCGTTCGTTGAAAGTAGCCAAACCGCCGCGATAAGGATATGTAGTGCCTAAAAGGATGATTTTCATAAGTCTTCGGGGTATGTGATTTTCTTGTTGGTTTCCTCACCGGGAACGATATAGACCGACGTGCCGGGAAGGTAATGATGAACTATACCAATATCGTCGGTAATCGAGGGGCGATTATCGTCATTCGTCAGGCGACGGAAAGCCTCAGCGATGGTGGACAGATGAAAAGCCTGCGGTGTCTGCGCACGCCAAACGGTTTCGCGGGGCGGCATGGAAACGAGACGGCTGTGGTCGGTTATATAAATTGTGTCCGTAGAAGGCACCGCGACCGTGACGGCTTCGTGGGTCTCGAGTGCTTGACAGACGTCGGCGATGATGCGCTGGGAGACAAACGGCCGCGCGGCGTCGTGGAGCAATAACCCCACCCCATCCCTCCCCACAAGGGAGGGAGAACAGAATGCTTTGATGGCGTTATAGGATGATTCCCATCGTTCGGCGCCGCCGGGGATGATTGTTGTCAGTTTCTGCCAGCGGTTCGTTTGGCATAATTTATGTAGGGAAGACATGTGGTCAGGGTGCATGACAACAGCGATCTCGTCGATGCATGGCGAGGCCTCAAAGGCATCGATGGAGTGCTCCAAGATAGAGCGCCCGTCGGCAAGAGGCAAGAGTTGTTTCGGGGTTTCTCCCCCCACTCTACTGCCGATTCCTCCGGCTAATATGACGGCTATATTTCGCATTTTCCTTGGTCTGACGTCGTACGGAGCATCCGATGAGCATCCGATCAGCATCCGATGAGCATCCGATGGAGGACCGTTTTTGGACCGTTTTTTGACTTATTTTTTGCTTATTTTTTTCAATATTTGATCTGCTATTTCGCGGATGGCTCCTTGTCCTCCGGGGGTAGCAAGGATCTGTATGTCGTTTTTTGCTCCGGAAGCGCGTGTGAGGGCTTTGACTTCGGGGCGGGCATTGGGCGGGCAACAGGGGTAGCCGACGGCGCGGAGGAGGTCGATATCGTTGATATCGTCTCCGACGTAGCAGACCTCATCGAGGGTGATGCCGAGTTGGGCGCATATCTCCGAAGCCGCCTGTAATTTCGTCAGGCAATTCGGATTGACTTTGGAGCCGACGCCGAGGTAGAGGTATTGGAGTTTGAGTTTCTCTGCGCGGGCTTTGACGACGGGCGAGTTCTCGGAAGTGAGGATGCCGCAAGGGATGCCTGCCTGCTGGAGACAGACCATGCCCATGCCGTCATAGACGCAGAAACGCTTGAGCACTTCGCCTTCGGCGGAGTAATACATGCCGCCGTCCGTGAGGCAACCATCTACGTCGGTGAGAAATAACCGAACTTTATTTACGATTTGGTCATTTACCATTGGGTCATTTACCATTTGGTCATTTACCATTTGTTCATTTATTTGGTCATTTAGCCATTTGGCCATTTATTTGTCCGTTTCAAAAGCATTCCAGCCTTGGGCCTTGAGGGCGAGTTCTTCGCCGTTACGGCCGATGAGATTGCAGCCGTATTCGGGTTTGGTGATGTGGCCGATGATATAGAGGTCGTCCACGGGAATGAGTTTCTCGTAGTCGTCAAGGGAGCAGGTGAAGAGGAGTTCGTAGTCTTCTCCGCCGTTGAGGGCGCACGTGACGATATTGAGGTTCATCTCTTCGGCCAGCGCAGCAGCTTGATAATCGATGGGCAGTTTGTCTTCGTAGATGCAGCAACCGACGTTTGATTGCGAGCATATATGCATGAGTTCGGAGGAGAGGCCATCGGAGATATCCATCATCGCTGTGGGCTTGACGCCGGCTTTGTGGAGGGACTCGAGGATGTCTCTGCGGGCTTCGGGCTTGAGTTGGCGCTCGAGGAGGTATTCCTTGCCGGCAAAGTCAGGCTGCTCGGCATTCGCCAGACGTTCGCGTTCGAGGAGTTGGAGACCCATATACGCGGTTCCGAGATTGCCGGAGACGCAGATGAGGTCGTTGAGCTTGGCGCCGTTTCGATAGACGATGTCTTTTGCCGCCGCCGTTCCGAGGCAAGTGATCGAGATCGTAAGACCGGTCATAGAGGCGCAAGTGTCTCCTCCGACGAGATCGACGTTATAGCGCTCGCACGCCAGGCGAATGCCCGAATAAAGGGCTTCGATATCTTCGACGGAGAAACGCTTGGAGATACCGAGCGAAACGGTAATCTGGGTCGGCGTACCGTTCATGGCGTAGATATCCGAGAAATTGACGATCGCCGCCTTGTAACCAAGGTGCTTGAGGGGCACGTACTCGAGGTTGAAATGCACGCCCTCAAGGAGCATGTCGGTTGTCATGAGCACTTTTTTTGTGCCGAAATCCATGACGGCACAATCGTCTCCGACGGATTTCTTCGTCGAAGGCTGGACCGTTTTGAGGTCTTTTGTCAGATGTTTGATGAGTCCGAACTCACCATATTTTGAGATTTCAGTCATAATACACACATAATGAGCATGCAAAGGTACGAAAAATAATTGATAATTGAAAATTGATAATTGAAAATTTTAGAAAATGCACACATTTTATAAGAAAAATGCGCGCGTGCTTGCGTATATAAAAAAAAAGTTGTACATTTGCAGGCTTTTTGTGTGTAGCCGGATAAAATCCGGCGGAATAAACATACAGGGTTCGCGCAAAAATGCGCGAGAACAGGACAAAGAAAAATAAAGACGATGATAGAATATATCAAAGGAATATTGACTGAATTGAACCCGACGGAGGCGGTTATTGAGGCTGCGGGCGTGGGTTACGGAATCGCTATCACGCTGCCGGGCTACTCGGCGCTGGTGGGGAAAGAAGTCGAAAGTCAAAAGTCGAAAGTCGAAAGCGAAGAGGTGAAGTTGTTTATCACGGAGATTATCCGTGAGGACGTGCATGAGGTGTACGGCTTTGTGACGAAGGCGGAAAGGCAGTTGTTTGAGTTGCTGCTGACGGTTAGCGGCGTGGGCGCAGCGACGGCGCGGATGATCATGAGTGCTTTCAGCGCAGAAGAGTTGCGGATGCTCATCGCTACGGGCAACGCGAAGGCCATGGCGAAAGTGAAAGGCTTGGGCCCGAAGACCGCGCAGAGGATTATTGTGGACCTGAAGGACAAGGCGATCAAGTTAGATCTGGGCGGCGATCCGACGGAGATTCCGATGCTGGATGTAGAAGCCGATACCGGAGTGAAAGCCGAGGCTATCAGCGCGCTGACGATGCTTGGCTTTGCGTCGGCAGCCAGCGGCAAAGCGGTAGATAAGATTTTGAAGGCACAGCCGGATATGAAAGTAGAGGCTGTCATTCGCGAAGCGTTGAAAATGCTATAACATTTACAATTTGGTCATTTACAATTTGGTCATTTATTGAGACATTTTGACATTGAAAAAGAATACCCTATACATATTACTGATTAGTCTGGTTCTTTGGTTACCGATGGTAGCCGGAGGGGTTTATGCGCAGACACCAGAGAATACTACAGGAGTGAAACGTCCGAAGACACTGAAGGAGCTGATCGCGGAAGAAAAAGCGCAAAAAGAAGCAGAGAAGAAGGCTCGCGAAGAGAAGAAAGCAAAAGAGGAGGCGGAGAAGGCAAAACGGGAAGCAGCCCGGAAGGCACGTGAGGAGCGGACTAAGAAGGTGTTGCAGGATGACGGGACACCGGCCGAGGGGACGACTCCTGAGGATGTGGCGGATTTTGTGACGGAGACGGACAGCAGTTACTGGGCACCGACGAGAGTGAAACAGTTAGGGGCGCAGAACTACGGAGAGTTGATGCAACCGACAAGTTCGATGGATCTGCAGGACCCGAACAATATCTCCACGACCGTAGAATACCAGCCGGAAAGCGGCACGTATGTCATCCGTACGAAGATGGGTGACACGGACATCACGACGCCGTACATGCTGACGCAAGAGGAGTACAACCACTTTGCAGAGCGGCAGATCATGCATAAATACTGGCAGCAGAAGATCGGCGAAGTGGAGCACAATAACGAGAAGAAGTTTGACATTACCGATATGAAGTTTAACATCGGTCCGGCGGATAAGGTGTTCGGTCCGGGCGGTGTGCAACTGAAGATGCAGGGAAGCGCGGAGTTGCTGTTCGGCTTCAAGCACCAATATATCGCAAACCCGTCTCTTACTCTACGCGCGCGAAACAATAATATCTTCGACTTTGACGAGAAGATCCAGGCGAGCATCCAAGGTAAGGTGGGTCAGAAGTTGAACTTCAACATGAGTTACAACACCGAGGCGTCCTTCTCGTTCGACCAGCAGAACCTGAAGCTCAACTACAAAGGCGAAGAGGACGATATCATCCAGTCGATCGAAGCGGGTAACGTAACGATGGATCTGCCGAGTTCGTTGATTAGGGGCAGCAAGGCGTTGTTCGGTATCAAGACGAACCTGAAGTTCGGAAAGTTGAAAATCCAAGCATTGATTTCCCAGCAGAACAGCGAGGCGCAGACGGTGAGCAGCCAAGGCGGCGCACAGACGACGAAGTTTGACGTCAGCGGCGATAACTACGACGAGAACCGGCATTTCTTCCTGAGCCATTTCTTCCGCGATCACTACGAAGAGGCGATGGCGAGTGTGCCGTATATAGCGAGCGGATTCACGATCAACAAGATCGAGGTCTGGATCACCAACAAGCGCGGCAACTACGACCAGGCGCGTAATATCGTCGCCTTCACGGACCTTGGTGAGAACAGCAGCCATACCATCACTAACTGGGGTGGCACGCCGACCGGAAGCCCGGATAACAACGGCAACACCCTGTATGAGTTCATCCGTACGACCCCGTTCCGCGACCTGCAACAGACGAGTACCGCGCTGGAAGGTCAGAACGGCATGGAAGGCGGTCAGGATTTCGAGAAGATAGAGAGTGCGCGACTGCTGACCAGCAGCGAGTACACGCTGAATAGCGCGTTGGGATATATATCGCTCAAGAGCGCGCTGAACCAAGACGAGGTGCTTGCTGTGGCATACGAGTACACGTACAACGGCAGGGTTTATCAGGTCGGCGAGTTCTCGACGGACGGCAGCGAAGAGCTGCGGGCACCGAACGCGCTGGCGCTGAAGATGTTAAAGAGCAGCGCAAACGCCCCGGGTGTGAAGAACAGAGGTACGTGGGATCTGATGATGAAAAATATCTACTCGCTCGGCGCCACCAGTATTCAGCAGGAGAAATTTGAGTTATACGTGACCTACCGGAACGACTCGGTGGGAACGGATATCCAGTATCTGAACGAAGGCCCGATCAGCGGCAAACAGTTGATCCGCGTAATGAACCTCGACCGCTTGGACCAGAAACATAACGCCAGCCCGGATGGCCGGTTCGACTTCGTCGAGGGTCTGACCGTTTATTCGAGCGGCGGCAAGATCATCTTCCCGGTTCTGGAGCCTTTCGGAAGCCACTTGGCGAACGCATTGGGTAACGACCCGCGGCTCGTGCAGAAATACTGCTATCAGGAGTTGTACGACTCGACGCTGGTCGTAGCGCAGGAGCTGAGCGAGAAGAATAAATTCCACCTCACAGGTAAATACAAAGGCACCAACGGCAGCGAGATCCGTCTGGGTGCGATGAATGTGCCGAGAGGTTCGGTCACCGTGACCGCCGGCGGTGCGACGCTGATTGAGAACGTCGATTACACCGTCGATTACACGATGGGAACCGTGACGATCTTGAACACTTCGATCCTCGAGAGCGGTACGAATGTGGATGTAAAGTTGGAGAACCAGAGCACGTTCTCGATGCAGCGGAAGAGCCTTTTCGGGGCACATCTGGAGTACGAGTTCAACAAAGACCTCGTCCTCGGCGGAACGATCATGCACCTTCGCGAGCGGCCGCTGACGACGAAAGTGAACACGGGTTCAGAGCCGTTGGCGAACACTATCTGGGGCGTCAACGGAAGTTGGAAGACAGAGATGCAGTGGCTGACAAACGCAATCGACAAGATCCCTTGGATCACCGCCACGGCGCCTTCTACCTTCCAGATCAACGCAGAGTTTGCACATTTGATTCCGGGTCACACAAACGACGTGGGACGCGTGGGTACGGCATATATCGATGATTTCGAGAACACGACGACGAATATCGACGTGCACTATCCGAGTTATTGGTTCCTGGCCTCCACACCGGCGGTTTTCAATGAGTCGAAGGATATCAATCAGACGAGTTATAACAAGAACAGAGCCCATCTGTCGTGGTTTACGGTAGATCCTATTTTCGGTTATCCGCAGACGAACACGCCGGCGCATATCCGCGATGATCTGGCGGCACTCAGCGACCACAGGACCCGTATCGTTTATCAGGATGAGATCTACCCGAACCGTCAGGAGGCAAGTAACGTAGATACCAAGTTGGCTATCCTGAACCTCGCATACTACCCTTCCGAGCGCGGACAATATAATATCTCAGCGAGTGAGATGGGCTCCGACGGACGACTGACGAACCCCAAGAGCCGATGGGCAGGTATCATGCGCAAGTTGGACAACACGGATTTCGAGAAGGCAAATATCGAGTATATCCAGTTCTGGCTGATGGATCCGGCGCTGACGAACCCCGACGGGTACGAAGGCGAGTTGTATATCAACCTCGGTGACATCAGCGAGGATATTTTGCGTGACGGCAAGAAGGCTTTCGAGCACGGTCTGCCTGTTTCTGCTGCGGACCAGGGACGTGTGGATAGCACGATTTGGGGTTTTGTACCAAGGACAACGAGTACCGTCGTGGCCTTCAGCAACGAAGAGGGCTCGCGAGCTATGCAAGACGTCGGTCTGAACGGTCTGAGCACCGAACAGGAGTTGAGTTGGCCGATCTACCGTCAGTACCTGACGGAGTTGGAAGGCAAGGTCTCTGCGGATGTATGGAGCGCGTGGGGTCGCGACCGTTTCTCGCCGAGAAATGACCCGGCGGGTGATAACTTCCATTACTACAGGGGTTCGGACTTCGACCAGGAAGAGGTGTCGGTACTGAACCGTTACAAGCATTTCAACGGTACCGAAGGTAACTCCCCGGCGACGGAGCAGCAGACAGAGAGTTACGGAACGGCTTCGACGCTAACGCCTGATATCGAAGATATCAACCTCGATAACACCCTCAACGAGTACGAGAAATACTACCAGTACAAAGTGATCCTCCGTCCGGATATGATGGAGGTGGGTCGCCAGCATATTACCGAGAAGAAAGTGCGTCAGGTGACCTTGCGCAACGGCGAGACGGCGGATGTGACCTGGTACCAGTTCAAGATCCCTCTCCGCGGCGACAGCGCGACGGTACAGAAAGTCGGTTCGATACGTAACTGGAAATCCATCCGCTTCATGCGTATGTACCTCACGGGTTGCGAGAAAGAGACTCATCTGCGTTTCGCGACGCTTGACCTCGTCCGTGGCGACTGGCGGCAGTACACCCGTGACCTCGCGCCGGTAGGAACGGCGGTGAACAGCGGTGCGTCGATTGACGTGCAGACCGTGAATATCGAGGAGAACAGTACCCGTACGCCGGTGAACTACGTGTTGCCTCCGGGCGTGAGCCGGCAGACCGATCCGGGTCAGGCACAGCTGATTGCGCAGAACGAGCAAGCGATGGTGATGCGCGTCATGAACCTCTCGCCACACGACGCTCGGGCGATGTATAAGAACACGGGCTACGACATGCGCCAATACAAGAACCTGCAGATGTTCGTTCACGCAGAGCAGATGAGTAGCATCGATCCGGAACTGAAGGACGGCGATCTGACCTGTTTCATCCGCTTGGGTTCGGACCTGCGCAACAACTACTACGAATACGAGATCCCGCTACATCTGACGGCGCCGGGTCAGTATAACAATAACAATGCCGTGGACCGTGAGAAAGTATGGCCGACAGCGAACATGTTCGACTTCCCGCTCAAGGTCCTCACGGACGCAAAAGTAGCCCGCAACAAAGCCAAACGCGCCGGCAACGAAGGTGTGAGCAACACCATCCCGTACGTCATCTACGACGACGCTAACGACAAGCCGCAGAACAAGATCACCGTGCTCGGCAACCCGACCTTGGAGGAAGTGAGCACGATCATGATCGGCGTACGTAATAACGGTCAGCACGACGCTTCCGGAGAGGTATGGGTCAATGAGTTGCGACTCAGCCAGTTCAACGAACAGGGCGGTGTGGCAGCCATGGCTAACGCAGCACTCGCCATCAGCGACATCGCTCAGGTGAATGTAGCCGGACGGTTAGAGACCGCCGGATACGGATCGATCGAGTCGAATGTGCTGGATCGCAACATGGATAATTTCTATCAACTCTCCGTCAGCGCCGCACTCGAAGCCGGACGACTGTTCCCGGAGAAAGCGAAGATCCAGATGCCGCTTTACGTCTCCTACAGCAACGAGACCACCAGCCCGGATTTCGACCCGTTGGACACCGATGTGAAACTTAGCGAGACCCTCAACACCTATGACACGAAGGAGGAGAAAGACTCCATCAAACAGATGACGAACACCGTCCATGAAGCGACATCGTTCTCCGTCAGCAACCTGAAGGTCAATATTCACTCGAAGAAGAAAGATATGTTCTACGACCCGGCGAACTTCTCTATCTCCGCATCGTACAACAAGCAGAACGAGCACTCTCCGGAGATGGAGAAGAATATCACGACGGACCATAAGGGTTCGTTCCAATACGCCTATAACTTCAACCCCAAGCCATGGGAGCCGTTCAGCAAGGTGGAAAAAGTGCAGAAAGTGAAGTTCCTCAAGGAGATGAATTTCTACTACCTGCCGCAGTCGTGGTCGTTCAACACGAACATGCACCGTACCTTCAGCCACATGAAGATGCGCGACCTGGCGGGCAGTTCGGCAGAAGCGATGGATCTGACGTTTAGCAAGGACTTCACTTGGGACCGTAATGTCGATATCAAATACGACCTGACGAAGAATATGAAGTTCTCGTTCCAAAGCGCAATGAACGCCATCATAGACGAGGGTAAGTACACGCCGGAGATCCTCAAGGGCCGCTATTTCGACGAGGAGTTCAACCACGATAAGTACGAGGCATGGAAGGACACGATCCAGCGGTCGCTGGCCAAATGGGGTAAGCCTTATACCTACCAACAGGTGTTCACCGCCTCATGGAACGTGCCGTTCAACCGTATTCCGGGTCTGGATGCCCTGACGGCGAACGCTTCGTATAACGCCAACTACAACTGGACCCGTACCGCCTCGACGACGAATGGTGTGGATCGAGGAAACACGGTCAGCAGTATGCAGAGCTGGCAGATTGACGGAGGTATCAATTTTGAGACCTGGTACGGGCAATCCAAATACTGGAAGGCGACGACGCAACGTTGGAGCGGTCGTGGCGGCAGAAGGAACTTCAAACCCAAGACCTACACCCAGACCATCGCCTTGAAGAAAGGCGAGGCGACGGAGATCACCCACAGGCTGAACAGCGAGATGGTCAAAGTAGCGGTGGCAGACTCGACGGGCAAAGCCGTGCCGGTTAGTTTCAAGCCGGCGGGTAACACGAAAGTCTCTATCACGCCGAAGGCGGATTGCGCCGCAGCGACGATCACCGTAACCACGAAGGATCCGAATGAACGCACGCCGGCGCAGATAGCCGGAGAGATATTCACATATGTCGGCACGATGGTTCGGAGACTACAGGTGACCTACCGCGAGACGAACTCCCTGACCTTGCCGGGCTTTGAGCCGGAGGCAGGATTCATGGGGCAAAAACGCGTGAACGGCCGCTATGCGCCGGGCTTCGATTATGCCTTTGGTTTCATCCCGAATGACATGGTCGAGCGCGCGCAGAGAGAAGGCTGGTTATCCGGGGACACCTCTGTCGTACAGCCGGCAACAAGGGCACACACCTCCGATCTGGATATCAAGTTGACCTTGGAGCCCCTGCCGGGTCTGAAGGTACAGTTGAATGGTAAACGATACATGGCTGAAAACACCTCGATCATCTACTCCTACGGCGATCTGCAGGAGAATATGACCGGTTCGTTCAACATCACCCAATGCGCTATCGGAACGCTCTTCAGCCGCATCGGCAGCCAGGAGGAGAACTTCGCGAATTCGGCTTTCGACCAGTTCCTCGCGAACCGCGACATTATTCAATCGCGCGTGCAAGAGCAATATACCGGAGTCAAACTCCCCGATGGCGGCTTCATCAGCGGCACGCCGTTTGCCGGCACGACCTACGACCCCTCCAAGCACGGCAAGGTGAACAACAACTCTGCGGATGTCTTGGTACCGGCGTTTCTGGCGGCATACACCGGCCGCGACGCGCATAAAGTGAGCATGAATCCGTTCCTCGGCATTCTGAAGATCCTGCCGAACTGGTCCATCACCTACGATGGTTTGGGTAAGTTACCATGGTTGAAGGACCACTTCAAATCCGTGACGCTGACCCATGCTTATACCTGTAAGTATGCAATCGGTTCATACAGCAGTTACTCCACCTGGGTAGGTGTCAACAGCAACGACAAGTCCGTGGGCTTCGTGCGCGACGTGACGACCGACACTCCGCGTCCGTCTTCGGCGTACGACATCAGTAACGTCACCCTGACGGAGGCCTTCTCACCACTCATCGGTCTGAACTTGACGATGAAGAACTCGCTGAGTATCAAAACAGAATACCGCAAGCAACGTAACCTGGCGCTCAACGTCACCTCTGTACAACTGACCGAAGGACACACGAATGAGTTCGTCATCGGCGCCGGATACACGGTCAAGAACCTCAACTTCATCGCCAAGAAGAAAGACGGCGGTCAGAAGAAAGTCAGCAATGACCTCAAGCTGCAGGTCGATGTATCGTATAAGGACGTGAAGATGCTGCTGCGAAAGGTCGAGGAAGGTATCACCCAGGCCTCCAGCGGCAATAAGGTCTTTGCTATCAAGATCTCCGCAGACTACGTCCTGAGCCAGAAGATCAACCTCCAGCTCTTCTACGACCACCAGGGCACGACACCGCTTATCTCGTCCTCCTACCCTGTCAAGGCGGATAACGTAGGTCTGAATATCAAACTGATGTTGACGAGATAGTGTAAGGTGTACAAAGTAGGAATCATAGGGCCGGAGAGTACGGGAAAAAGCACGTTGGCGAAGGAGCTGGCGGAGCAGTTCAAGGGTACGTATGTACCGGAGTACGCACGGGAATATGTGGAGCGGAAAGGCCGAAAAGAGTTGACGTACGACGAGGTCTGCGAGATAGCACGAGAACAGATAAAATCTATCAGCGAAGCGGGTTTTTACTTCTTTGACACGGAGCTGATCGTGACGAAAGTTTGGTTTGAGTACGCGTTCGGGAAAGTGCCGGAGTGGTTGACCGAGGCAATCAAAACCTACCCGATGGACCTCTATCTGCTGACCTATCCGGATATACCATGGGTACCCGATCCGGCGAGATATAATGGTTCGCAAGCCATGCGGGAGGAGTTGTTCGACCGCTATGAGGAAGAAGTGAAGGCGACCGGAGTACCCTACTACGTGATTAGGCATGATTTATGATTTAGGATTTAGGATTTCAAATTTATGATTTATAATTTATAATATTAATTTTTAATTTATCACTACCATGAATGAATTCAGCGCACAAGACCTGGAGCAATTAGCCGCTCGAGGTATCTCTGAGGAAAAGGCGGAAAGCCAGTTGGCATGTTTCCGTAATGGTTTTCCAGAGTTGGACATCGTTGCACCGGCATCGACGAAGAAGGGCATCCTTGCTCCCAAACGCGCCGAGCAGGAGCAGTACATCGCCGCTTGGCAACAGTACCTCAAGGAGGGTCACAAGATTCTGAAGTTCGTGCCGGCATCGGGAGCTGCCAGCCGTATGTTCAAAAACCTCTTCCAGTATCTGGAGGACGGCATCGAGACGCCGTTCATTCAGGAGTTTCTGGCGCATAAGGACTGCTTTGCCTTCGGTCCGCAGTTAGCCGGCAAGGAAGGTCAGGAGGCGGTTCGGTATCTGCTTAACGACATGCACTATGGCGAACTGCCGAAGGGATTGTTGCTGTTCCATAAATACCGCGATGGCGCGCGTACACCTGCGTTAGAGCATCTGGTAGAAGGTGCCCTCTATTGCGCTGAGCCTGCTGAGGATGGCAAGAAGCCCGAGGTCTTCCTGCATTTCACCGTCAGCCATGACCACCTGCCCCTCTTCCGCCAGCACATCGCTGACAACCTCAAGAAGTTTGAGGAGAAATACGGAGTGAAATATGACGTCACTTTCTCCGAGCAGCTGCCCTCTACGGATACCATCGCAGCGAATCCGGACGGTACGCCGTTCCGCACGAAAGATGGTAAGTTACTCTTCCGTCCGGGCGGCCACGGTGCGCTCATCGAGAACCTCAACCAACAGGATGCCGACATCGTCTTTATCAAGAATATCGACAACGTAGTGCCCGACAGGCTGAAGAAAGACACCGTCCGTTACAAACAAATCCTCGCGGGCGTACTGGTAACGGAGCAGAAGCGTGTCTTTGAGGCTCTCAAGAACCCGGACTTGAGCGATGAGGAGCGCGAGAAGCTGAACCGTCCTATCCGTGTCTGTGGCGTAGTGAAGAACACCGGCGAGCCCGGTGGTGGACCGTTCCTCGTACGTGAGGCAGATGGGTCTATCTCCTGCCAGATCCTCGAGTCCAGCCAGATCAGCGACCCCGAACTGATGAAACAATCTACCCATTTCAATCCGGTGGACCTCGTCTGCGCTATCCGTGACTACGAGGGCAAACCGTTTGACCTGCCGAAATATGTGGATCCGCAGACGGGCTTTATCTCCAACAAGTCCAAGGACGGTAAGGAGCTCTTGGCGCTCGAGTTACCGGGTCTGTGGAACGGTGCAATGAGCCGTTGGAACACGATCTTCGTTGAAGTGCCGGTAAGTACCTTCAACCCCGTGAAGACGGTCAACGACCTCCTTCGCGAGCAACACCAAGCTTGAGCTAAGGCTCGTTACGACTCGCGACTCCATCGCTCGATGGAAACTCGCCTTGCTCTACGCTTCCCCCACTGCATGCTTCGCATACATTGGGGACCCCTCCAAAAGAAAAAGGCTGCCGGTTGGCAGCCTTTTTAATTTCGTAATTACGTAATTACGTGATTTCGTTATTTAACCCGTACGCCGGTAGCATTATAGATAGCGCCGTCCGGGCGGACGATATAGAGTTGGCCGTCGCGGAGAATCTTCTGACTGCTGATAGCTGACGGCTGAATGCTCTCAATTCCCAGCATCTCCGGAGCGATATAATCCGGATCCTCGTCCCACATACCCTTATGGTCACGGATGGAACCGGCCGTAGAGTAATTGTACGAGTTGCAGAACATCTCCATGAACTTACCTACATAAGTCTTTCCATCCTCAGCCACTATGCGGAACTGGCCGGTATAATAGCCGTAGCGATAACCGCCTTGTGCTGCCTTTTCATCATCGTATGCCACAAACTGGAGGCGTACTTCGGCATCGGTTGCCATGACGCATCCTGCCTGCGTCCCATTAGTATTGAGGTAGCAACTCTCCAAGTCGATATTTCCGCGGGCTACGTTATAATTACCAGAGATAGCGCCCTCCTTATCGGTCCAGATGAGGAAAGTAGGCATCGGCAGACCCGTTCCGCCTTCTTCACCGGTCGCGAACATAATCATCCAACCGTACTTGCCCTCAGGGAACTCGCTCGTGTACTGATCCAGATATCCGGCATCCATACCCCATACATTCATCACGATAGCATCCTCGGGGATATCAGCTGCCTTGGAGACGAACTCATTACCCTCGATAGCGTTAGAAGCCTCATAGTAGTTGCCGTTTGCACCTTGGTTGAAGGCCTGAACGTTCCATGACCATGTACCATCCTTCGGCATCGTGGTGGTCTTGGAAGTGCCGCTGACGGTCATCGTGGAGTAGAACTCTCCGTTCCAGAAGAGGGTGATTACGTATCTGTCTGCAACAGTCGTAGCCTCCCACGAGAAGGTCACGTTATCGCCGCCGAAGACCTCTGCGTGCGGGTTAGTGGGCTCGTAGTTATTAACGCCTACAGTGAAGTTCGTCTGAACCTCCTGACCCATCGGGTTATTATTCTTGTCCACTACTTGAACAATTGCCGTATAGCTCTTGCCCTCAACGACATCCACTGTCAACGGGCTCGTCGGACGAACTTTCGAATCCAAGTTATCGTAAGCAACCGTCTCGCCGGACCATACGCGAACATACAGACGCTGACCCTGAGCAAACTCCGGAGCGTCCCAAGTGAGCGTTGCGGTTGTCTTGTCTTCGGCAACAACGGCGGTGAGGTTCTCTACTTTCTTCTCAACAAGCGTGAACGGAATATTCGCTAAGGTCTCGCCCATGGAGTAACTGCCGTCTCCACCTTGCTCGAGAACTCGAACCTGTACCTGATAGGTACCGGGTTTAAGAGCCAGAAGCGGCGAAACTGCCGTACCTACATTGATCACAGAGGAAGTCCATGCATCACCGCGCTGCATACCGTCTTCATCGACATTGAGGATCCATTTTGTTGAGCAATAGTAGTGGTTCTCATAGTCATCATCATCGGAGAATCCGGCAAAGAGACCTACTTGTTTATCTTCGTATGCGAAGCGGTCGCACTCTTCGGTCGTTACTACGATACCTGCAATCAGAGTACCACTGGCATCTGCCAGACCGATAGCGAAAGCAGAGTTGTTATACGAATACCAAGTGAACGAAGCGTCACAGTAAGTCAGCGCATAGATGCCTGCATCGGGGATGTCCTCCTGCGACGGATCTACATTGCCGGACTCGCCGATAAGCGCTACAACGAAGTTATCCATAGATAAGGAACAATAGTCGCTTGTTCCACCTGCAAAGCGGAAAGCCACATATTTAGCGGTAGCCGGCAGATCCTCCAGCGATACAATAGCGTGCGTGTAGTTCAGCGATTTAGCCAGAGACTGGAGCGAAACGAAAGTCGAAGCCTTGTTCGGGTTGGTCATATAGCCTATCTCAAGTTGACCGCAGCCCGCATCTGTCAGGCTGGTCTTATAGTCGAAAGCAACCTCCAAGGTGTTCAGAGGAGCATTGAAAGCCGGCATTGCAAATACTTGTGCGCTGTTCGGTCCGCCACCGATAACTTGCAGGTGAGCCTGACCATTCACGGTCGATGCATTACCTTCGTCATCGTAAGTCTTGTCCTTGACTACGCTGATCGTACCACTGGTAGCAACAGTCCAGCAATCAGGCTCTGAGACATTGTAGCCGGAGCCGGTATTATCGCGTGTAAAGGTCTCAAGCCAAGGAATTGCAAACGCCTCACAAGGAGTCTTAAACGCAGTCTTAGGAGCGAGACTCTGCTCGTCGGCGGAGCAGTACGAGCGTACGTAGAATTCATAGTCGGTCTCCTCATAGAGATCACTCAACGTAACCGTATTAGCCGAAACGAGCGATGCGTAAGTCCAATCGGCTTCTTCGCCTTTCTCGATGAGAAGGTACTGATATTGCGATGCCGTACCCTGCCATGTGAAAGTAACTTGGTGTGCATCAAGGCTGCTCAATACGATGTTGGTCGGGTTCTCGCAGTTAGAGGTACCGCGCAGCGAAACACCGCTGACGTCATCCAGGAAGATTCCATCCGTCTCACCTGCTTGGTGGAAACCGATGTAGATTGAGCTGCCGACATAAGCTGAGAGATCAATGGTGTACTCTTTCCAATCCGAGGTCCAGAGTTGGTGAGCCGCGTCACCTTTCTTCGTCGAAGTGTAATAGGTCTCTAAAACATCGAAGGAACCTGGGTCTGTGTTTGACAGGGATACCTCGATACGGAGTTCGCCGGTAGAGGCTGCACCTCCGCTGATTACGGAGAACGTCAGACTCTCGCCGGAAGCGGGTTTCAGTTGCGGAGTGATGAGCCAGCTCTCTGTTCCTGCCACCTCCTGAATTTTCGCACACGTGTGACCTTTCTTGACTCCTTTCTGCCAGCCATATCCGGCGTAGCCGTCAATCGTAGTCCAGCCCTCAGGCGGGAACCCTTCATTCTCAAAGCCCTCCCCGAGTTGTTGAGCGCTCAAACTCGTGCAGAACAAGGCTGCCACGAGATAAGATAAGATTTTTTTCATTGTTGTGAGTTTTTTATTTATTTGATTACAGTGCCTTGTACGTTGTACCGTTTTCCGTTGTGGAGCAGGTAGAGAACGCCGTTCTCGATTACCTTTGTACCCTGTACACGGTCGCCGGTCACGTTTCCGATAGCCGTCGGTTTGCCATCAGCCGTGATTTCCAAATCATCTACAAAAAGCGATCCAAAATAGTTACCGCCTTGATAACGGATAGCGATTTGTGCACCTTCGGGGGCGCCCTCGAAAGTCACTTGCGCCTGTGTGTATTCGCTGACTCCCGCTAAGGTCCGAACCGCTACAAAGGTCGTTGCGTCAGCGAGGTCGGTGATATATCCTACGGTAGCCACCGGTGACTCTGCGTCGTCGCTTGCAGTATAGAAGAAGCTCAGTGTCACTTCGCTCAGTGCGCTCTCTACCTCCGGCAGAACCGCCATCTGGTCGATTTCCCAGCCGTAGAACTTCAGACTATGGGTGCCCTCATGCGCGCGGGAATCATAATAGGTGTCTTCAAAGACCACAGGGAATCCATCCGCAGAAAGGCGAGTCCAGCAGTTCGGCATCTCGTTCGCCGCAGTTCCTTCAAATCCCTCGCTGTACGGCAACGCCAGTGCGCCACATTCCGTACGGAAGGAGACTGCTTCGCTCCATTCGCTCGTACCCTCTTCGCCGCAGTTCGCCTGCACGCGTACATAATAGATGGTGTTGGCATTGAGACCGGTCAGCACAAACGGATTCGCATCAGCCGCTTGTGCGTCGCCCCAGGTCTCTCCGTCATTAGAAAGCTGATAGTTCCATGCCGCAGCCTCCGATGTCCAAGCTACTTGAGCGCCGTGAGCCGTAATCTCGCTGACTTGCAGTCCGTTCGGCTTGAAGCATGACGGAGCCTCATGAATATCGATATTATCCACGAAGATAGCACCCTCGCTATATGTAGCCGTCGCGAAAAAGCGCAGCGTCACGGTCTGTCCTGCATAAGCGGCCAAGCTCACGTTCGCCGTAGTGAACGTACCGAAACCATACGTACTGGTGGACGCTGTTTGTTCGTATGAGCCCAGCTCCGTGAACGTAGCACCGTTATCGGTGGAGATGAGCAGTTGGAAAGCGCCGCAGTCTGCACGGTGCGAATAGTCGAAGGTTAACTCCATCGCTTTCGCCGGCAGGACGATCGACGGCGTGTTGATCAGCGCCGTACCTTGTTCGGTATAGAAATTATACATACGCAGCATCTTAGCGTCCTGACGCTCAAACACGCCCCATACATAATAGTCGTACGAACCGGTAGCGGTAGGCGAAGTAGATGCGCTGTTATCCCAACAATCCGGAACGGTCTCTGCGTTCATGTTATCGAAGTTCTCGCTCCACGGCGCAGTTATCGAACCGCAGGAAGTAGCGAAATACTCGGTCACCGCATCACTCTGGTCATCCTCGCCGCAATACGAACGTACCCATACCTGGTACATCGATGCCGCATTTAACTCGCTCACTGTGGCACTCAACTCGCTGGTCACTACACCTTTGCTCCAATCCGGCTCGCTGCCGAAGGCACCTACCGTGTATTGGTATTGCGTCTCGCCTTTGCCCGAAGCGTGCCAAGCGAACGAAGCGCTGTTGGAGCCTGTCTCCGTAACGGACAGCAGCGTCGGCGCGAAGCAGGAAAGATCGGTCTTGAAACTTACTTTGACCTCTTTACCCTGCTCCTCTGCGCTACAATAAGCGCGTACGTAGAAATCATACTCGGTGTTCGCCGCCAGCGTATCAAGCGACACAGTAGTCACCGCCTGAGCGGTAAGACCGGTGAAGTCCGCCTCCACACCCTTGCGTACGCAGAGATACTGGAAGCTCGTGGCCTCGCTTGACCAACTCAGAGTTGCCTCATGAGCGGTAATATCCGACGAAGTCAACGAACTGATCTTCGGGCAAGTAGAACCAGCCGAAGCCTCTTCGTAAGTAAAGCGGATATCCGGACGGTTAGAGGTCTGTGAACACGAAGTCGGGAAAGAAGTGCCGTAGTTATAGAGCACCGTCATGGACGATCCATTGGTCGATTGGAAACGGCCTTTGCCTCCGGAACTGGAAGTAGGCGCATAACCGCCTCCCGCCTCCGTCTTGCGTACATCAACCAACAGGTTTCCGCCGCCATAGACGTATGGAGCATCCAGATCAACCTCCAGGGTCGTCATCGTATTGGCAGGCAGCGTACCCGTGAACACTAACTCAGCGTCGTCCACCGACTGATAAGCCGCTTCGCTGAAAGAAGCGAAACTCACCTCTTTGAGACGAATCTGCACTTTTTCATAATCACTTCCGTTTCCAGTCACTGCGCGCAGAAAGAAAGCCAACTTGGTAATCTGCTGCCCCTGAAGTGCTTCCAACTCAGTAGCCGAATACAGGATCTGCGAGCAGTACATACGATCTGCTTGAGTCGCATAAACCGGCGCATAGGATGACTGCGAATCATTCTCACCGATACGCAATGTCTGCGGCTCGGCATGCAGCACCCCTGCCCCAAACGGCAGTCCCAGCAGAGCCATCAGAATAATAACTTTTCTTCTCATATAGTTACAAAATTGATATATTCAATAAGGGTTTACGCGCAAGAACTTAGAGTCCTTGATTCGGATCAATTGTTGTTGTTCCTTCCGGATTTTTGAAAGAACCGAATTGCGACTCACATAAAGCCGTCATTGCTGCTACGTGGAGCACCTCCACTGAGGGAATATTATAATTCTTTTTCATTGTTACTGGCTATTTTGTATCCGTTCTTACTTAGAAATAACTTGTCCTTGGACGTTATACTTCACGCCGTTCTTGATAATGACTATTTGGTCATTCTCAATCATCTTTATACATTGTACATTGTCCCCTTGTACATTATCTACGCCGGTAGCCGTTTGCTCCTCTTTGATGATACGTGCGATCATTCCGTGACGTATCGGGGAGTTGTTAGCACCGCTGGTGGTGTTCACATAGAAGTATGCGCGGAAACTCTTGAGCTGGCTTTCATGATCCCCATTCCACCAATAGAGGGCGTTCTCGTTATAGAGGAACAACTTGGTCTTGTCGCCCGGAGCGAAGGTCTCTGGCTGGAGGATACCGCAGAGTTGCGCCACGGATGCATCACCAATGTGCTGACCCGCAGTAGCGGAGATTGTAACATTCTTGAAGAGCGGATTCTCAATCGGATCACCGGCTGCAAACTGGATGAAATACGGTTTGCCGGCCTCGATGCTCGATGCCTCGACAATGCGGAATAGGAGTTCTTCGTTCTCCACCTTTGCATACTTGAATGCCCAGAGTTCAGCGCCTTCAAGCGGAGTTCCGTCGAGTGTCGGCAGGCTGAACGGCAAGCAGATCGTATTGAAATAGCCGGTACATGTAATCGTACGACCGATTTGTACATCAAGTGTCTGACCATTGTTAGCAGCTATCGTCGTGCTATTGTCCACATCATCTTCCAAAACAAGTTGGTTGATCATGCGCAGGTTACGGATTGCGAGATCGCCATGACTGCCTGCGCCGGCGTAACGGAACGCAATATAATTGCCATCGAACGAAGTTGCCGGAATACGTGCCTCAACCCAACTGCTGGATTTAGCCAGCGTCTCAACTGTAGTGAAGGTAGCCACATCTGCCTTGTCGGTGATATAACCCACCTCCAATTGTGCATTGTTAGCATCGGTCGAGCAACTGTACTCGAAGCTGAGAACAGCGTTAGTAAGGTCTGCCGAGAACGGAGGCATAACCACTACATTGTTGCTTGCACCTTCCTTACCGCCGTTCATTATCAACTGGTTCATGGCTGTGTTAGCGTACGGTTTGTAGTACGTCTCATCCTGTGCAGATACGATCCAGCAAGAAGAGAGTGTCTCTGTGAAATCAGCGTAATAAGGAATAGCATCTATACCGCTGCACGAAGTCGTGAAATCAACCTCATCGCTCCAATCGCTCAACTCTTCGCCCGCGCACGCAGCCTGCACGCGTACCTTATAATTTGTACCCTGTGTCAGACCTGTGATCTCATACGGCTTCTCGGCTACAGATACCTCCGTCCAAGCTTCCGTACCGGTCTTGTATTGCAACTTCCAAGCCTCAGCATCGCTGGTCCAACTGATGGTCGCACTGCCTACACTCGGAACAACGGTTACATCCGTCGGCTTATTACACGTCGGAGTCTTACGGACTTGTACACCGGAGATCAACATACTGGAAGATCCGTTATAGCGGATAGCTATATATTTAGCGCCCGTTGCTTCACCTGCCAAATTTAACTCAACACCGCTTGTAGGTTGCGAAGCAAACGCGTGGAATGCGCCGTTCGGCTCATCCAGGTAACCAAAGTCAGCCGTTCCACTGAGCGAATAAGTAAAGGTTACACTCAACTTATTCAGATCAATATCGTAAGCCGGCAAAATAGCCCATTGTTCCTCTGTGCCATAGAAGCAGATCTTACCTCCTGCTATGCCGGAGTACTCTCCTTTGAAGCTTACCTCCCAGCACTCAGGAACAGCGGTGAAGTTGGTAATATCCAGCGGCAACTCGGCAGCGTCTTTCACGCCACACCGCGTGGTGAAGGAAGTAGTTGCATACTCGCCGCCGCAATGATTCTGAACGCGGACGTAGTACGTTGTACCGGCACTGAGACCCGTCAAGTCATATGTCTTGGCATTAACATCGATTGCATCTTCCCAAGCCTCGCCATCCAGAGAGGTTTGCAGTGCAAATGCACTCTCTACGCCTTCCCACGTGAGGGTAGCACTATTCGTCGTGCGAGCCGAAACAGCCAAGTTCGTTGGTGCAGCACCGCATACCGGAGTAAAGTTAGCCGAAGCGGTCCAATCGCTCTGGTGCGTCGCATCGCAATAAGCCTGAACCTGTACCTCGTAGTTATGACCTACCTCCAGACCGGTAATCGCATAACCTGTTGTTACATTCTCTTCGAGTGTCCAAGCATTCTCCGGCTCTGCTATCTCACGATAGTGTAAGTTCCACTGGCTCTCATCGCCACCTGCTGTCCAAGTAATAGTAGCTCCGGTTGAGGTTGCAACTGCAGCCAAAGCAGTCGGAGTCTCACACGGCTTCTCAATAACCATAAAGTCATCCAGATAGAGGTATTTATTCTTTGCCGCGTCATACTGACCTCTGAAATAGAGTACTACGCTATGTCCCTTATAGTCAGACAGCGAAATATCTTTAGTTACCCAACCTGAGGTAACATTACTCAAATCGGTTGTTACATCTTCCGGCTCAGCACCATCTACAGACACTTTGAGCGATGCCGTAGCACCTGTGTTCTGCCATTGGAAACGTGCGATTGTCTCTTTATCGCTCGGAACAATGATAGCCGGAGTCTGCAATACGCCATAACAAGAAGTATTCGTGTTTGTTGCATATCGCATATAGTAGTTTGTACTCTCGCTGGAGATAATCCATTGTGAACTGAAACCATATACGGAATTATCCCAGCATGCATCCAACGTTGCGCCAAACGCCATTTCATAGCCAAGCGCCTTCTCTGCGCAGTTGGTAGTGAAGGCATCAGAAGCGACAAACTCACTCTCGTTGCCAACACCGCAGATAGCTTTCACTTGTACGGTATAGGTCGATTGCTCATCCAAGCCGCTCAACGTGTACGGGCTCACAATCGCTCCCGCAGCATCCTGCCACTCGCCTTCGCCTTTCTTATATTGCAGAGCAAACCCACTCGCTTCGCTGGTCCAAGTAACAACAGCCGAAGAAGCAGTTACATTAGAAATCGCAGGTTTGGAAGGATTAGCACAAGCGGGTTTCTCAGCAATTTTAATATTATCTACAAAGATAGCGCCTTTATCCCAATCTGCGTAAGAGAAGAATTGAAGAATAATTGCTTGTCCGTTGTAGCTGGCAAGGCTTACTATTGCAGTAGTAAACTTGTCAGGATCTGTATAACTGGTAGAGCTACTTCCGTTTGAATAACTTGCACCAGCAATCGAATTAAATGATTCGCCATCATCAGTAGAAATCTTGATTGAGAAGTTGCCGCATGAAGCAGTATGGCAATAATCAAACTTCAATTCATACTCTTTACCATCATTTGGAATTTCTATACTTGGCGTATTAATGATTGCTGTTCCGTATGTTTGTCCTACATAATAGTTGCACATACGCATCATCTTGTTTCCTCCGGAAGTGTGAACTCCCCATTTATAATAATTGGTACCGGATGCCGTTGAAGCAGAATTATCCCAGCATTTTACAATGGTATTTTCGGTTCTGCTCTCAAAGTTCTCTTCCCATGGGAATGTCGTTACGCTCTCGCACTCTGTATCGAAAGTTATAGCACTGGTATAGAACGAACCTGCAGCTACTCTCACTTGATACGTAGTTGCGGAAGTCAGACCGGTAATCGTGTAAGGATTAACGGTTACGCCAGAAATAGTCGTCCAATCGCCATCGCTGCTCTTTTTGTATTGTACCGTCCAAGAACTCTCGCCGCTGTTTGCCGTCCAACTGATAGTTGCGCTATTAGCACTCTTGGCATCCAATTGGAAGTTTGTCGGAGTTACATAGTTCGGCGTGAAAGAAACAGCATTGCTCCAATCGCCCACGCACCCTGCTTGAGCCTTTACCTGATAAGCGGTTCCGGGAGTCAAACCATTCAAATCAAACGAAGAAGCCGCGATGAGCTCACCTCCGTTAGCGTCCGTCCAGTCTGCATCACCGGCAGCCTTGTATTGCAGTTTCCACTTTTTCTCACTGCTTCCCTCTGCCCAATTAATCGTTGCACCATTATAGATCACATTCGTTGCCGTCAAAACCGGTTTCGGACAATCCGGAAGTTTAGAAACGGTAATATCATCAATTGCAGAGTAATAGCTATTGGAAGAAGAATGAGCGAACTTGATAACTAAGCGAGCCGTACTTGCCACACCTTCAGGAACAGAAGCCAAACTGATTTCTTCGTCTGTCCATGTTCGATCTGCATTAGTACAAGCACCGCCGTCTATTGCCACGAAAGAACTTGCATTGGTAATGTCGGTCATATATCCAACTACCAGCGTACCGCTTTTTGCAACAGCCTCCTCCATGTGAGAGAATGTCAATTGAAGTGTATTTAATGGCGCGGCGAATGCGGGCAGAATAATATAACTATCTGCAGAACTACCGGATACAAGGAACAAAGCCCTTGTTCCTTTGAAATAATTTGGATCGCCATAAGAAGTTTTATTATACGGATACGCATAAGGATAAGTGCCACCATTCAAACCCAGATAAGCCCAACAATCCGGAGCCGGACTCGACGCAGACCCGTTAGACATTCCTTCGAAATCTTCGTTCCATGGGATTGCTTGCGCTGCACATAGTGTGGTAGCTTCAGCGGAAGCAGACCAATCGCTTTGCTCACCACCGCAGTTAGCGCGAACTTGAATCTCGTATGTCGTTTGAGCCGTCAAACCGGTCAAAGTGAACGGGTTAGTAGTAGCCTCAACAGGGCTGCTCCAAGCACCTGCGCCTACTCGGTATTGAACCTGCCAAGCAGTCTCCTCTCCCTTAGCTGTCCAACTCAAATCAATACTCGTCGCCGATGCCGCAGTAGCCGTAAGCGAAGCCGGCTTCTTGCACGCCGAAGCAACAGAAACATAAATGTCATCCAGCATTACCGCAGCGGAAGTACTGGATGCTGTGTATTTGAACGCGATATAATAATCTCCAGCCGGAGCACCTGACAAATCATATTCCTCAACTTGGAGATAGTCGTTCGTTTGAGTTAAGGGCTCCAGAGGCGTAAAGGTATTCTTATCCGCTGGATCTGTCATCGAACCAAGTACAATATTGCTTGCAAAAGAAGTATAATAATAATGCTTATACCAGAAAGTAATGTTCAGATTTTTAACTTCTTGCGCGAACTGCGGCAAAATAAGGTATTGCTCCGCCGATCCATTGACGCGAAGGCACTGAGAACCGGTATGAACATAACTTGTATATATAGCCGGTGTGCCAATTTTTCCCCAACATGGAGCATTAGCGCCACTTGTACATCCTTCGCTTGTTTCAAAGCCGATAGAATAAGGAACAGATTTAGCATCGCAAGCCGTAGTAAAAGAAACTGGCGTAGTGTAAGCGCTTTCATCCTCGCTGCAAATATTCTTTACACGAACATCGTATTTTGTATTCTCCAACAATCCCGAAGTAAAGGTATATTCGCCCGCAGTATTATCAGTAGAAACTTCTTCCCATGCATCGGCATCTGCAGAATTGAGTTTATACTCCAAAGTGGAAGAAACTGCCTCACCCATCGTCCAGGTCACTTTGGCTCCGTGTGCAGTGATGTTTGCTACTGGAACTGCTAAATCCGTTGGAACAGGACAACTAGTCGGATCTGGATCTACTGCCGGAGTAGAATATGTAATAGTCATTTTTGCAAGGAACTTAGAGCGCCCATTAGCGTTGAAAGTAGTAGAACTTGCAGATTTTCCATAAACACTTGTATTGTTAGTACCTGTTGATTGTCCATAGAAATATGTACTTGGGTAGCTTCCTTTACTGGTAGTTTTGAATTCCACCATTAAATTTCCACCTCCATATGTATAAGAGGTCGAGAATGGGACAGACACCTCTGCACCCGTACCATTTAAAGAGCCGCTATATACAAGCACTTTCGTAACAGATTCTGTATTCCAAGCTGTTGACTCGTTAAAGTTGGAAGCTGCAACTTCCGATAAATAAACCTCAAAATTTACCCCCCAGGAAGAAACAGCGGTTTTGAGATAAAATTTCAAACCATCAAACTGTTTTCCATTTAAAGATGTCAAAGATGAAGCAGGATAAATCATCTGAGAACGAACATACTGGTCACAATAAGACCCATAAAAAGGGTGGTATTGATTAGTAGTTGTCCCCTCATAAACAGTCAACTCATCTCCAAAAACACTCCCAACCCCAAGGGTTAGAATAAGCAACAACACAGTTAGAACTTTTACAGCCCTAAACCGACGGTCAGCCGACGGTCGAACGACGGTCAAACGACAGTCAAAGCCTCTGTCACTACCACGCAAGGACTTGACACCTTGACCGATTTCTAAACAATAAGTTAAATTTCTCATATTAATGTTTAATTTAATTATGTTCTAAATTAGCAATAATATTTTATAAGTTTACTAAATGCACAATTCGGGCGCAAAGGTACAAAAAAAACTTCACATACACAAACATAAAATTGTTTTTTTACAAAAAAACGCAATAATGGCAACATTTAAGTCGCAAATAAGACTTTTATAAGCATCAAACAAGGGGCAAATGCGGATCAAATAACAAATTTATTTGCATAATTCAAAAAAAAGCAGTACCTTTGCAGCGGAATTAAAAAATCTCCGAAAGAGAAAATAATATAAGTGATATGAAACGATTCTTTATCATCCTTTGCGCCACAATAATGGTGATGGGTACTTGGACTGCCAGCGCGCAGGAGGCCGACACGAACTTACTCCAGAACGGAGGTTTCGAGGACTACAGCTGTAATTTCTTAGGCTGCTCCTGGGAGGATTGGACCATGCCTTTAGGCCTGGGAGCCGCTGAAGAGAGCGACAAGATCGAGGGCACCGTGGCGTTGCATTTAACAGGAGAACTCGCCGGGATGTTAGACCAACCGATTACCTTGCCGGACGAGTCTTACCCCGTCGGACGCGTATTCCGTATGACGCTGAATTACAAAGCTTTAGAACTTCCTGCCGACAAGACGATTGCCATCGACTGCTACTGGGAACCGAAGCCCGGAGGAGACGCAGAGACGATGAAGATGCACGAGGCGGACAAGCTCCAACGAGTGATTGCCGACAGCCCCGTGGAGGGATGGCAGACACTCGTCGTAGAGACCTCCAAACCGGAGAAATCCGCCTATTTCCGCGTACGCGTCCACGTAGATAAAGGAGTGAAGGCGCTCTTCGATGCCTTCAGCGTCATCGAGACCGACAGCATCGCTACCCCCGAAGATGGCGGCACAGACACGATCCCCGGTCCGCCGCAAACGGACGAATGGGCACAGGAGTTCGTTTGGGACAACGCCAACCCCCGCACGCTGCTCATAGAAGGCTTTGACAACGCAAGTCATAACATACCATGGAGCAATGACGGATGGCAGAATGTAGCCGCAGCTGACCAGCGCCCATGGTGGGGTTTCGAGTCCGCCAAGACGCAGATCCTCGATGGTGACGGTAAGTTCGTGAAAGCGACCGCTTACCAATACGCTACGCCTTCTACCGGCACCTGGGAGACATGGCTCATCACGCCCCCTCTGGACTACCGCAATGCCGCAGCGAAGACCTTTGCTTTCAGCGTCATGGGACAATACCTGCCGGACGAAGAGGACTCAACACGACTGGAGATCTTCTATATCGACGCCACGGATAACTCAAATGTCTTCCGGCAGGATCTGACTTCCAGTTTCGACATCCCAAAGACAGCGGATATGACGGAGAAATGGGTGACTTTCTACCTCGATCTCGAGCCCTTCGCTCAGACCATGGCGGACGTCTTCTACATGGGCTTCCATTACATCGGCCCGAACGGCAACGAAGGAGTGGTGACCTATTATCTGGATGACATCAGCTGGGGTCGCGACGACCTGCCGCCCATGCAAGGCATTGAGAGCATTCAGCCGTCAGCTATCAGCAGTCAGAAGATTCTCCGCGACGGACAGGTGATCATCCTTCGTGGCGGGCGCGAATATACCATTCTCGGTTCAGAGAGATAAGAAAAACTTATTGCAGGAGAGTGATTCCCTGCTGCGCGCAGCGGGTCAGTTCTTCGAGCGACCACTCGCTGACTTGCACTTCGCCGATATGGCGTTTATGCAGCAGTACCATACACAGGCGTGATTGACCGATACCGCCTCCGATAGTAAGGGGTAAGGTGTTTGTCAGCACGCCTTTGTGATACTCCAACCCCTTCCAATCGCTATGTCCCGCTTGCTCCAACTGACGCTCCATAGCGGCGGCATCTACACGGATACCCATCGAGGAGAGTTCGATCGCCTTGTCCAATACAGGATACCAGATCAATATATCGCCATTCAGCGTCCAGTCGTCGTAATCGGCCGCGCGGTCATCATGCACTTTGCCGTCCGACAGAGGTGCTCCGATGCCTTCAATAAAGACCGCTCCGTACTCCTTGCAGATAGCGTTCTCGCGCTCTTTCGGCGTGAGAGACGGATAGCGTTGCAGCAACTCCTCCGAGCTGATAAAAGTGATCTCAGGAGGCAGGAAAGCACGGATCTCCGGATACCGCTCCGTAACGATATATTCTACGTTCCGCAAGACCTTATAGATGTCACGCACCGTCGCGTGTAAGTACTCACGCGTGCGGTCCTCGGCGGTAAGGACTTTCTCCCAATCCCATTGATCCACATACAGACTATGAATATCATCCGGCGTCTCAAAAGCACGAATTGCATTCATATCCGTATAGATGCCAAAACCGGCAGGCATGTTGACCCGCCATAACTTGACTCTCTTCCATTTGGCAAGCGAGTGCACTATCTCACAATGACGGTTCAAGGCAGGCACAAAAAAACTGACTGGCTTCTCTACGCCCGTCAGATCATCGTTCAGACCATGACCGGATTCGACAAACAAAGGCGCCGTCACACGACGAAGGCGCAAAGCGGAAGATAACTCTTGCTGGAAAGTATCCTTTACCAGCTTAATTGCGTGTTCTGTATTCATACATCAATCAAAGCACCATTTGATACCCAGACAAGGGTTGCACATAAAGCCTTTTCCGGTGAAGTTATAACTGAACTCGATCTCCGTACCGATATTCAGGTTCGGACAGCCGAACCATCGCCCTACGTTATACCATAACTGCGGCTCGGTGAGGAACACGAACGACTGCTTCGTCGGGTCCGTGATTGTGCCTTGCTGATAATCGGGCACCAAGAGTTTCTGACCCCATATATCCAAGAACCCCGAGAAACGAAGTCCGGGCGCCGTACAGAAATCATCGCATCCCCAGACGAACGTAAACTGCAGCGGCACATTATTGCGCAGCTTGTTATAGTCATCAACGATATACTTGTACAGCAACTCGAGATTGAAGATATTCTTGTAATCCTTCGTATGCAGACAGTAATTCAGTCCCACTAACGCAGCGTGCTCGATGCCGTAACCTCGAAGGTCGCCTAATAAATCCTTGTACAACCCCAAACCGCCGTTGTACTCCACCTGCACACTCAAATCCTTGACGGGCGTCTGTTGCCAGAAATTAAGGCATCGCGCAATCTCGAAATAGCCCAGAAAAGGTGTGTTCTTCGGGTCGGAAGGATGGATGTTATAATCCAGATCAATAAAAGCAAACGTACTACCCCATTTATCCGGATAGAAGAGCTCCACAGTCGTCGTCACGCGGTTCGTACGCTGGTTATAGCATGCCGTGTTCAGCGAACCGAAATCATAAAAAATCTGGATATTCGTACCCGCTTGCGCAGCCATCGCGACCGCGCATAATCCTATGACAAGAAGCTTCTTATCGTTCATTCCTCCCCGAAATGATGGTTTACTTAAACATCTCGTTCAGCAACTTGGCGAGACGGATACCGGCTACGTACAGCTGCTTCTCCATCAATTCATGCCAGGTGTAGATATAGTGGTACGTATTCCCGTCCCATACCTGCTGATACGCATAGATCGACTCCGTAAAATGGTAATTATCCAGCAGCAGTTGTGCCTCCGAGCGTTGCTCTATCTCGCGTTTGAGAGGTGCGTACGTGTCCTCGATCATCTGCGCGTACTCCGAGTACGAATAACCCTGACTCTCAATCAGCTTGTCATCCCATACCTCATGCAGATTGGTTGGTTTGCCGAACCACGTCATCGGAATCAGATTGCCGCCCCGGTCCTCTTTCCGGCCCATGTGCATCGGGCAATAGAGATCGCCGGAGAGGTGTACGATAAAGCGCAACGTGTGATCCCGGTTGCTGTCATAAACCCGCTCCGCCGCCATGTTATAGACCAGCGAGTCGTGCACAGAGAAAAGTCTGCCGTTTACCTTGGGACAATCCATCACCATGGCTACTATCGCAGAGTCTGAGAGTCCGCTCGCGAGGTTCTGGTAATGCCATCCGTCTTTGATACTTTGCGGGTAGATATTATCGCTCTTGATCTCGTCCGCCCAGTTCGACCAGTAGATCATTCCCCGTTTGCCGAGGATCTTATCTACTGACTTACGCGCTTTCGGAGTAAGATTGTCATACGCGATCTTCGCGATTACCCGGTGACCCTCCTGTCCCCAACTGAATGCCGGGACAGAATACATGCTCATGCCGATGAGGCAGAGTAATACAAAAAAGATTCGATTTTTCATAGCGGCGGCAAAATTACTACATTTTTTTCATTTGTGCAAATTTTAGAACATTTATTTATTAAAAAAAACGAGAAAAGTGCTAACACGCTTGCGTATGTCAAAAAAAAGCAGTAATTTTGCACCGAATTTGGGTCAAAGAGCAGTTGTTAGCTCGCCGACCGTAAACATTTGTAGGTTTATTAATATATGATTAAAATTTCTTTTCCGGACGGTTCAGTCCGTGAGTTTGAGAGCGGCATCACGCCGCTGCAAGTAGCAGAGAGCATCAGCTCTCGTCTGGCGCAAGAGATCCTCTGCGCAAGTATCAATGACCAAATCGTAGAGCTCAACTACCCTATTACCGGGGATGTGGCTATCAAGCTGCACAAGTGGGACGACGCGGAGGCGAAACACGCTTTCTGGCATACTTCGTCCCACCTCATGGCGGAGGCGCTGCAGGAACTCTATCCGGGTATCCAGTTCGGTATTGGCCCCGCTATCGAGAACGGTTTCTATTACGACGTCATGCCCCCCGAGGGAGTGGTTATCAAAGATACCGATTTCCCCGCTATCGAGGCGAAGATGATGGAGCTCCGCGCGAAGAAAGAGCAAGTAGTAAAGAACGCCATCTCCAAAGCCGATGCCCTCAAGGCCTTTGGCGACAAAGGACAGACGTATAAATGCGAGCTGATCTCCGAGTTGGAGGACGGGCATATCTCTACCTATACCCAGGGTGCTTTCACCGACCTCTGTAAGGGTCCGCACCTCCTTTCAACCGAACCCATCAAGGCAGTCAAGGTGCTTTCCTGCTCCGCCGCTTACTGGCGTGGCGATGAGAAACGCCCGATGATGACCCGTATCTACGGTATCTCCTTCCCCAAGAAAGCGATGCTCGATGAGTACCTCGCGCTCTTAGAGGAAGCCAAGAAACGTGACCACCGTAAGATCGGTAAGGAGCTCGAGCTCTTTATGTTCTCCGACATGGTAGGTAAAGGTCTGCCGATCTGGCTGCCGAAGGGTACTGCCCTGCGTCTACGGTTAGAGGATTTCCTCAAGAAGATCCAGAAACGCTACGGCTACCAGCAGGTCATCACGCCGCATATCGGCTCCAAACAGCTGTATATGACTTCCGGTCACTGGGATCACTACGGCAAGGACTCCTTCCAGCCGATCACGACGCCGGAGGAAGGTGAGGTCTATATGCTCAAGCCGATGAACTGCCCTCACCACTGCGCGATATACAAGAACAGCCCGAAGAGCTACAAGGATCTGCCTTTCCGCTGCGCGGAGTTCGGTACGGTCTATCGGTACGAGCAGTCGGGTGAGCTCCACGGCCTCACGCGCGTGCGTTCCTTTACTCAAGATGACGCGCATATCTTCTGCCGACCCGATCAGGTGAAGCAGGAGTTCATCCGCGTCATGGAGATCATCAACATCATCTTCAAGGCGCTCAATTTCGAGAACTACGAGGCGCAGATATCCCTCCGCGATCCGAATAACCACGAGAAATACGTGGGCTCAGACGAGATCTGGGAGCACGCAGAGAACGCTATCCGCGAGGCTTGTAAGGAAATGAACCTCCCCGCTACCGAGGTGGAAGGCGAAGCGGCTTTCTATGGTCCGAAACTCGACTTCATGGTCAAGGATGCCCTCGGACGCCGTTGGCAACTCGGTACCATCCAGGTGGACTACAACCTCCCGGAGCGTTTCGAACTGGAATATACCGGTGAGGACAACCAGAAACACCGTCCGGTGATGATCCACCGTGCGCCCTTCGGCTCCATGGAGCGTTTCGTAGCGGTGCTGATCGAGCATACCGCCGGTAAGTTCCCGCTCTGGCTCACTCCGGATCAGGCAGTCGTGCTGCCTATCTCCGAGAAATCCAACGAGTACGCATGGAAAGTAAAGGAGATTCTCGAGCAACAGGATGTACGCGTCATCGTCGATGACCGCAACGAGAAACTCGGTCGTAAGATCCGCGATAACGAATTGAAACGCATCCCGTACATGCTCATTGTCGGAGAGAAAGAGGCGGAGCAAGGACTCGTCTCCGTTCGCCAGCAGGGCGCTGAGGAGAAGGGATCCATGACCATCCAGGAGTTCGCCGACTTCATCAACGAGACCGTAAAAGAACAGATGTCCGCTTATTAACGCGGCCTTCTGAACTCCGCCAAGACAATGGCGGTAGCGATAGATACATTGAGACTTTCGACCACGTCGGAGGTCTCTTTGTTTGGATAAGTAGGAATATAAATCGGGTCGGTGATGAACTTCCTCACCTCTGCCGAAATCCCGTTGCCCTCATTGCCCATGATGATCGCGTTCGGCAAGGAGCTTGCGTTGGTCAATACCGCTCCGCTAAATTGACAGGCAACTCCTGCCTCCGCTCTTCGGTCCGCGTGCACTTCGTTAGCCCGCGTCCCGAGTGTTCTATCTAGCACCTCATACATATTCTTGCCGTCCAGAAGTGTGCCGTAGATCCTGATTCCTGACTCCTGATTCCTGATTCTCTCCAGCCACTCCACAAGATCCACATACCGCACCTTCACTCGTGCCAAAGCCCCCATCGTCGCTTGCACGACCTTGGGGTTATAGCAGTCGGCGGTATCCCTTGAGCACACGATCTCATGCACGCCGAACCAGTCGCAGGTACGGATAATCGTCCCTAAGTTCCCCGGGTCCT
>DGTR01000002.1 GCA_002394395.1 Bacteroidales bacterium UBA4331 | reverse complement strand
TCTTCATCCTCCGCGGGGAGAAGGTTTACAATGCGCAGGGCGCATTGGTAAAGTGACCAAGTAACTAAGTACCAAGTACAAAGAAAGGACACGGGCGACTCAAGGTAAAGAGTCGCCCGTGTGTTATGTATTAATAGTAAATATACTTAAGATTTTCAACAAAAACACACAAGATATTAAATATACTTTAGATTTTTGCAAGATGTCAATAACTACTCATATTTGAGTACTTATAACATAAAAACACATTAAATACTCATATTTGAGTACTTAAATTTGCACATGTCAGATATTTTTTGTACCTTTGCACCGAAATTCAATTATAAATCGTAAATCTGTAAATCGTAAATGGTATGATAGAGGCATTTGACACACCGGCATCTGTTGCCCGGGCGGTTGCAGAGCGAGCCAAACAACGCAGAACGGCTATGCGTCTCACACAAGCCGAATTGGCACAAAAGGCAGGCCTTTCCTTGTCGGCTTACCGGCGTTTTGAGCAAAGTGGACAGATTGCTTTTTCCTCCTTGCTGCAAGTGGCATTTGCTTTGGATTGTATGAGTGATTTCAATACCCTTTTTGCCGGTACATCTTGGGCAACGATGGATGATATGTTAAAACAAGTAAAACCCGCCAAACGTGTTCGCCATGATTGATGTTCAGCAAATAGAAGTGTGGATGCACGGTCGTCAGGTAGGTCGCTTGGCGCTCACGCCGCAAAGACCGCAGACTTGCGCGTTTGAATATACGGCAGAGTGGCTGCAAGACGGATTTAGTATTTCGCCTTTTGAGTTACCGCTTACGCCCGGTCTGAAGATTGCACCTTACAAACCTTTCGATGGACATTTCGGCGTTTTCTCCGATAGTCTTCCTGACGGCTGGGGACAAATCATTCTCCATCGCCATTTGGCGCAGCAAGGTATTAACAGTCTGTCGCTCAATCCGCTTCAACAGTTATGTCTTGTAGGCAGTAGCGGTCGTGGCGCTTTGGAGTATCGCCCTGACGAAAGTATCCGGCATACGCAGGAGTACATGAACTTGGCGCAAATAGCTACGGAGTCGTTCGCTATTCTTGAAGATGACAACTATGCCGGCAATCATATAGCGGAACTGGTTCAGCGCGGCGGTTCACCGGGCGGTGCTCGACCCAAGATCTTCTTGAAACAAGGAGAAGACGAGTGGCTCATCAAATTCCGCGCCAAGAACGATAAGAAATCCATCGGACGGGAAGAATACCGCTACTCGCAATTAGCGAAACAATGTGGCATTGAGATGCCGGAAACAAAACTGTTTGAAGATCAATGGTTTGGCGTCAAGCGTTTTGACAGAGTGGATGGTTGCAGGCTGCATGTGGTTAGTGCTTCCGGGATGTTGCAAGCCGACTACCAGATTCCGAGTATTGATTATTTTCATCTGTTTAGTATATCCGCGCGCCTTTCTCACTCGATGGAAGAGTTGTGGAAGATATACCGGTTAATGTGTTTCAACGTATTAATCGGAAATCGCGATGACCATGCTAAGAATTTCTCTTTTATCTACGATAAGGAATGGCGGTTTGCTCCGGCGTATGACTTGTTGCCTTGTGGGGCCGCAGGTGATTATCACACCACTTCTGTCAATGACAATCCGCTGCCCGAACGTACAGATGTGCTTCGTTTGGCTGAGCGCGTTGGACTCGATCTCAAACATGCTGCGGAAATTTATGATCAAATAAAGAACATTGTATAAAATATATTTTATACCTGTCTCATGGTCTCACCATTTCTTCTGGCGGAAGAGGCCGCCGAGGAGGGAAAGAAGGATATAGAAGGGATAGAGAACCTCAAGCAGAAGAGCCACGTACCACGGGGTACGTGGTTCTTTATTTGTGATTTGTGATTTGTGATTTGTGATTTCTCTTTGGCGGATGAGCCCGTATTCAATCGGGAATTTGATCAGGAGGACCAGGGGACAGAAGAGCTGGAGGAGGTTGGCAGCCACGATGAGTGCGCCGCAACGGAGGATGTCCGAGTCGGTGTATTTGGGTGCTTTGCCTGCCCAACGCATTCGCTGACGGAAGAACGCCCGCCAAGTGGTTTGAGGACGGACGACGGCGGTGAAGTCGGGTTCGTCGATGACGGCAATCTTATAGCCGCGCTTTTTCATTGCTTCGAGCAAGAACATATCGTCGCCGGAGGGGATCTCGGGATGGAGGTCAGGTTCGCAGACCAGCCATGCCTCGCGGCGAACGATGAGGTTCGCGCCGGAACACATGACGGCATGACCGCGTTTGGCGGTACGCATCGTCAACTCCTGAATGGCAGCGTATTCGGCAATCTGGAGTGCCTCCAAGACCTTCATGCCCCCCTCACTCCCCCCATGAAGGGGGGAAGATTCCATGCGGAGAGGAAGGATAATCAGATCGGCTTCGCCGAACAAGTCCTTTGTACATGGTACTTTGTCACTTTGTCCTTTAACTGCCGCTGGAGGAAGTATGACATCGTCATCGTGGAGCCAGACGTATTCTGTCGTGGCGGCATGAATGAGTTTGGAGAGGGCATGTTTTTTGCCTAAATTGTCATCGTTGACTCCCCGAATAGGGGTAATATGGGTGACCGACGGAGTACTTACATTGGCTTTGACCGTCGGTTGACCGTCGTTTGACCGTCGTTCGACCGTCGTTATTCGACGGTAAATTTCGGGGAATTGGGGATAGCTTTTGGCGATGCAGGTTTGTTCGGATTCAGCGACCGGAAAATCTGCGGCAAGGAGGGCCATCGCCATTCGGTGGTCGTTGCGGACTTCGTGGAGTCGGACGGCTTCAATGCGGTCGGACTCTTTGTGGCGGAGACGGTCGGTGCCGGTGGCTATTAAATCAATCGATAGTTTTTCGCACGTTAGTGCCACTGCCGGATAGAGATCCGGTATTCTCTCAAAATTGAGAGAAACCGATGTTTGATGTTTAATGTTTGATGTATGATGTATGAGTGCGCCTTCGGGTACAAACTCTGTCTGGACGCCAAAATGCTGCGCATAGATATCCGCAACAATGCGGTCGCCTTGGAGGGAATCGGGTTGGAGACCTTCGAGGAGTAACTCGCCGCCATGGATGGCTACGTACTCGTACCAAAAGGCGGCGGAAGACCAGTCGGGTTCCAAACCCCTCTCCGGCTCTCCCCTCAAGGGAGAGGGATAAGACTCATACTGCTCCTTTATGCGGCGGGAGAGGGTGATATAGGGCGATTCGTTTTCGGAGACGGGGATGGGTTCGCCGTGGAGGATGAGGGCAGAGGTCGTTTGGGTGGTGGGCTTGCCGTCACGCTCCATGAGTCGCGGATCGCCATCCAAGACAATAGGTTCTCCTTTATAGCAATACTCCAAATGTACCTGCAAAAATCGCAATGCCGTTCCACAATTCTTGAGGTAAAGGTTGAGCGGAGCGCCTGTCTTATGCTCCCGCAGTTGCTCAAGGGCATCATGGAGGACGAGGACGTCGTCGGGCATATCCGAAGAGACCCGCATAAGCGGATCTCCATGGATAGCCTGCAATAGAAGGATTCTATTCGCTATAGATTTAGAAATTGGCAAATGAATATGTACCATTTGGTCATTTACCATGTACCATTTATTGAATCATTTAGCCATTTTAATTGACATCGGGGAGGGGACTGTAGTCGCGGGAGTAACGGAGATGTTGCTCAATGTAGCCTTCCGTGAAATCGATTTGGACGTCGGTGATGTTGCCATCCGCGTCACGAACGGCGGTATAGACGGGGTTCACGAAACCTTTGTAGGGCGCGAGGTTAAGTTTCTTATAGCGAGCCAAAATCTCTTTGTGGAGGTCTTGGTTGACCTTCACGGCATATTTCTCGACCATTTCTTTCGCGGCAGCGTAGTCGCCTTCGGAAGTGATGCGCTGGATCTCTGCGAGGAGTTCTCCGTAGAGACGGCGGAGACCCTGATAATCGTTGATGCGGAGGTAGTGCTTGCCGTCGCGCTCAATGATTTCCACCTCTTTGTTCGTCGCGTGCTCATAGACCCAATTGGCGATGAGTTGGCGGTTGCGCATGTGCGCTTCCTCGATGTCTTTGCCCGGCTCGATACGCACGAGTTGGGTCATGAGGCCGTTCATCTGCTGCTGGTAGTAACCGGCTTTGAAGGCTTCTTCGTTAGGCAGAAGGCCCAGTTCCACGAGCTTCGGATCGCCGAGGAAATACAGGCCGAAGAGATCTGCGCGGGCTTCCTCGATGGTCGAAGCGTGCTCCTTGAGGGCATCTTTGGTCACACCCGGCAGCAGTTTGCCGGAACCGTGACCGACACACTCATGGAGGTCGGTATGCAGGTCGCCGCAGAGGGCACCGTATTTCTCATAGAGGCTGCGGATCTCATCGTCGATCATGAACTCCTCGTTGAAGCCGTTACCTTTCGCTGCCTCGTTATAGGCATGCATGAGGTTGTCGATGGTGACGGACTTGGAGCCGTACTCTTTGCGGATCCAGTTAGCGTTCGGCAGGTTGATGCCGATGGGCGTTGCAGGGTAACAATCGCCGGCAAGGATAGCGGCGGTGATGACTTTCGCGGTCACGCCTTTGACCTCTTCTTTTTTGTATTTGGGGTCGGTCGTGGAGTGGTCCTCAAACCACTGGGCGTTGTCGGAGATGAGTTGGGTACGTTTGGTCGCCGCGAGGTCTTTGAAGTTAACCATGGACTCCCATGTGCCGGTGATGCCGAGCGGGTCGGAATAGGTCTCCGTGAAGCCGTTGACGTAGTCCACGCGGCTGTCGAGGTCTTTCACCCAGGCGATGCAGTACTCGTTGAAGGTCGTGAGGTCACCTGTCTCGTTGAAGGCGATCATCTTCTCGATGGCGAGTTTCTGGGCATCGTTTTCCGCATATTTGAGCGCCTCTTTGAGCCAGAAGACGATATGCTCGAGGGCTTCGGAATAGAGCCCTCCGACCTTATAGACGCGCTCCTCGATCTCACCGTTGTCGTTCTTCACGAGCTGGGAGTTCAAACCGATCCATTTCGGTTCGGGGCTGTCGTCTTTGTGGAGAGCGTACCATTTCTCCGCCTCCGCCTGGGTCACACCCTCGCCGTAGTAGTTGCCGGCGGAGCAGAGGACGAGATCCACGCCGTCCTGCGCGGTCGTGCGTTTGGGCATGACAGCCGGGTCGAACATCACAGGGATGATCTCCTCGTCATAGGCAATACCGGCTTCTGCACAGGCGTTGACGAACCACTCCTCGGAGAACTCCGGCAGGAACTTATCCTCGGAATAATGGTGGTGGATGCCGTTGGAGAACCAGACGCGTTTGAGGTAGCGCTCGAAAGCAGCGAACTCATCCGTATTCTTGTCGTACGGATAGTTGAGATAGAGCGCCTCCAACGCACGGCGGATCCGGAGGTTGTAACGGCCGTTCTGGTCAAAGAGGATGTCGCGTCCCCAGAGGGCCGCCTCGGAAAGGCAATACACGAGCTGCTTCTGCTGCAGGCTCAACGAATCGAACTCCGGCACGTCGTAGCGGAGGATTTCCAGGTCATAAAACTTATCCACGTTGTATTCAAATTTCTGTTGTTGCTTTTGGCAACCCACAAAAAGGGACAAAGTAACGATGTACAATGTACAAAGGATTCCTTTTTTCATCAGATTCTCTCCAATACGGTCTTGATTAATTCTTTGATACGCGGTTTGTAGTCGGTGTTGGCAGCCTCAATCTTACGCTGAGCAATAACACAGCAAACAGTCATAGCGCGGTGTCCCATATGGAGCGCGAGACCTGCAATACACGACCCCTCCATCTCGTAGTTGGTAATCCGTTGACCCTCGTAACGGAAGTCGGTAATCTTCTCATTGATGTCCGGAACCGCCAGATCGACGCGCAGCACACGCCCTTGCGGACCATAGAAACCATTCGAAGCGATCGTACAACCGCGCATCATATCATCTTTCGCGATGCGGTCCACCAACTCTGGATTAGCTGCTACCACATACGGCACAGCAGCTTTCTTCGGATAACCCACAAAATCGACAAAAGCTTTCTCAAAGCCCAGATCAGAAATCTTGTCGCGGTCGTGATAGAAAGCCAAGACGCCATCAAAACCGATGCTCTTCTGGCTCACAAGGAACGTACCCAGAGGAATATCCTCCTGCATTCCGCCGCACGTACCGATACGCACGATGTCGAGGCTACGTTTCTCCGCCTTCTCCGTGCGGGTCGCGAAATCAATGTTCGCAAGCGCGTCAATCTCGTTCATGACGATGTCGCAGTTATCGGTTCCGATACCCGTCGAGATACAAGATATACGCTTGCCGTGGAACTTACCGGTGATGGTATGGAACTCGCGGCTCTGTACATCGCACTCTATCGATCCTTCGTCAAAGAAAGAAGCTACAATATTTACTCGATCCTGGTCTCCCACCAAGATCACTTTATCTGCCAAAAACTCAGGTTTGAGATGCAGATGAAACGCAGAACCATCCGCATTGATGATTAACTGCGAAGCTGGAAAAAATTTACTCATGGTATTGATTTATTTTCTCATTTTCATATTTTCACATTTAGGCTTCGCCACCGGTAAAAGGCACACTGATGGTGGAGCCGGGAACAGGTCCGCCGATAGGATTGATCGTGCCGAACTTCTGCTCATACTGAGCGATGTTGTTACCTAATGCACCGAGAATCTTCTTCGCCTGATCCGGCGTTACGACAACTCGTGCTACCACGTTTGCTTGCGGCACACCCGGCATGAGCTGTGCGAAATCCAAGACGAACTCCGTCGGAGTATGCGCAATCAGCGCAAGGTTTGCAAACACGCCCTGCTGTTTGTCCGGGGCGATATTAATGTTCAGTTGTTTTTGTTCTGCCATATTCTTAAAATTTTAAAGGTTTACCATTTATTGTTTCTTTTCGGGACGATGAGCATCCAAAGGTTCACAAGCGGCAACGCGATATCAAACCACAAGATGCTGCACATCCCAAACCGTTTCTGTCCCATGCGACGCGCGGAGACATTGAGAATCGCTGCTTGCGTGATCCAGCGGACAAGGAACAAACCCACTGCAATCAAAAACGGCAACGCAGGAACCGCCATAATCGTCTGTGGCCAATAAAGAACCATCATCGCTATCACCATCGCATAAAAGAGACCTCTGGTCATCGGCTCTAACGCCAACCGGAACTGTGTCTCCTGACGGTAATTAGGTGAAACAGACAGGTGTCTTCTCTTCTGCTGCCACCACGCTTTGATGGTCTTCTTGGAGATTGACCAAGTGTAACTCTCGCGAGAGAGAACCACCGCTGTGTTTTGCTTCGTCGCCACCCGATTGACAAACAGATCGTCATCGCCTGAGCGATTTGTCATCTGCCGGGTAAAACCACCGGACTCAAAGAACAATGCCTTGCGGTACGCCAAATTGCGTCCAACGCCCATATACGGATGGCCGCATATCGCCGCGCCTAAATAATGCAAACCGTTAAAGAGCGTGTCGAACCGCTCCAGACGGTTAATAGGTCCCTTCTCCGCAAAATATGCGCCGAAACCGAGAACCAAATCTACTCCTTCCCGTTGGTTAAAACCGCTCATCATCTCCCGAATCCAATGATTCGACTCCGGTACGCAATCTGCGTCCGTCAGAAGCAAATAATCATACTTAGCCGCCTTCGCCGCCAGCGTCAGAGCCAGTTTTTTCGTCGAACCCACACGTGCGCCGTAAGGCACAAAAGTAAGACGCAACCGCGGATCCTGAACCATATAACTCTCCACCACCGCACGGGTGTTATCCTCCGACTCGTCGTCCACCACAATCACTTCGTATTCCGGCCATTCCTGCGTCAGCAGAGCCTGCAGGTAATTAGCGAGGTTATCTCCTTCGTTATGCGCCGAGAGAATGACAGAAACGCCGGGAGTATTTACCATTTGGCCATTTACCATTTGGTCATTTGAGGGCACTTTCTTCTTATCCCTCCTTATCCTCCGCGCAGGAGCTGCCATGTATCGGCCATAGAAATACACTTGCGCTATAAACAGAGCCGCCAAGATTCCTATGAGCGTCCAGTCCAACGTATTTAGTTCAATTGCTATCAAAACGATTATTGATTTTTGATTTGTACCTTATACACGTGCGTGCTACTGCCGTCCTCCGCCTTCACGGTAATCACCCATGGCTTTCCATTCAGTTCACCGGCCTCAACACGCATCTCTTCTTTGTTAAGTTTGCGACCGTTAAAACGCGCAGTCTCGCCTTTGATATTCGTCAGACTTCCGATGCCGCGATAGCCCGCGATAGTAACCTCAGCTGCACTTCCTGCCGGCAGGACATATGTCTGCACTTTGCTGCTATTCGGGTCAAAAGCCTTCCATTCCTTGCCGTTGATGACGATCTTATCAATCTTTGACGAATAAATCAATTCCACATCATCGACATACAACGCATTGCCGTCATACATACCGTCGTTCGCACGGAAAGCAGGATAGTTACCGGCAGAGAAAATGACATTACACATCGTCGGTTTCGCGTCGCTCATATAGAAAATCGGCACTTTGATAAGCGTCCACTCGTCATATTTAGCCCGCGCGCGATGCCATCCCTCGGCAATCTGTTTGGCGCGCGTCTCTACCGTACACTCGTTGCCGTCGGTCTTCTGACGAATATCGCTCTCTTCGTTGATCCGCTCCGTCGAAGTGCAACCGCCTTTCTTGTTCTTGTACTCCGTTCCCTTCGAGTTGCCGGACCAAGCATAATACAACAGATGAAAATCCTCCTTCTCAGGCGCAGGTCCAACACGTTTAACCCACACCGCCATCGTGTCCGGACGAAATTTCCAAGCGATACCTCCTTCCGTTCCTGCTGTAGCTCCGCTGACATTCAAGCCCTTCAAGTACTGCCAAGGCGTACCCAACGACAGATAGCCCGGACCGATAGCGCCGATCCCGAGTTTCGGAATACCCACCGCACGGTCTGTCACATAAGCACTATAACCGGTTCTACCCGGTTTCTGATACATAAACGTAAACTTGAATCCCGCCTGGTTGACATTCGAACCATGCCATTCGGTCAATTGCTTATCGCCGTTGAACTTATCTCCCCAATTCTCAAAATGGCTGTCCGGCAACTGTTGTGCCAGCATAACTATCGAAGAAAAGACGAGACAATATAGAGATAAAATGGTCTTTCTCATTTCTTTTTTCGTAAAATCGGCGCAAAGTTACAAAAAATTTTGCATATATGCAAGAATTTTAGTACTTTTGCACTCGAAAAGCGTTGTATGGCATGAATACGTTCGGTTCAAAATGGTCTTTTACCTCCTTTGGTGAGTCTCATGGAGCAGCTATAGGAGGTGTGTTGGACGGAGTTCCCGCCGGACTCACCATCGACATGAACCTCATCCGCACGGAGTTGGACAAACGCGCCGGACGGACTCAAAACGGACTCGAACAAGACTTAAGTAAGACTCAAGTAAGGGTTTCAGCCCGCGCAAAAAACGAACCCGATGAGGTAGAATGGCTCTCCGGAGTACTCAACGGAGTCACCCTCGGAACACCGATTGCTTTTCTCATCCGCAACAAAGATGCGCGGCCGGAGGACTACGAATACCTCAAGCACACATACCGCGTCGGGCATGCCGACAAAGTCTATGAGCAGAAATACGGTATTCGCGACTACCGCGGAGGAGGAAGAGCTTCCGCCCGGGAGACCGCAGCACGCGTGGTGGCAGGTTGTCTCGCCAAGCAGGAACTCGCTACCAAAGGAGTGTGCATTAATGCACGCTTAATCCAAGTGGGCGCAGAGACCGACCCTGCGAAATTTGCAGAGACCATCGCAGCTTACCAACGCGAAGGAGACTCCATCGGAGGCATCATCGAGTGCCGCATCAACGGCTTACCGGTCGGGACAGGCGAACCGATATTCAACAAGCTGCAAGCAGAACTGGCCTTCGCGGTAATGTCCATCAACGCCTGCAAAGGCTTCGAATACGGCACTGGTTTTGAAGGAGTTACGCAGCCAGGCTCCGCCATCAACCACCTCTCCGGAGGCATAGCAGGAGGCATCTCCGATGGTTCGGAAATCATCTTCCGCTGCGTCTTCAAACCCACGCCCACAACAAAAAAAGCATTAGATGAGTTATTAAATAGCCAAATGGTAAATGGCCAAGTGGTACATCGTTCAGACCCTTGTGTCGCAGTCCGCGCTGTCCCCGTCGTCGAAGCCATGACCGCCCTCGCTTTGGTACAATTTTTGTAGAAACAATACCGTAATTACGTAATACCGAAATAACGATTAAAATTTAAATAACAATGGCAGAAAAGAAATTGAAACGCTCTACCAACAAGATTTTGGCAGGAGTATGCGGCGGAATCGCCGAGTATTTTGAGGTAGATCCCACCTTGATCCGTGTGGTTTACGCAGCTTTGTCTATCTTCACCACCGGTTTTCCGGGCCTGCTACTTTACCTCATTCTGATGCTGATCATGCCGGTAGCAGGTGGCAATGACGGTCAGAGCAACATCCAGGACGCAGAAGTGGTAGAATAACCCCCACCCCGCTGCACGAAAAAGAGACGACTCATCCCGAGCCGTCTCTTTTCATATAAAAACGTCCTTGCGTTATTGTATTCGTTGACCTTGAATCGTGTAGATTGCATCGCCTTGCTTGATCAGGAGTTGACCGTCACGAAGCATTTTCACGCAACGCACCTCACTCTTCGTAGCCTCTATCCCGGTTGCCGCTTTACGCGCCATACGGATAGCTGCCACGCCGCCATCACCGCTCGACTGTGCCGAAGCGATAGTGAGCATGAACGGAGCCGATTGCTGCACTGCAAATGTGCTTCCAGTAATCAACAGTTTGGTCTTTCCGCCTAATTTCTCTCCATTGATATACACATTGATTTCCCGTTCTTTAGACGCCATTGACTTCAGCACTATGGTGTCGCAAGCCGGCAGGAAGAGCTCCACATGGGTCTTACCCGCTATCTCACGGCTGTAATCTTCATCGGTCTTGGAGAAGCGCCATTTCTTCGTTGCATCAAAACCATAAGCGCCTTTTACCCAACTGCTTTCTGAGCCATCTAAGACGATCTCGTTAGCAGTAAACTCAACCGGTGTTACTGGTTGGATATCCATCGTATAAGTGGCGGTGGACTTATCGAGCGCCGTAACGGTAACGGTATTGCCATTCTGCGTCCAAGTCGCTCCGTCACTCACTTTATAACTGCTTACCGTCGGGACATCCTCTCCTGCCAGATACCAACCACGGATGATGGTCTCATCTGCGTTGATATAAGCGTAATACCCGTTCGTCAAAACGACCTCGTGAATCGCTTTGAGCGTCGAATCAACTGTCACAGGAGTCGGATCAACAGAGGTGGTATCCGAACCGGAATCGCCCGCGCGCACGTACTTGTAAATAGGAGTATTACTCTTGCTATCCGAAGTAGTGTAGAAGATAGAATCGTTGAACCAAGCAAGCGACTCACCTTGTTCCTCCTCTTGGTACGCCATCACTTGTACCGGATTGCGCTGGGCGGTAGTACTCAGGCTCTCCGAACCCTGACGCTCCCAAAGAAGCACATACGGCTTACTCTTAATCGCCATCCATTGTCCATCGGGCGTGATATCTCCGCCGGTACAGTAATTGAACTTAGAGCCGTTTCCTAAGGCGCACACCTCCGTCAGACGCTGCACGCCTGTGCCATACGTAGTGGAGAAAGGCAGCTTGTACAAATGGCAGATACCGCTTTTCACTTTATCGACGATGTAAAACATCTGCTCCACATTGTCGTACATCAGCGTCTCGGTATTGTGCGCTTTGTTGTCCGGATAACCAAAACGGATATAGTTGACCGTCACGGTTTGCGTACCTGAAGTGATAGCCGGCTCCTCGAAATAGTAGATATAATACTGGTCGTTAAAGTTCAGTTCATTATCTCCAAAAGCGCCAACAAAGACATAGTTCTTGTTTCCATACACACCCGTAGCTATGTCCTCCCAGTCGTCACGACCGGGATCGCCGGAGATATTCACGGTCATTACCAGTTCATCATTCTTGCTCTGCGCATTGGGATTGATGGCAATAATCTTCTTATTGTCGCTGGTGTTCTCATCGCCGTGCGCCCAGAGGTATCCGGGGGTCGTACGGGAACAAGCGAGACCGCTGATCTCTTTCATCACATCTTTAAACGCGGTACCGCATTGCGTACGAGTGAACTCGGTATTTTCCTGCAAGCTTGTGCCGTTATAGTTAATTCCGGCGCCCCTTGCAATGGTAGCGGACATAACGCCCGCCACCAAAAACAAAAGGATGCGTTTCATACGCCTTAACGATTTTTTACTCTACCACTACCGGTTTGTATTTCGGTACCAGCATCTTCATAACACTCCAGCCGATGAGATAAGCTACCGCGCAGATACAGAAAACGATCATGTACGCTGCCGGTTTGCCGGTGAAGCCGAAGAAAGCAAACAAGTCACCTTGTTTCTCTGCATACGTGAAGAGTAGACCCGAACCGCGGTTGATGAGGTAAGAACCGATACCGCCTGCCATCGCACCGATACCGGTGATGGTAGCTACGGCACTCTTCGGGAACATGTCACCCGTAGTGGAGAAGATATTCGCGCTCCAGCTCTGGTGAGCGGCCCCCACGATACCGATGATGATAGCTACAGCCCAAGGACCGTAAATACCACCGAGCGGCTGTGCGAACAATGCAAAGATCGGGAAGAACGCAAAGATCAACATTGCGCGCATACGGCCTGCGTACGGCTCCATGCCTTTCTTCTCCACGAAGATCTTCGGCAGGTATCCACCAAACAACGAAACGACCGTTACGATAGCGTACAGCGTGAAGATCAATGCGATACCTTGCGGATCAGAAGCCTTGATACCAAACTGATCTTGGAAATAAGCCGGAGCCCAGAACAAGAAGAACCACCAAACGCCGTCGGTCATGAACTTACCAAACGCAAACGACCAAGTCTGTTTGTGCTTGAATGCCTCACCAAACGACATCTGTTTCTCCTCTTTTGGCTCTTGGCTCTTGGCTTTTGGCTCTTCAGCCTCGTCCTGGTGGATGTAATCGAGCTCAGCCTCGTTTACATGAGCGGACTCTTCCGGTTTGTCATAGACAAAGATCCAGATACCTGCCCAGAGGAAGCCCAACGCACCAATGATGATAAACGCCCACTCCCAACCAAGGTTCTTTGCCAGCAGAGGAATAGTTGCCGGAGCTGCTAACGCACCCACCGACGCACCTGCGTTAAACAGAGCGGTAGCGAACGCACGGTCTTTCTTCGGGAAATACTCTGCGGTCACCTTAATAGCAGCAGGGAAGTTACCCGCTTCTCCGAGACCTAAGATCAGACGGCAGGCAAGGAACAGCCACACACTGACCATAGAAATACTACTTGCGAGAGCGCCTGTTGCCTCCAACAGAGCTGCTTTGTCAGCCACACCAACGATATTCTCCGTTACCCAGCCACAACCTGCGTGCAGAACGGCACCCAACGACCATACAACGATAGCGATCAGGTAACCTTTTTTCGTACCCATCCAGTCGATGAACTTTCCGGCAAAAAGGCAGAAGATAGCGTACGCAATGGAGAAGACGCCCGTGATTTTTCCATAATCGGCATCGGTCCAATGGAACTCAGGCTGAATAAACTCTTTGAAGGTCAACGACAGAACCTGACGGTCCATGTAGTTAACCGTAGTGGCGAAGAAAAGCATCGCACACATGACCCAACGCCAGTTGGTCATGACTGCTTTTTTAACGTCATTCATTTTTGTTTTCCATTAATAGATTCGATATTTCGATATCTCGATTTCTCGATATATCGGATTATTTTTTACAATTAGCAATGATCTCGAAACATTCGCGGCATTTCTCCGTTACGTACTTCCAGTCGCCGGCTTTTACCTTGTCGCTCGGGAAGAGTTTGCTGCCCATACCAACGCAGTAAACACCTGCGGCGAACCATTTCTCCAGGTTCTCTTTCTCCGGAGCCACACCGCCGGTAACCATGATCTTCGACCACGGCATCGGAGCCATCAGACCCTTCACGAGGTTCGGACCTACTACGTCGCCCGGGAACACTTTCGTAAAGTCGCAGCCCACCTCCTGAGCTGCACCGATCTCGCTCGGTGTCAAGCAACCCGGACAGTACGTCACGCAACGACGGTTGCAGACCACTGCGATATCTTTGTTGAACAACGGACCAACCACGAAGTTAGCGCCTAACTGCAAGTACAAAGCCGCCGTCGGAGCGTCAACAACGCTACCGATACCGAGAGCCAGTTCCGGGCACTCTTTAGATACCCACTTGCTCAGTTCGCCGAATACCTCGTGCGCGAAATCGCCGCGGTTGGTGAACTCGAACGCACGTACGCCGCCTTCGTAGCAAGCCTTAATCACGTTCTTACAAACTTCCACGTCCTTGTGATAGAACACAGGAACCATCGGTGCAGCGGCAATCTTCGCCATCACCTGAAATTTATCAAACTTTGCCATAAAATCATTTACGATTTAGTCATTTACGATTTGGTCATTTATTTGGTCATTTAGTCATTTTACCATTGTATCATCTATTGTGCCAAATGGCTAAATAGCCAAATGAACCAATAAATGGTACATGGTAAATGACCAAATGGTACTTCCACTTTAGCGTTGTACTCGTCCGTTAGCGTTACCACCTGCAAGGCTCAGAACCTCATCCTCGCTTACGAGGTTGTAGTCGCCGTTGATGGTGTGCTTCAATGCACTTGCAGCTACTGCGAACTCGAGAGCCTGACCTTGGTTGTCCGGGTATTTGAGCATACCGTGGATCAGACCGCCTGAGAAGCTGTCACCACCGCCCACGCGGTCGATGATCGGGTTGATCTCGTAGCGCTTGCTCTGGTAGAACTCCTTGCCGTTGTAGATCATAGCTTTCCAGCCGTTGAAGGTAGCGCTGTAGCTCTCGCGCAGCGTCGAAACAACGTACTTGAAGCCGAACTCTTTCATCATCTGTTCGAAGATGCCCTTGTAACCCTCGGCATTGGTCTCACCGCCTTCTACATCTGCATCGGGCTTGAAGCCGAGACACAGCTCTGCATCTTCCTCGTTTCCGATACATACATCGACGTACTTCATCAGCGGACGCATGATAGAGATAGCTTTCTCGCTGGTCCACAGTTTCTTACGGAAGTTCAGGTCCACCGAAACGGTTACGCCGTGACGCTTGGCAGCCTCGCAAGCGAGCTTGGTGATCTCAGCAGCCTTGTCCGAGATAGCCGGAGTGATGCCGCTCCAGTGGAACCATGCTGCACCTTCCATGATCTTGTCGAAGTCAAAATCCTTCGGATCAGCCTCAGCGATAGCGCTGTGTGCACGGTCGTAGATGACCTTCGACGGACGCATCGAAGCACCTGTCTCGCAGTAATACAGACCTACGCGGTCGCCGCCACGAACGATGTACTCGGTGTTCACGCCATAGCGACGCAGCGAGTTAACGGCAATCTGACCGATCTCGTGCTTCGGCAGTTTGGTAACGAAATAAGCCTCGTGGCCGTAGTTGGCACACGAAATAGCCACGTTAGCCTCACCACCACCGGGGATGATACGGAAATGATCAGACTGAATGAAACGATCTTGTCCTTCAGGACTCAGGCGGAGCATAATCTCGCCCAATGTAATAATTTTAGCCATAGGTTAAATGAATTAAATTGGTTAATATTGTTGTTAATTATTGTTTTGCTTTTTTATTCTCTTTCGATATCTCGATATTTCGATATGTCGATATCTCGGTTTTATATCTTCCTCGTCCCCCGGCACTCCGGATAACCACTGCAACTCCAGAACTCTTTTCCGGAATTAACCCCTTTCTTCGCAACCCGTTTGATCATCGGCTTCCCGCATTCAGGACATATCGGCGCGTTCTCTTCGGCACTCTTCTCCGCCCTGTGCTGCAACCGCTCTGCCGTAAGCGCCTCTGTAAAACCTCCTTCTTCCTTAAAATCTCCTAATAGCATCTCTATCTGCTTCTGAATCATCATAATCAACCTGTTACACAAGATGAGCACACAATTTGCCGCCACTACCGAATCCTCCGTCTCCAACCACTCATCGAACTTATGCTTCTGTTTCAATATATGCGCGCTACTCTCGTGCATCACATCATCCGTATACTCCGGCGGATCAAACGGAATGTTATACACACGTTTGTATGCCTCCGATTTGTCCGACCATGGTATCTGCTCCGCTTGCATCAACCAATTGGCATAATCGCTCATCAACTCAGCTATGCTGGCGCGCGCCACATCGGTCAATTTCATCTCCGTCTCTTTGGAGGTCGAATGCCGCGAGTTGCCTTCGGCGATGTTCGCCACACCCGAACGTGCAGCCTGTGTCATTTGGTCGAATTGTCTTCCGCACGGGTCATTCTTCAAGTTCAGAAATTTCTTGCAAAACTCCTGTGTCGCCAATTGAATAACATTCGCCACCACCCAAGTATTCAACCAAAAATATCCAAATCGCCGTATCTTCAGCATAGTATTGTTTTATAATATTGTTTATTATTTATTGTTTGCTTTATTCTCTTTTTTTTCCCCTTCGATATATCGGTTTCTCGATATTTCGATATCTCGGTTTATTCCCCCTGTTCGATATATCGGATTTCTCTCATCCCCTCTGTTTCCCTTTTGCTTTCCCGCTTCCTCTATCAAATCCCCTTCGATATATCGATATCTCGATCTGTCGATATCTCGGTCTCCCTTCGTTTCCCTCTTCTCCCTTCCATCCACCTGTCTTCCATTAGTCTCCATCGGATGCTGATCGGGTGCTCATCGGATGCTCATCGGGTGCTCACTATGACGTCACCGTAACATCTGCGGGAGAATACCGCAATTATCCGTTGTTCGTGTTACTTTCCTCCTGCTTTCTCTCCTCGCTCAACTCATGCTTGATATAATCGTACAGCCGTCCTTGAATCGGCTTGTTATATTTCCTAGCCTTCCGCACAGCCTCCTCATATCGTGCCTGCCATTCCGCCTTACGCTCCGGATCATGCATGATAGCCTTTGTCTCTGCCATCAGTTCCGCAAAGGCTTTTGCCGTCGGGTGCTCCGCCTTTGCTTTCTTTGTCTTCTTGCTCAACTCCGGCTTCGCACACACCGCCCCGTATTCCCCATTTCCGGGAATCCGCCGTGCATAGTGCCTTTGATCCACATTCCCCTGCAAGCTATCCACTATATTCACCCACTTCGCTTTCATTCTATTTTTACCGCTTGACCTTGGAGAGTATAGGTTTTATCTCCTTGTTTAATCAACACATTACCGTTGCTGATGACTTTTGTGGGAGCAGAGGCATTGTTGATGTTCTCTATAGCCGTAGCACTCGATTGAGTCGCAAATGTACCGTTTTCCTCGTCAATAATATCTGTGCCGTTCAGGCTCTGGCGGACGAAATAATAGGTTGTGTTCGCAGAGAGACCTGTAATCGTAAACGAGTAATACTCTGCGAATTGCGTTGATTCTTCTTCGTCCTCTTCATACAAAGCCGGTACACGTGCTGGAGTTTGATTCCCCGCCAAGTCAATACCTGTCAAATGTCCGTTTGCATCAAAGGTAAGCGTCATATACCGCTGCGTGTGCGCCTCGTCCGTATAGAGTGTCCAGACATAGCCTGTTGCAGAGAAATTTTGTACCCACGAGACTTGGACATTATCCAAACCGGTTACTACAGGCGGCTCGATAGGGAGGATATTCGTAAAACGATTCCAGCCGTCCGCTTGTCGGTAAGCATTCAAACTTTGAGCAGGTACATAAATATTTGTTCTGTCAACATGGCAGGAACTCAAGAAAGGCGTATTACTTTTCAGATTATAGATTAGAGGAGGGTTGATAGCTCTTGAATATATGTCAACATTTAATCTGTGTAAGGGAACAAAAAAGTCCACTCCTACCGATTTGACTCCACTGCCAAGTGTCAGATGTGTTAACCTCTTACAACCCAAGGCCCAATCACCAATCCGCTCTACGCTATCTTTAATGATTAAATGTACTAGAGAGTCCTCTTCAGATAGAGATTCTTCTCCTAACTCTTTCAGAGATAACGGTAATTCAAGATACCGTATATTACGGGCCCAAACCAAAGCTCCATGACCTAACATGACTACTCCTTCTTTAATATAAACAGAATCGCGGAGATTGCCGGCAGGATACGCAAGCAGTACACTTTTGTCCTTCGTATACAAAATACCGGCTTCCGTGGTATATTTAGGATTATTTTCCGCCATTATAATTGACCGGAAACTATTCCCGTAAAAAGCACTTGCATCTGCATAATGATCTATGCCGACCTCTTCATAGAAAACGATAGAATCAATTGTTGCGGGTAATTCCAGCGTGTGAATATTCTGATTGATGTATCTAAAACACATTGAGTCCAAGCCGGTAACGGTATATTGTCGGTTGTCATAGATTACGTGCTCAGGAATACGCATTGTATCACAAAGGAAATCCGCATAGTTCGACAGATGTCTCTTGGTTCCTTTATCAGTATATGTCACAGATATAGTTGTCCCATCACTATTGATATTATAAGCTATTTCACAACCATCATCATTAGCAACTTTGAAATCATATGCCTGAGCACTCATCACACATGCCAAAATGATTAAAGGAAAGATTGATTTTTTCATAGATTATTATTTGTTTTATTCATTAATCAAAAAAATATCTTGTGTTACAATATTATACTTTCAGTTCTTTTGGTTTATCAAATTTACTACCACTTTTACCATGGTGTCTTTTTCTTCCGTGCGGCTCTCGGCAATCATGAGGGTTAGCGCGACAAGGGTATTATCTGCTATACGCTTGGTGCCATCCTCGCGGTAGAGAATGCCGTTATTATTCAAGAACCATAGGAACAACGTAGCCGCGATGCGTTTGTTTCCGTCTGAAAAGGAGTGGTTCTTGGTAACCAAATACAGCAACATGGCTGCTTTCTCCTCCACACTCGGATATAAATCCGTTCCTCCAAAGGTCTGATAAATCTGACCTATACTGCTTTTGAACGAGTCGTCTTTTTCGTTACCAAACAAAGTGCTACCGCCGAACTTCTCACGCAGCGCAGCAATCGTTTGCATGGCATTCTCATATGTGGCATGGAAGCGCTCTTCAGGCGTAGTCTCTTTGACGGTCAGCCGCTCGTAATCATAATTATCGAGCGTGTCCAGCGCGTACGTATAATCCAAAACGACATCGAAAATAGCTTGCGTCTCATCTGCGCTCTCTACCGCCTTGCTTTGCACCGTTCGACCCACTATCTGAACCAACTGCCGCAAATCCGACAACTGCTCACGGCGGAGTTTTTCATTGATGGCGTAGCCTTTGACGAGGTAGTCTTTGAGAATTCTGTTTGCCCATTGACGGAATTGAACACCTCGTTGAGACTTAACGCGGTAGCCAACAGATATTATAACATCGAGGTTATAAATAATTTCTTCTTTCTGTTGCGTAAAACCCTCTCTACGACCATATTTCTTGGTAGACGCAAAATTTGCGACAACCAAGGATTTGTCCAATTCTTCACGCAAAGCATTATTGATATGCTTACGAATTGTTTTTACATCTCGATCAAACAACATCGCCATCTGCGAAGCTGTCAGCCACACGGTTTCGTTCTCCATGCGCACATCGAGTTGTACCGTGTTGTCTTCCGCACGATAGATAATTATCTCGCCTCTATTTCCGATGGGTTTATCGTTCATATTGTATAGATGCATATTTTGCATTTATACCAACTGTTTCCATTTTGGAACATGTTGGAATTTCCGACAAGTTGCATTTTTTGCAACAATCACATCCCCGCTCACCCCCTCAAATAGAGAGGCAAGCGGGGTGTGAGAGAGGGATTAGAACTT
>DGTR01000029.1 GCA_002394395.1 Bacteroidales bacterium UBA4331 | reverse complement strand
CGTGATATTCAGGATCTTCGACGCCCTCACGGCATCCTCTGCATATGTCTCATAGAAATCCCCGCAACGGAACAACAGCATCGCGTCCGGATACTGCGTCTTAATGTCCCGGAACTGCTTCATCATCGGGGTTAGTTCTTCTGCCATATTCTATCTCAAATCTACTGTTATTTTCAAATTAAATCGTCTTCCCGTCAGGTAGTTCGGGCTGGCCCATTGTGCGCCGTAAGCGTCAGCTACCCAGAAATACGAGTTCACGTTGCGCCATCCCACGAGGTTGAACACCTCAAACTGGATCGCCCATTGCTTGACATGTTTGGCGCTTGGCGCGCGCATAAACTTAGCGGTCTGCGCATTGAAGGTATAAGTTGCGCCTATGTCGATACGTTTGTAAGTCGGCATTCGGCCCCAAGCCTGGTTATTACGCGGCGCGTAGTATGGCTGGCCTTCTGCAAACTGCATCTTCAGGTGAAATTTCAACTGCGGCAATCGCGGTATGTAGTCCTGGAAGAGCATCGAGAAGTTGTACCGCTGCTCCGTGGGGCTCGGAATCCACAGGCTTGAACCCAATAGTCGCTGGCGCGCCACCATTGTGCTGAATGAGATCCAGCTGTCTGCGCCCGGAACCAACTCGCCGTAGAGCTTCAGGTCCAGACCGCCGGCGTAGCCCTGCGAGTCATTGCGACCCGAATACCGTACGCGCACATTGTCCACCGTATAACTCTCCATCCGGTCGATATATTTGTAATAGCCTTCCGCCGTCAGTTTGAACGGCCGTCCCCACGCGCGGAAATAGTAGTCTCCGCCTAACACCACATGCACCGAACGCTGTGCGCGAAGGTCTTTGTTGAGTTGGATACGCGTCACACCGAGCGCGTCGGTCACGGTGTCGCGCAACTCCTTGTAGAACGGCGCCTGATAGTACAGACCCGTTGCCAAACGGAAACATAAGTCGCGTTTCCATCCGGGAATCCATTCCACCGAAGCACGCGGAGAGGGGAGTACCTCGTTGTTCCAGCTCCACCACTGCAACCGGCCGCCGACTGTCAATATCCATTGTCCCGAACGGGTGTGCCAGCGGTGTTCGTTTTGGAGGTATCCTTGTACGCGCGCCGAACGCATCGCACTGTCCCCGCGTAAGGCGTAATAGAGTTCCATCGACTTGCCGTCATTCGGCAGCGAATAACCCGCCGAGTCGCGCCATTCCCATTCGCTGATATGATCCCGGATCAGTTCCGCCTGGCCGCTTACGCCCCATTTCAAGTCGTTATTGCCGCTATGCCAGGTCCCCGAATGAGCCAGGGTAATCACACCGGCCTCCAGGCTGTTGCGTGCGTGTTGATGAAAGAGTCCCGTTCCCAAGGCATCGGTAATCTCTCCTGCCGGCGCATTCGAAAGCACGTACTCGCCTGTGATATCGAAATTCTCTCGCTCGTTGGTGTAGAACCCGCTTGCGTCAAACCCTATCTCTATCTCTGAAGGTCTTTCGTCTTTCGACTTTCTACTTTCGACTATATACCTGCCTTTCGCACTCAGGGCTGCAAATGCGGTTAGAAATCGGTCTTTCTCTTGGCCCTCATAATAAATGGAGAGGTTCTTCGCATTCTGTCCGCCGAACGACTCACTCAAGCTGTCCGGCGTGAAGCGGTAGTCGTTCTGACTCACGTTGCCCAAAAACGACATCGTCCACGGCCTCTTTCGACTTTTGACTTTCGACTTTCGACTTTCGACTTTCGACTTTCGACTTTCGACTCTCCAAGTAATAAAAGTCTGGTAATCAATGTACGTCGGCTGATAATTGCCGCTCGTCGCCAGACCGCCTAACATATACTTGCTGGTCTTGTATCGCAGGCCGTGCATCTGGCTGTACGTGCTGTCACCGTGGCCCACATACAACTGCGCACCGAGGAGACTCGCACTGATACTCGCCTCAAAAGCCTGCGGGCGTTTATACGTGATATCCAATACCGACGACATCTTATCGCCGTACTGCGCCCCGTAACCGCCGGCAGAGAAATGTACGTTCTCCACCATCTCCGGATTGACAAAACTCAAACCCTCCTGTTGCCCGCTGCGGATCAGTAGCGGACGATGGATCTCGATACCGTTGACATAAACGGAGTTCTCGTCAAACGATCCGCCGCGGACGTTATACTGGCTGCTCAACTCATTCGTCTGGCTCACACCCGCAAAAGTGATCAGCAGACTCTCTATCGAACCGCCCGTAGCGTCCGGCATGACGCGCGTCGTCGATGCGTCGATGCGGTCCATCGTGCCCTGCGTATGTTTGATGCCGCGCACCTCAATCTCCGTCAGCATCTGTTCGTCCGTCAGCATCTGCACGTTGATATTCAACACCTCTTTGAGGTCGATGATACGTTGCTGCACCGAGGTATAGCCGATCATCGAGAAATTTAACACCACTGTGTCCGCCTCCTCTAAAATCAATTCGTAATAGCCGTTCTTGTTCGTCGAGGTGCCGCCTAATAACTCTCCGGTACTTGGTACTTGGTCACTTGGTACCTTACTCCACGCCGCCACATTTGCCAGTTCGATTCCCACATTGTCCTGATCCACCACGTACCCGTATACGCGTGCCGTGCGCGCGTACAAAGAAAACGTGCTCAAAAAGAGCAACACCCACAAATGTACTATTTTTAAGATTCTAATCACGGTACTATATCAATTCCAAATCGTTTCAAATAGCAGACCTTGCGCTGACGCTGCGCTGAGGCTACGCTGACCTTGGAAATGTACTGTTTTTAAGATTTTGCGCATTTTAGTCTTTTCTCTTTATTCTTTCAGCAAAGCGGTCTTTGTTCTTTACTCTTTATTCTTTCAGCGAAGCGGTCAAACTTTCTATGTATGCGGTTAACTCGTCTCCTCCTAATTTAGTCTCTGACGAAGTCACAAAAATCGGCGGCAACTCTTCCCATTCCTCCAACAGCCGTTTCTTATACGCTTCTATGTTTTCCGCCAACCGCACTCTCCCTAACTTGTCGCCTTTCGTAAAGACAATCGCAAACGGCACACCGTTCTCGCCCAGCCATGCCATAAACTCCAGGTCAATCTTTTGCGCCTCGTGCCGGCAGTCAATCAGCACAAACAGGCACACCAACTGCTCCCGCAGCAGGCAGTAACGCTCGATCATCCGTTTCAGCGCCTCCCTTTGTTTCTGTCCCGCTTGCG
>DGTR01000027.1:529-99455 GCA_002394395.1 Bacteroidales bacterium UBA4331 | reverse complement strand
ACATATACTGTCAAATTAGACTACACAAATTCCTCCTCTCCCAAAATCACTATCACTTGGCCGGTGGCATTGTCCATTTATCGTTCGAATCCAACAGATGGAACTAATATTGGCGATCATGCATGGAATAGTATGCCAACCAGTACAAGTTATCGTTGGAATCTGGATTTAGAGGCCAATACAACTTATGAGTTCAAGATTAATGATAAAGGCTCATATTACGGGCATGACACAGAAATTACAACAAGCATTTCAACTAGAGAATTCAGCACTGGTGCAGGTGATACAAAATTAAAAACCAAATCTGCCGGTCAATTCATATTCACTTGGGATGGAAGCGGTCATCGTTTAACCGTTGTATATCCTAAATCGGCCGATATGACTGCTTCTCCCGCTTCGGTATATACAGGAGGCACAACAACTCTCACGGGCTATGCTTCTGAGTTAGGCTCCGGAAATCACACTATTACCTATGAGTTCTACAAGGGCACTGAACTAACTCCTGCTAACTTAATTGCCTCTAAGAGCAAAACCGAAAATGCCACCTACCAACAGGAGACGCAAGACGTTATTGTTAATTTTGACGGAAACACTACCAGCCAGATTTATACTATTCAGATAAAAGAAGGTGGTTCCATTCTCGCCACCAATACTGTGACCGTTTATCGCAAATGGGATATCTACGTACATGACGTTGCTTCATGGAACGCTATGAAGTTATACATGTACAGCGAAGACGGACTGACTCACAATGAGGAATGGCCCGGACCGGATTGTAGCAATTATAATGGTAGTACAACTTGGTACACCGTACCATTGGATGCAAAGTATGATCGTTTCATCCTTAATAACAACGCAGGAAAAAAACAAACATTTGCTGGAGAAGGTGCTCTTCGGACAGATATAACCACGTATATACCAGGAACGTATTGGTACACAAATTTTAATAGTACCACTGAGGGAATTAGTTATTATGGATTAACCAACATTACTCTTTCTGCGCCGACTGTAACGATTGCAGCTACCGTCACAAATGCTACACAGTTAAATCTTACCGGTACGGTAACTAATTGTGGTGGAGATGGCTCGTTTGCATCAGACATGAAAGAAGTGTATTTCAATGTTAACAACGTCAAAGACGCTACAAGCATTACAGCAAGTACCACTGATGGAACTTTCACAAAATCGCTAAACAACCCTACACCGGATAATACCAATAATACCCTGCAAGCCGCAGCTACGAATATTTATGACACCGGAACAAGTAGTGCAATCCGATTCTCAAGAGTAACTTTGGACAAACAAAGCGGCTCAGACGGCACTTCTACCATTTTGGCGGTAAACGGCGCATCCATGGCAAGCGGAGCAACCGCCCCGACTCGTACAGGATATACCTTCGGAGGATACTACGCAAGCGCCGGTGGTAGCGGTACGCAATACTACAACGCTTCGATGGGAAGCACGAACAATTGGGATCAAACGACAGCCACAAAGACCATTTATGCCCAATGGACACCTAAGACTTACGATGTTACTTTGAATGTAAATGGCGGTTCAGGCGAAAACCAGACCATAACCGCCACTTACGATGCGGATATGCCTACGACATTGAAAGGAGGAGGAGCAATCGCAGCGCGCACAAAAGTAGGTTATAACTTCGCCGGTTATACCCAAAATGCAGATGGCACAGGTACGCAATACTACACTACTGCACTCACAAGCAATCATATTTGGGATCAAGATGTGCCTACTCCGTCTATCTACGCTAAATGGACACCGAAACAAAGTGCGCTGACGTTTGATTATCAAACGAGTGCAGAAGGTCACGGCGCAGATGGAACACTTTCTGCTGCTTCCTCTGCTACCTACGATGCAGCCATGCCTTCTCTTTCCGGCTCTCTGCCGACAGCAGCGGCTGGCTACTGCTTCATGGGCTTCTTTGACGCAACCGGTGGCGAAGGAAAACAGTATTATGATGGTACAGGTACCAGCGTAACGACCTGGGACAAAGATATAACCACAGGCACTACCCTCTACGCGTACTACAAGAAAGCCCAAATCACGAATCTGACCTTTGATGCAGCAGTAGTAGCGCCGAGCGCGGAAGTGGGCGTGACGCCGACGGTTGCGCCGACACCGATAGGAACGAACTCTATCTGCTGGAAGCTGCTGTACAACAATGGTAACTTATATACCCCGCAACCTACCTTCAGTCCTGCGAGCCCTGCTGGCATTAGTAACAAAGTTACCTTTAATGCTCCGTCTTCGAGCGGAATGTACCTCGTGGCAGCCGTTCTGCGTACGGGTAGCAGCTGCGACGGCGGTACCAAACTTGACTCTGTCACCTACCCGTTCCAAGTAGCCGGCGATCATACTGTAACCATGCAGTATAAGTGCGGAAATACAACGATTGCCGCCTCGACCACCACGATCGGTCGTCCGTTAGTTTGGTCAAGCGCTATTGCAGCGCCGGAGATATTCGGTTACACCTTCCATCACTGGCTTGCAGGCGATGGAATCACGCTAAGCGAAGACGGCGAAAATGCCAAGACTGGAGAGCGTGCGGATTCGAGTGTTTTTTCGTCTATCTACATCAAAGCTATTTACGATGGCAAACTAACCGCTGTTTATACGCAAGAGAATATTATCTATTTTAAAGATAACCTCGGATGGACAGACCCGGCTGATCCGGATGCCCATGTATATGTAAACCTGTTAACTACAGATAAATGGACCGATAACAAGGGTACCGGTAATAGCGGCGTAACAAACCGTAACCTTACCATGAATCGTGTAGAAGGAACAACAGATATCTTCTACTATAATTATGGAAATAAATCCGTTACCTACGTCTCTTTCACAAAGGAGCGCATGGATAATTACGATTATTTCTATCAAGAATCTCCAAATGTTGCTCACGTCGTTTTCCCGACGCGTTATGCAGATGCATTAACAACCAACAAAGTTTCGGAAGCCGGATTCAAAGCCATGACTCCGATGTTCGTACCATTGAAGGGACAGACGGGTATAAAGCAAAACAATGATCGCGCAGATTACTACAACCGCGGTTATTGGACAATGTACACGCCGGGTACGGGTTATACACTGGAGATATATAATGAATACGGTAATTCACTTTTGAAATCTATCGCGTTTACCTCAGAAGACGACCTCATGCCAATGAAGGCAGTAGCAGACTTAGAGGCGGGACATAACTATAAATACCAAATTCGTCGTGGTGGTACAGGAAGCGATGGTGTTTATTATGGCAATAGCGGCACAATGACTTATAAAAACCATGGCCAATCGACCGCATGGGATATGAGTAATCCCCCTTCATTCTCTATGGCAGGTATTGAAGCAAACGCAGCTGGTGACTATATTTTCCATCTCAGTTACTCGACGTATGGAGATGTTGACGCTTACCGCCTGCGTATCGCTGTGGATTATCCGATTGCAGGTGGCGACTACCGTGTGATTTACAAGGATGACGTTCATACAAGCAAGCCATCGGCTATCGTAACGAACGCTAATAACGCAAAAGATACCGTTTCCTTCTTCATCCGCCATAATCAAAATCCTTCGATGAAGATCCAGCAAGCAACGGTAGATGGAGAAACCGGCGCTATTACGTGGAACGATGTTGCAGGTGGAACCGTTGATTTGAGCAGTATTACTCAGACAGGCGTTTACAACATCTGCCTGACCATGGACGGTAGCGGTGCTATCTCCGTAGAGAATAAAGAGCCGTACACCGGTAACTTCTACATCCGTACCGACTGCGCTGTCAGCAAATGGGATAACTACAAGAATGCAGACCACCTCATGACGTACTCCCTGTACTCCGAGGAACACAGCGACTTCTCGCATTACTTCATGGGACACGTATATGGAGGCACAAATGTTAAGTTCGTTGTCGCAAACGACTATAGCCCGTGCATCTCGGATACCTTGATCGTTTCGACCTATCGTGGCGGCGATGCCGATCATGTATGGGACTCCGATGGCAGTGGTCATGGAGCAGGAGATCTCAAAGCGGACGAAGCAAACATCCGATTCATGTGGAACAGGGCGAACAATGCCGTTTACCGTGCTTACCTTGCACCGGCTCAATCGGATGGATCGAAATTCCTTGTTCTCCGCGGTACGACCGAAGACAACCTCATGGACGAGAATGGTAACCCGCTTCGGAATGCAAGTAACAGCGAACAAGACGGTTACAACCATAAAGCACCGGACCACTGCATCCAATTTGTAGATGACGAAAACTGGATTTATGAAGCAACCGTACAAGTGGAACCTTCTTCGTACGTGAAGTTATACGCACTCTTTAATGACGATTACTTCTACTACAAAGGTACAAAAGATAATACGTTTGATGACAGTCACGCCATCAAACTGGTAGAAGGATCCGGCGATGCGGTAAAAGTACGTGTCATCTATGATTTCAAGACCGACCGACTGGTAGCGGCTTACATGCCGAGCGGAGAGATAAGTACTGAGATGGACATCAATGCCGACGTAATGTTTATCCGTGAGCACCAGGGCGATATCGACCAGTTGACCTTCACGAATGACGGTTCTATCACGGATATCAAGACCGCGTACGCCGTAATGCGATTCAACAAGTGGACGCTCAATAACAAAGAGAAGACAGGTTCGCACAACCCGTTGGCTTCGCCGGCATCGATTTACGAGCGGTCGCTGTACTACGTATCCTTCCCGTTCCGCGTCAAACTGAGTGAGGTATTCGGTTTCGGCACCTACGGTCAGCACTGGATTATCCAGCGTTACCGCGGAGACCTCCGTGCGCAACAAGGTTTCTGGGCAGAGTCCGCAGGCTTCTGGGAGTTCATCTGGAATAGGAACGGTGAGGTTTATCTGGAGCCGAACGAGGGATACATCCTGACTCTGGAGACCGAACTCCTGGGCGTAGAATCGGATGTATGGGGACCGCGGAGTGTTGCCAACCAGGTTGAGTTATACTTCCCGTCGTATAGCGATGTATCAAGTATTACTAACGCAAGCATCACGCAGACCCTGCCGGCTCATACCTGTACCATCAACAGGGCTGCGACGGAAGGCCTGCCCGACACTTCCGACCCGAGCACCTCGTACAACCGTACGATCTTTGACAGCCACTGGAATATCATGAGCGTTCCGACGTACGTCAACGTCAATAACCCAAGTTTTGCTAACACCACATGGATCGCCAATGACAGTTGCCCGAAATTCCTCTATACCTGGAACCCGGATGACAACACCCTGACCGCTACTTCGGGAACCGGCTTTGTCTATCACGCGATGCACGCTTATACCGTTCAGTATTACGGCAACGTGACCTGGACGACCAGCGTCACGCCGACCGCAGCGCCGCAACGCAACACCGAGTACCGCGGCGAATATGAGTTCTGCCTCGAGGTACAGCAAGACGACCAGATGATCGACCGCACCTATGTTCGCCTCTCGGACGACGAGAAGGTCACCACCGGTTTTGAGTTCGGCGAAGACATGACCAAGCAGTTCAACTCGCGCAAGGCGAATATCTTCACCATCGCCGGCAACACGAGTCTGGGCGGAAACAGTCTCCCGCTCTCGACGACTCAGACGACGGTAGTGCCGGTAGGCGTATCGATCAAGAGCGCAGGCGATTACACCTTCGCCATCCCGGAGGGGACGGAGGGTATCGGCGTGACACTCGTAGATAACGAGACAGGCGTACGGACATCCCTCAGCGCGCTGGATTATACCGTCACGCTCCAACCGGGCAACATCACCGACCGCTTCGTCTTGGAGATCTCGCCGATCCATAATACGCCGACAGGATTGGAGGAGCCTACCTCCGACTCCTCCCTGAAGGGAAGAGCACAAAAAGTGATGATCGACGGCATACTCTATATCGTCAAGGACGGTAAGATCTTCGATGCCCGCGGCGCACGCGTAGAGTAAAAACCAACCAAAAATCGGACCCGAACGGTACAGTGACGTCCGTAATGGTCGCGGGATGGTCGCGGGAATGAGCCGTAAATGAGTCAAAAACGAGCCCTTCGGGGCTCTTTTTTTGTGGCTTTCGACTTTCTACTTTCGACTTTTGGCTAAAAATCATTGATTTTTCTTGCGTATTTCGAAAAAAAGCAGTACCTTTGTGGCGTAATTTGGAGTATTATGTTTTTGAGCATACTAAAATCTAAGATCCACCGCGTTCAGGTGACGGAGGCGAACCTCGAGTATGTAGGTTCGATCACGATCGACGAAGCGCTCATGGAGGCGGCGAATATCTGCGCGGGAGAGAAAGTGCAAGTAGTGGATAACACGAACGGTGCCCGGCTGGAGACCTACGTCATCGCGGGTCGCCGGGGTTCGGGATGTATCTGCATGAACGGCGCCGCGGCGCATCTGATTCACGTGGGCGACACGGTGATCATCATGGCGTACGCCCTCATGACGCCGGAGGAGGCGAAGGCCTTCAAGCCTGCTATCGTCTTCCCAGAGAATAACAAGATTTAAGAGGATAAATCGAAAATGCGCAGTCATTTTGGCCTACGCGGCCTGAGCGTACTTGCTAATTATGGCGCGCTCGTGAGCGAGCTCCCAGCGCCCCTAACTACCAATTCCGCTTGTTGACGCCCCAATGGGCGACAACATGACTGCTTACAAAAATACGGGCTTCGCCCTCACAAAAATAAAGAAAATAACCATGCGGAGCAACAATTAGAGACAATTACCTTTCTAGGCGGAGGCCGCTCCTTCCAATTCAATGGAAGGACGCTCCGGGTCCAAAATGCCCCAAAACAATCCCAAAAAATCAAAAAAATATTTTCTTAATTTTTGGAAGGCGGTAGGGCGGCACTATCGAGTGCCAGACAAAGGCTAAACGGACAAAGGCGGGCGTTGGGCTCGCACAAAAGAACGAATTTGGGCGATTAGACTAAGGCGCATTGAGCGCCGAACCGCCGCATTTTCGATTTAATAAAAGAAATTATGGCATTTTTTGAGTTACATAGCGAGGCGAAGGCGGTTGGTGCGCGGGCAGGCGTGATCCATACGGATCATGGCGATATACTCACCCCTATCTTCATGCCCGTCGGTACCGTCGGCACCGTCAAAGGCGTGCAGCGAAAGGAGCTGGAGGACGATATCAAAGCCCAGATCATCTTAGGCAACACCTACCATCTCTTCCTTCGTCCGGGCACCGAGATCCTGCATAAGGCAGGCGGACTCCACCGTTTTGAAGGATGGACGCGGCCGATCCTGACGGACAGCGGCGGGTTTCAGGTGTTCTCCCTAACCGACATCCGCAAGATGACGGAGGAAGGCGTGCGGTTCTCGTCCCATATCGACGGTCGCAAGCTGCTCTTCACGCCGGAGTCCGTGATGGACATCGAGCGGGAGATAGGTGCGGATATCATGATGGCTTTTGACGAGTGCTGCCCGGGTACGGCGGATAAGAAATACGCCAAGGACTCGATGGATCGCACGCACCGATGGCTCGACCGCTGTATAGCCCGTTTCGACGGCACAGAGGACCTCTACGGATATAAACAACACCTCTTCCCTATCGTGCAAGGCTGCACCTATACGGACCTGCGTCAGGAGGCTTCGAAGCGGCTGCGGGACCTCGACCGCGACGGCTACGCCATCGGCGGTCTGGCAGTAGGCGAACCGACGGAGGTGATGTATGAGATGATCGAGGTCTGCAACGATATCCTGCCTCAGGACAAACCCCGTTACCTCATGGGCGTCGGCACCCCATGGAACATCCTCGAGGCCATCGAGCGCGGCGTAGATATGTTCGACTGCGTCATGCCGACCCGCAACGGGCGCAACGGCATGATCTTCACCTGGAACGGCGTCATGAACCTGCGTAACAAGAAATGGGAGGACGACTTCACCGAACTTGACCCCTGCGGCACCTCGTATGTCGATCATGCCTACACCCGCGCGTATGCAAGACATCTTATTCACGCGCAGGAGATGTTGGGTCTGGAGGTCCTCTCAATCCATAACTTAGCGTTCTACCTGGACCTCGTGACGCAGGCCCGGGCACATATCCTCGCAGGCGATTTCAGCAGCTGGAAGGCCGCCGTGATGCCGAATCTCATGCAGAGGATGTGATCCGAGATACCGAATGAAGAGACTTGATTGGTACATAGTTAAGAAATTTCTCGGGACGTTCTTTTTCTCGATCGTGCTGATTTTGTCCATCGCCATCGTCTTTGACTTGACGGAGAAGATGGACGATTTCTTCGAGGAACAAGTGCCACTCCGGGAGATCATCCTCGACTACTACATCCCCTTCATCCCCTACTACATGAATATGTTCAGCTCGCTGTTCATCTTCATTTCCGTCATTTATTTCACCTCGAAGATGGCGGGCAACTCGGAGATTATCGCGATGCATTCTGCGGGCATGAGTTACCACCGTCTGATGGTCCCTTACGCCTTCTCGGCGACGCTGCTTTTTGCGTTAGGCGTGGCCTTAGGGGGCTGGGTCATTCCCCGAAGCAGCGAACGAATGCTGCATTTCACGGACAAGTATATCGAGCATTTCACCACCGAGAACGCGCGTAACGTGCAGCTGGAGGTGGAGCCCGGAACCATCCTGTATATCGAGTCTTTCAGGAAGTACAACAACATGGGCTACCGCTGCTCCATCGAGCAGTTTGACGGCAAGACGCTGATGTCCCGTACGACGGCGGACAGGATCTACTACGACTCCCTGGAAAACTGGCACTTGGAGAACTATACCGAACGCACCTTCACAGGCATGAGGGAGAGTTTAGAGCGGGGCGAGAGGAAAGATATCACCCTGCCGATCGTGCCCGACGAGCTATTCATCACCGCCCAGCAGGCGCAACAGATGACCACGCCGGAGCTGCGCCATTACATGGAGCGGCAGCGGCAACGCGGATCGGGCAACGTGAAGGCTTTTGAGGTGGAGTACCATAAGCGCTGGGCGTCGCCTTTAGGAGCGTTCATCATGACCCTTTTGGGCGTAACGATGTCGAGCCGGAAGGTCCGCGGAGGAATGGGAAAGAACCTCGGTATAGGCGTTATCCTAACCGCGGCGTATATCCTTTTCTCCACCGTCAGCACCACTTTCTCGGTCAATAATGTCATGTCCCCGTTCATGGCGGCGTGGCTGCCGAACTTCGTGTTCCTCGCCATCTCCATCCCGCTTTATAGACGGGCATGCCAATAAAAAAAAGAGGCCCTTGCGGGTCTCTTCTTTTTTTAACGGAGCTCAATTCTCCGGGTTACTGTTTCGCCGTTCACTTTGGCGTAGAGGCGGTAGGTACCGCGCTCCAGGGGGAATTCCGCGAATTTTCCTTTTTCCTTCTGGAGCAACTTGCCTTGCATCGAGTAGATGCGGGCTTCCTCCATTTGAGTGGACGCTACTACAAGCGTGTTTTCGCGGAAGCGAACTGTAAATTTATCGTTGGTGTTTTGGGCGGCATTGGTTAAGGTCACTCCTGCTACCAACGATACGATGGTTAACAGACTAAATAATACCTTTTTCATTTTTGTACCTTTCTTTTAAAGATCGTTTTTCCGGATTAACGCATCCGCTTGCGGGGCTTTCGGAAGGTATAAAAACCCTCGTTTCCGAAATCCGGTGCAAAATTACTGCCTTTTTTTTGACCCACCAAATATTTTGAACAAAAAGTGATAAATTTCTTCAAAATGTGTAGTCAATTTGACAATTTATTACTAAACACCAAAATGTACTGACAATTTGTCAACTCGATTTTACAAATTCCACTTTGCAAAATAAAAAAAAATCCGCGCGCGCTTGCATATATGAGAAAAAAATCGTACCTTTGTGCCCGAATTTAACTTGCCTAAATAGGGCAATACACAAACGATTATGCAAAATATCAGAAATATAGCAATTATTGCGCACGTCGATCACGGCAAAACGACCCTGGTCGATAAGATGTTGTACACGGCAAATGTCGTTAAACAACAACAATCCGAGTTCAGCGACCAGCCCAAAGAGCTGATCCTCGACAACAACGACCTGGAGCGCGAGCGTGGCATCACCATCCTCGCCAAGAACGTAGCCATCGAGTACAAGGGCACGAAGATTAACATCATCGACACTCCGGGGCACGCGGATTTCGGCGGTGAAGTGGAGCGCGTGTTGAATATGGCGGACGGCGTACTGCTGCTCGTCGATGCCTTTGAAGGTCCGATGCCGCAGACGCGTTTTGTGCTGCAGAAAGCCTTGGAATTAGGCCTCAAGCCCATCGTCGTCATCAACAAAGTAGATAAACTCAACTGCCGTCCGGATGAGGTGCAGGAGGAGGTTTTCGACCTCATGTGCAACCTCAACGCGACGGATGACCAGCTGGATTTCCAGACCCTGTATGGCTCGGCGAAGAACGGCTGGATGTCGCGTGATTGGAAGAAGCCGACAACGGACCTCACGGACCTCATGGATGCCATCATCGAGTATATCCCCGCTCCGGAAGACAACCCCGGTACGCCGCAGATGCTCATCACCTCGCTGGACTACAACGCCTACGTCGGCCGTATCGCTATCGGTCGCGTACACCGCGGCGAGTTCAAGGACGGTCAGGCGGTGACGCTGGCGAAGAAAGACGGCACGATGGTCAAGACCAAGATTAAAGAGCTGCACACTTTCTCCGGCATGGGTCATGTGAAGACCGATGTCGTGAAGAACGGCGACATCTGCGCGATGATCGGTATCGACGGCTTTGAGATCGGCGACACGATCTGCGACGCCAACGAGCCGGAGGCACTGAAACCCATCGCGATCGACGAACCGACGATGTCGATGACCTTCTGCATCAACGACAGCCCCTTCTTCGGTCAGGACGGTAAGTTCGTGACCAGCCGCCATATCCAGGACCGCCTCAACAAAGAGCTTGAGAAAAACCTCGCCCTGCGCGTAGAGAAAGGCGCAGAGGAGAGCAGCTGGCGCGTCTTCGGCCGCGGTGTACTGCACCTCTCCGTACTCATCGAGACCATGCGCCGCGAGGGTTACGAGCTGCAGGTCGGCCAGCCGCAGGTGATCATCAAGGAGATCGACGGCGTCAAGTGTGAGCCGGTAGAGTCCCTGACGGTCAACACGCCGGAAGAATGCTCGGGCAAGATCATCGAGTTCGTCTCCACCCACAAGGGCGAGATGACAAAGATGGAGATGGTTAACGACCGCGTACATCTGGAGTTCACCATCCCTTCCCGCGGCATCATGGGAATGCGTACCTACGTGATGAACGTCTCCGCCGGCGAAGCCATCATGGCGCACCGGTTCCTCGAGTACCAACCGTGGAAAGGCGAGATCGTGAAGCGTAACAACGGTTCGCTCATCGCCATGGAGGCAGGTACGGCATACGCCTACGCCCTCGACAAACTGCAAGACCGAGGAAAATTCTTCATCGACCCGCAGGAGGAAGTGTACGCCGGTCAGGTGGTCGGCGAGAACGCTAAGGAAGGCGATATAGTCATCAACGTCACCAAATCCAAGAAACTGACGAACATGCGTTCCAAATCTGCGGACGACAAAGCCGTTCTGCCACCGCCCGTACGCATGAGCCTCGAGGAGGCGCTGGAGTATATCAAGGAGGACGAGTACGTGGAGGTCACCCCGCACGCGATGCGTATCCGCAAGATCATTCTCGATGAGCTTGAGCGCAAACGCGCAGGCAGAGCCTGAGAAAAATAGGTAAACCTAGGTCTACCTAGGTTTACCTAGGACTACTTAGAAAAATCAAAAAAAATCAACAATATTATGCAAATTAATCAATCTGAATTGAAAGACCTGAAGGCAGTAGTGACTCTGACTATCGAGCCGGCTGACTATCAGGAAGAAGTAGCTAAACAGCTGAAAGAAGTACGCCACAAGGCTCAGATGCCGGGCTTCCGTCCGGGTATGGTTCCTGCCGGTCTGGTGAAGAAAATGTACGGCAAGGGCATCCTCGCTGACGTCCTGAACAAACTCGTGGGAGAGAACCTCCAGAAGCACATTGAGGACAACAAGATCCAGATTCTCGGCGATCCGCTGCCCAGCGAGGAGTCTCCGCGCATCGACCTCGACAACGAGGACACCTTCACTTTCCTCTTCGACATCGCCGTAGCGCCGGAGTTCGACGCTAAGCTCAACGGCAAGAACAAACTGCCGGAGTACACCATCGAGCCGACCGAAGAGATGATCGACAAGCAGGTAGAGGCCTACACCAACCGTTTCGGCGAGTACATCCCCGAGGACAAAGAGAAAGGCACCAAGGCAGAGGTAAAACCCTGCGCAGTAGATGCTGAGTTGTTCGCGAAGGTGTACGGCGCAGACGCTCCGAAAGATGAGAAAGGTTTCCGCGAGCGCATCAAAGAGGACATCGTTCGTTCCCTCGCCGAGGAGAGCAAATACCGCTTTGGTCTGGACGTGAAGGCTGCTATCATGAAGAAGATGGAGAAGATTGCCTTCCCGGAGGACTTCCTCAAACGCTGGGTTCTCGCTACCAACGAGAAGATGACCCAGGAGGAACTCGACAAAGACTTCGACAAGATGCTCGACGAACTCAAATGGCACCTCGCCAAAGACCAGCTGATGAAGGAGTATAACATCAACGTGGAGAAAGAGGAGGTAGAGGCCTTCGCTAAACGCATCGCCCGGATGCAATTCATGCAGTACGGTCTGATGAACGTCGATGACGCCATGCTTGACAACTACGCGCAAGAGATGCTCAAGCAGGAGAACCAACTCCGCGGCATCGTAGAGCGCGTGGTAGAGGACAAGATCTTCGACGCTGTCAAAGGTATCGCGAAGATCGAGCCCAAGACCGTCAGCCAGGAGGAGTTTGACAAGCTCTTTAAGTAAGGTACCATTGGGTCATGTACCATGTACCATTTGGCAATTTAGCTATTTAACTAAATGGTTCAATGACCCAATAAATGACCAAATAGTAAATGAATAAATCGTAAATGGTTCACATTCATTTCATAGCTATTGGCGGCGCAGCGATGCATAATCTTGCACTCGCTGTAGCCTCCAAGGCGGGATACCAGGTGACGGGCTCGGACGACGAGATCTTCGAGCCCGCGCTGTCCCACCTGCGCGATGCGGGACTGCTGCCCGACGAGATAGGATGGCACCCCGAGCGCATCACGCCGGATCTCGACGCCATCATCCTCGGCATGCATGCGCGCGAAGATAATCCGGAACTGGTGCGCGCTCGCGAGTTAGGAATCAAGATATACTCCTTCCCGGAGTACCTCTACGAGCAGACGAAAGACAAGATCCGCATCGTCGTCGGCGGCTCGCACGGCAAGACCACCACTACCTCCATGATCCTCTACGTCCTCAACCGTCTGGGCATCGAAGCAGACTATATGGTAGGTGCGCAGATAGAGGGTTTCGAGCGGATGGTCCGGCTCTCCGACACCGCCAAGTACGCAGTCTTTGAGGGCGATGAGTACCTCACTTCCCCACTCGATCTCCGATCCAAATTTCTTTGGTACCACCCCCACGTAGCCATCCTCACCGGCATCGCATGGGATCATATCAACGTCTTCCCGACTTTCCCGGAGTACGTCGATACCTTCCGTAAGTTCGTTCATTCGATCGAACCCAAGGGCTCGTTTATCTACTTCCAGGGCGACGAGAACCTACGTCAACTTGCTCTCGAGATATCGGAATGCCGGGATCGCGAGATTACAGCCATTCCTTACAAGGAATACGACGGCGATGTCGAGATGCAGGTCTTCGGCCGTCATAACATGCAGAACCTGCAGGCAGCCATGCTTGCGTGCCATTGTATCGGCGTTGCGCCGGAGGATTTCTACCGGGAGATAGCGTCTTTCACCGGCGCTTCGAACCGCTTGGAGAAGATCTTCGAGAACAACCGTTCGGTGGCGTACAAGGACTTCGCCCACTCGCCCTCCAAACTCAAAGCGACCGTGAACGCCGTGCGGGAGCGGTACCCGGAGAAGAAACTCATCGCGTGCATGGAGCTCCATACCTTCTCGTCCCTCATGGCGGATTTTCTGCCGCAATACAAGGACTGCATGAAGGAGGCGGACATCGCGTACGTGTATTTCAACCCCAAAGTCATTGAGCACAAGCGTCTTACGCCCATCACGGCAGAAGACGTCCGCAAGGCTTTTGGCACGAAAAATGTAGAGGTCTTCACAGCCTCCGAAGCCCTGCAAGAGAGGTTGAAATCTGAAATCATAAATCATAAATCTGAAGATCAGGGCATCGCCCTGCTGATGATGTCTTCGGGCACGTTCGACGGCATCGACGTCAAGTCCTTTGCCGCAGAGTTGCTCCAATAATAACGAAAAATAACCCAAAACTAATGACTGACATGAAAAGATTTTTCATTTTTGCTGCCGGTGCAGCCGTAGGAGCTGCCGTAGCATTGTTACTGGCTCCGAAGAGCGGAGAAGAGATGCGTGAGGAGCTGAAAGACATGGCTCAAGATGCCACCAAGCGCGCTCAGGACTACTGCGCACAAGTGAAGAAAGACTTGGAGGAAGCCGCAGCCGCGGTAAAAAAGGAGGCCTGAGATGGAGAACGATTTTTTCGAGTCCCTCAAGCATGAACTCACAGCCTGCGGTAAGTCCCTTGGCGAGGTCGGCAGACTGCGCCTCATCGGCATCGTAAGTCGTATTCTGGGACTTTTCCTACTGATCTTCACGGTTGTTTTATGTGTCTTTGCGCTGCTGGCTTTCGGCGCTGTAGCAGCGCTTCACGCGATGACGAGTGTGATGCCTTTGTGGGCAGCCGCGCTGATCTTGGGCGCCGGCTATATCCTCCTCATCATCGTGGTCATCGCTTGCCGCAAACCCTTGTTCATCCACCCCTTTATCCGGCTCATGTCCAAGCAGCTCGGCACCGAAGAAGAGCTGGCGCTCAAGACCTTGGAGGCAGAGCATCAGGCGGAGTTAGACTACCTCCGCATCGAGAACCGCGTGGAGAACGCTACCCGCGAGGTGAATTTCTACATCTCCTTCATCGGGCGTGCTTGGTCCTGGCTATCGAGCTTGCTACATAAAAAATGACCAAATGGTAAATGACCAAATAGTACATGTTTAGTCGTCTGTACGGCGTCTTACTGCCGTTTTTTGTTAGTTTTCTTCTGGCATACGTCTTAGACCCCATCGTAGGGTTTATCCAGACCAAATGTCGTGTGCGCAACCGCGCGCTGGCGGTCTTTGTAACCCTCCTTCTGGCGGTAGGAATCGTCGTGGGGGCGGTCTCTGCCCTGCGCAAACCCGTCACGGAGCAAGTCAACTCCGCATGGACGGGTTTTCAGGCGTATATAGCGACCATCGACATCAACGACTACGTCTCCGCCGAGACCCAAGAGAAGCTGCTGAAATGGCAGACCGAGTGGGACTGGCAGGCAGCGTTGGCGAACCCGGAGTTAACGAACTCGATCAAGGAGTTACTGCCGAAAATAGGAAACTGGATCACCGGCGGACTGAGCTGGCTGAGCGAACTGATGGTCGTCTTCATCGGCTTCATGTACCTCATCTTCCTGATGATTGATTTCCCGAATATCCGCGCGAAGTACAGCCATTTCGTCCCGCGGCAGATCCGTCCGCAGGTAGTAACTATCATGGGCGATATCGACCGAAATATGAACGCGTATTTCCGCGGCCAGGCGATGGTAGCAACCTGCGTAGGCATCCTTTTCGCCCTCGGTTTCACGATCACCGGCATGCCAATGGGCATCGCGATGGGACTCATCATCGGTTTGCTGAATATGGTGCCGTACATGCAGGCATTGGGTATCCCGCCGTGTATCGTGTTATGCATCCTGCAATCCGCGCAAACGGGACAGCCTGTCTGGCTCACGCTCCTGATGATGGCGATCGTCTTTATCGTCGTGCAGTCCATCCAGGACCTCATCCTCACGCCGAAGATCATGGGTAATGTCACGGGCTTGAGTCCCGCAGCGATCCTGCTCAGTCTCAGTATCTGGGGCGCCCTTTTTGGCGTCATCGGAATGATTATCGCCCTGCCCCTCACCACCCTTATCATCAGCTACTACGACCGCTACGTAGCGAACCGCGGCGTACGATCCCGTGCCCATCAGGCGCAGTACCGCGGCCGCCTGCGCAAAGAGAAAAAATGACCAAATAGTAAATGATCAAATGGTACATTCCCTGACTTCCCTCATCGGCCACACGCCTATCCTTGAGCTCTCCGGCTTGGAGGGTCTGCAAGCCCGGCTGGCAGTGAAGATTGAGTTCTTCAACCCCGGCGGCAGCGTCAAGGACCGCATCGCCTTAGCGATGATCACCGACGCCGAAGAGCGCGGACTCTTAACTCCCGGCGCCACCATCATCGAGCCTACCAGCGGCAACACCGGCGTGGGCTTGGCGTGGGTCGGAGCTGCCAGAGGCTACCGCGTCATCCTCACTATGCCCGACACGATGTCCGTCGAGCGGCGTAATCTCCTCAAGGCGTACGGCGCTCAGCTGGAGCTGACGCCCGGTGCTGAGGGCATGAGAGGCGCGATAGCACGGGCAGAACAACTGCGCGACGAGATACCCGGAGCGGTCATCTTAGGTCAGTTCACCAACCCCGCCAACCCTGCTATACACCGCCTGACGACCGGTGAAGAGATATGGGAGGACACCGAAGGAGAGGTGGATATCTTCGTGGCCGGCGCAGGTACCGGCGGCACCGTCTCGGGCGTCGGGCAGGCACTCAAAGCGCATAAGCCCTCCGTGGAGATCATCGCCGTCGAACCCGCCAGTTCACCGGTCCTCTCTGCCGGTCAAGCCGGCAAGCATAAGATCCAAGGTATCGGTGCAGGCTTTGTGCCCGAGACCTACGACGCCACGACAGTGGACCGCGTCCTGACCGTCACCGACGAAGAGGCTTACGCTGCCGCACGTATGTTAGCCGCCAAGCAGGGACTGCTGGTCGGTATATCCTCCGGCGCGGCTTTTCATGCGGCATATACCCTGGCACAAAAGCCGGAGAACAAAAACAAACTCATCGTGGCGCTTCTCCCCGACACCGGAGAACGCTATCTGTCAGTCTTATAACGAATGAATATCCCCTCGCATACTGAGTTACAGAAGATCATGCGCCTCATGCGCTCCATCGTCTTTCCCGACTACTACCCGAACCGCGATTTCTCGGATCAGATTCTTCGTGGTCTCCTCTACTCGCAGCTCTCGACGGTCATGTGCCGTTGCCAATCCTGCGACAAGTCCAACAGCGAGTGTGTCGGTGCGGTGGCGGATCGGTTCATTCAGTCGCTGCCGGAGTTGACGCGGCTGCTGCATACAGACGTCGAGGCGGCGCTGCATAACGACCCCGCGGTCACCTCACCCGCAGAGGTCATCCTCTGCTACCCTTTTGTCACCGCCATGCTGCATCACCGCACTGCCCATTGCCTCTTACAGTTAGGCGTGCCCCTGCTGCCACGCATGCTGAGCGAGATGGCGCATAGCGAGACCGGTATCGACATCCATCCGGCGGCGACGATAGGCGAGTACTTCTGTATCGACCACGGCACCGGCGTCGTCATCGGCGAGACTGCCATCATCGGTCACCACGTGATGCTCTACCAGGGCGTCACCCTCGGCGCGAAGAGTTTCTCGTACGACGAGGAGGGCAAACCCCTCAACCTCCCGCGCCACCCGATACTCGAGGACCACGTGACGGTTTATTCCAACACCTCCATCCTCGGCCGCGTGACCATCGGGCACGACACCGTCATCGGCGGAAACATCTGGCTCACCCACGACGTCCCGCCTCACTCCCGCATTGTACAACAAAAAGCCGTCGAGGCTCCTTCCTTCGCCAACGGAGAAGGGATATAGATTGAAATCTGAAATTTGAAATTTTATATGGATAAACAACAAAAACGCGACTACCTCTACATGCGCATGGCGCGCACGTGGGCGGAAAATAGTTATTGTGTGCGCCGCAAAGTAGGTGCCCTCTTAGTGAAGGACCAGATGATCATCTCCGATGGCTACAACGGTACCCCTTCGGGATTTGAGAATATCTGCGAGGACGAGAACAACGTCTCCAAGCCCTATGTCCTCCATGCCGAGGCGAACGCCCTGACCAAAGTGGCTCGTTCGAACAACTCCTCCGACGGCGCAACGCTCTACGTCACCGCTTCGCCGTGCCTGGAGTGCTCCAAACTCATCATCCAATCCGGCATCAAACGCGTCGTTTACGGCGAGGAATATCGCATCATGGACGGTGTCGAACTCCTCAAGAGAGCCGGTGTCGAAGTGGAATTTTTAAAAGATTAAATCCTAAATTTGAAATCATAAATCATAAATCCTAAATGAAAAAATACCTTCTTCCTACCCTAACCGTTCTTGCAGTAGCGTTGGGCATCCTCGTTGGATCGGCGCTAACCCAGAAAGTGAACGCGCAGCGTATCGTCTTCCATAACGGCTCGTGGGCCATCGAGCAATCCAAAGTGGATCGGCTCCTGCAACTCATGTCCACCGCCTATGTGGACTCCCTCAATATCGACTCCATCACCGACGAGGCGATGGCGGATCTCGTGCAGAAACTCGACCCGCATAGTGCCTATATCCCCAAGGAAGACCTGGAGATGGTGAACTCCGAGCTGGCGGGTTCGTTCTCCGGTATCGGCGTTCAGTTCACCATCCAGCAGGACACCGTCCGTATCGTAGCGGTCATTGCCGGCGGTCCTTGTGCTGGCGTGGGCGTACTCGCGGGAGATAAACTCATCTCCGTCGATGACTCCGCTTTTGTGGGGAAGAAGATGAATAACGAGAAGGTCATGAAGACCCTCCGTGGTCCCAAAGGCACGCAGGTTAAGTTAGGCGTTCTCCGCGCCGGCGTGACCGAACCGCTCTACTTCACCGTCACACGCGGAGACATCCCGGTGAACTCCGTCGATGCGAAATTCATTATTGAGCCGAAAGCCGAAAGTCAAAAGTCGAAAGACAAGATCGGTTTCGTCCGCGTCAATAAGTTCGGCGAGACGACCTATAAGGAGTTCATCGCCGCCCTCGCGGACCTCAAGGCACAGGGCGCCGCCTCCTTCATCGTCGATCTCAGGGAGAACTCCGGAGGCTACATGGAGCAGGCCATCCGCATGGCGAATGAGTTCCTCTCCCGCGGCGAGTTGATCGTGTACTCCGAAGGCCGCGCGTACCCCCGTTATGAGGCTACGGCAAACGGTTCCGGACGGTTCAAAGATGTGCCCTTAGTCGTGCTCATCGATAACTTCTCTGCCTCCGCCTCGGAGATCTTCGCAGGTGCGATGCAGGATAACGACCGCGCTACCATCGTCGGTCGCCGCTCTTTCGGCAAGGGGCTCGTGCAACAACAGATGCCTTTCGACGACGGTTCTGCCGTCCGCCTCACCGTCGCCCGCTACTACACCCCTTCGGGACGGTGCATCCAGAAGCCTTACACCCTCGGCGATCAGGAGGATTATGAGAAAGACCTCATGGAGCGTTTTGAGCACGGGGAGTTCTACTCGGCCGACTCCATTCATTTTGCCGACACCACGACCTACCGCACCAAAGGCGGACGCATCGTCCGCGGAGGTGGAGGGATCATGCCGGATGTCTTCGTCGGACGAGACACCACCCTCAACACCCCTTGGTATAACCGCTGCGTGAACCTCGCCTACACCTATCAGTTCGCGTATTCCTATACGGACAAGCACCGGAAGGAACTGGCCAAATACAAAGACTGGCAGTCCCTCGAGAGATACCTCTTGAAGCAAGACCTCCTCGCTGAGTTCGTGCGTTTTGCGGAGGACAAAGGCGTAGAGCGCAATGAGGCGGAGATACAAAAATCGCGTCCTTTAATGACGCGACTTCTGAATGCTTACATCGTCCGTGACATGCTGGGCGACGAGGGCTTCTTCCCGCTCTTTGAGCGCGATGACGAGATCACGAAGAAGGCTATAGAGCTTTTAGCGCAGCCTTAACCAACCGGTAGAACTTCTGCACCGTTGCGATATTCACGCGCTCGTCGGGGCTGTGAGGATGCTCGATGGTCGGACCGAAGGAGATCATCTCCATGCCTTCGTACTTGGCGCCTATGATGCCGCACTCCAGACCCGCATGGATGATCACCACGCGCGGCTCCGAGCCGAACTCCTTGATATACGTCTCTTTCATCGTCTTGAGCAAGGTGCTCTTCAGGTTCGGTTTCCATCCCGGATAAGCACCCGAGAACTCTACCTCTGCGCCTGCGAGCGAGAACGCCGATTGGATGATCGACGCCAGCTCCTCTTTGCGGCTCTCTACGCTCGATCTCGTCAGACACTGTACCTCTACCCGGGACTCCTCTTCTCCGACGAAAGTCTTGATCATCGACACGTTATTCGAGGTCTCCACGATGTCCCTTGCCTCCTCCATCACGCGATAAACGCCGTGCGGACAGAGGGTGATAGCGTGGATGAGGTAGTCCTGTACATCCTCCGGCATCTCTTTCTTCGGGCACTCCACCTCCTCCATCGTGAAGGAGATGCCGTCGTCCACACCCTCGTACTCCTTGAGGTACAGATCCTCATAACGATCAACGAGGTCCTGCAGGTCCTGATAGCTCTCTGCGGGGATGGTGATCACCGCCGTCGCCTCACGCGGGATAGCGTTTCTGAGCGAACCGCCCTCAACACATGCCAGACGGGCTTCGAAGTTCGCTACGGCATCCTTCAGGAAGCGGAAGAGGAGCTTGATAGCATTCGCCCGTTGCAGATGGATGTCGCAACCGGAGTGACCGCCCTTGCAGCCTTTCAACGTGACCTTCAGCGCGATGTCGCCTTTCTCCGTCTCTACCTCTTGGTAGCGGAAAGTCGCGTTGGTGTCGATACCACCGGCGCAGCCGACATACAACTCACCCTCGGTTTCCGAGTCGAGGTTCAGCAGGTATTTGCCTTTCAGCCATCCGGCTTTCAGGTCATTAGCGCCGTACATGCCTGTCTCTTCATCGACCGTGAAGAACGCCTCCAAAGGCGGATGCACAGCGTCTTTGTCTGCCAGGATCGCCATCGCCGTCGCTACGCCGATACCGTCGTCCGCACCAAGCGTCGTACCGTCGGCGGTCACCCATTCGCCATTATCCTCGATATACGTCTGGATAGCGTCTTTCTCGAAATCAAACACCTTGTCGCTGTTCTTCTGCGGCACCATATCCATGTGGCCCTGCAGGATCACACCCGGATGACCCTCCATGCCTGCCGACGCAGGCTTACGGATCAGCACGTTACCGATCTCGTCCTGTAACGTCTCCAGACCAAGACTCTTGCCGTAGTTCACCAGGAACGCGGCTACTTCTTTGCAATGCCCGCTCGGACGCGGGATCTGCGTAAGGCTGTAGAAACTCTCCCACAAACCTTTAGGTTCTAAGTTTTTCATATTATTCCATGATTACGTAATTTTTTATGGGGTCCCCGACGGATGTTTTACATCCGGTGGGGGGAAGCGTAGATCAAGACGTAGGCGCCATCGAGCGGTGTAACCGCGAGGCGCGCAAAGTCTTAGATCAAGCGATCGTTACTTCTCCGCAAAGGTCGGTCATGAGGAGCCGCTTGACGGTCGCTATATCGTCTCCGTGCTCGCCTAAGAGGTACATCATCTTCGTCAGCAATGCCTCCGTCGTGATGTCGTAGCCGGAGAGGACGCCGGCTTTCATCAGGTTCAGCGAGACGGCGTACAAGCCCATCTCCACCGACCCGGTGTTACACTGCGTCTTATTGACGATGATGATGCCGCGATCGACGGCGGCTTTCAGCTCGCGGTACAACCATTTATCCGACGGCGCATTACCGGCACCGAACGTCTCCAAGACCACCGCCTTCAGCCCTTTCGTCCGTAAGACGGCACGCACCACCGGCTGCCGGATACCCGGGAAGAGTTTCAGCACCGCTACGTTCGGGTCATACGCCGTATGAAGCGTCAGCGGTTTTTGAGGGTCAGAGTAATGTATCAAGTGCGGCTGGTAGGTGATATGCACGCCCGCCTTCGCAAGTGCAGGGTAGTTATAAGAGTTGAACGCCGAGAAATGTTCGGCATTGCGCTTGGTCGTACGGTTCGCCCTGAATAGCTGGTCCTCGAAGAAGATCGTCACCTCCGGCACGATGGCATTGCCGTCCTCGTCTTTCGCAGCAGCTATCTCGATCGCCGTCAGCAGGTTCTCCTTCGCGTCCGAGCGCAGGACGCCTACCGGAAGTTGGGAACCGGTGAAGACCACGGGTTTGTTCAGACCTTCGAGCATGAAACTCAGCGCCGACGCCGAGTAACTCATCGTGTCCGTGCCGTGGAGGATCACAAAACCGTCGTACTCCTCGTACCGGTCAAAGACCATCTGCGCCATCTGCGCCCATTTCTCCGGACCGATGTCCGACGAGTCAAAAAGCGGATGAAACGCTTCTATATCGACCTTCACCTCGCTTTCGAACAACTCAGGAAGGTAGGCTTTGAACGTCTCCATATCGGCAGGCACCAAAGCACCCGACATCTTGTCGCGCACCATGGTGATTGTGCCACCTGTGGATATCAAAAGAACCTTATTCATTGCATAAAACTCATTTTGCGCTGCAAAATTACGAAAATATTTTGATATATGCAAAAAAAAGTGTACCTTTGCAGCGATTTTTGGAAATATGAGTACCCGTATTCTCATCATAGATGGCGATATCAGCCTCTCGACCGTGCTGCGCGACTACCTTGTCAGCCGCGGTTATCAGGCGTCGATGGTGACCTCCTCCAGAGAGGGTCTCGAGCGGCTCCAGGGCGCGCCGTGGGACATCGTTCTGATGGAGCTGCAGGGGCTCGGCATGAACGGTTATGAGTTGCTCAAGGAGATCCGTCATCGTCTGCCGAAAATGCCGATCTTCATCCTCTCGAGCCGTTCGGACCGCGAGGATCAGATGCGCGCCTTTGAGTTAGGGGCGGATGACTATATCACGAAGCCCTTCTCGATGGATCTGCTCATCTGCCGTATGGAAGCGATCTTCCGCCGGATAAGAGCCTATGAAGAGAACCGTCAGAAAGTCTTCCAACTCGGTACCCACACCTTCGATTCGGTTCATCAGACTCTCGACGGCGCACACCTCTCTTCACGGGAGAGCGACCTGCTGCTGATGCTCTGCCGCAACGAGGGGGAGGTGGTGGATAAACATAAGATACTGAGCACCCTTTGGAAAGAAGACAACGCCTTCACGGCACGTTCCTTAGGCGTCTATATTAACCATCTGCGCGGACATCTCCGGCCTATCGGCTACGAGATCATCGCCGTGCGGTATAAAGGGTATAAGTTGGTGACTGACGTCACCGTTTGAAAGTTTGAAAGTTTGATGTCGCAAAAGCGACGTTTAGAGATTTAAGGGAGGAAATCGAAAATACGGGATTTCATCCCTTACAAAAATTAAGAAAATAACCATGCGGATAGTAGTGATAATGCTACACGCTGAATAGATTTTTGAAATTTTTGTAAGCGAAGCGCATTTTTGTAAGGCGGTAGGGCGGCACTATCAAGTGCCGGACAAGAGGAAGATTATTAAGGCGCGTATCATGCTCGCATGAATACGCGAATTAAGAAGATTACGCTCAAGGCCGCGTAGGCCGAAACCGCCGCATTTTCGGTTAATGGGAAAAAATAAGTATAAACAACAAGGAAGCTTGATATGAAAATAATAGCACCATCCGTACTGTCCGCGGATTTCGGACACTTGGCAGATGATCTGGAGATGATCAACCGCAGCGAAGCGGATTGGCTTCATGTGGACGTCATGGACGGCACTTTTGTGCCGAATATATCGTTTGGTTTTCCGTTGATGAAGCCCTTCAAGCAGTACTGCACAAAGCCCTTGGACGTGCATCTGATGATCGTTCATCCGGAGAAATACGTAGAGCGATTCTGCGATGCCGGCGCCTGGTCGGTGGGCTTCCATTTAGAGGCCGTAGAGGACCCGCTGCCGATCTTGGAGATGATCCGAAAGAAAGGTGTGCGAACCTGCCTGACCATCAATCCGGACATCGACGTGAAGCGCCTGGTACCATACTTGGAGGAGGTCGATATGGTACTGCTGATGAGTGTTTTTGCGGGCTTCGGAGGTCAGAAATTCATTCCCGAGACAATATCCAAAATACGCTATATCCGTGAAGAGATCGACCGCCGCGGGCTGAAGACCCTCATCGAGATCGACGGCGGTGTAAACACCGAGAATGCTGCTGCGTTGTTTGCCGCAGGCGCCGACGCCCTCGTTGCCGGAAGTGCTGTCTTCGGCGCCAAGGATCCCGAAGAAGCCATCCGGAGGATGAAAGAATGAAAGAAAAGTTACGCGCTTACCCAATGGTTATTTTGCTGCTGCCGCTGGTGGCAGCAATTTTGTTTTTTGTGGACCCTCCTCCGAAATATAGTCCTCGTCCTGCTCCGAACGCCCTTCAGGAGCGGCTTTACGGGCGATTGGAGGATGCGGGTCTGGAAGGCGATGAGTTAGCGACGGCAGGTGCGCTGACATTGGGCTACAAAGAGGAGTTGAGCCAAGAACTGAGGCAGCATTTTCAGGTCTCGGGCGCGGCGCATGTCTTAGCCGTCAGCGGGCTGCATACGGGTATCTTGTATGGGGTGATCGTATGGCTTCTGACGCTCGGCGGCCGGCTCCGTCCGATGCATGAGAACCGCATAGGCCGATGGGCGCTCAGCCTCGTTGTCATCGCAGCGATGTGGGGCTACGCATGGCTCACGGGCATGACTCCTTCCGTCGTCCGCGCCGTCGTCATGGTGACGATCTTTGAAGTCGGGCGAATGAGTTATCAGCGGGCTTTCAGTCTCAACACCATCGCCGCAGCGGCTTTCCTCATCCTCATCGCACGTCCTACGGATCTCTGGTCCGTGAGTTTTCAACTCTCTTTCGCTGCCACAGCGGCGATTGTAATCATCGTTAATAAGACGATATATCGGGATGTCGAGTTATCGAGATTTCGAAAAACTGGTTTAGGCAAGATCGGTTCTTTTTTCGGAGGCATCATCGTAGTCTCATTGGCGGCGCAGATAGGTACGCTGCCTATCACGATTCATTATTTCGGTCAGGTGAGCACGTATTTTCTCGTGACCAACCTCATCGTCCTTCCTCTTGCTACGTTTTTGGTCCCTTGCGGACTGATCTCGATTGCTTTGGGCGGAACGGCAGCAGGGGTACTTTTCAGCAAGATGACTTTCGCCCTCGCATGGTTGATGAATCATGCGACAGGATGGATAGAGCACCTGCCCGGAAGTTCTTTTCCCGCCCACGCCGATACCGGCATGGTGCTACTATATTATGTCCTTTTGGCATTATTTTTGTTGTTTCTCCCGAAAAAAATCGCATAAAATGCGCGCTTTCTTGCGTATGTCAAAAAAAAGTAGTAACTTTGCGCCCGATTTGGAAAAAATAAGGATTTGAAACTGTTTCGTACCCTCATATTAGTATGCCTCTTGGCGCTGTCCCAATGGATGGTAGCCGGAACGGAGTTAGTCAGCAATAACCCTTATTGGTTCGGCGGTACGGACGCTTTCAATACGACTGAGGGTAATGATTTCTGGCTGACGTTTATCAACAATAATAACTTCGACCCAGTCAAGCCGGAGAACCAGAACGCCAAATTTGAGATGAGGGTGGCGGTCTCTGCGCGTGAAGCGGTAGATGTTAATATCGCTTACGGCAACGTTATTCTCACCACGCTCCAAGTAGCGGCAGGAACGACGGAGATCTATGAGATCCCGCGTTCCTTAACCCAAGTGATACAACAGATATACCTCTTCGAGAGCGAGCAGAACGGTAAGAGCGGTGTACATGTCTATACGGCGCCGACCACCCCGGAGAACAAGAAGAAAGTCTTCTCCTGCTTCCTCTACTCCCGTACGAAGGACTCACCGCTCACCAGCCGTGACGCTTCGCTGGTCATCCCTACTCGATTCTTAGGCAAAGAATATATCGTCCAGACCTACCCGGAGGATGTGTACTCTTCGGAGTTCGGTATCGTAGCAACGGAAGATGGTACGATAGTGACCATCACTCCGACTTTTGATACCGAAGGCGGGAAGGCAGCAGGAACGGCCTTTGACGTGACGCTGAATAAAGGCCAGGCGTACCTCGTGGCTACCAAACGGCGCGAAGAGGGCTCTACGGATTTCAATGCCGACTTCAGCGGAACGACCATTTGTTCGAGCCAACCTATAGCGGTCTTTCTCGGCAACCAACAAACCGGTATCCCGAACAAAGAGGGTTACTCGCAGGACTTCATGGTAGAGCAGGCGCTGCCGCTCTCGCAGTATGGTACGGAGTTTTACCTGACGGGACTGACAAACACCCTGTCCAACTATGCAGATATCGTTGCGCTTTATGACGGAACGAATGTAACGGTCACCACGTATGATAAATCAACAGGGGCAGTGAACTCTTTCCCTGTGACCTTGAACCGCGGCCAGACCTTGCAGAAGTTACCTCCCGATAATGTGATGCTTGACCTCCACGATGAGCTGAACAATGAGGTGATCGTCAAGGCGGACACCCCTATCTGTTGCATCAACTATACCTCCACCGCAGCGGAGAACAAGATCTGCACGACGGTCGGATGGTCGCAGAAATGCTATATCTACGGTGACCCGGCATCCGCCATCATGCCTCATTGGGGATTGCGGACAAAGTCCATGACTTTCTTCACGGAGGTTCTGGATCCGCAAGGCGGCACCGCTCCGCAACATTTCTACGCGTATGTCGTGACCGCAGCGAGCGATATCAATACCTTTACGCTGAATGGTGCTCCCGTGGCTTCTTCGGAGTTTAAGACTTTCCAGGCGGACAATACGAAGGCTTACGCGCATCTGGAGTTACCCGGTGCGGCGACCAGCAAATACAACCTTTTGGAGACGACGGGAGGCGGTTTTGTCGGAATGGTCTATGGTATCACCGAGGCACAAGGCTACTACTACACGCTGGGTTTTGAGCCGGAAGCGCATCCTGATTCGTTGTACGTCACCCATTCGGATGAGATCGTGATGTCCAAGGCATCGTATGACCTCGACAGCCTCGACGGGCACGGATGGTACCAACGGCAATGGGACGAGTGGATGGAGGATTATGAGCAGTTAGATACCGCCATCGTCTGCGACAGCTCGTTCGTATATTGGACGTTGGAGACCGAAATAGAGCGTCCGGCGACGCAGATCGAGTGGTTGCTCTTCGACGTGACGGACGGTAAGAAACCGACCGGCAACCCGAAGGCCTCCTCGATCATCACCCCCGCGGCAACGGATACCAAGCATAGTTGGCAGTATGAGTTTATCCTGCCGGAGGAGGAGATGGAGGAGAGGCACCAGTTCTTCGAATACGAGCTGCAGACCGTCCTGCACCGCGAGCGGATCATGTGCGACGGCGAGGACTTAGATACGCTCAAGACCACCGTCCGCGTGACGAGGGTTTATAACGATACCTTATACCGCGTAGTATGCGTCGGCGACACCTTAGAGTTCTTCTACGACAGCCTTTTTAACCAAGACAATCTCACGCTCTATAACCCCTATTCGGCGGCGACGAAGTTCGTCGGCGTGAAGCAGGGTCAAGGGACGGATTATCTGGGGCCGTGGAAATACCAGGTAGAGGTCGGTAGGTATCACACGTTCACCCGCAACTATCTCTCACAGGCGGGTTGTGACTCGACGATGACGCTGATCCTCTTCGTCTGCGACACCTTCCAGTATTTCGATACGATTCATCTCTGTACCAATCAGGATACGCTTTATCAGGAACGCACGTTCTCCGGCGTGAGTTTAACCCGCGACACGACGGAGGTGGATATCGCATGGAAGACCAAAGCCTGCGAGTGCCAACTCGGTCCGTGGGCAGATAAGTTCCAGGATAAGAGAGGCAGACCGTTCAATGGCTGCGACTCGACCTATCATCTGACGCTCATCCGCCATGAGAGTTATGTCATTCCTTTCCGCGACACCGTATGTCTGGACAAAGACGGGCACGGCTCTTACAGATGGTCCATCCAATACGGGACAAAGACCCGGACGATTACGGAGGCAGACCTCACTTTTGATGAGGCGTATGGTGCGTTGGTAGGCGTCTTCCGCGACACGATGTACACGAAGACCTGCGCGGAGTGTAACGGCGGTCTGCATGGCTGCGACTCGATCCACGAGCTCACGCTCATCATGCCTCAGTCCTACTACTTCAATGAGACGAAAGAGTGGTGCAAGTTGCACTACGACCCTGTCACCCATGATACCATCCATTCGTTCTTCCGATGGGAAGGTCACCGCAACGGAGCCGACTACGTAGAGTTGCGCACCTCCGGAGACTACTACGACTCCTGTCAGACCCGTTATGGATGCGACTCGATCTATCACCTCCGGTTGGACTACCGGGCAGCGCAAGAGTTATACGCCCTGACGGTTGATACCATCTGTACCGACGAGGACGGTACGTTCCCCTGGATAGGTCCCAAAGGCGAGCATCTGGAGGATATCTCCCTTGACATGAAGATTCCTGCGAGCCAGCGTTGCTCCACCATCTATCGCGATATAGAGGCAGGTTGCGACACGATCTACGCGCTCCACCTGACCGTCATGCCTACGTTCTTCAAGATGGACACCGTCCTCATCACGCAGGAGGAAGTTTATCATTGGCCTATCAACAACACCACCTACGGTGGCTCGAAAGCGACGGAGGATTATGACGTGCTGGTTACGCAAGACACTCTCTTCGTCACCGTTTCCAACCCTACCGTACCCATCGGTACCCGTTCTTGCGACAGTACGCACGTGCTCTTCCTGCGCGTCGGAGCGGTGTATCGCTATGATACTAACGATTTCGCCTGCGGTAACGACGACCAATACGTTTGGATGGAGACACGTCCGGAATTCATGCCGGAAGGCGTGCCTTTTGAGCGTATGACCATCACCGATCTGCCGGAACCGGGTAAGACCGAGACCTACGAGCAGCCCTTCGAGACCGTCTTGGGCTTCGACTCCGTCTTCTATCTCCATCTCTACCGCGCGCCGTCGCATCGCGACACGACTCATGCTTACACTTGCCAGCTACGAGAGTCCGGATCACCGTATATATGGAAAGGTCATGAGGGACGTAAGATCTACGACAAGTCAGGTAATCAGGTGCCCTTCATACCGAACACCTGGGAAGGCGACTACTACTATACAGACACGATGCGGACCAAGGGATATGATTGCGATAGTATCTGCGTACTCCATCTGCATATCTACCCGTATTATGACTTCAACCAATCCCTCAATCACTGCCAGGGCGAGCCTTTCGCCTGGGAGGATCTGCCGGGAAACACGAAGCCTGTCTCCATTTATGATGATAAAGAGAACCCGATTTCCGTCATCCCGACGAACCATACGGGCGACTATCAATACACGCTGCATTTCAATACGATCCACGAATGCGACTCGGCTTGGCATCTGACGCTGCATATCGATACGGTCTATACAACCCCGGTGGAGATCACCCAAAGGGTGATGTGCGACAACGACACGATCCATTTCTTAGGCGAGCCCGTCTATGGTGCCAAATCGCCGTTACTGCCGGAAGGCGAGAGCGGTCATTCCGTTCCTGGTGAGACGGATCGGTTTACAATCTTTGACCTCTACGGCGACACCCTCTCGGTAACGGGTTGCGACTCTGCCGTGCACCATCGTGTCACCCTCTACCGCACGTACTTCATACCGGATGAGCAAAGGATCTGCCAGGGCTCGGAGTTCGAATGGCACGACAAAGATATCTCCACCCTCCGCTGCGGTACGTATGTCTTCTACGACTCACTGAAGACAAAGGACTGTCCGGTCTGCGATCCCGAGACCGGCGAGTGCGGATGTGACTCCGTCTATAAGCTCACGCTCCATGTCGATTCGGTTTATCATATCTATGAGGCAATCACGATCTGCGACTATGACTCAGTAACCTGGCAAGGCCATCATTTCGCAGGCCCGAAGCTGCAGAACCCTGCTGCAGGATACCGCATCCTCAAGGCAGATACGACGTATGGCGACACGATTGCACGTCTATCTATCCATGACTGCGACTCGATCCATTATCTGAGTCTCCGTGTAGCTCCGTCCTATGACACCACCATCGTTCGGCACGTCTGCGATAACGACGACTCGGATTTTGCACATATCTATATCTTCCGCGATTCGTACGGCACTATTTTCCGTGACACCTTAGAGTTCAAACCTACCCCCTCGACCGAAGGTGTAACGAAACCGGATATCATCTTCACCCCCTCGCACCTGCTGAAGACCTACGAAGGGTGCGACTCCCTCGTCACCTACAAGGTGATCGTTCATCCTACCTATCGGTTTATCGACTCCGGCAGAGGATGCGCGGGTACGGCTATCGAATGGAGAGGACAGACCATCATCGCTACCGGTACGTATTATGACAAACTGGAGACACAAGACGGTTGTGACTCTATCTACCAACTCGATTTCTACGTCAAGCCGTTCATCACCATCCCGGTACATGATTTCGCTTGCGATAACGAGATCTATTACCACCGCGATACCGTCTCCGGCACGGTCTTCAAGACCGAAGTATGGCACCCCGGAGCACAACGGCCCGATCCAGATAAGATGCCGTATATCGAAGTGCGGTTCAAGGGCGTCGATGGGTGTGACTCGATCGTCTATAACTACTACCTGACCATCTGTCCGAGTTTCTCGTTCTTTGCAGAGACGGATGGTATCTGCTCGGGCGATACGTTCTACTCGGAGGATCTTAATCATGCCTGGTCTGCATGGGCGTATGAGTACGATGTGGATACCTTCGTGCGTCCATACGATACCCTCTTTATTGACTCGCTCACGACGGTGATGGGCTGCGACTCGATATACACCCTCGCAGCGCATGTCTTCCCTTCCTATAGGCACATCGTCTATGACACCATCTGCTCCAACGAGTCATACTTATGGCCCGGAAGAGACTCCCGTCCGGATAGTCTCCTGACGGATCTGGTGTCGGGGCTGTATTTCCTCCGGGATAGTTTCCACACGGTCGATGGATGCGACTCGATCTACGAGACACAACTGCTCGTCGGAGCGTCGTTCATGTCCGAGGAACATCTCACCCTCTGCGCCGACGACTCGCTCGATTGGCACGGATGGCATATCGCTCATCTCATCCCGCAGGACGAGGAGTATTTCTACTACGACTCCGCTATCTCCGTCATCAACGGTTGTGACTCTGTATATCACCTCTTCCTCACGGCGCTGGACACCACGATGGAGGTGCATTATGACTCCATCTGTATCGGTGACACGCTCATCGTGGGCGATCATATATACACCCAAGGTGGCGATTATAAAGACACCACCCTCAATGACGTGGGATGTCACCATTTCATCTACACTCATCTGACTGTCATTCCGCCTACTATACCTACCCTATGGGTAGAAGATGCGATGTGCGGTGACGAAGCGGCTTTCGAGGTGCTTTATACCTATACCTCCCATTACCCCATCGCCTACTCGCTCTACTTCGATTCCGTAGCGTTGGAGATGGGCTTTGAGGATCAGATCAACGTGCCTGTCACCTCTTATTCCTCACCGATGATCATCTCCGTGCCGATACCATATCGCGAAGGAGACCAACGCCATTACCCGCGGCCGGATATCTACTCCCTCACGCTCGTCCTCGATAACGGCATCTGCCAACATATGGAGAGCGATTGTATCAACGATACCACCATGATGATGTCGTACCCCAAATGGCTCACGGAGCAACGGCACGGAGACGTCATCGCTATCCTCGACTCCGCTTATAACGGCGGCTATCGGTGGTCGGACTATCAGTGGTTCGAAGGTGACTCCTTGTTGGTGGGGCAGACCAAACCCTATCTGTACATGCCGATGGGTCTGACAGAGGGAGCTGAGTACCACGTCGAGCTCACCCGTGTCGATGAGAAAGAGGCCTTCCCGACCTGTCCTATCGTCGCTATACCGAACCCGATTGTAGAGGATTATGCACCGAAGAAAGGCTACCTCGCCGTCACGCCTACCTGTATCGTCTCGGCGAACCCGATTACCCATATCCTCTCGCGTAAGGACGGTACCTTCCGTATCAACACCTCCGATGGCACCTTCGTCACCGAGGGCGTCTTCCGAGCTCCTGTCACGCCGATCACCGTTCCGCCAGCACAAGGTATGTATATCATCCAACTCTGGTCCAACGACACACCCGAGGAACCCTATAGAGCCATTAAAGTTATTGTAGCGCCATCATGTCCCAACTGCGACATATCATCCTTCTGATCCTCTGTCTCACAACGATGACCGGCATGGCGCAACGCCGCTATTCCGTATCGGAGAAAAGAGAGTTCGAACTCTCTTCCCTCAGAGGCTTCTCTACCAAAGACGTAGAGAACCAGACCGATGTGCTCATGGGTCTGCATGCTTCCGAGTATTCGGGCTCGCATCACCTCGTGGGTCTGTCGCTCACCGGCGGATGGTCCACCTTCCTGAACAATATGCCCGAGGCAAAGCACACACCGGGCGGAGGATCGCTGGATCTGCACCTGCTCTACGAGTACCATTTCGCAGGTCTGATCATCCAGACCGGTCTCGGCATCTCGGCGCAACGCGTCTTTACGGATATGAACCCTGCCGTCATCTATCATGAGAATATGATGGATACCTGGTCGGCTATCACCCCTGCTCCTTTCACCCTCAAACACACGTTTGTGGACCGGCGGGACATGGCGCAACACCTCTACGGACGTATCCCGCTGAATGTCGGCCATTATTTCTTTGCCCCTCAGGGTATCGGTTATTTCCTCGTCGGCGTCCATGCCGGATACGCCTTCATGGGCTCTACCTCTACCGCCATGACTGTCTCTACGGCAGGTAAATACGAGCGGTACGTAGGTATCTGGGAAGAGATGGATAATCATGGCTTCCGCAAAGATGTGCCGTTAGAGCGCAAAGGCGGCCCCTTGGCGTTGAAGTTCGACCTCACGGCGCACGCGGAGATAGGATATGAGTATAACACCCGGCAATCCGTGCGTAACTACCGTACGCGTCCGGCAGACCGTTTGGACGGAAGACTCCGCGTGGCGGGTTATGTCGAAGGTTCGTTGCTCAATATATGCCCTTCCACCAAGGGCGCCCTTTATGGCATCCCTACCGAGTCGATCTATGACTTCTCCACGTACACGACGGATCATGTCTTCTCGACCGAAGAGGCTTCCAAATACTGGCTCCGCAACCTCTCTGTAGGCATACGGGTCACTTTCCTCTTTGCCTTCCGGCCGGATGATAAATGTATCCTCTGTAACCCTGCCAACCACTAAATGGTACATGGTACATGACCAAATGGTAAATAGATATACTCTCTCGGAACTCTGCGCAGAGATAGGCGAAGTGTTAGACTCGTCACTCGCACCCTCCTATTGGGTACAAGCGGAGATCAGCTCGCTCATGGAGCGCGGAGGACATATGTATCTGGACCTTGTTGACGCACCTTCTGCAGGCGGACAAGGCGCTAAGATGCGCGCGACACTATGGGCAGGAACAAAAGAGATGCTCTGCGCTTATTTTCAGTCGGAGACGGGCATGTCGCTACAAAAAGGCATGGCGGTGCTAGTGGAATGCGAGGTGCATTTTCACCCCGTCTATGGACTAAGTCTCTCTATCGTCGGCATCGATCCGACTTTCACAATCGGCGATATAGCGCGACTCAAACAACAGACCATCGCACAACTTGAGAAGGACGGTCTTTTGGAGGCGCAACAACTCCTGCCTTTACCCACCCTCATCCGGCGGATAGCAGTCATCTCTTCGCCTTCTGCCGCGGGATATGAGGATTTCAAACATCAGTTAGAGCATTCTCCGTATGGGTTCGAGACGACCCTCTTCGGTGCGACCATGCAGGGTGACGGAGCTCCTAAATCTATTATCGCGGCATTGGAAGAGATATCAATGGTAAATGGTAAATGTCCAGATGGTAAATATTTTGATTGCGTCGTCATCATCCGTGGCGGAGGAGCCACCTCTGACTTATCCTGCTTTGACAACTACGAGCTCTGCGCCGTCTGTGCACAATTCGAGTTGCCGATCCTGACCGGTATCGGGCATACGAGGGATGTCTCGGTATTAGACATGGTGGCGCATGAAACACTGAAGACACCTACCGCCGTAGCAGAATGGCTCATTCATCGCATGGATACGCAGGCATCGCGCATCAACGATCTCTACACGCGGCTACGGCGTACGGCGGATCGTCAGATCATGCTCAGACGACACCGTGTCGAATTGCTCGAACAACGGCTTGCGGCTTGTAACCCCGAGGCTTTCTATCGCAAGGGCTACTCCCTGCTGACGAAGAACGGAAAAATCATTCGCTCGGTAGCAGAGATTGCACCCGGTGACCTGGTCACCACCCATCTTGCCGATGGCACTTTTACTGCCAATGTACAAAATATAATCATCTAATCATATGAAAACTAAAATTTTATTTTTGTTGATTGCATTAGTAAGTATAGGTACTATACTTCATGCAGAGTCTTATGTGGTTGACTCCGGATATTGCGGAGCAGGTAAAGACAGTACCGCTTTACGATGGGAGTTCAGCAGTGACGGAACGCTGAGTATCAGCGGAAATGGCGCGATGCGTGATTTCCAGGATTCAACAGAACTTCCCTGGCAGCATTACCGCACTTATGAGATAAGGCATATATACCTCTCGGAGGGCATTACGCATATCGGCAGTCTTGCTTTTGAGAGCATGCAAGCGGTGGATACCATCACCGTGCCGCAGAGCGTGAAATCCATCGGCAGCGGAGCATTCGAAAGTAACGGCCTGCAAACCCTTGTTTTGCAGGAGGGATTGGAGCGTATTGATGATTTTGCGTTTGAGTATTGCAACAATTTATGGCGAGTCATACTGCCTTCGACGGTGTCGTCTATAGGCGAAATGTGTTTTTTGGATTGCTATTCCATACGAGAGTTTGAAGCAATCAACAATCCCCATTTTGTTAGTCCGGACGGAGTTCTCTTCCGCAGAGATACCATTTCGTTGATACAATACCCTCTTGGGAGATACGTAGAACAATATACTATCCCCAGCCAATGTGATACCATTTACCAAGGAGCTTTCCATGGTTGTCAGCATCTTCAGTCTGTCACCTTCGATCATTGCCCTCATATGAATGGTGCCTTCTATTGGTATGACCCCATTTCGTTTTATATCCCATGCGGAATGAAAGATATATATGCCCGGGCGTTAGGGATGCAGGAATCGCGCATTTATGAGTCCGTAGGAGCTGTCGAGCATGCTGTAACCCTCAACTATGAAGGCTCCGGATATGTAGATAAACTGAATGTACGGGCACTGTGTGACGGAACCAGCATGACGCTATCGGCAAATCCCTATAGCGGCTACCATTTCGTACAATGGTCTGATAGCGTGACCGATAATCCCCGTAATGTAACAGTTACGCAGGATTCCGCTTTTACTGCTATCTTCGCACCGAATAGCTATATGGTATCCGTATATTCCGCCGATACCACAAAGGGAAAAGTGACTTATATCCATGGTCAATATGAGTATGGCACCTACCTCCACCTAACGGCAACACCTCTTGAGGGGTACGCCTTTAAGGGATGGAGCGATGAGAGTAATGCGTACCTATGTCAAACAGATTCCGTAACCCGCAATTATTTTGTACGCGGTGATACAGTGGTTTATGGTTATTTCGTGGAGGCTGATTCTACCGTAAGCGATTCCTGTGGCGCAAATTTAATTTGGGAACTGAATTGCGATGGTCTGCTGACTTTCCGCGGTAGCGGTGCAATGGATAATTACTCTTCATCCACCATTCCGTGGCGCCCTTACGAAAGGAGTATCCGTGCTATTTCCTTTGATGGCGATATAACTACTATTGGAAATTATGCTTTCGGAAACATGGATTTGAAGGATTCGCTGCTTATTCCCAGTAGTGTTACAGAGATAGGTTATCGTGCCTTTTCCAATAATAATGATTTAACATACGTATCCATTCCAAATGCCAATATCGGGGAGTATGCTTTCCAAAATTTAGGATCATTGCAGTCGGCCGTCATTGGAAACGGCGTATATACCATAGGCAGAAATGCATTTAAAAGTTGTAGATATTTAACCACGCTTCAGTTGGGTGCAAGCCTTAGCAGTATAGAGAAAGAAGCGTTCCGAGATTGCGCCTCTCTCCGGACAATTATTTGTTACGCCACGACTCCTCCTGCTTTAGCCTCGGGAAGTGCCAGGTCGTTTGATGCGGATAAATCTCGCATGACCCTTTATGTCCCCGCAGAATCGATAGAATCATACCGAAATGCAGAAGAATGGTCAGAGTTTACAAACATCTTACCTATAGAAGGAGGAGGAGAAGAAGGAGGAGGTGAACCTATACCCCCATGTCCTCTTGCCTCCGGATATTGCGGAGCGCAAGGTAGCAATTTGACTTGGGAAATCTCTTGTGACAGTATCTTGACGATCAGCGGTACCGGAGAGATGGCAAACTGGACCAGAGAGAGGGAGACTCCATGGTATAATGACAATAGTGCTGCTGGTCCAAGAGGATTCTTACCGTTCCATTCCGTAGTGATTGAAGAAGGCGTTACTTCCGTGGGAAATTATGCGTTCAGGAATGACACCTCGTTAGTTTCCCTGTCGCTGCCTAATTCCATGAGGAAGATTGGCGAATATGCATTCCGGAAAGCCAAGATTAAGACCCTGACGATTCCTGAGAATGTGGATACGATTGGTCAAAGTGCTTTCTACGATTGCGCTCAGCTCGCCTCTGTTACCTGCCTGGCAACAACGCCGCCTACCAATGCAAGTGGATCTCGTTTCTTCAGAGACACATACGACTTTGAGTTGCACGTACCGTGTGGTACCGCACAAGCCTATCGTTCCTCGCAGGTATGGAAATATTGGCCTCCTATAGAAGGTATCTATGACTACTCGGTAGGGGATGCAGAGATCCTGACAATGCCTGCATGTATCAACAACTCCACCCTACGGTTCCAAGCTCTTGAGAAAGCCGGATATTTCTTCACGCAATGGTCCGACGGAAATCAGGATAACCCTCGTACCGTACACTTGGAAGAAGGAACGCGTTTTGCAGTCGAGGCGGAGTATGAAGTCGGCATGATAGATATTGTCTGTGCCGGTGATAGTTGGGAAGATATCGTCATCAACTCTGATACCGTCATCGGATACCGGCATTTCTTCGTCTATACCAACATTATGCCGAACCTGAGCGAAGATTATTATCCTATTTGCGATGACCTCGGACATCTGTATTTCAGCCACACCGAGAAGCAGTTCCGCAAAGCCTTTGCTGAAGCCAACCGTTATGCTCCTAAAATATTGGAGTTTGGGTGTAAAATAGGAGAGTATCCGCTCAACAACATCGCCGAATATTGGGCGATTACTTCTTGCGGAGATACACTGAGAGGCGATATCCCGGTTACCCGGCAATCGGCATCGTGCGTATCGCCCTCTCAATTCACGATGGAAGGAAGACATTTCTGGGTGGGCTTGACCTTGGCAACAAATGCCGACGGAGAAAGCGTACCACAAACACCGTATCTGATTCTTTCGGCTAAGAAAGCATGCACAGTAACGATCCATAATCCGGCTACAAACTGGGAAATCACACGAATTCTGCAAGCCGGACAGGTATATGAGGAACATGATATACCTTTGGAACAATGGTATCCGAGAAATGCGAATAGCGCCTCAGGCATTGCGGCCATGGCAGGAAGAACGATGCCGTTAGGACTGCATGTAGAATCAACGGAAGATATCTCCGTCGTTGCCATGCAATACATGCACATGTCATCCGATGCAACCGCTATTCTGCCGGTTTCAATGCTGGGAGCGGAGTATTATACCCAGGATTATCGTCCATACAATAATTATGATGAATCCTATACAACCATCACTATTCTTGCGACCGAAGATAGCACGACGGTAGAGATTGTGCCGTCTTCCACTACCCTGGACAATCATCCTGCCGGCGTTCCTTACACGGTTTCTCTGAATAGTGGTCAGATCTACTACGTGCTCTCTCAAAATCAACAGAGCCTTTCCGGCACGCATGTGAAGGCACTATTGAATAAGTCAATCGCCGTTTTCAGCGGAAATATCTTAACGCAAGTACCGAACGGAGTATCAGCACGTGATTGTCTTTATGAACAGGCTATACCGACGAATTTCTGGGGAACAGAGTTCGTTGTCACCCGCTCGTTGCAGAAAGACGCCAACCGCGTACGCATCACCGCTTTGGCGGATGGAACGTCAATCGCCATCGACGGTTATGAAATGGCAACCATTAATGCCGGGCAGACTTTCGAATTTGAGATGAGTGTCGGCGATCTGACCCGAAGGCATAGCAAACTCATAGAGACAATTCCTTTAATCGTACAGTCTGATGCTGTTTATCTGCATACTTCAATGCCTGTTGCCGTTTATTCATACGACGTGGGAAATAGTTATACTGCCGTTGAGACTGAGTCCGTTGACGGTGTGGGCGACCCGTCTATGGTTTGGATTGCACCGGTGGATATGGGAACTACGGATGCGCTCTTCGCCGCTCCTTCGTCCTCACAGTACGGGTATCACCACTTCGTCAATCTGGTTGCAGTGTCAGCATATTGTGACCAGACGACATTAAGGATGAGTCAGCAATATGATATTCCTCTTGAGTGGACTCCGGTTCCCGGCAATCCGGCGTATTCCTATAGCCGCGTAGCGTTGCCGTCTTGCTATGATTGTACATATTCTCTGCGCAACCCGCATGGAGTGATAGCGCACGCGTATGGAACCGAAGAAGATGGATCGTACGCATATTCATTGGGTGGTACCGCTTGGCAACTAATGATTTCAGGAGATGAATATGTATGTCTCGGTGAGCGGTCCTATTATTCGATACCATCCGACATCCCGTATGACTACATCGAGTGGACTTTGGAAGGAGGACCAATGATACGTAATGCTTCTACTGACGTTTATTATCAGTTCCCGGACACCGGTGCTTATCTTGTCTCGGTTACCCTTTATTCGCATCATGACGAGCCGTTGATGATCTATACCCCAATCTCCGCCTCCATGATGGTAACGGTGCTGCCGAGGGATACGTTCTACAACGAATACCAGATGTGCCAAGGTGAGTCCTTCATCTATAACGGTCGTCTCTACTCGGAGGCTATTCAGGATACCATCGCTCACCGTTGTGACTCCATAGAGATCTTTACCCTGCAGATAGCTGACTGCTCCGTAGAAACGCCTGAAGAAGTTTACGTAGAGCCGGAGAGTCATACCGTTGATTTCACCTGGCCGATTGTCAGTGGTGCAGAGTATTACACGCTGATCATCTGGGCGAATCCAGAGCAGACCGAGAGACTATGCACGCTCACCTTCAACGCTGCCGGCATATTGATTCGTATCGATTTCGGTGTACCGACATATGCTCCGGCGTACGTATTGAATCAGCCGCAAGCGCCTAAGAAACGCCACCTGCGCAAGCTGATCGTTGTAGGTACCACCACGCTTGACTTCACCATCACCGGCTTGGATCCTGATCATGAGTACTTCTTTGAGATACAGGCCTTTGACAAAGACGATGAACCTATTGATACTAAATCCGGCTCCTTCACCACTACGGCAGAAGTTCCAACGGGCTTAGACCACATAGGCTCATCGACGACAGGAACGGAGGACGTTCGTAAGATCCTTATGAACAACCACGTGTTCATCCTCCGCGGAAACAAGGTCTATACCATCACCGGCCAGGAGATAAAATAACTCTACCCCCTAACCCCTCTTCCCTCATCCCTCCCTACGGGGGAGGGTCGGGGTGGGGCTTTGGGCTTAACTGTGTTGCTGATCCCACTCCGCGCCGCAGATCTTCCAGTAGTACGCCTTCATGGTTTTTGCGCCATCGGGGTCGTTCTTCTGTGCGCGGAAGTTCGCCTGATCGGTGGTGAGCTTTGAGAGATCGGCCTTGCGGGCCTTGATCATCTGCGCTACCGCGGTGAAGCGGTTACGGATCTGGATCTCGCGCTGACTCAACGGGCTGTTGCGCTTGTACGAATCGGGATCCTTGACGTAGATGCGTTGGCAGTCCGGGTTGGTGGTCGCTGCCGTTCGGTGCGTCATGATGACGTAGTTGCCGTGTTTGTGACCGTCTTGTTTCTTGGGTTTCTTCAGGGCGCCTTGGATGTACTCGATTCCACCGGCGCCGACAGTTGCTTTTGCCATAGTGTTTCGGCGTTGTTTTCGCTCGTGCCGTACGAGGGGTTAAAAGTAAATAATAAGTGAGTGAGTTTTGGGAGAGAAACGTTACAGTTTCTTGCTCGCGTCATACTGCTCGATGGTCTTGGTGACGATGGTGCAGGTGGTGTCGCCGCGTTGGTAATACTGACTCTGGGTGGTGATGGTCCGAGTCACATTGCAGGACGTGAGTCCCAGTGCGATCGCTGCACACGTCACAATGGCCGTCGCGAGAGTGACGATGATTTTGTAGATACGTTGCTTGGTCATAGTAGTGATTTTTTTGCTCGGCGGGGTAGCGCCGAGAGTTAAACCTGTGGGGGTGAAAAGTCTTATAAAAGTCTTACAAAAGTCTTACTGAGGTGTTACTGAATTTTGAAAGACGGTGCAAAGATACATCAAAAGTGAACAATGTGTTCCTTTGCAGGTGGAAATTTTATCAAAAAACTGTATTTTCCTCGTCTTACCGCCTCCTGGTAAAACCATCGCAGGGAGTGGTACACGCGGATGGTGGGAATGCCGTGCTTTTGGGCGGCCGTTTTTCTCGCCGATTCCGCGGATAGTCCTTTGTCCCGGGCTATGAAATACGCATCGACAATCGCTTGGTTTTGCACCTCGATCTTGTGCCGGGTCTGGGACATATAGGTGTCGTTGGGTTCCCGGACGAGGTAGGGTACATCGTATAAAGGATAGTTCATAGGGGATTAAGAATAAAAAATTAAAGGGTCTAATGTCGGGATATAATCCCAACGCAATAAACGAAGTCTTGCGATCGCGCTCGCGAAACTCGCGCGCACAGGACATTGCGAGGAGGGAACTATGATTTGACATAGATGACGCAGTTTCCGGTAGGGTTCGTCATCTTCCATCCGTCGCGTTCCTCCGTTGTGCCGTAGCGGGTGTAATAGTCGTTGAAGGAGAGGGTCTGGGAGCGTTGCCGGTAATGGTTCTTAATAGCAAACAAAGGGTTATAGTCAACGAATTTTCCTTTTGCCAGTTTTTCTGAGATAGCATCGAAGATGGTATCTTGCTGGTTTTCCGTCAAAGAAATCCATAGCTCATAACAGGCCTTCTTCCGGTTCGCATATTCGACTTTAGGCGATAATAATTGCCAAATATCATTAAATGTTTTCATTTTTTCATTTTATCATTTTCTCTATATTGTCAAATAGAAAAAATGAAAAATTCTTTATTAATTTTCTTTGGTTACTTTCTTTTATGCCATTTCTTTTAATCCTCCCGTTCGATGAAGGGGTCGTAGTGCTTTTTGGGTTCCTTGGCGGCGGCATCAAGTGGATCAACCACCTGATACCGCTTGCGGAACTGCTCTAAGGTCATTCTCATGATGCACAAGGGCGCGCTATGCGCTAAAAGCGATACGGAAAGAGCGTTTGATGGACTCGCTGTCGGGATGGGCTTTGGCGAGCTTCTCGGCGGTGCGTTTGACGTCGGCACGCATGTCCTTGAGTTGCGCGGCAATCTGCTCCTGCAGGGCGAGCTGCTGGACGTAGATCGCGTGGTTCGGGTCAGAGGTCACAGCAGGGTTGGTGTTCTTCTCCCAGGTGTACGATTTGGGCCGGCTGACGACGATCTTGATACCGTGGTACTCGATAGTGCCGGTGAAGGCCTTGCCCAGGCCACGTTCGGCGATGAGGGCTTGTACGGCTTCCTCTACCTGCGGACGGAGCGCTTTGAGGGTTTCTTCGGACTCGTTGCATGCTACTTGTGCTGCAAAAAACTGATCAATAACTTCATAATTTTTCATAATGTTAAAAAAGTTTTAGTTAATGTTCAGGTGCCTGCATAAAGCAAAAGCACCAGACTTCATTTTGAAATCCGGTGCAAAAGTACTGCAATTTTTGTCCGATTGTTAGGACGTTTTGTCCTATAAATGTCCGAAAGATGTCCGACTTGTCCGAAAGTGACTTATCCGGTTGCGATTTATGTTTCTTTGTAGCGAGTTTTCGTCCACAAACCACCCAAATTCATTGGTGAGACGTGAGCAGAGGTCACGCAGGGAATGGTTGACGCAGAAGGTCTTAAACTCCTCGTCAAAGCGCTTGCGTTCCTCGATATATTTGCGCACCTCCGTGTATTTGCCCTCGCGCGGGGTCGGGAGAATATCCTGCGCAGTTTTCTCGGGAGAAGAGACCTCCTGCCCGTGCGGTTCTGTCACAGATTCCGGCTGTTGAGCGGGGTTATTTGGGTGTTGAACGAAGGTGTCGATGTGCTCGATATAGGTTCCGTAGAAGTTGTTGATAAAGGCGGACATAATTGTACTTGATTAGCGTTTTCGAAATAGTTGCCGGAGAAAGATTCTATCCGGTTGGTGACGTTGGTTACGTGTTGCTGCTCTCGGAGCCGTTCGATCTCCTTTTGTTGGGATTGGATGAGGTCGAGCATCTGTTGATCCTGCGCAGCGTGGGATTGGAGCAGAGCGGCCATAGCTTTGTCATGCGATATTCTCGCTTGCATTTGTTCGATAATATGGTTTAGTTGCTCCTTATTCATGGTCAGTTTTTGAGAGTGAAAGTGGCTGCAAAGGTACTGCTTTTTTTTGACATGTGCAAATGTGCTCCGGATAGGTCCCTCGTGAGGCCGCTAAAATCGTGAAAAGGACTCTCGTTGTAAGTTACTGATTTTCAGACTGATAGCATTTTTAGTGCAAAAAGTGGCTTTTTTCATTAAAAAATGAAGATTTTTTTGCCCCCTATTGATGCGCTCTGAGAGGGTGTTTTTTTCAAAATATCGATTTTCGTTAAAAAATGAAGATTTTTGAATTTTTCTTTTTGGACGGGAAAAAAGCAGAAATATTTGCGTATATCAAAAAAATATTGTAATTTTGCAGCGCAAAATGATTAACACTAAATAGTTATGCCGGAGATTAGTTCTTTTTATGGAATCGTAATATACATGTACATGAGCGAGCACAACCCGCCTCATTTTCACGTAAAGTACCAAGATTATGAGGCTATTATCACCATAAAAGATGGTGTTATTACGGGTTCACTCCCTCGCCGCGCATTGCGGTTAGTGTATGAGTGGCTTGACTTGCATCAAGATGAACTGATGGCTAATTGGGAGCGTTTAGGTAAATCTGAAGCTCCCATGAAAATTACACCTTTGCAATAAGAAAGGAGGAAAATATGAATCCTATTTTGAAAGTAACCAGTGCAGACTACATCCGCAATTATGTTTTGCGCCTATCGTTCAATGATGGTGTAACTAAATTTGTGGATTTCTGGCCATTAGCGCAAAAAGGTATTTGCAAAAAGCTGCAAAATATGGATTATTTCCGTCAGTTTAGGCTCGATCCTTTTTCAGTGGATTGGTCAAACGAAATAGGCTTTGCTCCGGAGTATTTATATGAAATAGGCACTCCGGCATAAAATATATCCAGATATGACCTCACCGACAGCGTAAAAAAGCGGTGAGAAATATAGAAATATAGGCGCAAATGTGCGCCCCCAAAAAGCGTAATAAGCCGAAAAGCTTGATCTTTTGAAAACTGGACACTTTCAAAAATCATTGTAAATTCAAGTACGGTTTATGCACGCTCACGTATTAGCGTGAGTTTTCCGTGCGTAAATTTGAAGTGTATAGGTAGTCGAAGACCTCAAGCAATCAAATGAAGCGAACGAAAGCGCACGCTTTTATTGTGTATATTATTAACTAAAATCAATAACATTATGAGAAAACTTTTTACCCTTTTGCTCGCTGTAGCAGCCAGCGTTGGAACCATGTTCGCTTGGGACTATGAAAGAGTCCAAATCGGCGATTTGTATTACAACCTCGATGCCGCCAACCAAACGGCTCAAGTTACGTCGCAAAATAGTAGTTATCCATTTTGGTCAACTACTATTACTACCGCTATTATCCCTGCTTCGGTGGAATACAATTCAGTGACCTATACCGTCACCAGCATAGGAGGTGCTTTCGCTTATTGCAGCGGTTTGACCTCTGTGACGATTGGCAATAGCGTCACCAGCATTGGAGAGTATGCTTTCTATTATTGCACCGGTTTGACCTCTGTGACGATTCCCAATAGCGTCACCAGCATTGGAAGGTGGGCTTTCGATGGTTGCACCGGTTTGACCTCTATTGATGTCGCCTCTGACAACTCGAATTATTGTTCGGTAGATGGTGTTTTATTCAATAAAGACAAAACAACCCTTATTCGATACCCCGGAGGCAAACAAGGCGCATATACCATTCCCAATAGTGTCACAAGCATTGGAAATTATGCTTTCAATGAATGCTACGGTTTGACCTCTGTGACGATTCCAAATAGCGTCACCAGCATTGGAGATTTTGCTTTCGAAGGTTGCACCAGTTTGACCTCTGTGACGATTGGCAATAGCGTCACAAGCATTGGAGAGAGTGCTTTCTCGAATTGCACTGGTTTGACCTCTATTACCATTCCCAATAGCGTCACAAGCATTGGATATAATGCTTTCCATAGATGCACCGGTTTGACCTCTGTGACGATTGGTAACAGCGTCACCCGCATTGGAAGTGGTGCTTTCGCTTATTGCACCGGTTTGACCTCTGTGAATATTCCCAATAGCGTCACAACCATTGAGTATTATGCTTTCTCTGGTTGCACCGGTTTGACCTCTCCGGTATATAATGCACATGTATTTGCGTTTATGCCGACTTCTTATTCAGGTGCATACACCATTCCCGATGGTATTGAATCAATCGCAGGTGGTGCTTTCAGTAATTGCACCGGTTTGACCTCTGTGACGATTCCTAATAGCGTCACAAGCACTGGAAGGTGGGCTTTCGAAGGTTGCACCAGTTTGACCTCTATTACCTGCGAAGCGATCACTCCTCCAACGCTTGATTATGATGTTTTCAAATATGTGGACAAATCCATTCCTCTCTATGTTCCGGCAGAAAGTATTGCTGCTTACCAGGCGGCGGATGTATGGAAAGAGTTTGGAAACATTTTGGCGATAGATGATAGCACGGAGGAGGTCAACTATGCCACTCTGGCTGATATATATAATATGGCTGCGGATTCGACATTTACACTCGGAGCGTTTGATGTGATGTATGTTCCTGATTTCCAGAGCGGATCCAACATGTATATCAAAGATTCTACGGGCTCTTGCGTAATCTACAAGGTGAATTATGGTTTACAAGCAGGTGACCACGTAGAAGCCGGTTTGCAAGGAAAAGTTAGTATTTATAATGGTTTGCATGAGGTAATTCCTATTACTGCCAAAGAAGAGTTGACTATCACTCACGGTGAGGCTCCAGCTCCAATGGTGGCTACAGAGGTTCCTTCATTGAATAATGCAAGTCAGTATGTGGTTTATGAAGGAGTATCGTTTACAACAGACACCGCATTTGTTGAAGGGAGAAGACATATGGTTTATGGAACATGGAATGGACAAACGATAACTTTCTATAATCAATACCACATTGGTGCAACTCTTTCAGCGAACAAGACCTATAATATCACTGCCGTTAATACTATATATCGAACAACTCCGCAAGCGTATCCGCTGGCGGTAGAAGAAATGAGTCCAGCACCTTGTATCATCGCTTCCGGTACATGCGGTGTAGAGGGCGATAACCTCGCTTGGACACTTAGCTGCGACAGCGTGCTGACTATTAGCGGAACGGGGAGAATGGCAAATTATGTCTTAACTAATTCTAAATCACCTGCCCCATGGTACACATATCACACTGCTATCAAATCGGTCGTTATAGAAGATGGTGTCACTAGTATAGGAAAAAATGCTTTCTCAGAATGTGACATGATTTCAATAATGATAGCAGGAAGTGTCTCGTTTATTGCAGATTATGCTTTCTCCTCATGCAAAAAAATAATTTCTGTAGATGTAGCAATAGATAATCAAAATTATTGTTCTGACGATGGTATATTGTTTAATAAGAACAAAACGAAATTAATCCTATATCCTGCTGCAAAATCAGAGACTTCTTACTCTATTCCAGATAGTGTTACACATATTGGAGCTGCATCTTTCGAATATTGTGATAATCTTAGCAATATCAATATTCCCAATAGTGTTATAAATATTGGACGCATAGCTTTCTACGGTTCGTCCGCTTTGACTTCTATTGCTATTCCAAATAGTGTCACAAGCATCGAAGAGGGAGCCTTCATTGACTGCCGTGGTCTGACTTCTGTAACGATTGGTAATAGCGTCACAAGCATTGTAAGTTCCGCTTTCTCTGGTTGCACCGGTTTGACCTCTATTATTAATTATGCCTCTACTCCACAAACAATTACCGCAAGTGTATTTAATAATGTAAACAAATCCACCTGCACTCTCTATGTCCCGGCAGAAAGCCTTGCTGCATATCAAGCAGCAGATGTATGGAAAAATTTTGGAAACATCCTACCGATAGGTGACGATCCTGCTCCTTGCATCATTGCTTCCGGTACATGCGGCGCACAAGGCGATAACCTCACTTGGATGCTCTCTTGTGACAGCGTGCTGACCATCAGCGGAACAGGAGCGATGGCGGATTATAATATTAATAATCCAGCACCATGGTATTCATATGTCCTTTCCGTAAAGACAGTTGTTGTTAATGAAGGTGTCCCAAGTATTGGAATGTGTGCTTTCATGGATTGCAGCGGTTTAACCTCTATTACAATACCTAATAGTGTTAAAAGCATTGGAGATGGTGCTTTCTCTGGTTGCAGCGGTTTGACTTCTATTGAGATTCCTGATAGTGTCACAAGCATTGGAGTGAATGCTTTCTGTGCATGCTACAGCCTAGCATCTATTGAGATTCCCAACAGCGTCACAAGTATTGGATTTGGTGCATTCCAAGTCTGCTACGGTTTGACTTCTGTGACTATTCCAAATAGTGTTACAAGTATTGGAGAATATGCTTTCGGCGCATGCTACAGTTTGGCATCTATTGTGATTCCAAATAGTGTTACTTATATTGCACCAGGTGCTTTTGCCTATTGTACAAGTTTGAATTCAATCAATGTTGCAAATGACAACACCAATTATATTTCCATTGAAGGTGTCCTGTTCGCTATTAAAACCAAGACTATCCTAAAACAATATCCTGCAGGTAAACGAGGTGCATACACTATTCCCAATAATGTTACCAGTATAGGAAGTCGTGCTTTTGAAGGTAGCAGCGGTTTGACATCTGTGATTATTCCCAATGGCGTTACAAACATAGGAACTCGCGCTTTTTATGGTTGCAGCAGTTTGACCTCTGTAACAAACTATGCCACCACGCCGCAACAAATCGAATCAGATGTGTTTGGTGGCACATCCGAATTAGACTTTGTAGATAAATCTGCCTGCACGCTCTATGTTCCCGCTCAAAGCCTTGCTGCATACCAGGCAGCGGATGTGTGGAAAGAGTTTGGAACTATCCTGACGATTGAGGGTGATCTGCCGATAGAACCGACAGAGGGAGAATTCAATGTGCTGTATATTGGTCACGACGGGGACTCTATCTCATCCGAAGAGGTTACGTTGCACTTGCCTGTGGCACCGGTGATAGAAGGATTTTTGTTTGTCGGTTGGCAGACTGTTTCTGCTATGCTGACAGAAGGTATCATCATTCAGGCGGTTTATCAAGCGGAAGAGCCAACCTCTGCTCCAGCAGTCTATACCAATCCTGCCAACCCTGCACAGAAACTCATCCGAAACGGCAATGTGTATATTCTCCACGGGGACAAGGTATATACCGTTACAGGGCAAACGGTAAAATAAATTTAAAGTAAATATACGAAAAAATGCAAAAAGTGGCATACACTCTTGTGTATGTCATTTTTTTTTAGTACCTTTGCAGCGTTTTTGAGATTAGGAGAGAAAGGGACTCCTTAGAAGCAAAAAATAATGAAAAGACAAATAGCAATTATCGCCGGAGGGGACAGCAGCGAACACGAGGTGTCGCTGCGTTCCGCTGCGGGTTTATACTCCTTCATGGACAAGGAGCGGTATGACGTTACCATCGTCGTATTGAAAGGGAAAGAGTGGCATACAGAAGATGGTTGCCCGATTGATAAGAATGATTTTTCTTTTACGCGCGGGGGCGTGAAGCACACGTTCGATTTCGCGTATATCACTATCCACGGCACGCCGGGAGAGAACGGTTTGTTGCAGGGATACTTAGAGATGATGGGCATCCCGTACAGCTGCTGCAATGTATTGGCGGCGGCTTTGACGTTTAACAAATACACCTGCAACCACTACCTCGCGGGCTTCGGGTTCCCGATTGCCAAATCGGTTCTGATCCGCAAAGGCCAATGGCTCAATGGCGCAATAAATGACCCAATGGTACATGACCAAATCGTAAATGGCTTGGGTTTGCCGTGTTTCATCAAGAGCAACGTGGGCGGATCGTCATTCGGGTGCACGAAAGTGAAGACTCCTGAAGCGGTTATTCCTGCCATCGAGCGCGCTTTCCAGGAAGGCGACGAAGTCATCTGCGAGTCGTATATGAAAGGCACGGAAGTGACCTGTGGTGTGTATAAGACCAAAGACAAAGCGGTAGCTTTCCCAATCACGGAGGTTGTGACGAAGAATGAGTTTTTCGATTACGACGCCAAATACAAAGGTCAGGTGTCTGAGATCACACCGGCGCGTATTCCTGACGCTATCCGTGACAAGATCCAGGCAGAGACCCTGCGTATCTATGACATCATCGGTGCCAACGGCATCATCCGCGTTGATTGGATCATCACCGGTATGCGTAACACCGAAGATTTCGTCGATCCGGTAGAGGACATAAGCAAGGTGCAGATCAACCTGTTAGAGGTGAACACGACGCCGGGCATGACGGCTACGAGTTTCATTCCGCAGCAGGTTCGTGCCGCAGGCCTCGACATCAAAGAGGTACTCACAGATATTATTGAAGACAAATTAAATTAATGTGCCATTTAGTCATGTACCATGTACCATTTATGTACCATTTGGCAATTTAGCCATTAAAAAAATGACTCAATAAACAAATAAATGGTCAAATCGTAAATGACCAAATCGTAAATAACATGATTGATATTAACCAAGCGATAGAATCCCTTCATTGGGACAAGGAGCCACGGGGACTGTACGAGCCGATTGAGTACGCATTGGCGTCCGGCGGCAAGAGAATTCGTCCGACCTTGGCGCTCCTGGCGGCAGAGACGATCATCAACGGCGGTCTGCTGAACGGCAGCGTGATGGATGACGTAGTGCCTGCGGCATTGGCGTTGGAGGTATTCCATAACTTCACGCTGCTGCACGACGACGTGATGGACAAAGCGTCCGTGCGCCGCGGCCGTGAGACGGTACATGTCAAATGGGACGAGAACACAGCTATCCTCTCGGGCGACCAGATGCTCATCGAGGCGTACAAGCTACTATCGCAAGTGCCGGCAGAGAAGCTGGCGGGAGCGCTGAAGATGTTCAACGAGATGGCGACCGGCGTGTGCGAAGGACAGCAGTACGACGTGGATTTCGAGCACGCGAGCCACGTGAGTATCGAGGAGTACATGATGATGATTGAGAAGAAGACCTCGGTGCTCTTGGCGTACGCAATGAAGATCGGCGGCTATATTGCCGGAGCGAACGAGAACCAACAGGAGGCGCTGTACCAATACGGCCTGCATATCGGTCTGGCTTTCCAGATTCAGGACGACCTCCTCGATGTGTATGGCGACCCGAAGACTTTCGGCAAGAAGATCGGCGGAGATATATGCGCGAACAAGAAGACTTTCCTCCTTCTCACCGCGATGGAGACAGCGGACGCAGAGAGCCGCGCGGAGTTGCTGCAATGGATGATGGCGACCGACCGTGACGAAGAAAAGATTGCAGCCGTGACGGAGATTTTCACCCGTCTCGGTGTACGCGAAGCGAGTGAAGTAGTGATGGAGGAGCAGACTGCTCTTGCCCTCGCACAGCTGGACAAACTGCCGCAGAACGACGCCACGGAGACGCTCCGTGAGTTGGCTGAGAAGCTCGCCACCAGAAAGAGTTAAAGAACAAATGGTAAATGTTTAAATCGTAAATAACAAGATGCCTTATCGTCGATTACCCAACACGGACTTAGCTCGCCTGCATGCCCTGCAGAACGCTATCCAGCGCGCGCAAGGAGCCGACTATACCGAGCAGGTCATCCCGTACAAAGTACAAAGCGAAGCACAACGGTTCTTGGTGCAGTTTGAGAACATAGTGATGCAATCCAAAGACAACTATGCCTCCACTGTCAACGCCAACAAACAGTACCGTCACATCGTGCAGAACGCACGTATGTATATCTCGCATTTCATCCAGGTACTCAACCTCTCCGTCATCCGCGGCGAGATCAAGAAAGAGCAGAAACTGCTTTACGGCCTGGATCCGCACCAACATATAGTGCCGGATCTATCGACCGAAGAGTACCTTTTAGAGTGGGGAAAGAAGATTATCGAGGGTGAGCAGAAACGCATGGCGAACGGCGGTTTCCCGATTTATAATCCGGCGATTAACAAGGTCAAGGTGCATTATGACATCTTCTGCGATCACCAACGGCAGCATGCTTTCCACGTGCAGAACACGGAGCGTGTGCATGGGGACTTAGAGCCGCTACGCGCGCAGGCAGACGAGATAATACTGAATATATGGAACCTCGTGGAGGACTACTACAAAGACCAGCTGCCGTACGCGAAGATGATGAAATGTCAGATGTACGGCGTGATCTACTACTACCGCAAGGGCGAAAGAAAACTCTCGGCCGAGAGTGACCGAGAGCTGAAACGCATCCAGGATAGCCAACCGACTATCCAATGGTCGACAGAGGAGTAACCACCCGGTCCATGCGGCGATCGGAATACATGTGCGGGATATCGCGCTTGCGCAGTTGGAAGGAATAGCAGACACCGACCTGTTTCGAAGTCTTGTGTTTGGACAGGAAGCGATCGTAATATCCTCCACCCCGACCAATACGGTGCCGATGGTTGTCAAAGACCACGCCGGGCACCAAGATCAAATCAATAGCTCCATGATACGTGGGAGTCTGCGGCTCAGGTACCCCTAAATGTCCCTTCCGCATCATATCCTCCCCGTCATAGGGACGCACCTCCATCGAGTGGCGATGGGTAACAGGTAAGAGAAACGTTTTTTCACCCGCATACTTAGCGAGCAGCGGACGCAGATCCACCTCGTTATGGACGGGATAATAAAGCATCACAGTCTTTGCCTCGCGAAAAGCCGTCATCTTCTCAATCTGGCTGATGACTTGTGCGGACTGAGATGCCACATCCTCGGGTTTCATCATGCGGCGCTGCTGCTCCACGATAGCCCGAAGGGCTGCCTGATCACGACGGATACGGCACCACGGCAGCCACATTTTGAGATCATGTATTTGTGATTCGAACAACATAAATGTAGATAAGTTTTACCTTTGCGGCTGCAAAGGTACAAAAAATATTTGAAATGCGCAAATTATTATACATATTAACGTGTTTTTTTGCACTTTTGCTAATCGGTTGTGACAACTCCGGCTCTACCACCGTCCCTTCGTCGGTAGCACGGCTGAGTGCATTCTCGTTTGCCAAAGCGGACTCGATGCCGGGTCTGGCACAAGCGGTCTTCACCGTCGAAGAGCGGCTGGATACGGGTTTGGTGTGGAACAAAGACTCGATGCTCTATGGCACGGATCTGCACCGCGTAGTGCCGCGATTTGTGTTTGCCGCTACGCCGAGCGCTTCGTCCCTCATCTTCCCGGACACGGTTTGCCTGCTGACGGGCTACGACACGCTTGACTTCACCAAGAGCCCCATATATCTCTCTATCCGTTCCGCGGACAAGACGAACACCAAGGTTTATGAGATCCGTCCGACGGTGCATCAGGTGGATCCCGACCTCTATACGTGGGAGAAGATCTTCGACGGTTTTGACGACCACGAAGAGACGGAACAACGCGTATTGGAGCAGAACGGCGATTTCGTGATGATGGTGTCGAACGGTTTTGAACTCTCCGTCTATCGCTCCGAAAAAGGCGAGGAATGGAGTACTCCTGTAGCACCGACAGGTCTGCCCGCAGGTACCAAAGTGCGGCAGATGATCTCCGATGACCAGACCCTTTACTACGCGCAGGATCATACGATTTACACCTCGGACGATGCGGTCACCTGGACGCCGAACGCGGTAACAGAAGAAGTAGTGACGATGCTGCTTTACTGGAACGGCATGGCATGGGTACTGACGCAGAAAGAGGACCAATACGAATTAGGATATTTCCATAACGGTGAGTTGACGCTGAGCGGTTTGAAGCCCCAAGGTGAGTTTCCTATCAGCGATTTTGCGACTCTGTGTTTCAACAGCCCCAGCGGTCGTGAGCGGGCGATGATCATCGGCGGCTTTGCGGAGAACGGCAAGAGTCTCGGCACCAAATGGCACCTGGAGTACTCCGAGCACCCGCAGCCCAAAGGGCAATACCGGCTGGAGGAGTTCTCTATCGACCGTCCGAAAGTATCCGGCATGACAGGAATGTCTGTCGTTTGGTACAATAATCAGATGTTACTCTTCGGCGGCGTGGACGACCAGATGACTTATTTCGGTCGGGACATCCTCGTCTCCACCAATGAGGGCATGACTTGGACCAAAGCGGACACCACCAAGAACCAGCTGCCCGAAGTCTATCAGGCACGGCAGAAACAGACCGCCATCGTGCGCGGGAACGATATTTATTTATTCGGCGGACAGGATCAGACCTCCTCGTACAGCGACGTCTATCGCGGAAGGCTGAACTCCATCGATTGGAAATAAAATAACGTAATAACGTGATTACGGGATTACGAAAGCAACTAAAAACAACTAAAATATAACACATTATGACGATTAAAGATTACAAATTCGCCGGCAAGAAGGCGATCGTTCGTGTGGACTTCAATGTGCCCCTGGACGAGAATGGAAAAATCACAGACGACACCCGTATCCGTGGTGCGCTTCCGACCCTCAAACACATCCTGGATGAAGGTGGTGCGCTGATTATCATGAGCCACATGGGCAAGCCGAAAGGCAAAGTGCAGGCTAAGTTCAGCCTTGGTCAGATCAAAGATGCAGTAGCAGAAGCCTTAGGTCGTCCGGTTCAATTCGCAGAGGACTGCGCAAAAGCACAGGCACAGGCTGCCGCTCTCAAACCGGGCGAGGTACTGCTGCTGGAGAACCTCCGTTTCTATCCGGAGGAGGAAGGCAAACCTGTAGGTATCGAGAAAGAGGATCCCGCTTACGAGTCCGCCAAGAAAGAGATGAAAGCACGTCAGAAAGAGTTCGCTAAGACGCTCGCTTCGTACGCAGACTGCTACGTGATGGACGCTTTCGGTACCGCTCACCGCAAACATGCATCGACCGCTGTCATCGCCGATTATTTCGACGCAGACAACAAGATGCTCGGATTCCTGATGGAGAAAGAAGTAGCTGCGGTTGATGCTATCCTCAAAGATATCAAACGTCCGTTTGTAGCAATCATGGGCGGTTCGAAAGTAAGCTCGAAGATCGGTATCATCGAGAACCTGCTGGGCAAAGTAGATAAACTGATTCTCTGCGGCGGTATGACTTATACTTTCGCTAAAGCACACGGCGGCGAGATCGGCGGTTCGATCGTAGAGCTCGACAAACTCGATGTAGCATTAGGTGTAGAGGAATTGGCCAAGAAGAACGGCGTAGAGCTCGTGCTCGCTCCGGACGCTATTTGCGCAGACAGTTTCAGCAACGACGCCAACCAGAAGGTATTCCCGTCCAATGCTATTCCTGAGGGCTGGGAAGGTCTGGATGCCGGTCCTGAGGCACAGAAGAACTTCGCTAACGCTATCAAGGGCGCCAAGACCATTCTTTGGAACGGTCCTGCAGGTGTGTTCGAGTTCGATAACTTCTGCGACGGCAGCCGCGCTATCGGTAACGCGATTGCAGAGGCAACGGCAGAAGGTGCTTTCTCGCTCATCGGCGGTGGCGACTCCGTAGCTTGCGTCAACAAGTTCGGTCTGGCAGACAAGGTTTCGTATATCTCCACCGGTGGTGGTGCACTCCTCGAAGCAATCGAAGGAAAAGTACTCCCGGGTGTGGCTGCTATTAAAGGCGAATAAGGTTGAATGTTTAAAACTGAAAGTTTAAAGACATGGAAGTAGTAGGAAAAATCATCCAAGTACTGCCCGCCCAAGAGGGCATAGGCCGTAACGGCAACCCGTGGAAAGTACAGCCATACGTACTCGAGACCCTGGATCAGTACCCCCGCAAGGTACATTTCGAGGTGTTCGGCGAGGAGCGTATCAAGCAGAACCCCTGCGATGTAGATCAGCTGGTTACCGTTAGTTTCGATATCGAGAGCCGCGAGTTCAACGGCCGTTGGTACACCTCTATCCGCGCATGGCGCATCCAGCAGGGTGACACCACACAAGCCGCAGCCGCTCCTGCTCCGGCAGCCCCGGCAGCAGCTCCTGCACAACCGGCTGCAGCACCTGCAGCAGCTCCGGTAGAGAGTGCGCCGGTAAATGTAGATCCTTTTGACGCTTCTGCCGGCGACGGCACCAGCGACCTGCCGTTCTAATGCGCAAGTGGGGCTACATAGTGTTCCTAACCCTTCTGTTAGCGGGAGGCGCAGTGATCTGCGCCCTCCGCTGGCAGGCGTGGTTCGGCATGCCTGAAGAACCCCAGTGGACCGGTCTCACGCAGGACTATACCTTCCCTGTTTTCGAGAGAGACACAACGCCTGAGAAAACGACAATCCTTGTGCTGGGCGACGTACATAACAGGCTCACGCAGGCCGATTACGACACCCTCGCGGCACGGGTACCCGAAGCCGAAGCGCTCGCACAAGTGGGCGATTGGATGGACCGGGGGCAGGATTATTACTATCAGCTGCTGCTTCGCGAATGGAGTGCCTCGGCGCTCAATGGCATGCCGGTCATCGTCACGCCGGGCAATCACGAGTACTCCAAAGGGGTTCATAAAGAACTCTCACCCGTTTGGGAGCATGCTTTCGCGCATCCGGAGAACGGTCCGGAAACTGTACCGGGTGCCTCTTACTATGTCGATCTGCCGGCTATACGGTTCATCGCGATTGATACTAACCCGCTGAATCGTCTGGTACATCTGACAAGAACGCTGACCTGGCTGCGCAGGGTGATGACACAAGCGAGAGCGGACGGACGGTTCGTAGTCGTGATGATGCATCACCCGGTACTGTCCGTAGGAAAAGGCCGCGCGAATGTGCTGATCTACAGTGCTTTCCGCCATGCCTTAGGCGAAGCTGATCTGGTACTCGCGGGACATGACCACAACTACATGCGCCGTACGCCGTTTGTAGTCATTAACACTGCCGGCAAACCTAAAGAACAGAAATTCTTCTACACCCCCGAAGTGGTGGACTCCGTTCCTGCTTACGCAGTAATCGAGACCACAACAAACGCAGATTCTACGGGGCATGGACCTCTTATTTTCAAGACCTATCGTCTGACCGACGGAGTGCTTATCGATAGTCTCTATGTACACCACGACTGATGCGATAGTACTCTCGTTGCAACCCCACTCCGACAAAGCCCACCTCTTACATGCGTACACACGCGCGGGCGGGCGTATTAATTATATGGTGTATGGGATCGGACGGAAGAACACCTCCGGACGATACAACCCTTTGTCGATTCTCCAACTCACGACAGACGAGCGGTCGATCCGCACAGCGCAGTTAACCTTTGTTCCACGCACCATCGATACCGACCCGTACAAAAGGACCATCGCGCTCTTCATCAGCGAAGTGCTGTACCATGTACTAAGACACCCCATGAGCGATGAACCGATGTTTGATTATATTGCGCAATCCATTCAGGAGTTGGACGAGACAGACGAGCCGCAGAATTTTCATTTATCGTTTCTGATAGGTCTGGCCGCCAAATTAGGTTTTGCGATGAGCGAAGAACTCCCTTTGCCGCAGACAAGGGCAGAGCGGCAGAAACAACTTCGCGCACTATGCGCATATTTCGAAGAACACGTAGAAACATGGAAAACTCCCCGTTCTTTGGATGTTTTAATGGAGGTTTTTGACTAAAAATGCATTCAAAAGCAAAAAAAATGCGAAAAAATTTGGTCATATCAAAAAAAAGCAGTAATTTTGCAGGCTTTTTGACGTATAAACCCGTCCTCGTGAGAGGACTCAAATACTTATAAAACAATGAAACGTACATTCCAACCATCCCAACGCAAGCGTCGTAACAAACACGGCTTCTTGGAGAGAATGGCAACCGCAAACGGTCGCCGCGTACTGGCTGCACGCCGCGCTAAAGGTCGTAAGAAACTGACTGTAGCCGACGAAGGACGCCACAAATTTTAGTCGCGCTCGTTCCCCTCGTATATGTACCTAAACTAAGTTTAGGCAGTAAATACTCGGGGACGCTCGCTCTCCCCACAAATTTAAAATTTGCGGGGTCCCCAAAAATCCCAAGGGATTTATGGAAAGCACTAGACAACACAAGATCGCTCGGTTGATTCAAAAAGACATGAGCGACATCCTTTTGCGATACGCGCGCACGCTGAGCGGAACACTGATTTCCGTGAGCGAAGTGCGCGTGTCGCCTGATCTCTCTATTGCGCACATCTATCTCTCTATTTTTCCGCAGGACAAAGTGGAGCAGACCATGACGCTGATTGAAGAGAACACCCACCGTTTCCGCGGTGAACTCGGCACATTGGAGCGCCATCAATTGCGCATTATTCCGGAGATCATCTTCCACCTGGATACTACTATCGATCGAATGGAGCGCATTGATGAGTTGCTGCATGGCTAATCTCGAAAACCATATTGCCTGGCGGTATTTATTCTCGAAGAAAGGGCATAACGCCATAAATATCGTCTCCGGCATTAGTGCCGCCGCTGTGATGGTTGTCACGGCGGCGATGGTTTGTGTACTCTCCGTGATGAACGGTTTCGGGGTGCTGGTAGAGCATATGTTCTCGGAGTTCGATCCAGCCTTGATGGTTGTTCCTGCAGAAGGCACCACCTTGCGCACCGACACGGCGCCTGTCGTTTCTTTGTACGCGCGCGAGGATATCGAGGCCGTCTCCATGCAGTTGGAGCAGACCGCTCTCATCCGCTATAAGGACCATCAACTGCCCGCGCGTGTCATGGGCGTGGATTCGCTTTTTGAACAGACGGCACATATCGACTCCATCATCACCGACGGCTTTTATTCCGTCTGGGACGGTGCTTTCGAGCGCGCGGTGTTAGGAAGGGGTCTGGCGGCGCAGATAGGTATCAATGCCCATTTCACGGGTGCGCTTCATCTCTATGCGCCGCGGCGGACGGAGCGTATCAACCTCATGCGACCGGACTTGTCTCTGCTGCACGAGCATGCTTTCATCGCCGGCACGTTTGCGGTCAACCAGATCGATTACGACGACCAGTTGATATTAGTATCCCTGCCCTTGGCGCAGCGGCTCTTCGAGTACGACGAACACACCGCATCGGCGCTGCGCATCCAACCCAAAGAAGGGGTAAAAATCTCCAATCTCCAATCCCAGATAGCGAAAGCACTCGGTCCCGGCTATCGGGTTCTCGACCGCTATGAGCAGCAGGCTGATTTCTTCCGCATCCTCAAAATCGAGAAACTGCTGACGGTACTGCTGCTGGTTTTTATCCTTCTGATCGCCCTGTTTAACAACATCGGTTCGCTCTCGATGCTGATCATCGACAAGCGCGAAGACATCCGTATCCTCTCAGATTTAGGCGCCGACGAACCGACCATCCGGAGAATCTTCCTCCTGGAGGGATGGCTGATCTCCACACTCGGCACGATAGGCGGACTCGTCATCGGCGTGCTCTTGTGTCTGGGGCAGCAGCATTTCGAATGGCTCAAATTGGGTTCAGGCGCAGAGTATATCATCTCTGCCTACCCAGTTCAGGTTCAGGCAGTCGATATCATATTAGTCGCCGTGATTGTCTTGACTTTGGGTTTTGTTGCCGCATGGTATCCCACGAGAAAAATGAAAATCGCATGAAAAAGGTCCCTTATCTTCTTTCTATCATCGCGTTTGCGTTGAGTTCCTGCAAACCTTCCACACCTGTGGTAAGGCAGGAGTTTCCGGTCAAGTATGATTTGGCTTATCAGGAGATCTACGGTCATTTCTACGACTCAGTACCATACGCGGTAGTGGCATTAGACCTCTATTCGGAAGGGCTTACGCTGAATAAGGATCATAAGATGGAAGGTACGGGCTATAACCTCTACCTGTCGGATATCTTCGTACCCGACAGTCTTTTGGAAGAAGGTGAATATACCTCCCTCTCTTTGGGAGAGGGTCGGGGTGAGGTCTCCACCATCCATCCTTTCACTTTTCTTGCCGGCCGCGATTATGAGGGCACGCCGCACGGGATGTACATCCTCTCTATCGGTGACGGGAAGGTGGCATCTATCCAGGTTCTGGACTCCGGTTCGTTTGTCTATCGGGGAGACAGCCTGCTTTTCACCCTTTATTACCGTAACTCGCACGGCGAGAAATGTACCTACCGCCCCGTTTTCGGAGGTTCGCTACTGCCCTATAACCCCAATAAAAAACTATGAGCGACAAGTCCATCCGCCAAGAGTACCACCGGTGGTTGCGTTTGGAACGCGGCTATTCGCCGAACACGATTGAGGGCTACGAGATGGACCTGGATAAGCTCATGTCCTATACAGAGGAACATGGTCTGGATGCCGTGAAGATGAGTTTTGATGAACTACAGGAGTTTATCTTCGAGCAATTCAAGACCGTCCGCTCCGAGGCTACGCAGGCCCGCGTGTTAGCTGGTATCCATTCGTGGTTCCGGTTCTTGCTATACAAAGATTATATTGACCAGGACCCGTCGGAATTGTTAGAGGGACCCAAGAAATCCAAACATATCCCGACGGTACTGACGCTGGATGAGGTGAACCGCATGATGGCAGCCATCGACCTCTCCTCCAACGAGGGGCATCGCAACCGCGCAATGATGGAGATGTTGTACGGATCGGGGCTGCGTGTGAGCGAGCTCGTGAACCTGCCGCTGAGCCGTATCTATATGGACGAGCACTATATGCTGATTGAGGGCAAGGGTTCCAAGCAACGCCTTGTGCCGCTCTCTCCGGTGGCAGAAGAGTGGTTCGGGTACTGGATGCAGGACCGTGCCTCATGGCCTGTCAAACCCGAAGCGCGGGATTTTGCGTTCGTCAACCGCTACGGCCGTCCGCTCACACGGGCGATGGTCTTTACTATCGTGCGTAACTTATGCGCCGAAGCGGGTATCGCCAAGACCGTCTCGCCCCACACGCTCCGCCATTCGTTTGCGACCCATCTGCTACAGAACGGCGCTGACCTGCGCGTCATCCAACAGCTGCTCGGGCACGAAGACCTCGCCACCACGGAGATATACACTCATCTGAACGTTCAAGACCTGCGTAACGCGGTATTAAAATGTCATCCGGCGAATAAAGTTTAAGTCGAAATATCGAAATATCGACATGTCGAGATATCGAAAAATAATAATCCTTCTACTGTCAGCCTTGGCGGTCTTTCTGCCGTCACAGGCCGTCGAGACCATCATCGTCGGGGAGATTGTGAGCGAGACGACGGGTGAAGCGATACCGAATGTCAACATTCATTTCCGCGGCACGAAGATCGGCACGACCTCCGATGCCAACGGCTCTTACGCCCTGCGGGTAGATATGCAGGCGAAGGCGCAGTTGGTCTTCTCAGCCGTGGGGTATTATACCCAGCGTTTTGAGATCGAACCGGGCACTATGGCAGGTCTGCAGGTAGCTATGCGGGAAAAAGTAGCCACCCTGACGGAGGTCGTCGTGGCGCCGAATGAGAACCCGGCGTTGGAGTTATTACGGAAGGTGCGCGACCACCGTGCCGAGAACGACCGGACGCTGCATCCGGAGAACAGCGCAGTCCTTCGCCGGACGCAGGAGTTATACGTCTCGCATATCTCCAAACGGCATCTGAGAAGGGCACTCTGGCGCAGCTTGCAGGACGGAATGCTCAGTCAGGAGGACTCGACATATATCCTGCCGCTCTACCGCGAGACGCAGTCTTTCCGCGCCGAGGGCAAAGAGTTCACGCCCGCCAATGACCAGATGACGCAGGCGCTCATCCTCTCTCCGACCGATTATTCGGGGCTGATCGGAGGCGAAGGCAACCTCAATTTCTACGCACCCTCCGTCTCGCTCATGGGTCATGCGTTCCTGTCTCCGCTGGCGCCATCCGGCAACCTTTATTACCGGTATTATTTGGTAGGCGAGGACACCATCCATTTCCGGACCCGCAATCCTTTTTATGCCACTTTCAACGGTGAGATGGTGATTGATACCGCCACTTTTGCGTTGCGGTCTATTCAGGCATACGTGCCGGCGGAGGTGGCGGTCAACTACGTCAACTCGCTCCATCTGAGCCAGACCCTCGCGCCGGACGGAGCGATCGCCGACGAGCAGATCTCCGTCATACTGGATGTCGCCGTGCAGGGCGAGCAACCCGGCACCGTCTTCCCCACTCTGTTGCTGACCACACGGCTGGCGAATCCGAGTGTTTCGGTTCGCTATAGTAGCCCTAGTAGCCCTAGTATCACTAGTAGTCCTAGTGTGCAGAGCGACAGTGCTTTTGCGGCGCTGGACAGTATGCCGATTATTCGCACAGCGAAATGGTTTGCGACGATTGTTGCTACCGGCTATATCCCCACCGGCACGCCGGTGGACATCGGTCATGTGGAGGAGATCCTGCAGGTCAACAAGCACGAGGGTGTGCATATCGGTCTGCCGTTCCGTACGAACGAGCGGTTCTCCAAAGTCGTCTCGCTGGAGGCATCGGTGGGTTACGGATTCAAGGACCGGCTGCCCAAAGGCATGGGGCGCATCTCCGTCAATCTGCCTACTCCGCGGCGGAACTACATGCAGTTGGAGTACAACGACCGGTATGTGTGGTCGGAGGTGGATGATTTCGACCGGCTGCTACGCGAGAACTCCATGGGATGGGGTAACTTCGATTTCACGGCATACGCTTTTGAGGCACTCCATCGCGACTCGCTGTGTGTCAATACCGCCATGCGGCAACGGCAGATTCAGTTCCACTGGTTTGCCGACTGGTCGCCCAATATAGAGAGCCGAACCTTTATCCGCGCGGGATGGCAAGGAGGGTGTGCCTATCAGTCGATGAGCCTGATTGCCCGTCTGAGTTGGGGCGAGCGCAAGTACGACGGATTCTTCGCGCGCCGCTATGCTTATTCAGGAAGATATCCGGTGTTGTATGCCGGTCTGGAAGCCGGGCATTGGTCCGGGTCGGGGGTAACTTCCTCTCTGTACGCACATCTGCGACTGATGCTCACCCAGCATGCCCAGTTAGGCATGGGCGGGACGCTGAGTTATGCGTTTCAGGCAGGTGCTATCTTCGGTTCTGTGCCTTCGTTCCTGCTCTGGCAGGCATCCGCGAACCAAGGCTACGCCTACGATCCCTACCGTTTCACGTTCCTCCATGCATACCAACTGATGGCGGATAAGTATGTCGCGTTGCAAACGGAGTGGAACGGTCTGGGCATCCTTTTCAACCTCATCCCCGGTGTCCGGTGGCTGCACCTGCGCGAACTCGTCGAAGCGAAGATCGCCTATGGGTATCTGAGCAATCAGTATTCAGAAATCAGTAATCAGATTTCCTCCATTAATAATCACCGGATCTACGGCGAAGTGGGTGTCGGCATCGGCAATATCCTGCGCGTATGCGATCTATATTCTATCTGGGGCTTCCAGCCTGGGGCTACTTCATGGGGTATCCGTTTCCGCATCCATCTGGGGCTATAGCCCGAAAAAGACGGGACGTAGATGTCCGTAATGCGAACGAGATGCGAACGGGATTGGACCGTAAATGGAGGCCAAAAGGAGGCTAAAAGGGGGCAAGTGCGTGTCTATTGACAAAAAAATATGATTAAAAAGTACTATTTTACAAAAAAAGTGCTAAAAAATTTGGTCATGTCAAAATTTTGTTGTACCTTTGCACCCGCTTTTCGCCAAATGATCAAATCGTAAATGACCAAATGGTAAATGGTTTTGTCCACTCGTATATCGGTATTACACCGGATTTTGGTTCCGAGAAGCGAGGTTCGACTCCTCGGTGGACAACAAGGCTGCGTAGGCAGCCTTTAGTTTGAAATAGTTTGGCACTTTGTGCTGGTTTGATAGTTTGAAATCGTTAAAACTCAGACAAAGCGGCTTGCCGCTCAAACCCTCAAACTTTCAAACTGTTAATGTGTATGGAATACACGGTATTAAGTAACACAAAACATTATTAACAATGAAAGAATTTGCACTTGTAGGTACTCCTCGTAGCGAGTACGGCAAGAAAGCCGCTAAGGCTCTCCGCGCAGAGGAGTTGGTTCCCTGCAACATCTATGGCTGTGGTCTGAACTGCACGTTCACCGTTGCTGCAGCTGACGTACGTAAACTGATTTACAGCCCTGACACGCAGATCGTTGACCTCACCATCGGTGACACCAAGACGAAAGCGATCGTTAAGGAGCTCCAGTTCCACCCGATTGATGGCAAGACGCTGCATATCGATTTCCTCGCCGTTGACGAGAAGAAGCCGGTAGTAGTTGAGATCCCTATTCAGTTGAACGGTCTCGCAGAGGGTGTTAAAGCCGGTGGTAAGCTGGTTCAGGATATGCGTAAGCTGAAAGTACAGGGTATCTACACCGCTTTCCCGGATCGCATCAATATCGATGTAACCGAGCTCGGTTTGGGCAAGAAGATCGCTGTAGCTGACGTGAAGATCGAGGGTCTGAAATTCGTCAACCCGGCTGACGCATGTGTAGCTGAGGTGAAGGCTACCCGCCAGAGCAAACAAGCTTAATGAGTCGAAAGACCGCTTTCGCTCAAAGTCGAAAGTCGAAAGCAGAGGGAGCGGGATTTTCCCGCTCCTTATTTTTTTAGAAAAAGATGGCAAAATTTCTCATAGTAGGTTTAGGAAATATAGGTGACGAGTACGCCGGTACGCGGCACAACATCGGTTTCATGATGATCGATGCATTCGCCGCGTCGGTCAACGCCAAGTGGGAGGACAAGCGGTACGGGTTCGTCGCCAGATGTCGCGTCAAGAACGCCGAGATGGTCTTGCTGAAGCCCTCTACCTATATGAACCTCAGCGGCAACGCCGTGCGGTACTGGCTGCAACAGGAGAAGATCCCCATCGAGAACTTGCTCGTGCTGGTGGATGACCTGAACCTGCCGTTCGGCACCATCCGCATCCGCAAGCAGGGCTCGAACGGCGGTCACAACGGGCTTGGGAACATACAATCTGTATTAGGAACGGACGCGTACGCACGCGTGCGGTTCGGCATCGGCAATGAATACACCCGTGGCGCGCAAATCAATTTTGTGCTGGGCGAGTGGACCGAAGAGGAGAAGAAACAGATTGACGAGCGGCTGAAAGTGACGACGGAGATTATTCCGTCTTTCTGTTTAGCAGGAATAGATAGGACGATGAACCAGTTTAACGGAAAATAAAGCCCTACCCCAACCCTTCCCATAGAGGGAAGGGAGTTTTATATGGCAGAAGTAAGAGTAGATAAATATTTATGGGCGATGCGGATCTACAAGACGCGGTCGATCGCTGCGGACGCCTGCAAGAACGGGCGTATCACTATGGGAGGCGTACAAATCAAGCCCAGCCGGACTTTCAAGATCGGCGATCAGTTCTCCGTGCGCAAGGGCCCTATCACGTACACCTACCAGGTACTGCAACTGAGCGAGAACCGCTTGGGGGCAAAGCTCGTGCCGGAATACATGCGCGACTGCACGGATCCGAAGCAGCTGGAGCTGTTGGAGTTAGCCCGTATGGCGGGTAACGGCGTTCGCGACAGAGGTCTGGGACGCCCTACCAAGAAAGACCGCCGAGACATAGAGACCTTCATGAGTGACAGTTATCTCGACGAGATAGATTGGGACGATGAGGAGTAAAAAGGACAATATAGCCGAATATATCCTTTATCTATGGCAGATGGAGGATTTTTTGCGCGCCTTCCCCGCTCAGGCGGAGGGTAATGAGGAGTTGCGCGAGCTGAAAGAGATGATGCACCGCGAAGGCATCACCGAGAGCGGTCATCTGCAGTTGGCGAAGAACGCATTAGAGGAGTTGGAGGAGTTGCATGCCTCGCTACTTGACGAAGACGCCATGTACCGCGCCGCCATCATCCGTCTGAAACCCTCGTTGAACCTGCTCAAAGCCAAGACCGACCGACCGACGATGAGCGACATAGAGGCGTGTCTTATTCTGCTATACCAGGTGATGCTGCTGCGGTTACAGAAACGCGAGATCTCCCCGGAGACCGCGTCCGTACAAGAGCAGGCAACGAAGTTGTTGCGGTTTTTGAGTCGCGCTTACCGCGACGTTAAATAGTTAAAGTGTTAAGATGGTTTTGCTTGACAGCAAAACGTTAAACAATTAGCGACATGACGACCAAACAACGATTCGAACATATCCTCGCGTGGTTCGAGGCGAACATGCCGGTTGCGGAGAGCGAACTGAACTACCGCAACCCGTACGAGTTGCTGGTTGCCGTGATGCTGTCCGCGCAGTGTACCGACAAGCGCGTCAACATGGTCACGCCGGCGTTGTTCGAGGCATACCCCACGCCGGAGTTATTGGCGAAGGCGACGAGCGATGAGGTGTTCGAATACGTAAAGAGCGTCAGTTATCCCAGATCGAAAGCGGAACACTTAGTCGCCATGGCGCAGCGGCTGGTGGAGGTCTATCATGGTGAAGTGCCGGACACGATTGAAGAACTGCAGACGATGCAAGGCGTCGGTCGCAAGACCGCTAATGTCGTTTGTGCGGTCATCTGGAACCAACCGACCATGGCGGTCGATACCCATATCTTCCGCGTGAGCGAACGTATCGGGCTGACAACAGGAAGCAAGAACCCCTTACAGACCGAACGCCAGCTTGTCAAACACATCCCCGCGGAGGTTATCCCCAAGGCACATCACTGGCTGCTACTGCACGGACGGTATGTATGCCAGGCCCGCAAACCCAAATGCGAACAATGCGGGATTGCCGAATTTTGTAGATTTTTTGAGAAAAAATGAGCACATACTTGTGTATGTGCTTTTTTTTTCGTAATTTTGCAGGCGAAATAACGGTATATCGATATTTCGGAATTACGAAACATTAAAAACAACTATATTATGGCAGAAAAACAAGGACCATCGGCAGACAAACTGAAAGCGCTGCAAAACGCGATGGCAAAGATTGACAAAGACTTCGGAAAGGGCGCCATCATGCGTCTGGGTGACGAGAAGATAGAGGACGTTCCCGTGATTCCGACGGGCAGTCTGGGTTTGAACTACGCCTTAGGCGTAGGCGGTTATCCGAAAGGACGAATCATCGAGATTTACGGTCCGGAGTCGTCCGGTAAGACGACCCTCGCTATCCACGCGATGGCAGAGGTGCAGAAAGCCGGCGGCATTGCGGCAATCATCGATGCCGAGCATGCTTTCGACCGCTTCTACGCAGAGAAATTAGGTGTGAACATCAACGATCTGCTGATTGCACAGCCGGACAGCGGCGAGCAGGCGCTGGAGATTGCTGACGAGTTGATCCGTTCGGCGGCAGTCGATCTGATCGTTATTGACTCCGTGGCTGCGCTGACCCCGAAAGCGGAGATTGACGGCGACATGGGCGACAACAAAGTCGGTCTGCAGGCACGACTGATGTCCCAGGCGCTGCGTAAGATGACCGCTTCCGTCAACAAGACCGGCACGACCGTCATCTTCATCAACCAGCTGCGCGAGAAGATCGGCGTGATGTTCGGCAACCCGGAGACCACCACCGGCGGTAACGCCCTGAAGTTCTATGCCTCCGTACGTCTGGATATCCGCCGCACGGGACAGATCAAAGACGGTGACAACATCAAGGGTAACCAAGTGCGCGTCAAAGTGGTGAAGAACAAAGTGGCGCCTCCGTTCAAGAAAGCGGAGTTCGACCTCATGTTCAACGAGGGCATCTCCAAGATCGGTGAGATCCTCGATTTCGCAGTAGCTACCGAGGTCATCAAGAAAAGCGGTTCGTTCTTCTCCTACGGCGACACCAAGCTCGGTCAGGGACGCGACAAGGTAAAAGATGTACTGGCAGAGAACCCCGACCTGTGCGATGAACTCGAAGGCAAGATCAGCGAGAAGGTCAAAGAACTCGGTCTCGAGGCCGTTCTCAGTAAAATCGGCAAATAGTCGAGCGGCTCGACACCCGGTTGGCTATGCAGACCCTGCAATTTATATTATCTCCAAAGGAAGCGCACGAAGCCGAACAGAAATGGCGGGTCGTGAAGCGTAGTGTAGATGCACGTCAGCGCGAGCTGAAGGTGCATCTTACTGTTTTAGTTGACGAGAAAGGGAAGCCCATAAGCCTCAGCCCATCCCTCTCCCAAGGAGAGGGAGAATGGCGGCGCTATGAGCCTCCCCGATACAAAGATGTGCATAACGCGGAGAGGCAGGTCGTCATCATCGGCGCCGGACCGGCAGGGCTGTTTGCAGCGCTGACGCTCATCGAGCACGGCATCAAACCCATCATCTACGAGCGCGGCAAAGAAGTCAGCGAGCGCAAAAAAGATATAGCGTTGCTGAACAGGAACGAAGGGCTCAACCCCGAGTCGAACTACTGTTTCGGCGAAGGAGGTGCCGGCACTTTCTCCGACGGCAAACTCTTCTCCCGCTCCAAGAAAAGAGGTAACATGCAACGCGTCATGGAACTCTTCCATTTCTTCGGGGCACCGGACACCGTCCTCTACGAAGCCCACGCGCATATCGGTTCCGACAAACTGCCGACGATCATCAAGAACATGCGCGAGTGCATCCTCAGCCACGGCGGGGAGATACACTTTGAGACGAAAGTAGAGAGCCTCAAAGAAGTAGAAAGTCGAAAGTCAAAAGTCGAAAGACATGCGACTCCTATTATCCTCGCGATCGGCCATTCGGCACATGACACGTACCGAATGTTAGCCGCCGAAGGGGTCAAACTTGAGACCAAAGGTTTTGCCATGGGCGTTCGTGCCGAACATCCGCAGGCACTCATCAATAAACTGATGTATTTCAAGGGTCGAAATATCGATATATCGGAAAATCGATATACCGAAACGATTCAATACGTCGGCAACGCCTCCTACAGCCTCGTGACGCAGGTGGACGGCCGAGGGGTTTATTCCTTCTGTATGTGTCCGGGCGGACATATCGTGCCGGCGGGCAGTACCGCGGACACCTGTGTTGTCAACGGCATGTCTGCTTCCCACCGCAACTCGCCTTATGCCAACTCCGGCATCGTCGTGCAGATCAACCCCGAGGACATCCCCGGCGATGATCCCCTTCGCGGTCTCGAGTACCAGGAAGCCTTGGAACGCGAAGCGTTCAAGCAAGGACAGGCCCCCCTCAATCCCCCCATGAAGGGGGGAAGATATACCGCTCCGGCGCAGCGCTTGCGCGATTTTGTAGAAGGAAAAGCAAGCAAGGACCTGCCGAAATGCAGCTACCTGCCGGGTATCGTCCCTTCGCGCCTCGATCAGTGGCTGCCGGCGGAGATCGGTCAAAGGCTCCAACAGGGTTTCCGGGATTTTGACAAGAAATATCCGGGGTTCTTGACCAACGACGCCGTGATTCTCGGTGTCGAGAGCCGCAGCAGTAGTGCGGTGCGTATCCCCCGCGACCCGGAGACCCTGCAATCGGTCTCCACGCCAGGTCTCTACCCCTGTGGCGAAGGAGCCGGATACGCCGGCGGCATCACCTCTTCCGCGCTCGACGGCATCAATGCCGCCCTCAAAATCGCCGATTTGGCACAATAATTGTACACGACATATCGAAATATCAACATATCGAGATATCGAAACAACAACAAATAACACCTATCATGAAAAAAATCTTCTTTTCTGCCCTCCTATTGGGCGCGGCGCTGAGCCTCAGCGCGCAAAGCAAGTATGACCACTACTATGTGGATCTGCCTATCGAGATCGAACACGTGCAGGAAGTCAAATTCCCGGCTACCTCGGTCAACATCGCCCAGTATGGCGCAGTGCCGGACGGCAAGACCGATTGTACCGAGGCGTTCAACAAAGCCATCAAAGAGCTCTCCGAACAGGGCGGCGGACATGTCATCGTTCCGCGTGGCGTGTGGAAAACCGGACCTATCCAGCTCCGCAGTAACATCGACCTCCATCTCAGCAAAGGCGCTACAATCCTGGGCTCCGAGAACAAAGAGTTGTACGTCCAGAAAGACGACAGCCTGCGCGACGGCAGCAAGAAATGCAACGCGCTCATTCGCGCGTCCAAATGCGAGAACATCGGTATCACCGGTAAGGGTGTGATCGACGGCCAGGGCTTCATCTGGCGTCCGATCAAAGAGAAGAAAGTTGTACGTGACGGCAAACTCCCTGAGGTTTGGGAAGAGGCGCTGGCGCTCGGCGGTACCCTCAAACAGGACGACAAGACCTATCGCCTCTGGTATCCGTTCAACCTCAACAAGGAGTTGGGTATCCCCAATATCGCAGCTACCGCGGAGATCCAGGAGAAGATGCGTCCGCACTTGGTTAACATCACCGACTCCAAGAACGTCATAGTCGAGGGTGTGACCCTTCGCAACAGTCCGAAATTCCACCTCGTTCCGACCCGCATCCAGAATCTCATCATCGAGAATGTCACCGTTGACTGCCCGTGGTGGGCGCAGAACGGCGATGCCATGGACCCGGGTAACGTACAAGTGGCGCTCATCGCCGGTTGTCACGTCAGCGCCGGTGACGATGGTATCTGTATGAAAGGCGGCGTGGGTGACAAAGGTGTGGCTGCCGGTCCGCAACGCGACTTCCTCATCACCAACGACACCGTCTATCGTGCGCACGGCGGCTTCGTCATCGGTTCGGAGTTCTGCGGCGGTATGCAGCGTCTGATTGTCAAGGATTGTATGTTCGACGGTACGGATATCGGCTGCCGTTTCAAATCCGCTCCCGGTCGTGGCGGCTGGTGTGAGGACATCTACTGCTATAACATCACGATGAAGAATATCCGCGAAGCGGCTGTCTTCTTCCAGTCCGGTTATGCAGATCGTTCAGCCGGAGGCCGCGGTGCTACGGACACGGACGACAAGAGCAAGTTCTACCCCGAGTGGAGCAATTTCACCTTCCGCAATATCACTTGTGTCAACGCCCGCAAGGCAGTGGACATGACCGGTCTGAAGGGCCTGCCCGTGCATAACATCCTCTTCGACGGTGTCAGCTTCTACGGCGTCCGCGAGGGTATGAGTTTCGACTACGCAGAGGACATCACCTTCCAAAACTGCATCATCACCCCCGCCAAGGAGAACGAGATCAAGCACGCCAAGAACATCAAGTTCAACGGCAACCCGCTGGAATAAGGTATCATTTCCTGTCCCTTTTGCCCCATTTAGGTGACAAAATACATTTATTTTGCATTTTAATATAAAAATATTTTGCTATATCTAAAATTATTCGTATCTTTGCAGCGTAATTATAGATATATCTATTATGACAACTGACTTATATTCTTCTACAGATCGTGTTCTGCTGGCGGAAATCGGTCAAAAAATTAAGCGTTTGCGCATTAATGCCAACATGTCGCAAAAAGAACTATCAGAGCGGTGTGGCTTATCTGTTTTCAGTATTAGTCAGACGGAAAACGGCAGCAACACCTCTCTGCTCAGTTTGCTGGCAATCCTGCGAGCTCTTAACGCGCTGGATATGTTATCCCGCTTTTTTGAAGAGGAGCCTATTGACCCCATCGCTATGATCGACTACGCCAAGAAACATCCGAAACGGCAACGGGTCAGCACAATAGATAAAACATCGACTAACACGCAAAATACGGAATCAGAATGGTAAATGCAGAAGTGATGCTATGGGGCGAGCGCATAGGCGCCGTTGCATGGGACGAAAGACGCCAAACGGCGGCTTTTCGCTACGATGAGGCGTTTGCACAACGCGGAATTGAAGTCTCACCTTTAATGATGCCTGTGGGACAGAAAGGCGTTTTCGAATTTCCTAATTTAGACAGGCACACCTTCAACGGCCTGCCGGGCTTATTGGCGGACTCGCTGCCCGATGATTTTGGTCGGGCTTTGTTAGACCGATGGTTAGCCACAGTCGGAAAAGACATGGCGAATCCCATCGAGCGGCTCTACTACCAAGGCAAACGCAGTATGGGGGCGTTGGAATTTGTACCTGCGTACGCTCCCTATTTGGAGCAATCTGAGAAAATAGAGATTGACTCGCTTATTGCTGTGGCTGGAGAAGTATTGCAAAGCAAAGGCGCGCTGTTAACAAACCTCAATGACGATCGGAAAGAGGCGATAGCCAGCATCATTCGCGTAGGTACTTCCGCCGGAGGACAGCGGGCAAAAGCCGTCATCGCCTATAACGACGAAACAGGCGAAGTCAGAAGCGGACAACTCTCTGCTCCCGAAGGATTTGACTACTGGCTCATCAAACTCGATGGCGTGACCAACAAAGAACTCGGCGACCCGCAACACTTCGGAGAAATCGAATATATCCATTACCTCCTTGCCAAAGAAGCGGGCATCAACATGACCGAGTGCCGCTTGCTGCGCGAAAACGGAAGAGCACACTTCATGACGCGCCGTTTTGATCGTCAGAACGGAGAAAAAATACACATGCAGACACTCTGCGGACTCGCACACTATGATTTCCGCCAACTAAGAATGTATTCCTATGAGCAGGCTTTCCAAGTCATGCGCCGACTTCGTCTGCCATATTCTGAAGCAGAGGAGTTCTTTCGCCGAATGGTATTTAATGTAGTGGCGCGCAACCAAGATGATCACACCAAAAACATCTCCTTCCTCATGGATAAAACCGGCACTTGGCATCTCTCGCCGGCGTACGACATGTCTTGGGCATACAATCCGAGCGGAGAATGGACAAGTGCCCACCAAATGTCGATTAACAACAAATGGGATAACATCACCCGCGAAGATCTCCTCAAAGTGGCATATGAGATGAACATCAAAAAAGCGCCTAAGATCATCGATCAGGTTGTTGATGCCGTTGCCCAATGGCCTGCTCTCGCCAAAGCCCACTCCGACATCCCACAACCCACCATCGACTATATCTCCTCCACCAGCCATTTTGTATAAATAGACTCTAACCCTACGTACAGGTAGCGGTCAGGTCGCGATCAGGTCGCGGGAATGGACTATAATTGGACCATAATTGGACCAAAAATGAACTCACATAAGGCAAGAAAAAATGGCTCGCGTGTGCGAGCCATTTTTTTGTGGATCAGCCAAGTTTGACTGATGCGATTTGGGAAAGGTGATTAGAGTTTTGCACCGAGAGCGTTGTACTCAACACCGTTTTTGCGGATGATGAGCTGACCATCGCGGTAGAACTTCTCAGCCTTAACAGCCTCTACGTTGTCAATACCCTGAGTTGCACCAATCTCAATTTTGTGGAGGATATAACCACCTGCGGTCTCACGGATGATAACCATCGAAGCAATAGCCTGTACCTTAATCTCATAAGGCTCGGTCTCGTTTGACTTGCCAGGAAGAGCAGTTGCGATACCGGTTGCGTTAGGATTAACAGCAACAGCACCTGTGAAAGCGGTACCCTTGTCACCATCTGCGAACTGAGCTCCAGTATCACCCTTCGAATTTACATAAAGCGTAATAACGTCACCAACATTTACATTGGTTAAAGTAATGTCACGTTGGTTACCATCCATCTGGATTTTACCTTTTGCGTTAACACCTTCGGTAATGTAATATACCTTAAACGCGGTCTTCTCGCTGGAGTTCTTGTACGAGAACTTCATGTTCGGGAGTTGAGCAACCGTCATCTCTACGGTCTCACCAGCGGTGTTCTTTACCTCGAAGTAGCTCTTAGATGCGTTGTCGGTAATAGTACCGTTAACAACAGTAAGATCACTCTGAGCAAAATTCATCTCGTTGAGGTCATAAACCTTAGCGTTAACAGTCAGAGCTGCGATAGCAGCTGCAGCGAAGAGGAAAAATTTCTTCATAATGTTTTAGTTTTAAAAGTTAGTAATATTGTTAGTTGTAAAATGCGTTTTACAAATACGGTGCAAAGGTACTACAAATTTTGGAAATAAACAAGTATATTTTGTCAAAAAATGTAGATTTTTTGTTTTTTAGTATAAATCACCCACTAAAGAATTGATATAAACCTCCAAATTGGTATAATTCTTATCCAAAGTATAGAGTTTTGCATCGGAGGAGGCGCTCTTATTCAATCCGTTTCCATCTTCCCAGGCGTCGGGCATACCGTCACGGTCAGTATCGGCGAGTGCTGTTCTGGGATTCAGGGCCGGATATCCGCCTGCCTCATCCGGGGAATTGATGAGTTTGCCGGTTCCGAAGCGGACATCGTTGACAATCCGTGCATCGAGTGCATCGCGGGAGATTGAACAACCGGCTTTTGCGAGGACCGTTTCGTACGCCTCTTCAGCAGACTGTTCTTTAGAAAGGGACGTGAGACCATCCGTCCACCGGGTATCGACACCGGCTATGCTTTTCGATTTAGAGGAGCCTTTCCAGTTGTCTGCAGTCACTTCGGAAGAGCCATACATTGTATTACCCACCAGATAGATTTTCGGCGGCACCACCGAACCACCTTTTTTCAGCACTTTACTACCCTCTACGCAATTAGAACACGAAGTCCATGGATCAACCAGACGCGTCTTGACATCGTCTTTGGTCGAAGGACCGGGCTTGTAGTAGTTGTTGACGAAATTGATATGTCGTCCGCCACCACCTTCGGTAGATCCTTCGCCTCCGTAGGCGGAGTTGCTCTCCCAGTTATAGACGACGTTATTGACAAAATCAATCGGTCCGGCGCACTTCGTATTCACATAGTCATGGTCAAAACGGGGATTTCGGCTCTGGTGATGCGCCAGAAGGTTATGATGGAAGGAAGCATTCTTGCCGCCCCAGATACCTCCATATCCGTGTGCGCCTTTGGCATGTACAGAGGCCTTGAGACTCTCCGTGATAAAACAATACTGGAGGGTAAAATTCTCGTTGCCATACACACTGACGCACTCATCGGTGCTCCATGAGAAGGAGCAGTGGTCCACGATGATATTTTTATGCTCACAGATGGTCAGCGCATCGCCTTCCACTTTACTCTGGTCTCCCATACGGAATCGCAGGAACCGGAGGATGACATTGCTGGCTTTGACGACTACCGGATAGCCGGCGATACAGATACCGTCCCCAGGGGCCGTTTGCCCGGCCACCGTAAGGTTACCACCCGTGATCTCCAGTTGGCTTGTCAGATGGATTGTACCTGCGACATCGAAGACGACCGTGCGTGTTCCGTCCATCTGGAGCGCCTTACGGAGCGTACCGATGGCCGGCTGTTTGGTCACCTCGTCGCGTGCGTCCTCAAGCGTCGTAACATGTATCACAACCCCTTCGCGTCCACCCGTGACATATTTACCACCTCCCTCGGCACCGGGGAAAGCCGGTATGCCGGAAGGAGTCGGCTCCTCGCCTCCGCCTCCCCGACAAGCAGAGAGGCAGAGAGCGAGAGCAGTAAGGATAAATCCCGCTTTTTTAATAGAGATAATCATTCCAGAGAGTTCCGTTGGAAGCCGAGATATTGACATCGAAAATCGGCCAGTACTGGTGCATGTCAATATCCGTTCCTTCTTTATAAATATACCACTTATCCGGCGTCAGGAAGGGCACTCCTTCCTTATCGAAGAAGGATTTAGCCACCCATCCGGTCTCTTTATCGTATTCAGCAGGTCTGGTAGCATCAACATCCAAGCCAACGAACTTATCAAATACGTAAGCCGCACCATTCTGCGCGTAGTCATCGTTACGCGTGTAGTGGAACCAAACCGAATCCGGACGTCCGGCAAAGTCGCCGGTGTTATTCTGGAGGTCGTATGCATCGGCTTGTGCTTTCTCCAGTTTCTCTTTCAGGATACCCCAACGCATAAGGTCGTATTTACGGATATTCTCCCCGCAGAACTCAAAGGCACGTTCGTCAATGATATTCTCGATTGTAACCGGCACGCTTCCCAAACCTGCGCGCGCACGCACTTTATCTAGACAATCTTGTTTATCAATTCCGTAGAATTCGGACGGTGCATTTCCTTCTTTCGAACCGATAGCAGCTTCCGCAAACATCAGGAGGATATCCGTGTAGCGGAGCACCGGCATATCGATGCAGTCCTCATTGTTAGAATAGCTGCGAGTCATCCACTCGATACGCAATTTACCGCAGTACAACTGGCCGATATTCGACTGTTTCTGATACACCTTTTTGTCGGTAGCAGGAACCCCCGGGAAGGTTACATCCACATAACCGGAAGGAGCGGTACCACTACCATCATCGTACTCCCAGGTCCAAGGCAGGATCGTGATATCACGGCGCTTGTCGGCCTTGTCGTACGCGTAATAGAAAGTCGGCGCAATCTCAATCATCGCCTGGGTCTTGGTGTTATTCGTATTTCCGGAGCTGTAGAAGATGGTGTTAATCATCGCACCAGCGCAGTTGGTAGAAATTTTATTGCCGGTCAATGCCAATACCTGACCACGAGCGCCATCGAGGAACGGCAGCGCCCAGATCCACTCGGACTTGGAATAGTCCGTTACATCGGTACAAAGGTCTTTGAAGACATCCTCGAAATTATCTTTGAATTTCCAGTCTTCCTGTTTGATCACTTGCGCACAAGCCCAAACAGCCTCCTGATACAATTCCTGACGCTTGCTCGCATCCTCCACCAGATAACCGATGGAGCAATCTTTCGTACCGCCTTCCACAAACGTGTTCGGACGCATCGCTTTTCCGGCATACATCAGATCCATACGAGCCAGAAGACCCAGCGCGAGAGCCTTAGACGGGCGACCGGTATAGTTAGCGGCGGAACCGGGGCACTGAGCCGACCACGGCATCAGTTCCGCAGCCTCTTTGAGGTCCTTACGCAGCTGCTCATAGACTACGCTGCGCGGTTGTTTTTTGGTGTAGAGGACCTCCGAGTTGTAACCATTGAAGGACTCGAAACTTGCGGGCACATCGCCCCACAACTTCACCATCTCGAGATAGCAGAAAGCACGGAGAGTCAGCGCTTCGCCCAACAGATACTTGAAGGTAGCATCTGTGGTATCCGAGTGCTGACGGATTCCGTCAACGACTACATTAGCACGCTCGATAGCAGAGTTCAGATAAGCCCAAGGGTCTTTACCATTCGAGGTAGAAAGGTCACCTGTACCACCCGTTATGTTATACGCGGCATAATCTTTATCTTCCGTTTTGGAACAGTGCTCAATATCCGTATTCATGGCTACATATCCGCCACAAAGACGATTACGGAAGGATTTATCCTCACCGAAAGTGTTGTAAATAGCGCCAATAGCCTGCTGGGTAAGATCTGCGGACTTGAATACAGCCTCATCCATTGCGGAAGGCGATTCGGTCTCGAAGAAATCCTTCTCGCACGCAATCAAAGAGAGCGCTAAAATGCTTAAGATAAAATATTTTGCTTTCATATTGATTTGTATTTACAAGGATTAGAACTGAATATTCAAACCGACATTGATACCGCGGCTCTTCGGATATGCAGAGAAATCTACACCAGGAGTAAGCGGGTTCTTGGAGGAACGGGTATCCACCTCCGGATCCAGACCGCTATACTTGGTAGCGCAGAAGAGGTTCGTACCCTGAACATAGAGGCGGATATTATTGATCACTTTGGTCTTCTCCATCCATACTTTCGGCAGCGAGTAGCCAATTGTCAATTGGTTGAGACGCAGGAAAGAGCCATCCTCCATATCTTTGTCCGTCACTACATAGTGCGACATGATCGGGCTGTAGATATTTGCGCCCTTATCGGCATTCGCTTGATCAATCTGGTTCGCAAACGCGGTATAAGCGTCGCCGAACACCAATGCGCCCGTCGCATATACGTCAGGCATGTATTGACCCTGAGCGGTATAGAGCGAATAGCGGTTGTTAAAAGCCATCTCGGTAATCAAGTTACGCATCTTGGTCTTCTCCGTAACGGTGGTGTACTCCATCTTCGAGAGGTTCAAGATCTTGTTACCGAAAGCGAAGGTGAAGTTAGCAGCCAAATCCACCTTACCCCATTTATCGCCGCCGATATTGAAGTTCAGGTTGAAACCACCGGAGTGAGTCGGAACGGTATTACCGAGAATCACTTTATCTTTCTCGTCGATCACGCCATCCTCATGTATGTCCTTAAATTTGATAGCACCCGGAACCGGCTGGTTTGTCAAGAATGCATCGCCGTAAGTAGGCACGCCGTCAGCCACACCCCATGTATGGGTGGCAGTCTGATAGCTTTGGAAATCTGCGGCGGTATAATAACCATCTGTTACATAACCCAGTACATTACCTACCGGCTGGCCAACCTCTACGAGGAATTCTGCCGTCGTCAAGTACTCGGAAGAGCCGAAGCAACTGGTTTGTGCCAACATTTTCTCCATGTTACCCAGGTCTTGCACGCGCGTTTTATTAAAGGAGATATTTGCGTCCAAAGAGAGGTAGTAACTCAAACTCTTGGATTTATGATCGAGGATAACACCCTTTACCGAGAACTCCATACCCATGTTGCGAGTAGAACCGATATTCTGGAACTGGATGTTGTAGCGAGCCGGCATGTTCTGACGGATAATCAGGTCTTTGGTAGTATTCCAATAGAGGTCGATCGTTCCGGTCAAACGCTCGTTGAAGAAACCATAGTCGATACCGAAGTCACGGGTGATGGTGGTCTCCCATTTGAGGTTCGGGTTCGCAGCAATCTTTTCACTACCGCCGACCACAAGGATATTGCTGGTACCCTGACCCATATCTATATAGGTCATCTGCTGCGAGAGGAAATCCGGATGCAGGTATCCAAGGTCCACATTGTTGTTACCCGCCATACCTAACGAAAGACGGAATTTCAAGTTACTCAACCAACTTGATGCATCCTGCATAAACTCCTCATCCGACATACGCCAAGCTACTGCGCCCGAGGGGAAGTAACCCCACTGGTGACCTTTAGCGAAACGCGTAGAACAGTCTGCACGGAAGGTAGCGGTCAGATAGTAGCGGCCCTTATAGTCATAGTTCGCACGAGCGAGGAAAGAGAGTTGGTTGTCGCGCGGGTTGACATAGTTGTTAAACTCCGAATAAGCAGCCTGGCCCATGTAGTTGAAGATCTCACCCTTCAGGACGTCATAACTGCCTTTATAACCGAATCCATATTCGGTCTGCGTTGAGCCCTTGCGGATAACAGTCTCTTCACCAACCAGAACACTGACGTTATGGTCGGATTGGAAGGTCTGCTTCCATTCGAGGGTATTATGGTTCGTCAAGGTAGATGTGTACTCATCCGTCACCTGAATCTGAGCGGTACCACCTTCTATTCCCGGACGACCGGTGTTACGAGAGAAATAAGTGGTCGGACCATAGTAACGATCCGTAGTGATATGACGAGTCTCATAACCCATATCCACACGAGCGGTGAAATGCTTGGCAAACTTATAGCTCATGTAACCCTGGATATTCCATTTCTTATCCTTCTTCAACTTGTAGTTGTCGCGGATAGTGGTCAACGGGTCATAGAGCGAACCGAAGGTCTCATCCTCATCTCCGCCGGTACCATCGTCCTTGGATAACAACGTTGTCGGAGCATAAACCACGCAGTTGCGCAGACGGGACTCCGTAGAAGTGCCATTATCTTTCACAGCATTCGCACCGGAACCGAGCACCTCGGTACTGGTATAACGGGTCGTGAAACCAATCGTGAAATTCTTGAATGGCTTGAACTTCGCCTTACCGGAGATGTTGTTACGGGTGTAGTTGGATTGCTCCATGATCGCCTTGTCATCAATGCGGTTGTAAGAAAGCGTGAAGTTCGCGTTCTTGTTACCACCGCTGACGCTTACCGACTGATTGGAGTTAAAACCGGTACGACCAAACGTACGATCTTGCCAGTCGATAAACTCATGCTTGCTGGGATCTGCATATTCGTCCAGCAAAGAAGAAATCGGGGTGGTCTCTATTTCAGCGGGAGCTTTATATTTGGTATCATTGTAAAGCTTATCGAAATACGCATAGAACTGACCACGGAGATCCGAGTTGTCGGCAGCCGTCGTATTGTATTTCATGGAGGCCCACTCATACTGCATCAACGCAAAATCGCGCGGATCCATCACGTCGTACTTCTTCGCGATTTTCTTCCATCCCACATAACCGGAATAATCCACATGGAAAGTCATCTTATCATCCTCGGTACCGGAGTCCTTGGTAGTGATGATAATAACGCCGTTAGCACCTTGAGCACCGTAGATAGCGGTAGCCGCAGCGTCCTTCAAGACGTCCATCGAAGCGATGTCACTCGGCGCGATATCCGAAATACTCGATACCGGCATACCATCTACGATATATAACGGGTCGTTGCTCTGGGTCAGAGACGTACCACCGCGGACACGGATCTTCACGTCAGCATCCGGGCTACCTTCCGTCGTCGTTACCGACACACCGGACAACTTACCTTGCAATGCTTCCGCAGCAGAAGTAACAGGAATATCCTTCAGCTGCTCCGCACCTACAGAAGCCACAGACGTCACAACGTCACGTTTCTTCGTCGTTCCATAACCGGTAACAACCACTTCCTCAAGCACCTCACTGTTTTCGGAGAGTACCACGTTCATCGTACTGCCGGTGATGTTCAGCTCCTGGGTCTTCATACCGATGTACGAGAAAACCAGCACCTTCGCATCGTCGGGAACATCCAGACTGTAGTTACCGTCGAAATCTGTCACTGTACCAATAGTGGTACCTTTCACGACCACGGAAGCCGAAATAATCGTCTCGCCCGTCTGGTCCTTTACCGTTCCGCTAATCACACGCGCTTGAGCAGCCATACCTACGAAAAGTAAGGCCGAAAGCATCATGGTACGGAACACTGAGAAATTCAATTTCATACAGAGAATTTTGTTTGTTTTTATGATATAGTTAATTTAAATGATATTACGTTTCACGTAAACATATTTCAAAAAACGGCACAAAGGTACGCAAAAAACGTCAATCTTATGTGGAAAAATTGACGTAAATAATACACATATAGATTTTTTTGCTAAATCGAGTTGTCAAAACGGCTCTGCATAGGTACAACCCTCACGCCATCTGGAGCACCCGTAACGTGTATTGCCGCGGATGATCAAGCCCTGTCGGCAAACAGGACAAAGCATACCTGCCTTGTTCGTTTTGACATCTTTGACGACTCCGGAAGTCATCTCCTTGAGCTCCGTCAAGAAATCTTGCGCCTGATACTCGCCTCGCTCTATCTCACGCAGTTTTTTCTCCCATAGACCGGTCAGTTCCGCCGACTTGAGCAAGGGAGAGATAATCGTGTGAATCAGATCGATACCCACTTGAGTAGCACGGAGCGACTTACCTTGTTTCTGAATATACTTGCGCTGATAGAGTTTCTCAATGATGGCTGCGCGGGTAGATGGACGACCTATACCGTTCTCCTTCATCGCCTCGCGGAGTTCGTCATTCTCGACCGTTTTTCCAGCCGTCTCCATCGCGCGCAGAAGAGTCGCCTCCGTGTAATACTTAGGCGGCGTTGTTGTCTTCTCCTTTAATAGCGGCTTGTGAGGCCCATTCTCGCCTTTCACAAATGCCGGCAGCGACTTGTTTTCCTCGGGATTATCGGAGTTCTCGGCATCATCGGAGGTTTCCTTTGTACTTTGTACATTGTCTCCTTGTCCCTTTTCGAACACCGCCCGCCATCCGGCTTTAAGGACCTCGCGGCCGGTTACTTTGAAATCAATCTCACCGGCTTTCGCCAGAACGGTCGTGTTGCTGACCTCGCATTCGGGATAGAAAGCCGCAATGAAATGCAATGCCACCAGATCATACACCTTCTTCTCATCCGCCGTCATGGCATCCGGACGCTGGCCCGTAGGAATGATGGCATGGTGGTCGGTAACTTTCTTGTTATCAAACACTTTCTTCGATTTGGGTAATGAGCCGGCGCCTTTCTTGCCATCCGCTTTGAGCCCCAATAACGGCGCTACCTGCGGAAAGTAGTCTTTTATACCCGCCAGCGTACCCGGTACTTTGGGGTAGATATCATCACTCAGATAAGTCGTATCCACACGGGGATAAGTGGTCAGTCGTTTCTCGTAAAGGGACTGAATGAGCTGAAGCGTCTGCTCCGCGGAAAAGGAATATTTCTTATTACAATCCACCTGCAGCGATGTCAAGTCATACAGTTTCGGGGCGAACTCAAGACCCTTCTTCTTCTCCACAGAGGTAATCAGGAACGGCTGGTCTTTGATAGCGTCCACAAGTGCCTGTCCCTGCTCCTCGGAAGTGATGGCATATTCGTCTTCTTCCGCTGGCAGTTGGGCGTTAAAGAGGGTGTCGCGGTAGTTGGTTTTCAACTCCCAATAGGTGCGCGGCACGAAATGATCAATCTCCGCCTGCCGTTTCACTACAAGCGCCAAGGTCGGTGTCTGAACACGTCCCACGGAGAGCACCTGCCGGTCTTTTCCGCTCCCGCGCGCGTACCTTATAGTATAGGCGCGCGTGGCGTTCATACCCAACAACCAATCGCCTATCGCCCGCATCATGCCCGCCTCATATAAGTGCTGGTATTCAGATTGATCTTTCAGTTGACGGAATCCCTCACGGATAGCCTCTTCGGTCAGCGAGTTCACCCACAGGCGCTTTACCGGGCACTTGCATCCGGCCTGCTGATAGACCCATCGTTGGATGAGCTCTCCCTCCTGGCCGGCATCACCGCAGTTAATGACCTCATCGGCCTGCGCAATCAGCGACTTGATGACATTAAACTGCTTATGTACCCCTTCGTCACCGGAGACTTTGATAGAAAAACGCGGAGGAATCATCGGCAAGGAGCTAAGGCTCCAAGCCTTCCATTGGTCTGTATATTCCTGCGGATCGAGCAATGCGCATAAATGGCCAAAGGTCCAGGTCACCTGGTATCCATTGCCCTCAAAATAGCCGTCCTTGCGCTGCTTGGCGCCTAGGACATTCGCTATATATGCACCCACAGAGGGTTTCTCCGCTACACAGACAATCACGTGATTTACAATTTAGTCATTTACCATTTACGATTTCTGCACTCCGTAACCATACCCGTATCCGGCACGAAGGCCCTTCACGCCGTTAAGCACGCAGGTGACATTATGCATCCGATTCTGGTCAATGACATTATTGATATACTCGATCATCTCCGACGGCGTGTACTTATAGCGGCATACAAAAATGGTGACATCCGCGACGCGATCCAGCAGATAAGTATCGCTGACCAAAGCCACGGGCGCCGTATCCACGAGAATATAGTCATACCGCTTACGCAACTCCGCAAAGAGTTCGTCAACACGCTCGGTCTGCAGTAACTCCGCCGGGTTGGGGGGTATCGTTCCGCAAGGGATGATATCTAAATTCGGATGCTCTCCGCTCGGTACAACGATATCGTCAATCGAGACATCCGGATCCGCCAGATAATCCGTCAGATGGCCTTTGTTGCTCAGCCCGAAATAAGCAGCTAACATCGGTTTGCGGATATCCAAACCCACCAACGCCACTTTCTTTCCTAAGATAGCCAACGACAAGGCGGTATTACCTGCCACATACGATTTACCGTCTCCGTTGATACACGAGGTCACCAAAATAACCGGAGATTTCACATCGGAAGGAATCACATAGCGCAAATTCGTACGAATCTGCCGGAATAACTCTGCCGAAACAGTTGACTCGCCTTCGTGGATTGCGATATGCGCTTTGCGGGAGTTCTCTACCAACTGACCCAACAAAGGTGCTTTGATATATTTCTCAAACTCTTTCGGATCATCTATCTTGTTGTTGAACAAAATCAGCAGATATAAGAGTCCGGCTGGTATAAGAAGCCCAAAGAAGATACATAATATGATTACATTGCGAAGCTTCGGATTCCGACTCTCCAAATTCTGCTGCGGTGCATCAAGAATCTTAGCCGGCATGGAGGTAGCCGCGAGCATCAAGGCATTCTCTTCCCGTTTCTCGTACAAGAAGAGATAGAGTTGTTCCTTAATCTTCTGATCACGCATCACGCGTACATACTCGCGCTCCTGCTCTGGTGCACCCTTGACTTTTTTGTTAAATTGATCATCCCGCGCCTGCAGATTTTGCAACTGGATATTCAAACTGGCACGAACCGAACCCACGGTTGCAATGATATTCTGACGCATGGAAGCAAGTTGCATATCCATCTGCTCTATCACAGGGTTAGACTCCGTGGCGGTTCGTTGGATACGCATCTTTTGCAACATGATGGCATTGTATTCCGACATACTAGTGGACAATCCTTCATCGGAAATACCGATATTTGACGGAATCAGGTCGTTTCGCCGGCTCTCATCGCGAAGGAATTCGTCTATATAATCTACCAGACTCAACTGCGTCTCTACCGATGCGATAGCTTTCTGTTGGGCACTGCCGGTTTCCAACATAAGACGAGCCTGGGTCTCCACGTCGGCCAGACTATTATCCTTCTTGTAGTTAGCCACCGTCTTCTCTGCGTCCAGCAACTCTGACTCAATCGCAGCCATCCGCTCGTTGATGAATGTGGCCGTGTTAGATGCGATCATGTTTTTATCCACTATCGCATTCATATTATACTGCTCGATTAACTTATAGAGAAAGGCTTTATCACGCTGCGGAAGAGTGGAAGTGATTGCCAGTTTGATAATCTTCGAGTCTTTTTTATGGGTCGCCACTTTCAAACGCCGGCCGTACTCCAGTACATTCGCTTCGTGAATCATACGTTGCGCACGATAGAGTGTATCCGGACTAAGAGGGCGATTAACATGAATACGGATGGTTCCTACGGTTGTCTTGATAGGCTCATCCAGATTCTCCACACGTGTGGAAGAACGATGCCACTTACCCATCTTCACCTTCACTCTATATCCCTTGGAGCTTGGTTTGATGGTTACCAGGAAGGTATTGTACTTCGCCTTCCTTGTCAACTCCAACGGCTCGATAGAAAAAGCATGTGTACGATATTCCTCACGCCATTTCAGACCATCCTTGACATAGCTCGTTTCCCATAAATTCAGCGATTCCATCGTTTGTCCGATTAGCCCGCGCGAAGACATCACGGCTACTTCATCCTCCGTTTCTGATTTGGTTGTGATCCCCATTAATGCCATCGGATCTAACTTGTTTCCGGTCATCTCTTGCAACCGGAGAACGACACTCGCGTCGGTTATCCAGGTCTCAGTCGTGCTGAAATAACGTAGCAGGCCTAAGCACAAAAATAGCACTACGCCAATCACAAACCACCACCAATGATCCAACGCTATTCGCACAATTTTGCGAACATCTATCTCTTCATTATTCCGCTGATTTTCCATAATCTCTCTAATTTTTTTGAGTTACGCTTACAATCGTCACAATCACAGTCGCAGCGCTCGCTACCGTGGACACCATGCTAAACCATAACCCCGCATTAGTACTGCTTACCGCCCTCACTTTGTTGGGCGATACGTACACCACATCATTCTGCTGCAGAAAGAAATATGGTGACTTATATATATCAGCGCTCCTCAAATCCAGGCGCACCATTTGCATCTTGCCATCCACCTCACGACTCACCAACACGTTATCGCGACGGCCATAAGGAGTCAGATCGCCCGCTGCAGCCAGCGCATCCAACAACGTTATACGACCATTAGTAATGGGTATCTGCCCAGGACGGGTCACCTCGCCCATCACCGATACCTTCGCGTTTATCAGATTCACATGCACCATCGGATTGATCACCTGTTTCTCCAGCTCTTTCTTTACGAAAATTTCTACCTCGTTGCGACGCAAACCGGCGATATGCAGTTTGCCTAAGATAGGGAATTCAATATCCCCCGCCTCATCTACAATATAGTATTGCATCGAAGGGGTGGTCGTCGGCTGTACTTCACCCGGCTTGGCATATACCACCATCGGCAGGTTATAGGGAACTACTGCCTCCTGATCCAATGCGGACACAAAAATCGTCAGCGCATCGCCCGGACGGATTACCATTTCTGATTGTGGATGAAAATCGGCATTGATCGACTCTGCCTTCTCCGAGTTTGCATCGGATAGGTAAGTCATCTGCTTCTGCGTCACACAGCCCGCAAACATCGCCGACAGGACGCTTAATACCAAAAGATGTCGAATCGTTTTATACATAACTCTACGGATGATTTCAAATTTTAGCGTGCAAAGGTACACTTTTTTTTTGACATACACAAGAATATACACTTTTTTTGTCAAATAATTTGCATATATGCAAAAAATATTGTAATTTTGCATGACATTTTGTCAGGAATAATATGACGCAACAAGAATTATTAGCTATCAAACAGCGATTCGGTATCATTGGACAGAACGCGCTCCTCAACCGCGATATAGAAATCGCGGTACAAGTGGCGCGAACCGATCTTAGTGTTCTCATCACCGGTGAATCCGGAGTCGGAAAAGAGCATTTCCCGAAGATCATCCATGCTTTCTCTGCTCGCAAACATGGTGCCTATTTTGCCGTCAATTGCGGCGCCATCCCGGAAGGCACTATCGACAGCGAGTTATTCGGACACGAGAAAGGGGCGTTCACTGACGCTAAGAACGAGCACAAAGGCTATTTCGAAATAGCCGATGGAGGTACTCTGTTTTTGGACGAAGTGGGAGAACTTCCCCTCCAGACACAGGTACGCCTGCTCCGTGTCTTGGAGACCGGTGAGTTCTTGCGCATGGGCTCCAGCCAGGTTCGAAAGACGAATGTACGCGTCGTGGCGGCAACCAACCTAAACATGCGGCAGGCTATTGATGACGGACGTTTCCGCGAGGATCTGTATTACCGTCTCAACACCGTAGAAATACGTGTACCCGCGCTACGCGAGAGAAAAGAAGATATTCCTCTGCTCTTCCGTAAGTTTGCGGTTGATTTCTGTAACAGATACCAAATGCCACCCCTCTCCCTAAACGAAGAGGCGACACGCATGTTGCAAAACTCCTATTGGCGAGGCAATATCCGTCAGCTCAAGAACTTAGCCGAACAGATTGCCGTCATCGAGATGGATCACCAGATTAATGCCGACACGCTCCGTCAATACCTGCCCAAAGAGGAGAACCAACAGAGTATCGTTCTACGCTCGGCGCCCGCTGAGTCTACCGGAAAAGACTACTCCCATGAGATTGGCATCCTCTACAACATGGTCATGCAGAATAAAAAAGAGATAGAGGAACTCAAAGAGTTACTTCATCCCTCTCCAACGAAAGAGCACGAGATCTCACCTGCTGCTACCATCACTATCTCTCCGTCGCCCGACACAACTTCACGCAAACCCATTGAGGCAGAAGACATCGAAGACAGCCTCCGCGTGGATGAGGGAGAGAAAGAACTCATCCGCCGTGCCCTGGAGGTGACGGACGGAAATAGAAAAGAAGCCGCTGCAAGACTCGGATTCTCAGAAAGAACACTATATCGAAAAATCAAAGAGTATGGACTATAATAGACGAAATCAGACTGGCGAGACACTATCGAGACAGAATCGAATCAGTATTAAGTCAGTATCAAAACGGGGTAAAATAAGATCTATCTGCTGTACACTTTTATTCCTGTTGGCCTCTTGTTCTATCTCTTACAAGTTCAATGGAGCGAACATCAACTACCAGACCACCCACTCCATCTCCATCGCTGACTTTCCAAACAATGCACCGCTGGTAAACCCTACCCTCAGCAACAACCTCTCTGAGGGCATCCGAGACTTGTACCAGCGCCAGACGCGCCTGCAGATTCTACGAAAAGGAGGGGATTTGGAGTTGGAAGGCGAGATTGTGGGATATGACATTACGCAAGGCGCCATCTCTACCGATAGCTACGCTTCGGAGAGCAAACTGACCATCCGCGTCACCGTGCATTTCACCAATAACATCAATCCCGAAGATTCGTTTGACAAGACCTATTCCGCGTCGCAGACTTTTGACGCCAGCCGCCTCTTGACGGATGTGCAAGACGAACTATGCGCAATCATCATCACAGAGATTGCGGAAAACATCTACAACGATACGGTTGCTAAATGGTAAAAAAATAGCCTCAAACGAGGCTTTTTTTATAGTAGTACGATTTCTACTCGTCTGTTCATCTGACGGTGTTCCTCAGTGTCATTCGGCACTATAGGATCCCGTTCACCCCTTCCTTCAATCTCAATTCGACCGGAGTGGATTCCACGCTCCTCCATCTCTCGACGAACTTCACGACACCTTCCTTCGGAAAGTGACTGATTAGAACGGTCCGAACCGATATTATCGGTATGACCCACGATACGAATGCGTTGATGCGGACGGATCTTCAGAAACTGATATAACTCATTCAAAGCTGGCTCTGACGTCGCTAGAATTCGCGTCTTCCCGGTTGCAAAATAGATATTATGCAACAGAAATGATCTCACCTCTTTCGGTGACATTACCACACCTTTGAACAAGTTCGGATCCGTGATTGTATCATGGAACGGGAAATAGTCCACAGCTGTAGCCTCGATGGTATAATAGGGGATTCGGTCGTCTAACAACACTGCCAGTACGGAATGCACACTATCCGACGTGGTCTGCATGATTCGTTTCCGCTCATGATTGCGAACAATCACATTTGCCGCCACGGGACGAGAGGTCAAGGAATCCGTCACCGTAAATGCCAGACGGGTCTCCGGATACAAATACACCTTCACGGTGTCCTCATCTTCACGATGGGAAAAACGAATTGTGTCTGACGGAAAGAAACCGGTCTTGGCTGCCGCTGCCCAATACTGACCATTCGGCAAACCACGAGATACACGTGCACGTTTATTGTCGGTAGGTTTGTTAATCTTCGGCTTCTTGTTCGGACGTGCGTTCTGCTCTTGTACCGTGATATGCGTTGCAGGAAGTAATTCTCCTGACTTCAAATCATACGAATAAACGTACAACAAAGGCTTCCCCTCTTTGATCCGTTTCCTCTTGTCCGCTTTCTGCTTAGCTGCCCTTTTCTTCTCAGCTTTGCGCTTCTCTGCAGCCCTTTTCTGCTCTATTTTTGCACGCTTCTTGGCACGCTTCTGCGCATTCGATGCCGCGTACAAATCGCCGCCTCCGATCATCAGAGCCAGCGCGCACATCCATATCATGAATCGAAGACGCATTAGTAATTATACGTTATTTTTATTCCTTATATATCAACAGGAGGATAGTCACGGGACTACCCTCCTGTCGTGGTCCCACTTGGGCTTGAACCAAGGACCCCCTGATTATGAGTCAGGTGCTACTAACCAACTGAGCTATGGGACCGTAGTCAGTATTATTTTTGCTGACGAGCGTTGCTGTAGAGTACAAGGCTCTCGTCTTTCGTAATCTGCATCTCCTTCTCCGTCAACTCCGGAACAATCAACTTGGTTCCGGGAACTAATGCATTCGGATTGGATATCTTCTCCTTGTTGGCGATGTAGATATAAACCCAGCAATAGGTGTTGTTATAGTATTGACGTGCTAACTTTGAGAGGGTAGTACTCTTCTCCGTCTTTACCTCTTCACTATCGCGTTGCTTATAAACATTCATCTTCTCAGGGCGAGCGCTCTCGGACAACGGTACTGTCTTCTCTTCCTTCTCAGGACGGTTAGCCTTCTGGTCATCCAGATTATACTTCATACGTTCGAACGTCTCTTTGTCCACAAGACGAATGGCTGCGCGACGGTTCGGTCCATACGAAGCAGTACTACGACGACCGATCACCTTACCCACACCACCGGCATGCATACGCTCCATTTCGATTCCGTGCTCCTGAGCCAACTCATCCACTACATTGTCTGCACGTCTGTCACCCAATGCATAGTTGAGGCTGTTAGATCCGGTATTGTCGCAATATCCCGTTACAACCGCATACAAACTCGTATCTTCTTGCAGACGCTCTGCTACCTGCTGGATGGTGATCAGACCCTTGTCGTCAATATCTGCCTTGTTGTTAGCAAAATATACATAATAGTATTGTTCCAACTCTTTTTCTTGCTCGTGGAACGACTCGCGAACGATGATTGAGTCGTGACGGATGATAACGGTATCATGACAAGGTTTCTGCTCCGCCTTCTTCTCCCAAGTCTCAAACGAACTGATGTTACGTACGTGGTTCTTGGATTGCGGCTCAAACTTAATACGCAAATTCAGCGTTACATCAAAAATACCATCGTTATTCTTTGATGCGAATGAAGATGGGCTCAATTTATGATAACCACGGCCATCGACATAGTCTCGCGTGAAATAGGAATAGTTCGCGCGAACACCTAACGCAAGGGTTCGGTTCAAGTTAAACTCCACATTCACACCTGCTTGCAGGTAACCGATAGACCTATAGCCATTATCATGCTCCGGTCCTACTTCGCCATCCGCATTGATATACGATGCCGTATTACCCCTTGCGTGCGTCGGGTTAACATTTTGTCCCGTTCTTGGATCTATGTAGAAATCATCCATATAGTATTTTGCCCTTTTATAGAACGCCACACCACCTCCAATAGCAGGAATAACGGATAATATCTTCTTTTTCGAACGCGGGAAAATTATACTGATAAGATCCATTCCCAAGTACGCACCCGCTTTGTGCATGTGACCGGTCAACAAGGTATCGGCATGTCCGGCATTACCCGTAACGGTGTACATATCATACATATACTCGATACCCAAGTTCCATACCGGAGTGAAGTTATACTCCAATGCCAAACCCGCTGCTGGTACTGCAACGGAATGCTTTGCCTCAGAGGTAAAATCACCGTCAAAAGAGCTAAATCCCACATGAGGAATAATTGACCAGTGTGCAAACTCTGGAGGAATATCCTCATTCTCTTCCACTTTGTAAGGGTGAGCACCCTTCAACTCCTCCTCGCTCTCTTGCGCCATTAACGGCAGGGAGAGGATCAACAGAGATAAGATGTATATGCCTTTTTTCATGATAAAAAAGAGATTATTTTCGTTGCATTCACAATTCAGGGCGCAAAGGTACTACTTTTTTTTGACATATGCAAACTTTTTGGCAAAAAAATTTTTTTTTGTTACTCAGTATTGCATATATGGGATTTATTTTGTATCTTTGCACTCGATTTAGTTACATCGTATTTCAAATACTAAAACGCTATATATTATGGACATTTTAAATCAAATGATTGCGCGCGCAAAGGCGAATCCGCAGCGCATTGTGTTGCCGGAAGGTGACGAACCACGTACGTTGGAAGCTGCAAACATCTTATTAAAGGATAAGATTGCGCAGCTTATTTTAATTGGTGACCCCGAGAAAATTAAAGCCATGGCGGCTGAAAAGGGCTATGAGCACATCCATGAGGCGAAGATTGTGGACCCGATTCACGATCCGAAAATGCCTGAGTATGCAAATCTCCTCTTTGAACTCCGCAAAGCAAAAGGCATGACGGAGGAAGAGGCGGCTAAGAAAGCGCAGGATCCTTTGTACCTCGGCTGTCTGATGATCAAGGCAGGTGACGCTGACGGAGAGCTCGCAGGTGCGCGCGGCACAACGGCAGACACCATCCGCCCCGCATTCCAGATCCTCAAGACCAAACCCGGCTGCTCCATCGTCAGCGGTGCATTTCTGATGTTCACCCCGGCTAAACACCTGGGAGAGAATGGATTCCTGCTCTTTGCCGACTGCGCCGTGAACCCGAATCCGGATGCTAAACAGCTCGCAGAGATAGCTATCTCCACCGCAGAGACCGCACGCGCTATCGCAGGCATCGAGCCGCGCGTAGCTATGCTTTCCTTCTCTACCAAGGGTAGCGCTAAGCATGAACTCGTGGACAAAGTAGCAGAGGCAACCAAACTCGCCAAGGAGATGGCGCCTGAGCTGGCTCTCGATGGTGAGCTGCAGGCCGACGCAGCGCTGATTGAGTCCGTCGCTGCTACCAAAGCGCCGGGCAGTCCTGTAGCCGGAAAAGCAAACGTACTCGTATTCCCGGATCTCCAGGCTGGAAACATCGGCTATAAACTCGTGGAGCGTTTCAGCGGGGCAGACGCCGTGGGACCGATTCTCCAAGGTATCGCTGCGCCGGTCAATGACCTCAGCCGCGGATGCAAAGTGCAAGACATTGTTCAAATGGTGGTTATCACTGCCAACCAAGCTATTAAGTAATACATGAAGGTTCGTGCAAGTCAGGTGTAAGCTCGCTTACGCAACTCGACGTAGCCGAAGCTCCAGAATTTTAATTTATTAAAATTATGAAAATCTTAGTTTTAAACTGCGGTAGTAGCAGTATTAAATATAAGCTCTTTGAGATGGAGAGCAAAACCGTGATGGCGCAGGGTGGCATCGAGAAGATCGGTCTGCCGGACTCCTTCCTTTTGGTCAAACTGCCAAACGGCGAGAAAGTAAAATTTGAGAAGCCCATGCCGGAACACACCGTGGGTATCGAGCTCATCCTCGAGAAACTGGTGGACCCGGAAATCGGCTGCATCAAGGATCTCAAGGAGATCAATGCTGTCGGTCACCGCGTAGTCCATGGTGGCGAGAAATTCAACAAATCCGTACTCATCACCCCGGAAGTGAAAGCGCAGATCGTGGAGTGTATCGACCTCGCTCCGCTGCATAACCCCGCTAACCTCAAGGGTATCGATGCGATCGAGAAGATCCTGCCGGGCGTTCCCCAGGTAGCGGTCTTCGACACCGCCTTCCACCAGACCATGCCGGACTACGCGTACATGTACGCGCTTCCTTATGAATTATACGAGAAGTACGCCATCCGCCGCTATGGTTTCCACGGAACCAGCCACCGCTATGTATCCGCACGCGTATGCGAGTTCCTCGGCGTCGATCCGAAGGGCAAGAAGATTGTTACCGCCCACATCGGTGGCGGCGGAAGTTGCACGGCTGTCATGGACGGCAAGAGCGTGGACACCTCGATGGGTCTGACGCCGGTGGAGGGCCTCGTCATGGGTACCCGTGCCGGTGACCTCGACCTCGGCGCTGCTACCTTCATCATGGATAAAGAGCATCTGGACACAGCGGCTTTCAACAACCTCGTCAACAAGAAATCCGGTCTCCTCGGCGTATCCGGTGTCTCCAGCGACTGCCGTGACATTGAGGCTGCCATCAAAGAGGGCAACAAACGCGCTGACCTCGCACGGAAGATGTTTATCTATCGCCTGAAGAAATACATCGGTGCGTACGCCGCAGCGATGAACGGCATCGACATCCTTGTCTTCACTGCCGGTATCGGAGAGAACGACCCGTACATCCGCGCAAAAGTGATGAAAGGTCTCAGTTACCTCGGCATCGAGCTGGACGAAGAGGCGAATAACGTACGCGGCGAAGAGCGCATCATCTCCAAGAAGGGCTCAAAAGTAACCGTCTGCCTCATCCCCACCGACGAGGAACTCATGATTGCCACCGACACCCAAGCTTTGGTATAAAAACACACCACTATCTACCATGAACAAACCCATTATTTACCAACTCTTCCCGCGCCTTTTGGGCAACTACAACGAGACGCGCAAACATAACGGCACCAAGGAAGAGAATGGCTGCGGGCGATTTGTAGATATCAACGAGCGTGCGCTCAAGTCCATTTCGGATTTGGGCGCTACGCATGTTTGGTACACCGGAGTCATCCGACACGCCACTGCCCAATACAACAACCCGGCTATCACCAAAGGCAAAGCCGGTTCGCCTTATGCCATCACCGACTATTACGATGTCGATCCCGACTTGGCGAAGAACGAATCCAAGCGTATGCAGGAGTTCGAAGCCCTTGTTCAACGCACCCACGACGCCGGACTCGGTGTACTCATCGACTTTGTGCCCAACCACGTCAGCCGCGAGTATAAATCCCTCTGCAAACCTGCTGGCGTAGAGGATCTCGGAGAGAAAGACCATCCCGAATGGGCCTTCTCCCCGCTCAATAACTTCTACTACCTGCCGGGCGAACGATTCACGATGGACAAGGACCTCCAGGGCTATGAAGAGTTCCCCGCCAAGGTCACCGGCAATGATTGTTTCACTTCGCATCCTTCCCTCAACGACTGGTATGAGACCGTCAAACTGAACTACGGCGTCTTCTATCAGGGCGGACGGGAGAAGCAGTTCGACCCCATCCCCTCTACATGGATCAAGATGCGCGACATCCTGCTCTTCTGGGCGGACAAAGGTATCGACGGCGTGCGGGTCGATATGGCGGAGATGGTGCCTGTCGAATTCTTCGCGTGGGCGATTGCAGCCGTGCGGAAGAGGCATAAGAAATTCCTTTTTATCGGCGAGTGTTACGACCCGAACCAATACGATGCATACCTCGCGGCGGGATTCGACTACCTCTACGACAAAGTGGGCATGTACGACTACCTCCGCGGTGTTCTCAGTAAGGGATGGCCCGCCGAAGGCATCACCTCCAAATGGATGCAGCACGGCGATGAACGACTCAAGCACATGCTCTATTTCCTTGAGAACCACGACGAGCAGCGAATCGCCAGCGGCTTCTTCAGCGGAGACGGACGGTGCGCCGAGCCGGCAATGATCGTGGCGGCTACCCTCAATCAATGTCCCGTCATGATCTACTCCGGCCAGGAGTTAGGCGAACGGGGTATGGAGATGGAGGGCTTCTCCGGTATCGACGGCAGAACCACCATCTTCGATTATTGGGGTGTCAAATCCATCCAGGCATGGGCGAACAAAGGTAAGTTCGACGGCGCTAAACTCTCGCCGGAACAAAAAGAACTGCGCGAGTTTTATCAGAAACTCCTAACCCTCACGCGTGATGACAAAGCGATCCAGAAAGGCCGCATGTACGACATCACCTATGCGCAGGGGGAGGGTTTCGACAAACGCCAGCACTTCTCTTTCATCCGGCATATCAAGGGGGAGACCCTCCTTGTGGTCGTCAATTTCCACGACCGCGAGCGGCAGATTCATCTCCGCTTGCCAAACGACGCCTTCGTCTATCTCGAGATGGACGGAAAAGCCAAGGCGACCGCCACGGATCTTCTGCGCGGAGGCAAACAGCCGATTGATTTTGCGCCGGATGCCTTCTTCGATATCACCCTGCCCGCGTGGACCGGAGTGGTTCTAAAAATCAAGTAAACTGAATACTGATAACTGAATGCTGAATACTTTCAAAGATATCATGCGTCTGGTGAGGTGGAGCAACCTGCTCTTCCTCGCCGCGCTGATATACCTCATGGAGAAATGGGTAGCCGTGCCTATCTTGGATGCGGCGGCGTTTGGGGAGCAACTCCCGTGGTTCATCACCCTCCTGTTGGCGCTTGCGACCGTCCTGATTGCCGCCGGCGGATACGTCATCAATGACTATTTCGATGTCAAGATCGACCGCATCAACCGGCCCGACGAGTTGATCGTCACCCGCACCATCCCCAAACCCACAGCCATGCACCTCAGTCTCTGTCTGAGCGGCGTGGGCATCCTCTGCGGACTCGTCGTCGCCATACTCCTGCGCAGCATGACCCTCGGCATCCTGTTTATCCTCGTGCCGGGGCTCTTGTGGTTCTACTCCTCCTCGTATAAACGCCTCTTCATGGTCGGCAATCTCATCATCGCCTTGCTCGCAGGCCTGACACCGATGTTGGTAGCGATGGCGAACGTGGCGCTGCTCCAGCTTCGCTACGCCCCTATCCTGCATTACACCTCCCTCGAGCACGACCTCTACGCCTGGCTCGGAGGCTTCGCGCTCTTCGCGTTCCTCCTCACCTGGATGCGGGAAATCGTCAAGGACATGCAGGACCAGATGGGCGACCGAGAGTTGGAGTGTCACTCCATGCCGGTCGTCTGGGGAGACACATGGACAAAAATCTTCGTGACAGCCCTGGCGGTACTCGCCCTCGCCATCATCGGCCACCTCTGGTACCGTGTCTTGCCGTTCCCCATCGGATGGAACAGCCTCAGCACGAGATATATCGTCTTAGGAATAATAACGCCCCTCCTCGGGGCATTATGGCTGTTGTGGGCAGCGAAGATTCCTTCGGATTATAAGAACTGCCAGCAACTCATCAAGTTCACGATGTTCCTCGGGATGCTCTACAGCATCTGCTTGAGGGCCTTGTAAACGAGGTGCACGGGGAATCCCATGACGTTGAAATACGAACCCTTCATCTCGGTGCAGGCGATATAACCGATCCACTCCTGCACCCCATACGCACCGGCTTTGTCAAAAGGCCGGTATTTTTGTATATAGTGCCGAATCTCTTCGTCCGTCAACTCGCAAAAAGTCACATCTGTCTTATCGACCACGGTCTCCATCGCTTTCCCTTTTTGGACAAAAGTGACGGCGGTGAACACTTGATGGGTCTTGCCGGAGAGGGCTCGCAGCATCGCATACGCCTCCGCCTCGTCGTGGGGCTTGCCTAACATCTGACCCTCCAACCATACGATCGTATCTGCGGTGATAAGAATCTGATCCTCCTTGAGCTTTCCCTCGTACGCGTGCGCCTTCGCGCGCGATATATAATAAGGTATATCGCCGCCCTGCAACTCGGCCGGATAATGTTCGTCGGCATCGATAGTAACAGCCGTAAATGGCAGGTCTAAACCTGCCATCAACTCGCGCCTCCTCGGGCTCTGACTTCCTAAAATAATTTCCATTAGAATAAATCTAATTGTGTATCTTGTGGTTTCTCGAAGGTCATCTTCACGCCTTCCACCTCTATCTCTTCAGGTGCTTTCTTCGCTTCTTCTTTTAGCGAAGCATCCTTCTCTCCTTCCTCCTCCATCAGCTCCTCGGGAGCTGCGTCCTCTTCCTCTGGTTCGGGCTCCGGCTCTGGGGTGATATCTTCGATGCTCGCCACCTCCAAGGTTGTCACGCGTTTACCCTTCGCCTTGGGGGATTTCTCATCGATGAACTCAGCCATCGTGATCTCCATCGGCTCGTGTTTCTCGTCGCTGAACAGCACGCGGAACACCGCCTCCTCACGGTCGGACAGTACAGCGATGCGGGATTCTTTGTCCTCTCCCAGGAACGACTGGATCTTCGCCTGCGCGTCGTCTAACTTAAACCGCTTTCCGTAGTAGTATTTCAACTCGCCGTTCCATTGAATCAGCGACCAAACCTTGTCTGCATCCAGTTTCTCAATCCGCAGGATGTTATCCTCGAAATGGGCGGTGAGGTCATAACTGGTGGTGTAGTATGTACCGTCGTTATTGATGACCAGGATCCGGTCGTCGTCCCAGAACTCGCCCAGATAGACTCCGTGCTCGTCGTAGTTGACGCGCAGCACATCCGGGTCAAACCATACCTTCCGACCGCCGAGCGTCGAGCGGCCTTTCTGTTTCAGAGTGATGGATTTGACTTCGTATTTGGTCAGCAGATTGCCTCGCGCCGTGCGCGATTTGACGGCTAACTCGCTCAGATCCTTGCATACCTCTAACTTCTTGAGGTGCAGCGCCGGCTTCAGCGCCACGCGGATTACCTCCGCCTCGCCGTTCGGGTTGACGGTGAAATACATCACCTTCGACCCCGGCTTGCCTTGCGTCAGGTCGTACTCCTTATCCCGCGCCACACCGGTCACGGAGAAGCGTTTCATGTAGTACGGACCTTTCTTGCCGTCGCGGTAAACAACGTTATACACCGTCCGCTCATCGCCGCGCTGGAACACTGCGATATGCAATATATCCGTCCCGACGAACAGTTTCTCGGCTACCTTCACGACCTTGTATTTGCCGTCCTTGTGGAAGACAATCAGGTCGTCTATATCCGAGCAATCGAACAGATAGTCATCTTTCTTCAACCCCGTCCCGACGAATCCCTCTTCGCTGTTCATGTACAGCTTGACGTTGTTCTCCACAACCGCCTGCACATTGATCGCACCGAAGTTACGCACCTCGGTCTTACGCGGATAGGCCTCGCCGTATTTCGCTTTCAGCATCTCAAACCACGAGATCGTATAGTCCGTCAGGTGGTTGAGGTTCTTGATGCACGCCTTGATCTTCTTCTCCAGATCCTTCATCAGCTCATCCGCCTTTTTGGAGTCGAACTTCGTGATGCGCAGCATTCGTATCTCGAAGAGTTTCTCGATATCTTCGCTCCTCACCTCACGGATCAGCTGGGCCTTGAACGGCGTCAACGCCTCGTCCACAAACGCAATCAGCTTCTCCTTGTTCGGCGCGTTCTCGTAACCCTCCTCTTTATAGATGCGGTTCTCGATGAAGATCTTCTCTAACGAGGTGTAGAAATACTTCTCCTCCAGCTCCCCTTTCTCGATCTCCAGCTCCCATTTCAGCAGCGCTTTGGTGTTCTCCGTGGAGAGTTTGAGCAGGTTGCTCACGTTGGTGAAGATCGGTTTGCGGTTCTCCACAACGCAGCAGTTCGGGCTGATATTCACCTCGCAATCCGTGAAGGCATAGAGTGCGTCAATCGCTTTGTCCGACGACGAACCCGGTGCCAGCTGCACAACGATACGCGCCTGGTCGGCGGTGAAATCGTCAATCTTCTTGATCTTGATCTTTCCTTTCTGGTTCGCCTTGAGGATAGTCTCAATGATCTTCGAGGTGGTGGTTCCGTAAGGAATCTCCGTGATGATCAGGGTCTTGTTGTCGTCCGCCTTCTGAATCCTCGCACGGATCTTCACCTGACCGCCGCGTTCGCCGTCGTTGTACTTGGTCACGTCGATCACGCCGCCGGTCGGAAAATCCGGATAGAGTTGGAACTCCTGACCCCTAAGGTACGCCAACGAAGCGTCGCAAAGCTCGTTGAAGTTATGCGGCAGGATCTTCGAGTTCAGACCCACGGCGATACCCTCAACTCCTTGTGCCAACAGCAGCGGGAATTTCACCGGCAGGTGAATCGGCTCGTTCTTACGGCCGTCGTAACTCTTCATCCACTCCGTCGTCTTGGCGTTGAACACCGCCTCTAACGCAAACTTACTCAGCCTTGCCTCGATATAACGGGGCGCCGCTGCGCCGTCACCCGTCAGGATGTTGCCCCAGTTTCCCTGGCAATCGATCAGCAGGTCTTTCTGGCCCAACTGCACCAGCGCATCGCCGATGGACGCATCGCCATGAGGGTGGTACTGCATCGTCTGGCCAACAATATTGGCGACCTTGTTGTATTTCCCGTCATCCACCGTCTTCATCGCATGAAGAATACGGCGCTGAACGGGCTTCAGGCCATCCTCTATCGCCGGTACAGCACGTTCCAGAATCACATACGACGCATAGTCCAGGAACCAATCCTGGTACATTCCCGTCAAGTGATACTTCACAGCATCATTGAATCCACCCTGACCTGCCATCAGCGGTTATCCCCTTCTGTTAATGAAAATATAGGCTAAGATACCGGCTACCTCACATACCATGCCGGCGATCAGCATTCCATTCTCCGGCAGAGCAAATCTGTACACCACCAGGAATACTACACCTAAAATCAGGAGACAAACTCCTAAATACTTCTTGAATAATTCCATAATTACGTGTTATTTCGTTGCCCAAAGGGCATGATTAATCATTTCACGCTGCAAAGTTACTACAAAAATTTGGAATATGCAAGACTTTGACTTTAAAAATCAAATTTATTTGAATTTTTATAGGCAATAAGGCTTGTTATTCGCACATTAGTGCGACTATATTTTTATATATACCCCTCCCGGCAGAGCTCGAACGAGCCCTTCGATCTCTAACATCGTCAACTCAGATGCCACCTCGCCATATGCCAGACCGGTCTCCATGACGATAAGGTTGATATGCATTCCCTCCTCCGCCTCCTGTAGTTTGGCGAGGATGATCTGCTGCTCCTTAGTCAGGTTGTCCATCAGCCCGATCAGGCTGGTCTGCATACCTTCCGAAGCACTCTTCCGGGTCTTCCATTCCATCGCTTCAATGAGGTGGTCAGCTCCGGTGATCAGTCTGGCTCGGCCTCCACGGATAAGGTCGTTGCAGCCCTCAGAGGCAGGGTCATTCGGCCGGCCCGGTAAAGCAAAAATAGGCTTGCCGTAGTCGTTAGCCATGCGGGCAGTGATGAGGCTGCCTCCGCGGGCATGACTCTCCACAACGACCACCGCATCCGCCAGACCCGCCACAATGCGGTTCCGCCGAACGAAATTCGACTGGATGGGTTCCGTCCCGGAGGGGTATTCAGTCAGCAACCCGCCTTTCGCCAGAGAAGCGACCGCCTCCGGACGATGGGTGATAGGATAGATCCGATCCAACCCGTGCGCGGGCACAATGATAGTCGGAATGCCGGCCTCCAGCGCCGCTCTATGTGCCGCGATATCAATGCCATACGCCCCTCCGGAAACGATAGTAACGTGCTCTAAACGGTCCGCCAAATCGCGTACCAGCGCTGCCGTCAACTCCTTTCCCCGCTCCGTCGGTCGCCGCGTGCCCACGATAGAGACGATATGACCTTCCGATGGACATACATGTCCTTTTGTATAAAGCAGAAACGGCCGGTCGGGACAGTTCCGCAAGCGGTAAGGATAGGCCTCGTCTTCCTGCGTCAGCACGCGGATGTCATGCGCCTGTATCCACTCCCACTCTTTCTCCGCACGAGCCATCACTGCCGCTTTCTCCGGCTCATCGACCGCAGCCCACGCAGACTCCGCCGAACCGTACTGGTCCAGCAGACTCAATGCCCGCCGCAAGCGGCTGTGAAAAAGCATCGAGAGGGCTATATGGTATTTCTGACTACTGATTTCTGAA
>DGTR01000027.1:0-317 GCA_002394395.1 Bacteroidales bacterium UBA4331 | reverse complement strand
CCCCGAGCCAAACATAAATATATGGCATTACGCGCCCGCGCAGTCGCGCACCGAGAGGCACCAACCACGCCACCGCCAACACGAAGTACATCGCCCCGTGCAACACCTTGTCGCTCATCGATAGCGAGGACGGCATACGGGGGTTCTCCCATAGGGAAAGAACAGCAATGCCCGCTGCCACAAGGACAGCAGGCATCCATTTAACGATCGGAGAGATGGATCTTTTGACCATAACATAGATCGCCGGCATCGCCAAGACCCGGAACGATATACTTCTTCTCGTTCAAAACGGGGTCTATAGCCGCGCACCAAAGGGT
>DGTR01000005.1 GCA_002394395.1 Bacteroidales bacterium UBA4331 | reverse complement strand
GGTTGTCCTTCCTCGACCTGCGGAACTGCCTCCACGAGGAACTCCGCCACAGAGAGGTTCTTGAAGAAATTGGTACACTTACCGGCGTAGATCTTCTTCCGCGTCGCCTTATTGCCGTACTCATGAGTCCACTCGCCGAGCCGCTGACCCTGGTAGTAACCGTCCCAGAACCCGCGATTGAAAACCCGGCTGAGCCGTTCGTCCCAAGCGGCTATCTTCGGTTCGATAACCGCATTATCGGCATACTCGCCTGCCTGCCAAGCCTCCACGGCTTCCTTATAGCACCGCACGACCGTATCGACGTACTCCGCCCCGCGGGCACGACCTTCGATCTTCAGCACCCGAACACCCGCGTCCAGCATCTTATTGAGAAAACCGATGGTCTTGAGGTCCTTCGGGGACATGATATACTGGTTGTCTATATCGAGCTCCAGATCAGAGGACTTGTCTTTGACCGTATAACCTCGGCGGCAGACCTGTACACAGGCACCGCGGTTCGCCGAGAGGCCGTAGTTATTGAGACTCAGGTAACATTTACCGCTAACCGCCATGCAAAGCGCGCCATGGCAGAACATCTCGATGCGCAGCAGTTCGCCTTTAGGGCCTTTGATCTGCTGCTCCACGATGTCCCGGTGGATCGATGCCACCTGCTCCATGTTTAGCTCCCTCGCCAGGACGACGACGTCCGCAAAACGTGCGTAGAACCGCAGGGCGGCAGTGTTAGCTATATTGAGTTGGGTAGATAGGTGCACCTCCACGCCTTGACTCACGGCATACTCCATGACGGCGATGTCCGATGCGATGATGGCATCGAGACCGGCGGCCTTGGCATGATCCACTATCTCCCGCATCAAGGGCAGGTCCTCGGGGTACATGACTGTGTTGAGCGTCAGGTAGGTCTTCACGCCCGCCTCGCGGCAGGTAGCAACGATCGTATGCAGGTCCTCCGTCGTGAAATTAACCGAACTGCGAGCACGCATGTTCAGGTGCTCGATGCCGAAATAGACCGAGGTAGCCCCGGCATGTATCGCCGCAGCCAAAGACTCCCAGCACCCAACGGGGGCCATGATATTTACCATTTGATCATTTACCATTTGGTCATTTATTTAGCCATTTGGCCATTGAGGTACTCCGCTATCTGGACGGCATTGAGGGCGGCGCCCTTGCGGATCTGGTCGCTGACGCACCAGAAACTCAGTCCGTTCTCGTCCGTGAGGTCCTTGCGTACACGGCCGATGAAGACCTCATCCTTGCCGCTCAAGAACAACGGCATCGGGTAGATCTTCTTCTCCGGCTCATCCATTAGCACGCATCCTTCCGCCTTTGCGAATGCCGCTTTGGCTTCCTCTACGGAGATAGGCCGCTCGGTCTCTACCCAGACGCTCTCGCTATGCGCCCTGAGCGACGGCACGCGGACGCAGGTAGCGCTGACTTTCACGTCCGAATGCATGATCTTACGCGTCTCGTTATGCATCTTCATCTCCTCCTTGGTATAGCCGTTGTCGGTGAAGACATCGATATGAGGGATGACGTTATAGGCTAACTGATATGCAAACTTCTCGACCGTCGGCTCCTCGCCGTTGAGGAGCTGGCGGTACTGGTTTTGTAACTCCTTCATCGCCTGTGCGCCTGCACCGGAAGCCGCCTGATAGGTCGATACATGCACGCGGCGGATATGACTCAGACGCTCGATGGCCTGCAATGCCACAACCATCTGAATCGTCGTACAGTTTGGGTTAGCGATGATATTCCGCGGCCTTACCAAGGCGTCCGCGGCGTTCACCTCCGGCACCACCAGAGGCACATCGTCGTCCATACGAAAAGCAGAGGAGTTATCTATCATGATGGCTCCGTAACGGGTGATGGTGCCCGCATACGTACGTGACACGCCTGCACCCGCGGAGACAAACGCAATATCGACGCCCTTGAAAGCGTCGTTATCTTGTAGCAGTTGTACTTCGTACTCTTTGCCACAAAAAAGATATTTCTTGCCGGCACTTCGCTCCGAACCAAAAAGTCGCAGTTCGGAGAGAGGAAACTGCCGCTGTGCGAGCACAGCTAACAGTTCCTGTCCGACAGCGCCCGAGGCGCCTACGATTGCAATAACCATACTTAAGCCAGTGCAACAAAGAGGTCTGCCTCTTTCTCCTCGAAGGTCAGTTTGCCTTCGCGAGCCAGCCATCCCAAAGCCAAGAAGAGCTCATCGTTCTTCAGCTTGGTAGCTTTCTTCAGTGCTTTCAGACCCTGTGCACCGTTCTGCAATGCGCCCCATACGAGGCCTGCGTTTTCGCCAATTTTCGTAATCATAAGACCTTAATTTTTTAGTGACTAATACAGAGGACAATCAAGGGGTCCCTTCCCTGTTATTCTTCCCATTTCTTAAACACCAGGCAGGCGTTATGGCCGCCGAAACCGAAGGTGTTGCTCAGCGCATACTTGATATCGCGTTTCTGGGCTTTACCAAAGGTAAAGTTAATACGATAGTCGATGTTCTCGTCCTCGTCGTCGGGGTCATGGTTGATGGTCGGCGGGATGATGCCGTCCTTGAGCGCCATGACGCAAGCGATTGCCTCCACGGCGCCTGTAGCACCGATGAGGTGACCGGTCATGGATTTGGTCGAATCGAGGTTCATGTCGTACACATGCTCGCCGAAGACGCGCTGGATGGCCTTCACCTCCGTCACGTCGCCCAGAGGAGTCGATGTGCCGTGCGTATTGATAAAATCGATCTGCTCGGGTTGCAGTCCGGCATCCTTCAGCGCCAGACGCATCACGCGCTCCGCCCCTTTACCCTCAGGATCGGGAGCAGTCATATGATACGCATCGGAGGTCATTCCTTCGCCTACTATCTCTGCGTAGATCTTCGCTCCGCGTGCCTTGGCATGCTCGTAGTCCTCCAGGATCAGACAGGCAGCTCCTTCGCCTAAGACGAATCCGTCGCGGGACTTGGAGAACGGCCGACTGGCGGTCGTTGCCTGCTCGTTATTGGTCGAGAGCGCGTGCAGCGAGTTGAAGCCGCCGATACCCGTATAGGTCACATCGGCGTCTGCACCACCGGTCAGCAGCACATCGGCATGCCCCAGACGGATCTGGTCAAATGCCGAACCTACCGCGTGTGACGAAGACGAGCAGGCGGTGCTGACCGAGAAACTCGGGCCACCCAGGCCGAAACGGATGGATATCTGACCTGCTGCGATAGATGGGATCGCCTTCGGAATCATGAAGGGATTGAAACGGGGTACACCGTCACCTTTGGCGAAATCGATGATCTCCTCTTCGGTAGATTGCAGACCGCCCATGCCGCTACCCCAAACCACGCCGACACGGCTGCGGTCCTCTTTGTCGAGATCCAACCCGCTGTCCTGAAGCGCTTCGTTCGCCACCCACACGGAGAACTGAGAGTACCGGTCCATTTTGCGCGCTTCCTTGCGATCCATCAGAGGAGAGGGATCAAAATTCTTCACTTCGCCCGCAAAATGGGTCTTGAACTTCGTGGCATCAAACGCCGTGATAGGCGCTATTCCGCTCACGCCGTTTATCATGGCCTGCCAGGTCTCCGGAGCCGAATTACCCACGGGCGTAAGCGCGCCTAAACCTGTAATAACTACTCGTTTTAGTTGCATAAATCCTGTATGACTATATATAAAAGCATAACGAGTTTACAGTACTCCCGTAAACTCGCAAACTCAGATGAAAAGAAAATTACTTTCCAGCTTTCTTCTCAACATAAGCGATCGCGTCGCCTACGGTAGCAATCTTCTGGGTGTCCTCGTCCGGAATCTCTACGTTGAACTCCTTCTCAAACTCCATAATCATCTCAACGGTGTCCAGCGAATCAGCGCCCAGATCAGTTTGGAAATTAGCCTCGTTAGTAATTTGAGACTCTTCTACACCAAGTTTATCAGCAATGATTGCTTTTACTTTTGCTTCAATTTCTGCCATAATACTAAACGTTTTAGTTTTATTATTTTGTGTGTTTTTAATAAATTTCGTACACTTTTATTTCCGCCTATTTCGGAAAAACGGCACAAAATTACTGCTTTTTTCTCGAATATGCAAATTTTTTTGCCTTATTTTTCAATTTTGTCACCTAAATATAGCACAATTTTACCTAAAAAGCCTCCGGCCTTGCCCATTTGGCATACAGGAACACTATCTCCGTCCAAATTAGCGATGCGTAAATTATCATATAATTTATGGGTATGTCCACCGATCACGGCATCAATACCGCGGGTGTTTTGGACGAGTTGCACATCGCAGACATCTTCTGCGGCCTTGCCATACGTACCGAGGTGACTGAGACAAACGACAATGTCGCATTTTTCCGCCCGCAGGGCATCCACAGCTTTCTGGGCAGACGCATACGGGTCGAGGTACTTCGCCGGCAGGAAGTTCTTATCAGAGATCAGACCTTTCGGGTCACAACCAAGACCCAAGATGCCGATCTTCAGCCCACCTTTACGGACGATAACGAAAGGCTTTGTCTTACCTTCCATCGCTGTGCCGGTGAAATCATAGTTAGCGCATACGATAGGAAACGATGCGGTCCCCAGCACCGCCGCCAAAGTATCCAGACCATTATCAAACTCATGATTGCCGAGGGTCGCAGCGTCGTAGCCCATATGGTTCATGGCATCGATCTCTACCCGGCCGTGGTAGAAATTGAAGTACGGCGTACCCTGGCAGAAATCGCCGGCATCGACCAACAGCAGGTTCTCATCCGCCTGTCGTTCCCGTTCAATCAGCCCCATACGCCGCGCGTAACCTCCTTGGCCGTTAGCCTTGGGTTCTACCTGCGAGTGCGTATCATTCGTATGCAGGATCGTCAGGTGATCCGCTTTCGGCGTACATGCTATCAAAAAGACAAAAGGACAAAGTACAAGGTACAAAAGAATTCGTTTCATAGTAATTAGAATTTTTTTTCTATCTCCTCGTTGCTCAAAAGCGCGAGAACCGTCTTGCCGTCCGGAGTGATGCGATGGGTTGGAATTTGCATAAGAGACGAGACCAACTCGCGCATCTCTTTCTCGTTCAGGCTCTTACCCACAGGTATCGCAGCGCTCTGCGCCAACGAGAGCGCGATCTGCTCCCTCCATTCGGCACGAGTGTCTGCACCGCGTTCACGGACGCAGGAGAGGATCTGCTGCAGTACCGGCACAGGTGACTGAGCAGCGATCTGCGACGGCACGCCCTGTATCGAGTAGCTGTCCGGCGATAATTGCTCTAACTCAAAGCCTATCGTCCGCAGTTCCTCAGCTATCTGACCGACCAGCACCATCTCGTCAGGACTGAGCGAGATCACTTCGGGGAAGAGTAACTGCTGACTCGCACCTTGCGCGTGAGCCATCTGGTCCAGGAACCGATGGTACAATATCGTCACATGCGCGCGGTGCTGGTGAATCATCGTCAGCCCCTCTTCGCCCGGCAGGAAGATATACTTGCCGTTATACTGCCAGAGGGGTCCGCTATCTATCTCTGTCAGCGGCATAGCCGCGGTCTGTGCTCTGTCAGGCGTAGCCGGTCCGTCAGCGAAGCGGTCTGACCGTACTCCCTCATACAGGCTCTCCCAACTCTTCGGAGCCTTGTCGGGGTAGATCGTGCCGCGCGTGTGGAAGGGGTTATACGTCGGATCGACGGCCACCTGAGGACGAGAGACCCGGTCCGTCGCAGGCGCAGGGATATCGATCGCTCCACGGGTGTCGAAATCGATCGTCGGCGCCAAGGTGAACTTACCCAGCGCCTCACGTACCGCCGCCATCAGGATCTGGAAGATAGCCTGCTCGTCTGCAAACTTAATCTCCGTCTTCGTCGGGTGGATATTCACATCTATCGACTCCGGAGAGATATCGAAATAGATAAAGAACGAAGGCTGATAGTCCGCCGTGAGCATGCCAGAATAAGCGGTCATGACGGCTTTCTGGAAGTACGGATGGCGCATGTACCGGCCGTTCACAAAGAAATACTGCTCGGCCTTGCGCGTCGCGTTCTCCGGCTTGATGACGAACCCTCGTATAGAGACCAACTCCGTCTCTGTATGCACATCGACGAAAGCTGAAGTATAAGCGTTCCGCTTGGGGTTTCCGAAGACCGCCTCGATGCGCTGTTTCTCCGTGCCGGCCGGCAGTTCTAACAGGATCTCGTCGTTATGAACAAAAGTGAAGTTCACCTTCGGATAAACCAACACGATATGGTAGAACTCCGTCAGGAGATTGCGCAACTCCGTCTGGTCGGTCTTGAGGAACTTACGCCGGACGGGGACGTTAAAAAAGAGGTTGGAGACCTTGATATTCGTGCCTACGGGACAAGAACAAGGCTCCTGACGGACGACATCCGAGCCGTGTATCTCTATCAGCGTACCGGTCTCATCCTCCGCACGGCGGGTCATCATCTCCACTTGCGACACCGCGCATATCGACGGTAAGGCTTCCCCGCGAAAACCCATCGTCCGAAGAGAGAACAAGTCCTGCGCCTCGCGGATCTTACTCGTCGCGTGGCGTTCAAAAGCCAGACGAGCGTCCATCTCGCTCATGCCGATACCGTTATCTATCACCTGCAGCAACGTCCTACCGGCATCACGAACGATGACCTGAATACGGGTTGCTCCCGCGTCCAGGCTGTTCTCCACCAACTCTTTGAGGCACGACGCAGGCCGTTGAATGACCTCGCCTGCCGCGATCTGGTTGGCTACACTATCCGGTAACAGATGAATGATATCCATACTCCACGCGCGCGGACGTGCGCGTAATTATTAAAGGAATAGATAGATGCCTAACACGAGCAGACCAATCAGCACAAACCATATCAGCAGTTTCGACTGACGTTTCTGCTTCATGATCGTCATGTTCTTCTCGTGCTCCTCTCTAAACGCCCCACGACGAAGACGCGCAAGTCTTTTATCCTTGCGCGCCTCTTTTTCTTCGTCGAAGTAAATGGGGCGATAGTCCCATTCTCGGGGTTTGTTAATTTTCGGAAATAGTACCGACATTACTTAACGATTGCTTGGAACTCAGCGTCCTCTGCGAACTTAGCGAACTCGATGTCCTGCGCAGCACGAGCCTTGAGTTGAGCATCCTGAGCTACAGCAGCTTTCAGGTTCTCAATCACAGCAGCCTTGTCGTTGGTGCGAGCGCCTACGATAGCTTTCAGATAAGCGGTAGTTGCGTTCGGCTCCTTGATGTTTGCCAGGGTCTGAGATGCTGCAGCGTAGTTCTCGTCGAGGATCTGCTGAACAGCAGCGTTGTTGGTAGCGGTCTCGCCGTAAGCTTTCTTTGCTGCAGCGTAGTCACCCTTCTTCGTGTAGAGGGTACCAAGAGCTGCATTCAGGTTAGCCTTCGTGCCGGCTGCCTTGCCAAAGAACTCCTCTGCCTTGTCCAGGTCGTTGTCTGCCAGAGCAGCTACACCGGCGTTGAAGTTCACGTCCGGATCGTTCGGCTGGATCTCCAGAGCCTTTGCATAGCAACGGCGAGCCTCAGCGACATTACCCTCCTCGAAGTAGAGTTGTCCGAGGTTGTTATATGCGCGGTAGTCGTTATAGACCTCAGCAGCCTTCTGATAGATGGCTTTCTTCTCTGCCTTGTCGTTGGTCAGGGTAGCAGCGTACAGCAACTCCTCAACGCTCAACTGAGCCGGATCGTTCTTCGCGATCTCGCGGATCTCGTCATCGCTCTTACCAATCAGGTCGGTCGTCAGGATCAGGCGGCTGCGACGGAGAGCCGGCAGGATCTCCTCTGCGATAGTGCCATATACAGAACTCAGGTTCTTGATCTGTGCCTCACGCTCCTCAGGATCGCTGTACATCGACAGCACGCGAAGTACGAGGTCCTTATCCTGCATATTGCTATTCTCCATAGCTTTCTGGAAGCCTTCCCAGTCCTCAGCGGTGATATTAGCCTCTACATCGTTAGCCACTTTGTTCTTCTTGAGGTCTTTCTTCAGGAAGTTAGCAGCTGCTTTCTGACGGTTCTGAGCCAGTTTCTCGTTCAGATCCATGCCACCATCCGGAGATGCGTAACCGGAAACCTCAATCTTGTTGATCTCTTTCTTCTCGTTGTCTTTAGCATCCTTGATAGCAGCCTGCAGAGCCTTTACGCTCTCGTTCTTAGCCTCCGACGAACGGATTTCTGCACTTTGGATGAGGAACTTGATGTCAGCCTCAGTCAACTCTTGGATCACGCGTTGGAACTTATCCGGCGTGCATGCGGTCTTGTTGTCTTTTGCGTCTGCCAACTCCGGAGTGGTAACCACGCCGTCTGCGATCTTTACATCAGGGATCTCAATCACTTTCTTTCCTACCTTTGCCTCGAAACGGAGATAGAGCTCCGAAACGCGCATCTCAGGTACATAGTCGAACGAGCAAGTCTGGGTATATTTACCACCATTGCGGTAGTTCACGGTCTTACCATTCTCTTTTGCCTTCTCACCTACATAGGTCACAGGCTCGCCAAGAGCTTCCTTTCCGGCGTATTTCAACACCGGAGTAACGGTCAAAACACCCTTCTTTGCAAATTTCTTCTCAGGGAAAGTACCGGTGATTGCAGCGTCCACCTTACCGCCTTTCAGTACCAGCGGACTCGGATTAACGGTAATCTCATCGGGTTTTTGCAACGTCTTGTTGCACGATGCCAACATTACTACAGCAGCAATGAGGCCAAGAAATAAACCTTTTTTCATATGTATATAAATTAGTTAATTTATGTATGTTTTCAAAATTCGCTGCAAAATTAATAAAAAAAAATGATATACACAAGAGTGTATACACTTTTTTACGAATTTTTCTTGTATATTTGCCCAAAAAGTTGTACCTTTGCAGCCGATTATGAGACATTATTCCTTATTTATAGTATTAGCGATCGCGATGGTGGGATGCCATCGCCCGTCGCGTGTGGAACAGTACAAAGCCGACAAACGCATCCAAGATAGCGTGCGCTTGGAGGAGCAGGTACGCAGTCTGGCATTCTACGAGAACCAGCTCGAAGTGATGGGCCCGAAGGCCGACAGCATCATCGAGCTCTTTCGTTACGAGCGAAACGAGAAATACCAGGACCACGGATACTACGTCGTGCAAAACGCTTGGGCGAGAGCGCGGGACTATCGCATCTTGGTGCGAGACGACGGCAAGGAGATCCTCTGCTACCATAACGGCAAACGAATGGATAAGATCGCCGATCCCAAATTCGAGGAGGCGTACCGACAAGCAGAGGAGCTGCAGATCACGATAAAAGACATCCGTGAGCTGGAAAATCGTATCCGACGCACCTCTTTAGAGGTACAAAAATACCAAAAACGGCTACAAAAAGAATAATCTTCTTGCAAGATTCAAAAAAAAGTAGTAATTTTGTCGCGCTAAAGTCAAAAGATACTATGAGCGAATCGAAATACGAAAGCAAAATTACCTCTTCGGCATGCTCGGCTGCGCAGATCTACAAGGTGATCAGCAACCTGCAGAACCTGGAGAAAGTGAAAGATCTGATCCCAAAAGATAAGATTCAGGAAATGGAAATCGAGTCCGACCGCGTACGAATGAAAGTGGACGGATTAGGTCAGAAAATCACCATCGCCATCGTGGACCGCATCGAGAACGACACGGTGAAGTTCGGTTTGGAAGGCATTCCTATGGACGGCAATTTCTGGATTCAACTCAAGGAAATCAGCCCGACAGACACACGTATCAAACTAACAGTCAAGGCGGACATCCCGATGATGTTCAAATTTATGATCGATAAGAAACTCCAACAGGGCCTCGACCAAGCCGCAGAAATGCTGGCACAAATGCCCTTTTCCATGTGGGGTTAACCCTCTTTCACTCTTTAACCCGATATGAAAAGAATCAGAATACATCGTGAAGGACGCGCCCTGATAAGCGGCACCGTTCTGTTGTTATTTATCTTGAATGTAGCGCTCTTCATGGCGCACCCCGCAGAATGGATATTAGCGCTCTCGCTAATCATCACGGCGCTGCTCTTAGTGTTCGTCACCTATTTCTTCCGCAACCCCGTCCGGGTGCTGGAGATTGATGATCCGAACTTCATCATCGCCCCTGCGGACGGTCGTGTCGTAGTGATCGAAGAGGCCGACGAGAACGAGTATTTCCATGAGAAGAAGCTGCAAGTCTCTATCTTCATGTCGCCCTTCAACGTGCATGCCAACTGGTATCCCATCGAAGGAAACATCCTCGTTTCCGAGCATCAGAAAGGCCGGCATAAAGGCGCTTGGTTGCCTAAATCGAGCACCGAAAACGAGCGCTCGCTCGTCGTCATCGAGACGCCTTCGAAAATACAAATCGCCGTGCGGCAGATCGCCGGAGCCATGGCACGACGCATCGTCACGTACGCCAAGCCCGGACATCAGGCACATCGCAACACCCACCTCGGCTTTATCAAACTCGGTAGCCGCGTGGACATGTACCTGCCGCTCGATACGGAGATGTTCGTAGCCGTCGGAGAAGCCGTGCGAGGAAATGAGACCATCATCGGACGCCTCGCAGAGAAATAAATCCCGTAAACCCGTTAAACCATTAAATTATCATGAATAAGTTTGAAGAATTATTTGCGCAGTACCCCTGCCCGTTTACCGATGAGCAGGTGAAAGTGCAGGTGGCAGAGATTGAAGCTGCCCATTTTGCAGAAAACAACAACGTAGAGGTATGGAAACAATGCCTCCACCAGATCGATTACACCACCCTCTCCGCCGATGACACCATCGCCAAAGTGGAGAAGATGGCGAACGCGGTCAATAACTTCGAGAAGGATTTCCCCGGTATCCCGAACGTAGCGGCAATCTGCGTGTATCCCGCCATGGCGGAGTATGTTCGCAAAGCCCTCAAGGATCCGAAATTCAATATCGCTTGCGTCAGCGGTGGTTTCCCTGCTTCGCAGACTTTCCTCGAGGTCAAGATAGCAGAGACCGCGATGGCCATCAAAGCAGGAGCTACGGAGATAGACATCGTCCTCTCCGTCGGCAAGTTCCTCGAGGGTAACTACCAGGAGTGCTTCGATGAGATCAGCGAACTCAAAGCCGTCTGCGGCGACAAGCACCTCAAGGTCATCCTCGAGACAGGACTCCTCAAGACCGCAGAGAACATCTGGAAAGCATCTATTCTCTCCATGGCTGCAGGTGGTGATTTCATCAAGACCTCGACCGGTAAGATCGCCGTTAACGCGACCCCCGAAGCAACTTTCGTCATGTGTCACGCCATCAAGGCTTGGCAGGAGAAGACCGGAGAGAAGAAGTGCTACAAGCCTGCAGGAGGTGTCTCCACAACCGAAGAGGCGGTACAACACTATACCCTCGTCAAGGAGATCCTCGGCGAAGAGTGGCTCAACAACGAGTCCTTCCGCTTTGGTGCTTCACGATTAGCCAATAACTTACTTTCCTCCATCGTAGGAAAAGAGACGAAATATTTCTAATATGAACAAAATCCTTTCGAAGAGATTTTTCTCGGAAAATGTAGCGGAGCTGATTGTTGAGGCTCCGCTCATTGCGCGTAGCCGTAGAGCCGGACATTTTGTCATTATTCGTGTCGATGACCACTCCGAACGGGTCCCTCTGACCATCGCCGGAGCGGATATAGAGAAAGGTACCATCACCCTCGTGGTACAACAGGTGGGCGCTTCGACCCATAAACTCCTCGCCATGAACCCCGGCGATTGTATCCACGACGTAGTCGGTCCGCTTGGCCGCGCGACGCGTATAGAGAATTACGGAACGGTCGTTTGTGCCTGCGGTGGCGTCGGCGCTGCGCCGATGTTACCTATCGCCGAGGCACTCAAAAAAGCCGGAAACAAAGTCATCACCGTCCTTGCTGCCCGCAACAAAGACCTCATCATCTTAAAAGATGAGCTCTCGCAATGGTCGGACGAACTCATCGTCATGACCGATGATGGTTCCATGGGCAAACAAGGGGTCGTGACTGTCGGTGTCGAAGAAGTGATCAACCGCGAGACCGTCAACAAATGTATCACCATCGGTCCGGCAATCATGATGAAATTTGTTGCCCTCACGACCGCCAAGTATAACATCCCGACAGAGGCCTCCCTCAACACCATCATGGTCGATGGCACAGGCATGTGCGGCGCTTGCCGCGTCACCGTGGGAGGAAAAACCAAGTTCGTCTGCGTCGATGGACCGGAGTTTGACGCTCACGAGGTGGACTGGACTGAGATGCTCTCTCGCATGAAATCCTACAAAGCCGAAGAAGCCGACGCGCTTACTGCATATTTAAACCCCAAAAACGATAGTCGAACGACGGTCAACCGACGGTCAACCGACGGTCAAAGCCTATGTAAGACCGAGGTAAGACCGGTAGAACCTTTCGCCGGAACCCCGAAAGACCGCGTGGCGATTCCCCGAGTACAGATGCCGGAACTCCGTCCGGAGGTACGTGTCAAATCCCTACACGAAGAGGTCAACCAGGGTCTGACTTTCGAACAGGCCATCACGGAGTCCCACCGTTGTCTGAATTGTAAAAACCCCTCTTGCGTACAGGGCTGCCCGGTGAACATCAACATCCCCGGTTTCATCAAGACTCTGGAGAAAGGCGATATCCTCGGTGCTGCAGCGATCATCAAAGAGTCATCTTCCCTGCCCGCTGTCTGCGGTCGTGTCTGCCCGCAGGAGAAACAATGCGAGGCGAACTGTATCCATCATAAGATGGGCCATCAGCCCGTCGCCATCGGCTACCTCGAGCGTTTCTGCGCCGACTACGCAAATGACCAAATGGTACATGACCAAATGGTAAATAAACCTACGACCGTCAAAGTGGCGGTTGTAGGTAGTGGTCCCGCCGGCTTGACCTTTGCCGGCGATGCAGCCAAATACGGTTACGAAGTGCACGTCTTCGAAGCCCTGCATGAGATCGGCGGTGTACTCAAATACGGCATCCCGGAGTTCCGTCTGCCGAACGCTATCGTCGATAAAGAGATCGACGGCCTGCGTGCCCTTGGTGTGCAGTTCCATACGGACACGATCATCGGCAAGACCATCTCCGTCAAGGAACTCGAAGAGCAAGGCTTCAAAGGTATCTTCGTCGGTTCCGGAGCCGGTCTGCCGCGATTCATGAATATCCCCGGAGAGAACCTCAACGGCGTCCTCTCCTGCAACGAATACCTGACCCGCGTCAACCTCATGGACGCTTCCAACCCTGCGACCGACACACCGCTGCTCTACGGTAAGAACGTAGCGGTCATCGGTGGAGGTAACACAGCCATGGATGCTGTCCGTACGGCCAAAAGGCTCGGTGCCGAGCGGGCGATGATCATCTACCGCCGCTCCGAAGAAGAGATGCCGGCACGTATCGAAGAGGTGCATCATGCCAAACAGGAAGGAATCGAGTTCCTGACTCTCCATAACCCCATCGAGTACCACGCCGACGAGAACGGACGTGTCAACGAAGCCGTCCTCCAAGTGATGGAACTCGGCGAACCCGATGAGTCCGGACGTCGCAGCCCCGTGCCCGTAGAGGGCAAGACCGTCACGCTCCCCGTGGATCTCGTGATCGTCGCTGTCGGCGTCTCGCCCAACCCGCTCATCCCTTCGTCCGTAGAAGGACTCGAGATCAGCAAGAAAGGTACGATCGTTGTCAATGAAGGTATGCAATCGGCTCTTCCGATGCTCTTCGCCGGAGGCGATATAGTCCGCGGTGGAGCCACCGTCATCCTCGCGATGTCCGATGGCCGCAAAGCCGCCAAAGCAATGCATGAGTATCTTTCTTAGTATATTACTCTCCGTCAACTTCCTGACAAGCCACCCTCTCACGGGGCAGGCGAATATGTCCGTCTTTGTGCAGAACATGACGACCGGGGAAGTGATTGACTCCTACCGCGAGAACTACGTGGTACCGCCGGCGTCAGTAATGAAACTGCTGACGACGGCTGCCGCGCTCGAGACGATGGGGCCGGGATTCCGGTTCCCGACGATCATCGAGTACACCGGCACGATCGAGAACGGTACCCTCCACGGCGACTTATACGTCCGCGGAGGATGCGACCCCTCCTTGGGATGGAAAGGCCGCACGGCATTCCTCGATCAATGGGTCAAGGCGATACAGAAAGCCGGCATCCAACGCATCGACGGCGGTGTGATAGCCGACATGACGATGCTGGACGGCGAGGCGCAGAACCCCAATTGGCTATGCGAGGACGCAGGAAACTACTACGCGCCGGGCATCTTCAGCCTCAACTATTTCGGCAACACGATGAATATCGTCCTCAAGAGCGGCGAGGTAGGTTCAACGGCTGCGGTCGTGAAGACCGAACCCGAAGTACGTGGCCTCCGATGGATCAATCATGTGCGGTGCGAGAAGATCACCTACGATGGCGCTTTTGTCAGTGGTTTGCCGTACAGCAACGAACGCTACCTCACCGGCGCGGTGCCCTCTAACTTAGGAACTTTCGGCATCAAGGGCGACCTGCCGAACCCCGGACTTTTGTTGGCTCAACACCTGCAGGCACGCTTAGCCGCAGCAGGTATCACCGTCAAACGTGAAGCGACCTACATAGCGGATTATAACCCCTTGACTCCGCCCAGGACGGAACTGTACACCCATTATTCCGAACCCCTGTCGGAGATCATCAAGGAGACGAATATCAACTCGAACAACCTCTACGCCGAGGCGCTCTTCCGCTACTTGGGCACGCGTTATACCTTGCCCGGCACCATCCATAACAGTCAGGACCTGCTGCGCGACTACTGGCGTCGCCGCGGAGTATCCGTCCAGAATGCGATTATCAAAGATGGTTGCGGTCTCGCGCCGCAGGATGCCGTCAGCGCGAAAGCGTTTGTGCAGCTGCTCAGCATCATGTCCAAGAGCCCGAACAAAGAAGCATGGATAGCTTCGCTGCCGATAAGCGGCAAGACCGGCACGCTGAAATCCCTTTGTCCCGACACGCCGCTCGAAGGACGTATTCACGCCAAGAGCGGTACCATCGCCGGAACGAAGAATTTCGCAGGGTACATCAACATGCCGAACGGAGATACCTGGGTCTTCGCGATCCTCATCAACTCGGCTCCCGGCAAGGCTCGTAACATCCAAACGGTCATCCAACAATACCTACTCGATGTATATAAGCAGCACCAATAGTACGAACACCCTGATGAAGGAACTGCTGGCGAAGGGCGAATGGCCGGAAGGCGAGCGCTACTTATACACCGGGTTCCAGACCGCAGGACGCGGACAGGCCGGCAACGGATGGGAGAGCGAAGAAGGAAAGAACCTGCTCTGCTCCATCCTCTTACCGCCGAGAAAAGACTTGTTCTACCTCAACGTCCTCGTCTCCGTCGCAGTCCACAAGGTAATTCGGTCTTTGCTCTTTGAGCGGAGCGGTCTTTTATCTTTGTGCGAAACGGTCTCAATAAAGTGGCCCAACGACATCTACTACGGAGACAAGAAGATTGCCGGCATCCTCGTCGAGAACGCGATCCTCGGCAGCGAAGTGACCTACTCCATCGCCGGCATCGGGCTGAATGTCAACCAAACGACCTTCCTTTCCTCCGCGCCGAACCCTGTCTCGCTGAAACAGATCTGCGGCAAAGAGACGGACATCGACGCTCTGATGCACACGCTCATGGCGCAGATAGAGGCTCTCGAAGCGATGGACGAAGCGCAGGTATGGGCGTATTACCGAGAGCACCTCTACCGACGCGAAGGCAAATGGTTGTTTGCCGAACGGGAGGTGAACCTGACACCGAGCCGGATACTGACAAACCACCCTAAAGAGGCTTTTGAAGCATCGATAGCCGGCATTACGGAGCAAGGCGAGTTGGTCCTCCACACAGCAGAAGGAGAAAAGAAATATCATTTCAAAGAAATACAATTTGTACTATGACGCGTTGCGCGCGATATATAATAGGACTGATAGGAATGATCCTGATAGCTTCCTGTTCGCTCTTTGAGAACTCGGAGCCCAAGAACCCGAATACCCCCGGAGAACAGACCGGGGAGGACTCCGGCGATCTCTCGACCCACCGCAACGCGGACTATTTATACGACCTCACGGCGGTGCCGGAGATCACGCTGACGGTGACGGAAGAGAACTGGAATACCTATCTTCGTAATTTTGACGAGAACAAAGATAACGGACTCTACGTGCCGGCTGCCTTCTCGTTTACCAAAGACGGCGTGACCTACACACGTGACAGCGTGGGACTGCGCCCGCGGGGAAACACCAGCCGTAGACGGCCGGAAGGAGAATACGGCGAGCCTCACCAACGTAATGGAGCCAAATGGCATCATGCGCATTTCGGCGTCAAGTTCACGGAATATACTACCGGCGAACGGTTCTTCGGCAGCGACCGCATCGTCCTGAAATTCTTCAACTCCGATCCCTCTTATTGCCGCGAGGTGTTCTGTTATGACCTGTTCCGGCGGTTTGGCGTGTGGAGTGCGCCGAGAGCAAGTTACTGCCGGCTCTATATCCGCGTCGAGGAAGACGACCAACCCGCCTATTTCGGTGTCTATGCTATGATCGAAGGCGTACGGAAGGGATGGATGGATGAGCGCAAGAAGAACGGACAACTGCCCGATAACGACGGACATATCTGGAAAGCCGCCTATAACGAAAACGGTCAGGCGGATCTGAGTGATTTCAACTATACCGGCAAGAGCAAGATGGGTGTTGCCGACGAGACACACACCTATTCCTATGCCCTGAAAACGAAGAAAACGGAGCTATCCCAAGCTCAGCAGGAGTTATATGATTTCATGGAGCAGATGCGCCCGCTGCCGAGCGGTAGTGACGCGCTGAAGAACTATCTGGAGGCGCACATGGACGTAGATCTGTTCCTGCGGGCTTTAGCTGTAAACGTAGCGGTTGGTATGTGGGACGATTATTGGGTGAACGCCAATAACTATTATTTCTATTTTGACCTCAACCACCGGTTCTATTTCATCCCCTACGACTACGACAATACCCTGGGTACATCTGTTTCGATCAACGGTCTGCAGAATGCCGGTACGCAGGATCCTCTGCATTGGGGAAGCCGTGAAGGCGACCGCCTGCTGATGCGCAAAGTGCTGAGTATCACGGCGTACGAAGCGAAATACAAGGAATACCTCAAGCAGATCGTCACTTCGCCGGATCTGATGAAGCCGGAGACTGCGATGACGCGAGTGAAGGAGATGCAGGATCTGGTGCGCGACTATGTAGCCAACGACACCGGCGCGGAAATGGAGATAGCCGACCTGCCGGCAGCTTGGAGTCAGACGCAGTACCGGCTCCTCACAGGCGACGCAGGCGGAGGGGACAACAGTAATTTCTTCCGTACCAAAGCCGCATCGGTATATTGGTAATACATCATGAATAACTAAAATTATACGACATATGCAATCTATCATTATCACCGGCGGAGCCGGATTTATCGGAAGCCACGTCGTACGGCTCTTCGTCAACAAATACCCGGACTACCGGATCATCAATGTGGACAAACTGACCTACGCAGGCAACCTCGCGAACCTCAAGGACATCGAGGACAAACCCAACTACCGTTTTGTGCGCGCAGACATCTGCGATTTTGACACCATCTACGCCCTCATGCAGGAGGAGCACGTCACCGGCGTCATCCACCTGGCGGCAGAGAGCCACGTGGACCGCTCCATCAAGGATCCCTTCACTTTCGCCAAGACGAACGTCATGGGCACCCTCTCCATGCTCCAGGCGGCGAAACTCTACTGGGAGTCCCTGCCGGAGAGATACGAGGGCAAGCGTTTCTACCACATCTCCACGGACGAGGTCTATGGCGCTCTGCAGATGACCCACCCCGAGGGCATCCAACCGCCGTTCACCACCAAGGCTTCCTCCTCCGAGCACCATCTGGCGTATGGTGAGGACTTCTTCTATGAGACGACGAAATACAACCCACACTCGCCTTATTCGGCATCGAAAGCGTCCTCCGACCATTTCGTCCGCGCTTTCCACGACACCTACGGCATGCCGACCATCGTGACGAACTGCTCGAATAACTACGGTCCCTACCAGTTCCCCGAGAAACTCATCCCGCTCTTCATCAATAATATCCGCCATCGCAAACCCCTGCCGGTCTATGGCAAGGGAGAGAACGTGCGCGACTGGTTATATGTAGAGGATCACGCACGCGCGATAGACCTCATCTTCCATAAGGGCACCATTGCCGAGACCTATAACATCGGCGGCTTCAACGAGTGGAAGAATATCGACATTATCAAGACGGTTATCAAGACCGTCGATCGACTCCTGGGTCGTCCCGAAGGAGCTGACCTCGACCTCATCACCTACGTCACCGACCGCGCAGGCCACGACATGCGCTACGCCATCGACTCGACGAAATTGCAGAAAGAGTTAGGTTGGGAACCCTCCTTGCAGTTTGAGGAAGGTATAGAGAAAACCGTCCGCTGGTACTTGGACAACCAGCCTTGGCTGGATAACATCACCTCCGGCGAGTACGAGAAATACTACGAGGAGATGTATAAAGGTCGGTGAAAAAACGATAATCAGAGGGAGAACAGATATTCCCATGCCTCAGCGGCTTCGTCAGCAGTGATCGTCTGATTGACTACCGGCGAACCGACAGCCCGAAGGAGCGTGCAGTTGATCTCAGCGGCACGCTCGTTCTTTTTATCCTGCTGCATGAGGGCAATCAGCCGCTCGCGGTCGGAACATTTGCAGGCAGGCTTGCCGTACGTATGAAGCATGATCTGCGTCAGCTGTTGCAGCGCCTCGCGCTCGCAGCCGAGTTTGGTTACCGACAGGTACAGCTCCGCAATCATTCCGTACAGCACCGCGTAACCGTGGTCGAGCGGCTCGACACCCGGATGGGCTTGCGCGTGACTCAACTCCTCTAACGCGTGGCCGAACGTATGCCCGAAATTCAGCACCTTACGCAGCCCTTCTTCTTTGGGGTCAGCCGCAACGATCGCCCCTTTGACCTCCACGCACCGCCGGATCAGCGGCGTCAACTCCTCAATCGGCATCGCCTCCAAATCGTAGTTGAGCAGGTCGTGCCAAAGAGAGCTCTTTTCTCCCTCCCTACGGGGGAGGGTCGGGGTGGGGCTTTCAATAAGCCCCGTCTTCAGCATCTCCGCAAAACCGTTCAGCATCTCTTTCGCCGGCAGCGTCTGCAGCCATCCGGGCCAGATGAGGGTCTCTACCGGTGGAGCAAAAACACCGATACTGTTTTTGAGACCGTGGTAGTTAAAGCCCGTCTTGCCGCCTGTCGAGGCATCGACCATCGCAAGGAGCGTCGTCGGCACATTGATACAATCCACGCCGCGTTTATAAGTGGCTGCTGCAAAACCTACCAGATCCGTCAGCACCCCACCACCGATAGCCACTACCACGCCTCTTCGCGTGAGGCCGATAGAGAAGAAGAAATCCCAAATCTTCTGCACCGTCTCAAGGGTCTTTTCCGATTCGGACACCGATAGTGTACAGCACTTGAGTCCGATGAGCCCCTTATTTGCCTCAATGATGCCCCTTACTTGCTCATCAATGACAAAACAAACCTGATCGGGCTCATACGAGCTCAAAATCTTCGATAAGGCACTATGTAAATCCTCGTAAATCATAAAATCCGCTGCAAAGTTACACTTTTTTTTGCGTATGTGCAAATTTTGTTGTAATTTTGTAGCGATTATGGAATTTTTAGATCAACTCAATACTACCCAACGCGCTGCGGTCACGGCTACGGAAGGGCCGTCGCTCATCGTCGCAGGCGCAGGTTCGGGCAAGACCAGAGTCTTGACCTATCGCATCGCTTATCTCTTGTCACAAGGCGTTCCCGCCGGGAATATCTTAGCCCTGACGTTCACCAACAAAGCCGCGCGGGAGATGAAGGAGCGCATCCAGAAACTCGTCGGCAACGACGCACGTTACCTCTGGATGGGTACCTTCCATAGTATCTGCGCGAAACTGCTGAGACACGACGCAGAGAAACTCGGCTTCACCCGCGATTTCACTATCTACGACACCTCCGACAGCAAGTCCGTTATCAAAGCTATCTGCAAGGAACGCGGGCTGGACGAGAAGATATACAAACCGACAGTCGTCTTGGGACGGATCTCCATGGCGAAAAACAACCTGATCTCTCCTTCCCAGTACGGCCAGAACCGCGACTTGCTACAGGCCGACCGCGAGGCACGGCTGTACGACATCACCACCGTCTATGCCCTCTACGAAGCGCGACTCAAAGCAGCCAACGCCATGGATTTTGACGACCTGCTGATCAACATGCTACGCCTCATGGACCAGTACCCCGAAGTGCGCGAGCAGCTACAACTGATGTTCCGATACGTGCTCGTCGATGAGTACCAGGATACGAACTACGTCCAGTACCTCCTTGTCGGCAGACTCGCGGCACCCCAGGATAATATCTGCGTTGTCGGAGATGATGCGCAGAGTATATACTCCTTCCGCGGAGCGGACATACGCAACATCCTCAATTTCCGTCAGCAGTACCCCCAGGCGCAACTCTTCAAACTCGAGCGCAACTACCGCTCGACCCGCAATATCGTCAATGCGGCGAACTCCCTCATCCATAAGAACATCCACCAGATCGAGAAGACCGTCTTCTCCGAGAAAGAGGAAGGACAACCCCTACGGCTCAATGCCTATATGGACGACCGCGCCGAAGCCAACGGCGTAGCCGAGCAAATCGCCAAAGCTCATACCCAGTACGGCTACAACGATATCGCCATCCTCTATCGGACGAACGCGCAGAGCCGTGTCTTCGAGAACGAACTGCGCAAACGCAATATACCCTACCGCATCTATGGCGGCACCTCGTTCTACCAACGCAAGGAGATCAAGGACGCCCTCGGCTACTTCCGTCTGGCGGTCAACCCCCGAGATAACGAAGCCCTGCTCCGTATCGTCGGCTTTCCCGGTCGTGGGATAGGCGATACGACGATGAAGAAAGTGTCGGCAAATGCCATCGCTCACCACCTGCCCTACCTTGAGGTCATGCGCCTGCCCGAAGAGTCCGGGCTGGACGTCGCGGCGGCTACGAAGAAACGACTGCAGGCTTTTGCCCTTCTCATGGACCAACTCGCCCAACTCAGCGAAGAGACCGACGCTTATACTTTTGCCGAACAAACGCTCCGCACGACAGGTGTCATGACCGCGCTCGCTATCGACACGACGCCTGAAGGCATCGACCGCGCGCAGAACGTCCAGGAGCTCCTTAACGCCATCCGTGAGTTCGTCGCCCAGCGGCAGGAGGAAGGCATCGACTTCACCCCCATCACCGACTTCCTCAGCGAAGTCAGCCTCCAGACCGACCAAGACGAGAACCTCTCTGACACCACCGAACGCGTGACGCTGATGACGGTGCACGCCGCGAAGGGTCTGGAGTTCCCCGTCGTCTTCATCGGTGGCATGGAGGAGAACCTCTTCCCCAGCCAGTTCTGTACCAAACCCGGTGAGATAGAGGAAGAGCGGCGGTTACTCTATGTCGCTATCACCCGAGCTATGGAGCGGTGCTATCTCTCCTACGCCCGCCAGCGTTTCCGTAACGGCCAGATGGCGTTCAACAGTCCCTCCCGTTTCCTCAATGACATCGATCGTCAGTACCTCGACTTACAACGACCGGCCTTCGGCCTGTCAGAACACAGACCGGCTGGTAGTTTTGGTAGCCCTAGTCTCTCTAGTATCTCTAGTCCCTCTAGAATGCCTAGTCCTGCGCGGTTTACACGCGTGGTGTCTTCCCCCCTTCATGGGGGGAATGAGGGGGGCTTCCTTGCCGGCGATCGCGTCACCCACCGCGTCTTCGGAGACGGCACTGTCGTCCGCGTCTATCGGGACGAGGTCACGGAGAATGATAAGATTGAGATTAACTTCGATACCCAGGGCACCAAGACCCTGCTCCTTACCCACGCGAAATTAGAGAAGATCTAAGCGTAAATAAGGTACCCGGCTACGCCGGCAAGAACGATCAATAAGATAGGATGACTGAGAACCTCGGTCATCTTGTTTTTTGCCATTTCCGGCAGAATAGTGAAGAGCGCCACAACCGCGAAAATAATCCATGATATCGGGTCGATGAAGGTCTCCGGTCTGACGAGCATCAGGGCGGCCGCAGCGATCAGACCGATCACCGTGAAACGCAGCATCCGAAGTGTCTGGGTAAAATACGGGTTGTCGTGAAACCGCTTGTCTATCCAGAAATACGCCCTGCATATCGATAGCATGATGATGAGACTCGGCAGAACGATCGCCGTCGTCGTCAGGACTGCTCCCCAGACCGAACCCGTAGCGGTGTAACCGACGTACGTCGCGCAGTTGATACCTATCGGACCCGGAGTCACCTGACTCACCGCCACGATATCCACGAACTCCTGCGGACTCATCCATCCGTACCGCTCTACCTCCATCTGGATAAGCGACATGATCGCCAAGCCTCCCCCGAAACCGAAGAGACCTATCTTAAAGAACGAAAGAAACAACTGCAGATAGAGCATACGATAGTAATTAAAATCACCCAGACGGGATTAACATGACCGAGCCTGATAGCCAGCGCGGCGGCTAACGAAATCAGCAAGGGCGCTGCGTTGCGCAACTCCCCTCCTTTTACGGAGGGGTCGGGGGTAGGCCTCTTCATGGCAGAACGTGCCAACTTCACTAACGGCGCCGCGATGAGTGCTACTACAGCCGGACGAATACCTTTGAACGCCGCTTCCACCGCCGGCAACTCTTTCCATTCGCTGAAGACCATAGCGATCAGCAGGATGATGACGAAGGACGGCAGTACGGCTCCTAAGACCGCACCGACGACACCCTTCCATCCGCCGATACGCCAACCGATGAAGATAGCGCTATTGACTGCGATGATGCCCGGAGCAGCTTGCGCCAAGGCGATCATATTCAGAAACTCCTCCTCGTCAATCCAACCCTTGCGGTCCACCACCTCGCGCTGGATAAGGGGTAACATCGCGTAACCTCCACCAAGTGTGAAGGTCCCGATCTTCAAATATGTCCAAAATAGTTGGAAGAACAAATTCTTAATCCCTCTCCCTCAGCTGCTGCTTGACGAATTTCGCCAGCATGTTGATCGCTGCGTTGTTATGTCCGCCTTGCGGTACGATGACGTCGGCAAAACGCTTGCACGGCTCGATGAACTGCTCGTGCATGGGTTTGAGCACACGCTGGTAACGCTCGATCACCTGCTCGGCACTTCGTCCGCGCTCTACCACGTCACGTTTCATCACGCGGATCAGACGGTCGTCAGCATCGGCATCAACGAAGATCTTCAGATCCATCTGCGCGCGCATCTTCGGTTCGCGAAGCGCCATGATCCCTTCTACGACAATCACGTCCTTCGGCTCGATATGCACCGTCTCCTCCTGCCTGGTACAGGTGATATACGAGTATATCGGCTGCTCGATAGGCTGCCCCTCTTTGAGCATGGCGATATGCTTCGTCAGCAGCGCCCAATCGAACGCGTCGGGGTGGTCGAAGTTGATGTTCTGACGCTCCTCCACGGGCACGTTACTGCTGTCCTTGTAATACGAGTCCTGAGGGATGACTACTACCTCGTTCTTTGGGAGGCGCTCGATGAGCTTCTTGACTACCGTTGTTTTACCCGAGCCGGTACCGCCCGCAATGCCGATGATAAACATAAAGTAGAATTGTTTGTCTTTCGAGCTGCAAAGGTACTGCTTTTTTTTGATATATGCAAGGATTTTGGCTGAAAAATCAATTTATTTGTTTTTTTAGCAAAAAACTAATTAACCCAATTTATTAACACCTAAACCGACAAAATAGCGTGCAAAAATTATTTTTATTCTAAAAATCTTGCATATCTCATAAAAAAAATCGTAACTTTGTTGCAGCGGATTTAATTGTCAGGCAGCGCGTTTGCTTCCCCGTTGATACCCTCCGAAGTGTGGAAAAATTGACACAATGTGCTCAAATTCGTCATTTTGTCCGAAAATGATTATTTTTTTACGATAAATGATTACAATAATATCAGAAAAAAGTTGTACCTTTGCACCCGAATTAGAATCGTATGAAAAGGACATGACAAACAATCTTGTTTTTTGCCCTCCTGACAAGTCTCATTTCATGGGCGCAAAATGATATTCCTTCCCGTATGGAGCGGTATGCCGGGCGGTACGCACAGGCAGCCAAGGCTTCAGACCGCATTCCGCTTGCGAATGATTTCTTTGCCTACCTCCTTCAGATAGACTATATAGACGAACCTGTCGCTTTCCCCGCTTCCGCGCATATCGACTCGGTGGACGTGAATGTATGGTATTACCTCGCGGAGTGGTACTACGGAGAGGGGGAGTACCCCAAAGCTGTGGATTACTGCCTGCTTGCAGCGGAGCGGTGTACGGACAAGGTGGACGAGAACTCCAAGGGCGATGTCTATAGCCTGCTCGGAGCCGCTTATTTCCGGTTGAGCGAGTTCGACAAAGCGGCGGACGCGCTGAACGTATGCTATGAGATCGACAGCCGCGGCGGTAACCCTGACCAACTGAGTTCGACGCTCAACAATATAGCAAGCGTACTGATAGCCGCCGGCAAGCCGCAAGAAGCGGAGAAATACATACTGGAAGCGATAGCCGCCAACAGCCTGACGAACAACCTTGTCCGCAGGGCAGTGCTCTTCGGCACGGCATCGGAGATGTACAAGGCGATGGATCAGGGCGAGCAGTCGCTGGTCTATGCCCGCAGGGCGTTGGATATAGAGCGCCAGCGGGGCGACAGCGCCAAGACAGGTGTGCGCCTCTCGCAGGTAGCCAATGCCGAGTTGGGCATGGCGAGAATCAAGGACGCCAAACGGTCGTTAGAGGAAGCGATGCCCCTTCTGGAAGCTTCCGGCAACAGGCACTCGCTGGGTATATGCCTGAACCAGATGGGCGACATCCTTGCCGCGGAGGGCGAGGACGACGAGGCGGCGGATTATTACCGCAGAGCTGCGGAACTCTTCTTTGCCCAGCGGGATATGTATAACGAACGTCATGCGCGCGAGGGCTTGTATAAGGTGCTCAAAACCTCCGCCCCCGACGAGGCAATGCTGCATCTGGAGCGGGCGACGCGGCTCCGCGACTCGATCTACCAGAAAGAGACCGCCGAGGCCATCAGCCGCTATAACGCCATCTATCATAACGACCTCCTGCAGCAGGAGAGCGAGCGGGCGCAGCGGCAGAAACAGGCGTTTCTCATCACGGCTGCCGTGCTGGCGGTGATCACGGCGGTGCTTTGTATCGGCGCATGGATCACGTACCGTCGCAGCCGCCGCAAGGCGGAGGACTACGAGCAGGGCATCCATTCGCTCCAGCACCGCTATGAGGAGATCAGCCGCCAATACCGGAATCTGGCGATAGAGAGTCTGCCGAACCGGACCAACCTGACGGACGATGACAAGGCTTTTCTGGCAGAACTGACCGCCAAGATAGACGAGGAGATGGAGAAGGGCAATGCGGATGTGGAGTCTATAGCCCGGCGTATGCATATCAGTCCGCGCACGCTCCAGCGGCGCATGAACCAGACGCTCTCCCTCTCGCCGCAGGCGTATCTGACGCAGGTGCGGATGCAGAAAGCGAGGTTCCTGCTCCTCAACTACCGCGATATCACCATCAACGAGGTGGCGGAGAAATGCGGCTATACGCTGATGACCAATTTCACCCGTGCTTTTGTCCGTTTCTACGGCTTCAAACCGAGCGAACTGCGTCTGCAAAAAACGAATATCGATTTTACCCCCCCCACCATATGCGAAGAGCCGCATAGCGGGCAAAAACCGGACTTCGCAAACCCCATAGACGGTGCGCATGAATAATGCGTTCCGCCTTTTGGCGTATATATCTACGATCTTTGACATATTGGATTACCGTAAAAAGAAAAAAATGTGCAGAATTATTTGCATATTTGCAAAATTTGTAGTACCTTTGCAGCGGATTTTTAACTTTAGAAAGTAATACAGACGCAATAAGTATTACTTTTCAGAGTATAAAACACATATTGTATAAACCTTTTAAAAGTAAAGATATGGAACAGTTAATCGCAGATTTCTATCGTTTGTTAGAGCGTTATTCGGAATTCACGCAGGTGCGTTATTTGTATGACGAGATTCATTGGAATGACCGGTTGATTCTCATTCGTGGTCCTAAAGGTTCGGGAAAGACTACCATGATCATGCAGCATATACAGCGAACTTTTCCGGACAAGAGCAAGGTGCTGTACTGCTCCGTGGATCATTTATGGTTCGCATCGCATACGCTGCTGGACTTGGCGGATTACGCATATACGCATGATATTTCGCATTTATTCTTTGATGAGATTCATAAGTATAAGAATTGGTCGCAGGAAATCAAAAACATCTACGATTCTTACCCTGGATTGCATGTGGTCATAACAGGTAGCAACGCACTGGAAATAACACGCCAGAAGTATGATTTGTCTCGCCGTTGCCTCGTATATACCATGTATGGACTGAGTTTCCGCGAGTATCTCAAATTGGAAGGAGTAGCCGACTTGCCTGTTTTATCATTAGAAGATATCGTATCGAATCATGAGAAGTTAAGCATCGATATTACCATCAAAAAGAATATCAAGGTCTTGCTTTATTTTGAGCGTTATATCAAAGAAGGCTATTATCCGTTCTATCGGGACAAGACTACAAATTATCTTGAACGCTTGAGCCAAGTCATGGAGGCCATTATTTTTAACGAAATGCCGGCTGTTTCAAACTTGGAATACGAATCGGTTTACAAAGTAAAGCCGTTACTCGCAGTTTTAGCGCAACAAAACCCGTACACGCTGAATATCTCTGCGCTGGGGAAAACGCTTAACGCTTCGCGTAATGTACTGCTTAAGTTAATTGATTTGTTAGACGAGGCTGCTCTGATTCGTCGGTTATATACCGATGACGGATGGGCGCAGATCAACAAACCGGAGAAGATTCTTTTTGACAATACAAACCTCATGTACGCACTGTCACCCAATGCAGATGTAGGCACGATGCGTGAGACTTTCTGTGCCTCTATGTTAGCCAAAGGTCATAGAATCGCCATGCCGCAAAAAGGAGATTTGCTGGTAGATAAACATCTTTTGTTTGAAGTGGGAGGACGAGCCAAGAGATATAAGCAAATTGCGAATATCCCGGATAGTTATGTTGTGACCGATAATACGGAAATGAGTTTCGGCAACAAGATCCCTCTCTGGCTGTTCGGCTTCCTATACTAAGCAGTCAATACATAACGACATCCCAAAAGCGGTAATCCAATAAAGCGGACTACCGCTTTTTTATGCTCGCCTGGTTTATCTAGGATAGCGTAAGCGGTCTATAAAAAAATGCGGGTGCGACGGCCCGCAACGATCTTTGACATATTGGATTACCGAAATTACAGCAGCCCGGTCATATAGACAGGAACGAGCAGTGTCTCGCCGTCTTTGCGAAGATCTTTGGTATAGACCAGATAGCGATCGCTTATGCGGCGTGAATATTTCTCGCAGAATTGATCCAACGAGGTATGAGACTTGTAACCGGAAGACTTGACTTCTATCGGACATAGCTTGTTACCACGTGATAGCAAAAAATCTATCTCATAGTTGTGATTATTCCCGTCGGGGAATGTGTAATAGAATAGTTTGTCGCCATTGGCAACTATCATCTGCGCAATTGCATTTTCATACACATAGCCCAGATTTGCGTCTAATTTGTCGTTCAGCAGTTTTTGATAAATTGTATTCTCTGTGAATGATTTATCCCAGAATGCCAGTGTGACAAACAAACCTGTATCGCATAAAAATATTTTATAGGCTGATTGATTCGCTGTAAGTGCCATGCCTACGTTCGGGTCATCAGCATGGTAGGAAATATTGACAGTTTTGCTGTCCTGCATGAGAAAAATAAGATTGTCCACTTGCTCTGCGCGCGTCTTTTCAATAATAGTAGAAGGCTGATAGCGGTTCGCATTGTGAGACAGTTGAGTCGGGATAGCCATAAACAAACGTTCCGCTTTGCCTGTCCGGTCTATCTTTATGAAGTCATTCTGATAGAGGCGGATTATTGCGCGTTTAACTTTATCTACCGCAGCGAAATTTTTTGTAGCAATATATTTGTTGACAGCCTGAGGCATACCCCCGACGAGCATATAAAGGCGGAAGTCGCGCAGCAACTTGCGATTAATCTCATCTCCGAAACCGCGGCGCTTGGTCATGGCTTCACGTAGTAAATCCATTGCCGTTGTATTACCCAAAGCCCAAAGAAATTCTTCATAGTCCATGGGGTACATGTCCAATGATTCTTCTTCGCTTGGGATGATGATGTTCTCGGTGTTCTTATGGATGCTGATAAGTGAACCCGTCTCGATATAATCATAACGACCGTCTTCCACTAATGCCTTGATTGCTTGACGGGCAATAGGATATTTCTGCACCTCATCGAAAATAATTACCGTATTGCGTTCATAAAGAGTTATATCTTTTAGCACGCGCAAACGACTGAAGAAATAGTCCATATCCGACAAATCATCAAACAGGCTTTTCTCTCCTTTGGTAGCTTTGGAGAAATCAAAGATAGCGAATGACTTGTATTCATTTTTCGCGAATTCACGGACTATAGTACTTTTTCCTACGCGTCTGGCGCCTTCAATCATAAGGGCCGTTTCGCCTTGTGATTCACGCTTCCATTCTAACATCTTCTGATAGATTTTCCGCTTAAAAACAATCTCTTTCATAGAATCTTTCTTTAAATTTGCTGCAAAAGTAGTAAAAATAAATGATATATGCAAATATTTTAATAAAAAATGTTCCCTGAGCGCAAAATTTATTTTTGAAAAATGTTCCCTGAGCGCAAAATTTATTTTTCGGAAATGTTCCGTGTCCGCAAAATTTGGTAATCCCGGAGCGTCGTCCCGTTGAAGCGGGAAGAGCGGCCTCCGCCTAGAAGGGTATACATTACGTATATCCTTTTATGTGTCATTATATTTTTGTATGCTCGCCTGGTTTATCTGGGATAGCGTAGTCTAAGTCGTCTAGGATAACTAGTAACAAAAACAACAACTAACCAACCATATTAACAAACAATCTTTAAAACCGATGGGGCGATGGGATATAACCGCCAACAAAGCTTATGAAACAAAAATTATTTACAATGCTCCTATGCTTAATAGTTGGTATAGGAAGTATGAACGCGAAGGACCTCGCGTCCGGTACGTTCAAAAATGGCGGTACTTGGAAGATCAACGACCAAGGCGAACTGTACATTGATGCTGTAACAGTGCCGGATAGAGTTTGCCGTTGGGGCGTTGCAGGAGCGGTATATGCAAATTCAGTTTCCACAAAGGTTATGCGGAAGGATATTACTCCTGCTCCGTGGGATGCTTATTACGAAAAGATTAGGTCAATACGCATATCTAATAACACAAAAACAATCGGAGAATGGGCTTTTTACAATCTTGATCTTGTGAAAGAAATTATCTTTGAAAACCGAAGCAATGCCGATCTGGTTATAAAAAGGAATGCTTTTGAGCTCCTAGGGAGCAGCACTTCTCAAGGAGTTTCGTCTGTAGATTTGACATATGCGAAGACTCTTGGTACCCAAGCGTTCATGAACTGCATAAATTTAAGGAAAGTGGTTTTAGGAGACAATCTTACCTCTGTAGGAGATAGTGTTTTCGTACATTGTACAGGACTATGGGAAAAGGATTCATACATCAAGTTACCGAACAATAATACTTTGAGCACGAATTATCAAAAATTAGTTCCGGATACTAAAACCACCCTCAGGGCGGATGGAAGCACTGTGAAGAATTTTCCATATTATGATCTCTATTTTGTCAGATACATTGCTCCGATGAGTAAATATGGTACCTACACATCGTCACTTGGAAATCAAAACTTCAAGCTATACTACGGAGAACCGGGATATTGGTTATATTCCTCTGGTAGTCTTTATCTTTATCGTGATATGGACTATGCAAATCTTTCGGATAGACCATGGCACTCTGTAGCAAGCAATATCACGGCAGCTGAGATTAACACTACCACTATTGGTAAAAACACGTTTAGTGGTTGCAGTGCCTTGCATACTGTAAATTCAACCGGTATCGAGGCACATTTGGACAATATAACCAGTATAGGTGAAAATGCGTTCTATGGTTGCCAACAGCTAAAAATGGTTGATATGCCACGCATTCAACAAATAGGCAATAGTGCGTTTGAGAACTCAGGTCTGACAAATGTGCGTTTTAACAGCATTGTCAGCAACAAGAATCATGAGTTGGGATTCAAATCTATTGGTAACAACGCCTTTAAGAACACGCCGTTGGCTCGTGTTGAAGTTTTCGGCGACTGCCCGCAAACCAGTAGCACCGCATTTCAATCGCTGACATCTACACAGAAAAAAATAGATGTCCCGCCGTACTATTCTGCTCAGTACGAACAAGCACCATGGAATGTATTTGAACAGGTGATAGCTGTGAACTTTCCTGTTAAATTTGTGCAGAATAATTGGTCTTGGCAATTAACTGGTGATGGTACGTTGACGATACAAGGTACTGCGAATAACCTTTTCTGGGACAATGCACAAAGTGTACCTTGGTATCCCTACCGTAAATACATCCGCAGAGTGGTTGTCGGTAGCGGAATTACCATGATTGGTAAGAATGCATTTTGTTTTCCGAATGAAGGAGAATCAAAGATTACCTCTGTAGAAATCCCTTCGACCGTTACCTCTATTGGCGAAAATGCCTTCAAGAACAATGACCAGATAGAGGAGGTAGAAGCCGAGGGCGTTCAGACTATCGGCAACCAAGCCTTTGAGAACTGCTCGTCTCTTGAGAAAGTGAAATTCGGAAAGGACCTGAGCAGTATCGGTAACAAAGCCTTCAATTATTGCGGTCTGATGGACGCTATGGCAGTGAAAGCGGCTGTACCGCCTACGGTAACCGCACAGACTTTCGTCGGTCTCGGTCGCGTATCCAACAACGCGCCTGCCAAAGCTAAAGCCAAATATGCAGCCCGCAGAGCTACGGCTGCTACGGGTCAGAAAGCCGTTAGTCTCGACGTGCCGGACGACTACATTGCCAAATATCTGGCGGCGCAATACTGGAACCTCTTCTCGTTCGAGTATATCGGTGAGCACGGCGGTATCGTCCGCAGCGGTCAGTACTACGACGGCGTCTGGGTGATCTACGAGGACGGCACACTCATTGCCAGCTCGGAGACTTCGACCGGCAACATTGACGGATTTTACAATGACGCTACTGTCAAACGCGTCGAACTGATGGGCGGCGCTACCGAACTGACATGGACGGGCTTTGCCGCGACCGACCTGCCCAACGTGGAGGAGATCGTTCTCTCTCCGGCTATGCACAAACTCGGCAACGAGGTGTTCAAAGGGCTGACAAAACTCAAATCCATCAATTTGGAGAACGTGGACAGCATCGGGCAGAACTGCTTCAAGGGCTGTACGGCACTGAAAAACATCAACCTCTCGGCTGTTAAGTTCATCGACAACAACGCTTTCGAGGGTTGTAGCGCGCTGACGGAAGTGAATATTACCGGAAACGGCGCCAAGTTGCGTGATTTTCTGTTCAAGAACTGCACGGGTCTGAAACGCGTGGAACTGGTCGGTCTGGACCCGACTTATACGCCCGGCGGCGCTTTCAACGGCTGCACGGCATTGGAGTCAGTCAAACTGGAAGGAACGGCTATGACGATAGGCGGATCGATGTTCAAAGACTGCTCCGCCCTCTCGGTCGTATCGCTTGGCAGCGACTGCCGTTCGGTCGGCTCCAAGACGTTCGCCAACACCTCTCTGGACACTATCTATGCTTCTTCCCCGACACCGGCAACGCTGAGTGCCGACGCGTTTGAGAACGTGACGCTGGCGGACATCCATGTACGGGTGCCGGCGGACTACGTGCGTATCTACAAGAAAGCGGACATCTGGAAAGAGATGGATATTCTTGCTGACCCTGCTTACGGCGAACCGATGCTGCCTGTGGGCGGTCTGATGAACACCAACTACATGGTCACATGGCTGCTGGAGGCTGACGGAACACTAAGTTTCGAGGGCGAAGGAGGTTGCTACACCACCGGAGCTGTCATGCCGGTGCATCACCAGTATGCCGTCTTCATGGAGAATATCATCTATTCCGACGGAATCACGGAGATCGGTTCGGACATCACCAGCCCGTACGCCAACTACGCTAACGTGAAGACGGTGGAGATTGGCGCCGACGTGAAACATATCTACGCGAACGCAATGCTCTATCCGCACGTGACGGATGTCTATTGCTTCGCCGCAGACGTGCCGGCGCTCAATGCCAATGCGTTCAACAAAACGGCGCTGATTGCCAACGATGCTACGCTGCATGTGGTCGATTTCTCCGGCACACTCGCCAAATACCAGGCCAGCAGCGCATGGAACTGGTTCCCGCATATCGTTGCCGACCTGCCGACCCGCAAGCCCGGAACGGTCAAAGTGACGAAAGTGATTGTTGATCCGAATGTCCGCAATATACCGCTGACGGCGGAAGAACTGGGCACGAAGACCATCCAACTGACGGCTGCCGTTTATCCTGCCAACGCCACCAACCAAGAGGTGACATGGAGCACGAGCGATGCCGGCATTGCTACCGTCGATCAGAATGGTTTGGTGACCATCGTGGGCTTTGACGGAAGCGGCGAAGGAATCACCATCACCGCTACCGCCAAAGACGGTTCGAACAAGAAAGGCAGCTGTACGATGAGCGTCTGGGATTCCGGTCAGGGCGGCGACATGATCCCCGCTACCGGCATAGACGTGAACCGCAAGTCGCTGACGCTGATGAAGAGCGAGACGGGCGTAGTACGCGTATCGCTCACGCCTGCCAACTCCACCGCTTATGTGGACGCCACGTTCGTTACATTAAGTGAGACACCCGCGACTCTGGATGTGATGCCTGTCTATGACATGGAGTCCGGCCAGCGCACAGGGGAGTTCTCCATCACCCCGCGCGAACTCGGCACGTTCGAAATGACGTTCTACACCAACGACTACGACGACCACGGCGACCCGGCAACCTATCCCGCTCCGTCCGTGAGCATGACCGTCAATGTGGTGGAAGACATCTTCTTCACCGAGAACACCAAAGAGGGTGTGCCCGTCACCTACCGGCTCATCAAGACCGATGACAAGTTGGTAGAGGTCTATGGCGACGAGGAGCAGAAGATCACCGTGGATCCGAACACCGGCATTCCTTCGGTTGAGTACATCAACCATACGGCTATCGACCCTGCCACTACCGGCACGATCACTATTCCTTCCACCGTCCGCGGCTACAACGTGGTCGGCACGGGCGAGATCGCTTTCCTGAACTGCACACAACTGGAGCGCGTGGACTTCTGTCCGGGTATCCGGTACATCGGCGACCGCGCTTTCGAGGGCTGTACGAGCCTCAATGAGGTACGCCTGCCGGCTACCCTCAAAGGTCTGGGTATGAACAGCTTCGCCATGCTGACGACGCTGAAGAACGTCCATCTGATGGCGCCTGCGTCACCCGAAGGACTGAACGGTATGGACATCTGGAGTTCCTCCGCGTTCATGGGCTTGTGGGAAGGCGAGAACGGTGCTACCCTCCATGTGGCGCAGGGCTGCTACAGCGTCTATAACGTATCGCCGTGGATAGAGTGGTTCGCTTCGGTCGTAGAGGACGGCGAGGCGGTGGATAACTTCGTGGCTTCCTATGTATGCGACTTCACCAAAGCAGCTTCCAAGCACTCCAGCTACAACGACACATGGACCTATGACACCGACTGGAGCGTCTTCGGAGGCGCCAACAACAACGGCGGTTGGGCTTACGCCAAGTTCGGCGGCAAGAGCGCTACGCTCGCCAATGCCAACCCTGTCTATGTGGCTAACCAATATGCTTTCGGACGCGAGATCAAGGCAATCCGCGTGACCTTCCCGTCCGGCTCGTTCGGTAAATCCGGCATGAGTTGCAACGACTGGGGCGTGAAAGTCTATTCCGACCTCGCTTGCACCAACCTCCTCTATACCGTCACGGGCGAGGCGATTGCCGCCGGCGGCTGCACCCTGACCCTCGCACCCGAAGCGGGACAGGTATGGAAAGCAGGCTACGGCTTCCGCGTTTACTGGAACCTCGCCAACACCTCTTCCACCAACGGTATCGTGCTCGTTGACAAGATCGAGTACCTGACCGACGCGGAGGACAGCCGCCCGGTATGGCCGATGTACACCGTCCGTTTCCTCGACTGGAACGGCTCCGTGCTCCAGGAAGGCGAGATCCGCGAGGGCTTCCTGCCGGCATACGCAGGCGAGACACCCGTCCGCCCGATGGATACCGAGTATATCTATACCTTCATCGGCTGGGATCCGGCTCTCGTGGCTGCCACCGCTGACGCGGACTACACCGCTCAGTACAGCACCGAAGAACGCTTCCCAGGCGGCGGAACCGGCATAGAGGAGACCTTCACCCGTCCGGACGCTCCGGCAGCCGTGAAGATCCTCCATAACGGCACCCTCTACATCATCCGTCCTGATGGCAAGGTATATACCGCGCAAGGCGCAGAGGTAAAATAATCGCGCTGCTATCCTCGTCAGCCCGGTCTTTCTAGGTTTTCTAGGATAGCGTAGCGGTCTAGGTCGTCTAGGATATCTAGCCAATCAGAAGGAGTCCTTTGGGGCTCCTTTTTTGATGTCAAATAACCAACTAAATTTTACAACAATGACCAAGTATCAATTTCTGCTCTCCCCCCTCAAGTACGCCCAGTGGATGGAGATTTATGAGTACCATCTGGAGCATCCGAAGAAAAGCCAATGGCAAGTGTCATTGGCTTTTCGCGTTAGTAAAGGCACCGTCTGGAATGCCTACCGGTTTATGGAAGGGGAGATTACTTATGATTCTTTCAGCAAGAAAGCCATATAGAACGGAATGGTCAATAATGCACCCTCTCGTTCTATTTTTTATTACTTTAACACCTTTTTGGTACGACTTTTCTGCAAGTACCGCACCTTTTTCAAGCGACTTTTTTTGATATACACAAGACCTTGGTCGCGAAAAATGCATTTTTTTATTCGATTTCGCGAGCAGTGTAGAGCAACCGCCCACGATTTCGTGGTCGCTCATGTCGAAAAAAAGCAGTACCTTTGTCGTCGGAATTGGAGATCGTACATGGTAAATGAGTAAATGGTAAATGAAATGGTAGGAGCCTCCCGTACCCGTGGATGGATTGTTAGAGAAAGAGGCATGGAGGAGGTGAATGCCAACAGAAACATCGAAGGTCGGTCATAGAGCAGATGAGCAGTTGTTTTCTTAAACTATACACACCCACGCGTGTGTGTGATATTTACATAATGAGCTGCTCATCTGCTCACCCTCAAAAACATCGTTCATTAGGTCGGATGTTATCCGACATCCACCCTATAACTGCCTAATTACTGCCTATTTGAGGCCTATTTACGGCTCAAAACCGCGATATGACCGCGACGTGACCGCGACCTCTACGTACTGTTACACTAAAATAAAAAAGTATACCGGGTCGAAGTGATCGACCTCAGCGAGTATGCCGGTTGCGATCTTTCGGAAATTTAAGAAATCTTGTCCATAATCGTTCCGTTTTGGTTGCAAAAGTACAAAAAAATTTGCGTATGTGCAAGAAATTTTGTACCTTTGCGCCCGAAATATGATTTTATGACAATGAAACAGATCATTTCGGTTGTTTTGGCAGGGTTTTTGCTTGTCGGATGTACGGCATTGGAGAAGAAACAGCAGGCAGGCTCCGTGGCGGAAGTCAACGGTCAGTACCTCTATCGCTCTACCTTGGACTCGCTGACGGTGGGTCTCACGGGCGAGGACAGTATCCACGTGGAGCAGCAGTATATCAGTCAGTGGGCGAAGGACCTGTTGATCTACGGACAGGCGAAAGGTCGGAAGAACGAAGAGATAGAGCGTCTGGTAGAGGACTACCGGAAAGCGCTATACGTCCACGCCTACGAGGAGTACCTGGTCGAGCGGCGGATGCCCAAAGGTGTGGCGGACAGTACCGTCGCGCAGATATACCAGGAGATGCCCGACCGGTTCATCCTGGACGAGAGCATCGTCAGAGGCATGATCGTCGTTGTACCGAACGACGCGCCGAAGATCGACAAGCTGCGCGCCTGGATGGCGAAACAGGACATGGACGCCATCGAGAAATACGCCTACCAGAACGCCGCGGGCTATGAGCTTTTTGACGACCGATGGCGAACCACGACGGACCTGTTAGGTACTATCCCGATGGACCGTACGGAGCTCGAGAGCCTGCTTAAGACCAAGAACCAGATTGAGAAAGCCGACAGCGTGAAGACCTACCTGCTGCAGGTGACGGACAAGAAGCTGCGGGGCGAGCAGATGCCTATCGACTACGCCCGTCCGCGGATCGAGAAGATCGTACTGAACACAAGACAGGTGGAGTTCCTGCAAAAAGAACGCGAACGGCTTTATAACGAGGCCATACAGAAAGGAACGATAAAGTTTTATGAATAAAGACCGACCTGCGGCCTGACAGAATACAGATTGATTATGAAGAGAAGTATCGTATATATATTTTTAGCCCTGAGTCTGGCGGTGCAGGCGCAGGGGGTGATAGACGAAGTGATATGGGTGGTCGGCGACGAGGCTATCCTGCGCAGTGAGGTAGAGGAAGAGCGACTGAGGGCGCAGTATGAGGGTCAGCAGATCAAGGGCGACCCCTATTGCGTCATTCCCGAGCAGTTAGCCGTGCAGAAACTGTTCCTGCACCAGGCAGAGTTGGACTCCGTGGAAGCCAACGAGTCGTCGGTGAGCCACCAAGTGGATATGCGGCTCAACTACTACATCAGCCAGATCGGTTCGAAAGAGAAGATGGAGGAGTATTTCCGCAAGACCAGCAGCGAGATCCGCGAGGAGATGATGACTACCGTCCGCAACCAGATGATCATCCAACAGATGCAGCAGAAACTGACTGCCGACATCAAACCCACTCCGGCAGACATACGCCGGTACTATAACAAACTGCCCATCGACTCCATCCCGATGATGCCGGCACAGGTGGAGGTGCAGATACTGAGTTTTGAACCTCCGGTACCGGCCGAAGAGACGGAGCGGGTGAAGAGCAGGCTGCGCGAATATACCGAGCGCGTCCAGAACGGCACGGCGGATTTCGGCATGTTAGCCCGCCTCTACTCCGAGGACACCGAGAGCGCCAAACGTGGTGGTGAGTTAGGTTTCGTAGGCCGCGGACAGCTCGTCAGCGAGTTTGCCGACGTGGCTTTTAACCTCAACGACCCCAAGCGCGTGAGCCGTATCGTACAGACCGAATACGGATACCATATCATCCAGCTCATCGAGAAGAAAGGCGAGCGCATCAACTGCCGCCATATCCTCCTCCGTCCGCGTATCAGTGCGACGGACAAGGTGAACGCCATCGAGCGGCTGGATAGTATCCGTCAGCTCATCGAGGCAGACAGTATTCAGTTTGAGCAGGCGGTCATCCGCTACTCGCAGGATAAGAACACCGTCATGAACGCCGGTCTGATGATCAACCCCAATACCGGCAGCAGTCGCTTTGAGTACCAGGACCTCGCGCCGGAGATCGCCAAGCAGATCTATAACCTCAATGAGGGCGAGGTATCCCAACCCTTCGTGATGATGGATCCCGCGAAGAACCGCGAGGTATGCGCTATCGTGCGCGTGGCGAAGAAGACCGACGTGCACCGCGCCAACCTCACCGATGACTTCCAGGCTATCAAGGGGATGTTAGAAGCCAAACTGAGCGCAGACTTCATCCATGAGTGGATTTTGAAGAAACAGAAGAGCACGTTCGTGCAGATCAGCCCCGAATGGCAGGGATGCGACTTTGAGTACCCGGGGTGGATTCATTAAAAATTCACAATTCACAATTCGCAAAGGGTTAATGGGATTTTGTGCAAAACATAAGAATCCGAACGGACATAAGAGTTGGTACATAACTCTTAGGACGCTTTGTACATTGTTCATTATTAATTATTCATTGAGCGTAAGCGCCCAGACGATGGTGTATCTGGAACGGGCGGAGAATCTGAGTTTTGACGAGGAGCGGATAGCGAATGCGCAGATATTGCGGGGGAATGTGATCTTCCGCCACGAGGAGGCGTTGATGTACTGCGACAGCGCGTATTTCTACGAGGGCACGAACTCGCTGGACGCCTTCGGACATGTGCGGTTCGTGCAGGGCGACACCTTACGGGGATTCGGCGACAAGCTCTTCTATGACGGAAACATCAAGTTAGCCCGGCTCCGCAGCCATGTACAGCTGATACACGGCCGTGAGACGGAGAACCCCACGATCCTCACGACCGACAGCCTCAACTACGACCGCGCGGCAGGAGTAACCTATTATTTCGCAGGAGGCGAAGTACGGGACTCGCTCAATACCCTCACTTCCGTCCGCGGCAGCTACCGGCCGAACACCAAACAGGCGGTCTTCAGCAGAGAGGTCGTCCTCACGAACCCTAAGTTCGTACTGACGAGCGACACCCTGCTATACAACACCGACACGAAGGTAGCCGACATCGTCTCCCCGACGGAGATCATCTACGAGAAGGAGACGGATATCCATTCCTCACGCGGGTGGTACAACACCCAGACGGAGCGATCGATGCTGCTCGACCGGTCGGTGGTGCACCATATAGAAGGTAAGATGATGACCGGCGACACGATCTATTACGACAAGAGGATCGGTTTTGGTCAGGTGTTAGGACAGATGACGATGAGCGATTCGGCGCAACATATCACTTTGACGGGCGAGTACGGCCAGATGTGGGAGGAACACAGCCGCGGTTACGCGACCGACAGCGCATTGATGGTCGATTGGTCCGACACCGCGCATTATACCTATATCCACGCCGACACGCTCTTTACCGAAGAGATGAACTACACCGACAGTGCCCGTCTGGACAGCACCTACCGCCGCGCGCGAGCCTACTACGGCGTGCGGGTCTTCCGCGACGACATGCAGATGGTCTGCGACTCGATGGTTTATCTGGGTTCGGACTCGACGATGCACCTCTATACCCACCCTATCACCTGGAGCGAGAACCAGCAGATAGCCGCCGACAGCATCACCATCTATATCGTCAACGGCACCGTCGAGCACGCTGTCGGAACAGGTAACGCCCTCTGCGTGATGCACGACACCCTGGAGTATTTCAACCAGATGAGCGGCAAAGAGGTCATCGCCTACCTCGTGGACGGCGAGGTGAAGACCATCGATACGGACGGCAACGCCCTGACGATCTACTACGCAAAGGAAGACGACGGCGGGTACGTAGGGATGAACACCACGGAGAGCAGTTTTATCCGGATGTACGTAGAGGAGAGGAAGATCCACCACATGCGGTTCACCAAAGAGACCACGGGAGTCCTCTACCCCATGGACCAGATTCCCGAAGGCGGAGACAGGCTGACGCAGTTCTTCTGGGAAGAGGAGAGCCGGCCGACCAGTCCGATCGATGTGTTCCGGAAGACCGCCCTACGGGCTGACGGAGCACAGACCACGGCTGAGCCCAGGTCTGACCTAGAACAAAGATAAAAGAAGAAATATGAAGAAAGTATTTTTGACAATGATGGCAGTATGCCTGGCGATGGGTGCCCGGGCGGTAGATCTGCCGAAACAGGGTTTGGGCATCCAGCTGGGCTGGGCGCGACCGACATTGCGCGTCAATGACCCGAATGCGAAAGACAGTCTGAGCCACCATATCCCCTTGAACGGTTTCAAGGCCGGTCTGGTCTATGATGCCAGTTATATAGCAGGCTTCGGAAGCACGATTGGTATCAACTATACCTTCGGCGTCTCCAACGGCGGATGGAAGCAGCGTTACCCCAATAACGACTACCCCGAGGACCGCACGATGATCACCTACAGCGAGGTGGAGCTCTTCGTCGATTGGCAGTATAAGTTCGAGGTGGCGAAAGAGACCTACCTGATGCTTTACACGGGTCCGACCATCCAATGCGGTCTGGCGCTGAACTGGCGCAGAGACACACGCGAGAAGCCGATTGACCAGGATACGCACTTGCCATCCGAAGAAGTCGTTTATACCCGCGGCGATAGGGTGAACACCTACGTGACGGACGACGGGACGAACTCCTTCAAGCGGCTGAACGTGACATGGGGTGTCGGAGCGGGATTCCAGTACAAGCGCTATTTCCTGCGCGGCGGGTATGACTTCGGTCTGATCAACCCCTATAAGAGCGCAGACTTCGCCAACGGTGTACATACCCGCGGACGTTTTGACCAATGGAGTATTAAGTTAGGAGTATATCTATGGTACGCAGATTAATAATAACCCTACTAGGCGGAGGCCGCTCTTCCCGATTAACGGGAAGACGCTCCGGGTACGCAGAATGATTCCTCGCGAGACGATAGATAAGATCCACGCGGCTGCCAAGATAGAAGAGGTGGTGAGCGATTATGTCACGCTGCGCAAACGCGGCGCGAACCTCATCGGGCTATGTCCGTTTCATAACGAGAAGACCGGCTCGTTCACCGTCAGCCCCTCCAAAGGTATATACAAGTGTTTCGGTTGCGGAGCCAGCGGGCATGCCTTGAAATTCATCATGGAGATCGAGCAGTGCTCGTTCGTCGAGGCGGTGAAACAGTTGGGCAAGAAATACCATATCGAGGTAGAGGACCGCGAGATGACTGCCGAAGAGCAACAGCGGCAGGATAACCGCGAGTCGATGTTCGTCGTCAATGAGTTCGCCAATAAATGGTTTCAGAAGCAGCTCTGGGAGACTCCCGAAGGTCAGGCGATCGGCATGAGTTATTTCCACGAGCGCGGACTAAGGGACGACATCATCCGGAAGTATCAGTTAGGCTACTCGCCGGAGAAAGGTAATCCCTTAGCGAAGGCGCTGAAGGAACAGGGCTTCAAGGAAGAGTTCATCACCAACAATGTCGATACCAAGATCGGTGTCGGTGTGGTAGGAAAGAGCGAAGACGGCCATCTGTACGACCGGTTCCGCGACCGGGTGATCTTCCCTATCTTCACCGTCAGCGGCAAACCCGTAGCCTTCGCAGGACGTATCCTCAAGAAGAAAGACAACGTCGGCAAATACGTCAACTCGCCGGACTCCATCATCTACTCCAAGACCAACGAGTTATACGGTCTCTTCCAAGCCAAACAAGCCATCTCCCGGACGGATATGTGCTACCTCGTGGAGGGACAGATGGACGTCATCTCGATGCACCAATCGGGTATCGAGAACGTCGTCGCGAGCGGCGGTACGGCGTTGACCAAACCGCAGATATGGCTCATCAAACGGTTCACCAGTAACATCACCGTGCTCTACGACGGCGATGCGGCAGGTATCCATGCGGCGTTACGGGGTATAGACATGTTCCTCGAGGCAGGGTTTAACGTCAAGGTGGTGCTCCTGCCGGACGGCGAGGACCCCGACAGTTATGCGCAGAGCCATGACTCCACGGAGTTCATCCGTTATATCGAGGAGCACCAGACAGATTTCATCCGTTTCAAATCGGCGCTGCTGAGCAAAGATGCGGGGGATGACCCCTTCAAACGCGCGGCGCTGATCAAAGATATCACATCCTCCATCGCCATCATCCCGGATATCATCACGCGGCAGGTCTATATCAAAGACTGCGCGGAGCGGCTCCACATGAGCGAGCAGGTTCTGACCAACGAGGTCGTCTCTATCCGCCGCAAGAAGATGGAGGAACGCGACAAGGAGGCGAAGAACGAAGCCCAGAAAGAAGCCGTGAACCCGACGGCGGTCGTCAACCCGACTCAGGTTCACCAGCAGAAACCCGTGGTAGCACCGAAGACACCGTTGGAGCAGAACTACTATAACCTCATCCAGCTTCTCGTCCGTTACGGCGAGCGGCCGATAGAGGTGGACGGCACGGTCTATACCATCGGCGAGGTGATCATCTACACCCTCGAGGGCGACGAGATAGCCCCGCCGGTACCGGTCTATCAGACGATCATGGACGAGTTCAAGGCACACTGCAAAGACGAGGGATTCAGATCGGAGGAGTTCTTTAAGTTCCACCCCGATCCCACGGTCAGCAGTCTGGCGATAGAGATGATCGCCGAGCGGTATCAGTTCGTCCAGAGCAACGGCGAGAGACGGTTGGGCGAACTCGTGACCCAACTGCTGTACGAGATCAAACTGACGGTCATCAACATGCAGATCGAGCAGGTGGAGCAGGACCTGAAGGCAGCGCAGGAAGCAGGCGATTGGAACAAACAGGCACAACTGCTGGCATACCAGCCGCAGCTCATTGCCCAACGAAATGAGATATGTAAGATCTTAGGGAACAGAGTGGGAGTTTAGGGTTTAGGATTTAGGATTTATGTTATTTGGAGAGATTGCATACGGACCGATTCACAGCCGGAGACTCGGCGTGAGTTTAGGGATGGAGCTTATGCCGTTGGAGCATAAGCTCTGCACATTCAACTGCGTTTATTGCGAGTGCGGGTGGAATACGCCGGTGGACCATCCTCAGCTACCTACCCGCTCGGAGGTACGTGCGGCGTTGGAAGCGAAGCTACGCCAAATAGTAAATGGTACCTGTCCAAATGGTACATTTCTCGACGTCATCACTTTCTCCGGCAACGGTGAACCGACCCTCCATCCGGATTTCCTCGGTATCATCGAGGACACCTGTGCGCTACGCGACCAATACTGCCCGGACGCCAAAGTGAGCGTGCTGTCCAACTCCACGCAATTAGGCAGAGAGGACGTGGTAGCCGCGCTGAAGCGATGCGACAACCGCATCCTCAAACTCGACGCCGGAACGGACAAGATGATGCGGCGGATCGACCTGCCGGTGAACAAGGAGCTGACGGTCGAGCGGATCATGGGATGGCTGGCGCAGTTCGAGGGCGACTTCACGCTGCAGACCTGTTTCCTCCGCGGCGAGCATGACGGCAAGCCCATCGACAACACGACACCCGAAGAGTTAGACGCGTGGTACCGGGCGGTCGAGAGGCTGCACCCCAAACAGATCATGATCTACGTCATCGACCGCAAGACGCCGGAGGAGCGGCTCGAGAAGATCTCCCGCGAAGAGATGGAGCGCATCGCGGCGCCGCTACGTGCGAAGGGGTACGAGGTCTCTATTTCTGCATAAATTCTTATCATCAGATTTGCTTTTTTCACCACTATGAAGATTCTCGTCGCGCCATTGAACTGGGGTCTGGGTCACGCAAGCCGCTGCGTGCCCTTGGTGCAGCAGTTTATCGACGAGGGGCATGAGGTGATCATCGCCGGCGACGGGGAGAGCCTGACGCTGCTGAGAAAGCATTTCCCGAAACTAAGGTACGTCTATCTTGCGCCGCTGAAGTTGCGTTACGGGAAAGGCAAACGGCAGGTCTGGGCGATGATGAAAGCGATGCCGCATATCCTGAGTTGGGCGATGAAGGACCATGCGCTGCTGCAGGCGGTGCTACGCGAGGAGAAGTTCGACATGGTGCTCTCGGATAACCGTTTCGGATGCTATCTTAGCCCAAAGACAAAGAAGGCGAATCCAGAGTTACGGAGCGTCTATATGACGCACCAGCTGCATATCTTCCTCCCCCGCGGTTGGCGATGGGCGGAAGGTCTCGCAGAGCGGCTTCACGCGCGCGTATGCGCAAAATATAAAGAGGTGTGGATACCCGACTATGAGGAGAAAGAGCGAAGCCTGAGCGGCGAGTTAGGGCATCCCAAAATTTCAAATTTCAAATTTCAAATTTCAAATCTTAAATATATCGGCCCCCAAAGCCGGTTCGAACCCTACCGTGACGTCCGTAATGGTAACGAGATGGTAACGGAAATGAGCTCACGGAGGACTGATTCCTATGAGACGGTCGCCCTACTCAGTGGTCTGGAGCCGCAACGGACAATCTTGGAGCGGGAGATAGCAGCACGGTACGCCGGCAAAGAGGAGACCGTACTGATCGTGCAGGGCTTGATGAACCGACCGAACACGCGCTTAAAACGGGGGAACATCACCATCGTGCCGTACTTAGGGGACGAAGAGTTAGCGAGGGTCTTGCACGAAGCGAAACATATCATCGCCCGTTCGGGCTACTCGACGATCATGGACCTGGAGGCATTAGGGGAACTCAAAAAAGCGGAATTAATCCCCACTCCGGGGCAGTCAGAGCAAGAATATTTGGCGTTTTGGACACAAAAACGCATAATAAAGTAAAAAAAATGCAAAAATATTTGGTCAATTCAAAAAATTGTAGTAATTTTGCACCCGCTTTTCCCCAAAATGGGGCCCCCGATGAATGCCAACGAAGTGCATTCAGTGGGGAAAGCGGAGGCACAAGTTGCCCGTCCATTTAGCGGAGCGGTATGGACAATGCACACTTGTTGCCGAACGCGCGGTGCCATCGTATAACGGTTAGTACTCAAGATTTTCATTCTTGCAATAGGGGTTCGATTCCCCTTGGCACTACTTCTCCCCAGAGCAAACAGCCTGCGGCTTGGTTTACTCCGGGGACCCCGAGA
>DGTR01000016.1 GCA_002394395.1 Bacteroidales bacterium UBA4331 | reverse complement strand
GTACCGTTTGTTGCATTGAAACATTCGTGGCATATTTTGCAACATTATTTTTTGCGCATGTGTTTAAATAGAAGTACTTTTGCAGCGGAATTTGGTTCGCCCTTTCCGTTGCTTGACTTTTTTATTTAAATTTTAACATATCATGAAACCCCAAAATGTAATTTTAGCCTTCTTCTTGATGCTATGCTTTACTGCATTCGCCCAGGCGCAAGTGACTGCGACGGGTGTGGTAGTAGATGCGGCGACGGGTGAGCCGATCATTGGCGCTTCCATTCTGGAAGAAGGAACGACCAACGGAACGATTACGGATTTCGATGGTAATTTCTCACTCTCCGTAGGCAAAGACGCCATGGTAGTGATTTCGTATGTGGGTTATAAGACCCAGCAGTTATTCCCCAAAGCAGACATGAAGATCTCCCTCGCCGAAGACAGCGAGGTACTGGAGGAAGTGGTAGTGACCGGTTATACGACCCAGCGCAAAGCGGACCTGACCGGTGCCGTATCCGCAATCTCCGCCGCCGATCTGGAGAAGCAGCAGGAGAATAACCCCATGAAAGCCCTTCAGGGTAAGGTGCCGGGCATGAATATCACTGCTGACGGTAGCCCTTCCGGTGCCGCTACGGTACGTATTCGCGGTATCGGTACGCTCAACGACAACGACCCCTTATACATCATCGACGGCGTGCCTACCAAATCCGGCATGCACGAGTTGAACCCCAACGACATCGAGTCCATCCAGGTGCTCAAGGATGCCGCTTCCGCCTCTATCTACGGTAGCCGTGCTGCTAACGGCGTGATCATTATTACTACCAAACGCGGTGCGGAGGGTAAGATCCGTGTTGACCTCGATGCTTCGGTAGCGGCGCAGACCTACGTGAACAAGATGAATGTACTGAACGCTACTGAGTTCGGACGGGTAATGTGGCAGGGCTATGTCAACGACCGCGAGAACCCTAACACCAACGCCTTAGGCTATCACTACGACTGGGGATATGACGCCCAAGGAAATCCTGTACTGAACAGTATGTCCATGAATAAATATCTGGACGAAGCAGGTACGGTACCGGCGGCGAACACCAACTGGTTTGACGAGACTACGCGCACAGGCGTAATACAAAATTATAATGTATCCGTCTCTCACGGCGGTCAGAAAGGTAGCTCCTTCTTCTCGTTAGGCTACTATCAGAATAACGGCGTCATCAAGACTTCCGATTTCAACCGCTTCTCCGCGCGTATCAATAGCGACTATAAGATCCTCAAGGATTATGTCACTATAGGTGAGAACTTCACCATGAACCGCACCTCGGAAGTAGCCGCTCCCGGCGGGTTCTTGCAGAACGTACTGCAGTTCAACCCTTCGCTGCCGATATACACTACGGAGGGCGAGTTCGCCGGACCTGTGGGCGGTTATCCCGACCGTGAGAACCCCGTAGCGCGTCTGGAGCGCAACAAGGACAACCGCTATACCTATTGGCGTATCTTCGGTAACGCGTATATCAATATCAACCCGATTAAGGGACTGAATATCCGCACTACCGCGGGTATCGACTATGCCCAGAAGAAACAGCGTATCTTCACTTATCCGATCACGGAAGGTACCATGGCGAACGACAAGAACGCCGTGGAAGCCAAGCAGGAGCATTGGCTCAAATGGATGTGGAACGCCGTAGCTACCTATAATCTGGAGATCGGCAAGCACCGCGCTGACTTCCTTCTCGGTACAGAGTTGAACCGCGAGATAGACGAGTATTTCTCCGGCTACAAAGAGGATTACCTCTTGCTCAATACCAATTATATGTGGCCGGACGCGGGTGTAGGTCAGGCGCAGGCTTATGGTAGCGGCGGCGGTTATTCGCTGATCTCCTTCTTTGGCAAAGCCAACTATACCTACGACAACCGTTATCTGGTTTCCTTCACGCTCCGTCACGACGGGTCAAGCCGGTTCGGTAAGAACAACCGTTTCGCTACCTTCCCCTCTGTATCTGCCGGATGGCGTATCAGCCAGGAGAAATTCATGAAAGCGACCTCCTCTTGGCTGGATGATTTGAAGATTCGTGCTTCGTGGGGGCAGACCGGTAACCAGGATATATCTTCCACAGCCCGGTATTACATCTATGTCAGCAACTATGGTATCAATGAGTCGGGAGGTCAGAGTTACGGCACCTCGTACGACATCGAGGGTACCAACGGAGGCCATACCCTTCAGTCCGGTTTCAAGCGCAACCAGATAGGCAACGACGATATCAAATGGGAGACTACGAGCCAGACCAACGTCGGTCTTGACTTCTCTTTCTTCCGCCAGACCTTCTACGGTACTTTCGACTGGTTCTACAAGCAGACCAAGGACATCCTCGTTCTCATGGATGGTATCAGTACGATGGGCGAGGGTGGTTCCAAATGGATCAACGCCGGAGCGATGGATAACATGGGTGTGGAGTTGACACTCGGCTACCGCAACCAGACCAAGGGCGGCTTCAAGTATGACATCACCGCCAACCTCTCGCATTACAAGAACACCGTGACCAAACTGCCGGAGACGGTAGCGGCCCGTGGCACCTTCGGCGGTAACGGCGTGAAATCCGTAGTAGGTCACGCTATGGGTTCGCAGGTAGGATACGTAGCCGACGGCATCTTCAAGAGCCAGGAGGAGATAGATAACCACGCTATCCAGGAGGGTGCCGGATTGGGACGTATCCGCTACAAAGACCTCAACGGCGACGGTAAGATCACCGAGGCGGACCAGGACTGGATATACTCTCCGGTTCCGGCTGTGATGTTCGGCGCGAACTTCTATTTCGAGTACAAAGGATTTGACCTGACCCTCTTCTTCCAGGGCGTAGGAGCCGTGGATGTCATCACCGACCTTAAGAAAGAGACGGATATATGGGCGGGTCTGAATATCGGATTCCTCAACAAAGGAACACGCCTGTTGGATGCTTGGTCGCCTACCAACCCCAATAGCGATATTCCGGCTGTCTCGCTCAAGGATAACAACAACGAGAAACGTGTCTCCACCTACTGGGTAGAGGACGGCTCGTTCCTCAAACTACGTAACATTCAGCTTGGCTATAACCTGCCTAAGACTGTTTGCCAGAAGATGTTGATGGAGAATTGGCGTTTCTTCGTTTCTGCGCAGAACGTATTCACCATTCATTCCAAGAGCTTCACAGGAGTAGATCCCGAGAACCCCAACTTCGGCTATCCTATTCCGCTGACTGTCACATTGGGAACCAAAGTTACGTTCTAATGTATAAATAATTAATAATGAATATTTCGTTATGAAAACAAATATAGTAAATAAGCTTTTATCTTTGAGCATAAGCGGTCTTTTGATGTTGAGCACAGCGGTCTCTTTCTCTTCCTGTGACTCTTTTCTCAATTACAACGAGCCGCAGGCTACGCTCAGTTTGGAACAGGCTACCAACCCGCAGTATGTGGATAATGTCATAGTTTCCGCCTATGCGATTTTTATCTCTGCGGAGGATATCAACTCGTCCTTCTCGATGTGGAATTTTGACGTCCGCTCGGACGACGCCTACAAGGGCGGTAACGGTACCTCCGACGGTGATGTGTTCCACCAGCTGGAGATCTCCAAAGGCATCCTGACCACCAACTGGAATATCAACGATATGTGGGTGCGCCTGTACAACTGTCTGAGTCGTGTCAATACCGCTATTGACGTACTCAATAATACGGATGAGGCGGATTATAAGTTGAAGGCGCAGCGGCTGGGAGAGATGTATTTCCTCCGTGCCTATGGCCATTTCCTGCTCAAACGGCTCTACAAGAATATTCCTTTTGTAGTCAAGAGTAACATGACGCCGGACGAGTATGCCGAGTTGACCAACACCACCTATACCAATGACCAAGGCTGGCAGCTCATCGCCGATGATCTGGAGAATGCCTATAAGGTGCTTCCTGTCCATCAGGAGGACAAAGGACGTCCTACCAAGGCAGCTGCAGCAGCGCTGCTGGCGAAGGTATATCTTTACAAGGCCTATCGTCAGGATAACCCTGCTTCGCATCAAGTGACCTCTATCAACGCGGAGGATCTGCAGAAGGTAATCTTCTATACCAACCCCTCTATCTATTCCGAAGGCGGATATGCCCTCGAAGCGGATTTCCATAATAACTTCCGTCCCGAACCGCAGTACGAGAACGGCGTGGAGAGTATCTGGGCCATGCAGTACTCCATGAACGACGGTACTAAATACGGAAACCTCAACTGGTCCTACGGCCTGATCGTTCCGAACATCCCCGGCGTGACCGACGGCGGTTGCGATTTCTACAAGCCGAGCCAGAACCTCGTCAATGCGTTCCGAACCGACGATGCTGGTCTGCCGTATATAGATAATTTTAACGCCAAGTATTATGACAAGGACTCCGAGTCTGCCGATACCCGTCTTTTCCTGACAATCGGTATTCCGGGCTTACCCTATATGTTCAACCCCAAATACATGATGTCCACTACCAGCACTTGGAGTCGTTCCAACGGTCTGTACGGCTATTATGTGTCGTTTAAACATAATGTCGATCCGGATGGCGGTTATCTCATCAAAGGCTCATGGTGGGGTTCCCCGATGAACCGTATCGTCCTCCGATATGCGGACGTAATGCTCATGCGCGCCGAGGCGGAAGCGCAACTCGGTGTGGATCTCGCCGATGCCATGAAACAGGTGAACGAACTCCGTTCCCGCGCTTCTCAGAGCACAGGTGCTATCAATAACTATGATCTCAAATACGGCGTGACGATGAAGGTACGGCCTTATCCCGATGTCCCCGGACAGGAGGAAGTCCTCAAACGCGTCAAGATGGAGCGACGACTCGAGTTGGCTCTCGAGTCCGAGCGCTTCTTCGATCTCGTACGCTGGGGAGAAGCCAAGCCGGTCATCCAGAAATACTATGACGAGGAAGCTAAGAAATGCAACATCTACGAAGGGGCTACCTTCACCGCCGACAAGAATGAGTATCTGCCTATCCCCCACGAGCAGATCGCTGCTTCCAATGGGCATTTCATGCAAAACATCGGAGGATGGTAAAATCATTTACTATCGGCTCATGTACCATTTAATCATTTGATAATAAAGTATTATGAAAGCAACATATATCATTAAAACATGTTTATCCTTGCTCTTTGTTCCTTGCCTTTTGTGCCTAGGCTCATGCAGCAAGAAGGATAACCAGATGAACCTCGATGCAGACTGCCGATTGGAGACCTTGACGCTGAATGACAGCTGCACCGCTGTAATCAACCATGCTACCCGAACGGCTGTCGTACGCATCCCTAAGATCTACGATGAGGCGCTGATGACCGTTACGTCCATTACGGTCTCTCCCGGCGCCAAGGCCTCACTCAAGGTAGGCGACAAACTGAATATGCGCACGGCGCATAGCGTGAAGATCACCAATGAAGACGTTTTCCTCGACTATACCATCTCCGTCAAGCATGACGAGGTACATATCCTGGGACTGACGATCAACGGACAGTACGAAGGAGTGGTCAACGAGAAGATGAAGACGATCTTTGTGCAGGTTCCTGGTGAACTGGACGTGACCTCGCTTATCCCTACCGTCTCCATGACCGAAGGGGGCGTCTGCACGCCGGCGAATGCGACCGCCTGTGACTTCACCAACCCCGTGGTCTTTACCGCTATATATAGGACCGACACCGCCCGATATACCGTTACCGTGCGTGCGCTGACCCAACCGAAATATATCTTCGTGGGCATGGCTGACCGCCTGCAACGCCTGACCATGGAGGAGCAGGTTGCCGGTTCTTGGATGCTGAGTAATGTCGATTCGTCGGCATATGCCTCCTTCGCCGATCTCGCTGCCGGAAAAATCAGTCTGGCAAAATGCAAAGTCATCTGGTGGCATCTCGATGTCGATAAGAAGAACCCGATCCAGACGGTTGAGCAGTTTGACTTTGAGGCGGAAGCGGTGATGAAAATGGAGGTACTCGATACCCTGCGTGCGTACTACCAGCGCGGAGGAAACTTCCTGCTGAGCCGTTATGCAACCTTCCTGCCAATTTATCTGGGACAAAACAAAGTCATCCCCAATAACTGCTGGGGAAACCCCGAGAAAGATGCGGAACTCACTTCCGGACCTTGGGCGTTCAATATAGCCGGATATAACTCCCATCCGTTGTATCAGGGTGTTAAGTTTAACGGCGATAATAATGCCGTTCCCATGACCGATCCGGGATATCGGATTACCAATACCACCACCCAGTTCCTCGTAGGCAACGGTCACGAGTTCAAGACCTTGGACGCTTGGCGGACTGCTACCGGCGCGAAAGAACTGAACTTCGCCGGTAATAAGGAGATTGCCTTCTGGGAGTTCCCCGCTGAGGCTCCGAGAGGTGGAATCGTTTGTATAGGTTCCGGTACCTTTGACTGGTACTCGCCTTCGGATGATTACCTCGAGAATTTCCATTCCAACGTAGGTAAAATCACCGAAAACGCTATTAATTATCTTTCAAAATAACGAGTTATGAGAACTATCAATACTATAGCCTTAGCGGCTCTGATTACTTCATTCCTTTTCGGATGTTCGCCTGCGAACGAGCCGGAGCAGAAGGATTGGGAGAATACCACCTCCTATTTCAAATCTACCGATGAGCGCACCTCATCCACCTACTATCGCCCCTATGCAGGATTTGTAGGAGATGTAATGCCGTTCTTTGATCCCCTACAACGGGATTTCAAGATCCTGTATCTGCAGGAGTACCGTCCTAACACACCGGATTCATACCACCCCTTCTGGGGCGTGACGACCACTGATGCAGCTACCTACACCTCCATGGGTGAGGTGTTGCCTACCGGTTCCAAATATGAGCAGGACGCAGCTCTGGGTACCGGCTGTGTGGTGTATAACGAGGCGGATAAACTCTACTATATCTTCTATACCGGCAACTTCCCTCTGGCGAAAGCTACGGATAACCGCGAGGTGGTGATGTACGCCACTTCGCCGGATTTCAAGACCTGGACCAAGAACCCCATCTTCCGCCTCGCTGGTACGAATGACGGCTACAGCCGTACTGACTTCCGTGACCCCTGTGTTTGGAAGGACGGCGACACATGGCATATGATCGTCAGCACCAAGCAAGGGAACATTGGCGTTTTAGCGGAGTACACTTCGCCGAACCTCCAAGACTGGAGCCACAAAGGCGTCTTCTCCAAAATGGTTTATGGCGATCAGCGTTTCATGGAGTGCGTGGATATCTTCCAGATGGGAGAGTGGTGGTATGCCGTCTATAGCGACATGACTAACTATGAGCGTAGGGTACACTATTTCAAAGGGCGAACGGTTGATGAGTTGAAACATAACATCGCTACTCCGGTATGGTCGGATAATTACAAGGAAGGAGCGCTGGACAGCCGTGCTTTCTATGCCGGCAAGACGGCTACCGACGGTACCAACCGCTATATTTGGGGCTGGTGTCCGACACGTGCCGGAGAGGATAACACCAAAGCCAACAACGACGGCGGCGAACCCGACTGGGCAGGCTCCATGGTAGTACACCGCATACAGCAGAACAGCGACGGAACCATTTCGCTGGTCGAAGTGCCCGCTATCCGTGATAAATACAACCTCTCGCAGACCGTCAAGGAAATGGTTCGTTTCGGACAAGGCGACACCATTACCGCAGTTGACGGCGGCTATAAGATGATCGGTTACAGCTCTATTCTGTTTAATACGCTGGGCTACCATAACCACCTCTCCATGACCGTCACTACCACCAATGCCAAAGACGGCTTCGGTCTCTCTTTCGTGCGCGGTACGGATTACGATAAATACTACTCCGTCATGGTGCGCCAGGACCGCGACGCCTCTCATCCTAACAGCCACCGGATCTATTTCGAGGAGGAGAACGGTATCTATAATATCGCCGGGGCGGAGGGCTATTCCTTCCCCACACCTGCGGACAAGACCTACAAGATAGACATCTATACCGACAACTCTGTCTTCGTGATGTATATCAACGGTACTGTCACCTATACCAACCGTATCTATGGCATCCAGCGCAACTGCTGGTCCGTCAACTGCTACGAGGGTGAGATGACCGTCAAAGATATCCAACTTAAACAATATTAACCACTTAATCTTTAATCATTATGAGAAAAATCTCTTTATTGATGCTATTCGCCTTGGCGTTCTTGTTCAACGCGAATGCAACCAACCTGTTTACAGGTGACCATGCTGTTAGTTGGGACACTCCGCTGAACTTGGAAGCAGCGAAATTTGCTGAAGCCAAAGCTGGTGACAAGATTGTTGTTACCTACACCAGTGCTTCGGATGGTATGGAGTTAAAAGTGATTGACGTATGGCAACATATTGCCGGGTCGTGCGTCAAAGGAATTAGTGATGGTGGTTCGCTGGAGCAGTTCCTTACCCCGAAAGCCGTTGCGGATATCCAAACACACGGTCTTCAAATCATTGGGAAAAATTTCCACTGCACCTCTGTGGACCTCGTGGACGGCAAAGCAGAGCTCAAAGAGGAAACTACCATCTGGACAGGCTATTTCTGGGCGGACAGTTGGAGTACCATGGAGCTTTACCTTGACGGCGAAGCAATCGACTGGAACCGGTACAAAGAGATGGTGATCTACCATGAGGCAAACCGCTCGGATTTCGTAGTAAATATCTTAAGCCAGTTTGACAAAGAAGGAGCAAATGTGCCGGAAGGAGCCATCGCCAAATACGATGACAAGATCGTGGTTGATCTGCGCCAAGTGGATATGAATGCAGTCATCGCTGCGGCTGAGGATTGGGCTAAAAATACACTGAAATTCCAGTTCAACAAAGAGTCGGGTGATGCATTTAATATCACCGATATCACTTTGGTCAAAGAGACCCGTATTTATAATGGAAACAAACATGTTTCTTGGGAAGACGGCGGCTTGCAGATTACTGCGGACAAGTTTGCAGAAGCCAAAGCAGGAGACAAGATCGTAGTGCGTTATACCGGTGCTACGGATGGTATCGAGTTCAAAGTGATGAACGCGCCGCATTTTGATCATCTGGCTGGTAGCCGGGAGGGATTGAATTTTCCGGACGCAGAAGGTTCTTTGGAGCATTTCCTGACCCCGAAAGCCGTGGAGGAGTTGAAAGCGCATGGTCTGGAACTCATCGGCGCAAACTTCACAGTAACAGAAGTGGAACTCATGGATGGCAAGGCTTCCCTGCCGGAAGGGGTTAATGTATGGACCGGTTATTTCTGGGCAGACGATTGGAACACGATGTACCTCTATTGGAACGGCTATCGTTATGTGGATTTCAATGATGTCAAGGCAATCCGTTTCTATTCGGAGGCCAACCGCTCGGATTTCGTGCTCAATGTACGTGATAATTGGGAAGGCGACGGCGGTGTAGAGATCGCCAATATCGGCGCCATGACTGCCGGTGAAGGTTATATGGAACTGCCGCTGACCGATTACATGCGCGAGAAGATTGCTGCTTCGGAGCACCTGTTGATTCAGTTCAACAAAGAGAGTGGCGATCCCTTCAACGTAACCGATATCGTGCTCGTTATGGAGGAGCCGTACACCCGCCCGGTGACCAACGGCAACTATGGTACGATCTGTCTGCCGCGTGCTTCGTCGGTTATCGAGGGCGCCACGATGTACCAGGTTGTAGGTGGTAACGCTTCCGAGGGTATCACCATCGAAGAGGTGGCTTCTATGGAGGCCGGCAAACCCTATATCTTCCAGGCTTCGGCTGACCAACTCACCGTCACCATGACCGGTGCACGCGCTGACGTACAAGAGGCTAACGGTCTCGTCGGCAACCTTGGCGCAACGGCGATGGATGTACCGACGGATGCCTATGTGCTGAAAAACAACCAGCTCTACTTGGTGAATAGCGCTGTAACTATTGCTCCGAACCGTGCCTATATCAATATGGATGCTATCAGTCCGATTGCTCCGGCTCCGGGTAGAGTACGTCGTGTGATTGCGGTGGAAAACCAGGCTACCGGTGTAGAAAGCCTTCAACCTTCTGCCTTCAGCCTTGAGAAAGTGCTGATGAACGGTCAACTGTTTATCCTTCGTGACGGTCAACTTTATAATGTGACAGGCGTACGCGTTCAATAAATTTGTATAACCATCAAAAGAATATAACTATGAGAAAGAATTATATCGTTCCTCAAATGGAAACGGAGCAGGTAAATCACTTGGCTGCGCTTTGTGCAGGTAGTGGTTCTGCTAATACGATTGGCATAGGTGGATCAACATCCAGTTCCTCGATCACAGAAGGAGATTAATCCACATAACCCAAATATTAACAATTTAACAACAAAACATTATGAAAAAGATTTCTCTTGTTGCGCTCTTTGCAGCGCTTGTAGCAGTAAACGTACATGCTACTGATCTGGTAACAGAAACAACTCATGTTACATGGACTACCCCGCTACACATTGAGGCGGCTCAGTTTGCCAACGCACAACCTGGTCAGAAAATCGTTATCGACTACACCGATGCCAAAGAAATGGTTGATGGTGAGAATAAAGGTAGCGTAGTAGAGTTCAAAGTGATGAACGCGCCGCATTTTGATCATCTGGCTGGTAGCCGCGAAGCGCTGAGACTCTGGGATAACGGCACGTTGGAGCATTTCCTTACCCCTTCGGCTGTTGATAGTCTTAAAGCTTATGGCTTGGAGATAGTAGGTAATGATTTCAACGTTACCAAAGTGACGCTGGAGGATGGTAAAGAGTTGAAAAACGGCTTCACCGTTTGGACCGGTTTCTTCTGGGTAGATGATGAAGGCGGCTGGAAGACCCTCGAACTCTATTGGAACGGTTATGCTGGTGTCGATTGGGGCAAAGCTACTGCGCTTCGCATCTATACCGAGGCTAAGGGTTCGGACTATATCATCAATGTGAAAGAGAACTGGGATCCGGAAGGCCAGATCGCTGACCAAAACGCCATGACCGATGGCGAAGGATACAAAGAGCTCGCCTTGACTGAAGAATTGCGTACCCGTTTGGCGAACGCAAACCATTGGATGATTCAGTTCTCCCACAAAGAGTTGGATAAATTCAATGTGACCGATGTAGTGCTTGTTATGGAGGAGGAAGCTCAAGGAATCGAGAATACCGCTATCGAAGGCAAAGCAGTTAAGTTCTTCGAGAACGGACAACTCGTGATCATCAAGAATGGTGTTAAGTACAACGCCCTCGGCGCACAATTATAATCGTTCCTAGGGCTAAGCACTCTAATCCCCTTACGGTACAGGCGGCTGATCACCGCCTGTACTGACAAATCAAAAAATACTATCAATGAAACACTCCGTTCTTACAGTATGTGGCATGCTGCTTCTTGCCGCCGGATGTACGCACCGTACTCCTGCCACACACCCGACCGACGAACCTTTCCGGTCGGTCTATCACCACTCACCTGCTGCCAATTGGATGAATGATCCGAATGGTATGTTCTACGACGAGGCCAACGGCATATGGCATCTCTACTACCAGCACAACCCCTTTGGCTGCACTTGGGGACCAATGCATTGGGGACATGCTACTTCAACCGACCTTCTGACATGGGAGGAGCACCCCATTGTACTTTATCCGGATTCTATCGGAACGATCTTCTCCGGTTCGGCAGTCATTGACAAAAACAACACCGCCGGCTTTGGAGAGAACGCTATCGTAGCTATCTTCACTCAGTCCGAGCGTATTGGGCAACATCAGTCTATCGCGTATAGCACCGACGGCGGTTATACCTTCACCAAGTACGAAGGCAACCCCGTACTCATGGGCGACATCGCAGACTTCCGAGATCCGAAAGTGACTTGGGATGGTGACCATTGGCTGATGACGCTTGCATGCCAGCAGGAGATCCGTTTCTATGGTTCGCCGAACCTCAAGGAGTGGACTTATCTCTCGTCCTTTGGCAAAGACCTTGGTGCGCACGGAGGTGTCTGGGAGTGCCCCGAGTTAATGAAGATAAACGACAAATACGTCCTCCTCGTTTCCATCAACCCCGGTGGACCATTCGGCGGCTCCGCTACCCAATATTTCATAGGCGACTGGGACGGCAAGGAGTTTAAATGCGAAAATGGTAAATGTGAAAATGAACAAATGAACTGGCTTGACTACGGCAAGGACAATTACTCCACTTTCACTTTCCATAACTCCCCTGATGGCCGTTTGGTAGCTATCGGATGGATGTCTAACTGGCAGTACGCAGAAGTCGTTCCTACCGTCGCTTTCCGCTCGCAGAATACTATCGCCCGCGATCTCTTCCTCTTTACGGATGACGAAGGCGAGTATCGTCTGGGTTCTGTACCTTCTCCGGAGTCTTTGGCGCTTCGTGGAGAAGAGACCCGCTATCTGCCGGATGCCGGTATCGTCGAACTGACCCTTGATGGCTCACAGGATGCACTCATCACTCTCTCCAACGACAAAGGGGAGAAAGTGGTCATGAACCTGGATGTGCACCGCCGCACCTTCTCCATGGATCGTACTGCTTCGGGCGATTGCTCTTTCTCTCATGATTTTGCAGCACGTACGGTGGCGCCGCTCTTCATCAAACGTGATACATACAAAGTCCTCCTCTTTATCGACCATTGCTCCATCGAGGCGTTTGATGCCGAAGGCGCTTGGTCGATGACCAACCTCGTCTTCCCTTCCGAACCCTACAACCATCTCGATGTACAAGGTGGAGAAGCGAAAATCTATGATATTCGTTAAACATTCATTCGTTAAACATTCATTCGTTATAATATGTCTAATACACCAAAAACTTCTAAATTTGCCCTTCTTTCGGTGATGCTCTGTTTCTTCACTATGGGCTTTGTGGACCTCGTGGGTATCGCGTCTAACTACGTGCAGCAGGACCTCGGTCTGACGCATGCGCAAGCGAATATCATGCCCTCGCTCGTCTTCTTCTGGTTCCTTATCTTCTCCGTGCCGACGGGTATGCTGATGAATAAGATCGGTCGTAAGAAAACCGTCCTTCTCTCTATCCTCGTCACCGTCCTGTCGCTGATCCTGCCGCTCTGCGGAGAGAGCTACGGCCTCATGCTCTGCGCTTTCTCGCTCCTCGGTATCGGTAACGCGCTGATGCAGACTTCGCTTAATCCGCTGGTGTCGAATATCGTCACGGGTAACCTCTCCTCGACGCTGACCTTTGGTCAGTTTGTCAAGGCAATCGCCTCTTTCCTCGCACCGTATATCGCCATGTGGGGCGCTACGGCGGCGATCCCTCACATGGGCTTGGGGTGGAAAGTGCTCTTCCCGATCTATGCCATCATCGGTATCGTGGCTATCCTTGCGCTGGCGTTCACGTCCATCCATGAGGAACCGGTAGCGAAAGGATCGTCCTTCGCGCAGTGTTTCAAACTGCTTGGCAACCCGTTCATCCTGCTCTGTTTCTTGGGCATCATGTGCCATGTCGGTATCGATGTCGGTACCAACACTACGGCGCCGAAGATCCTCATGGAGCGTCTCGGAATGGACTTGGCGGCTGCCGGATTTGCCACCTCGCTCTATTTCATCTTCCGTACTATCGGTTGCCTCTCCGGCTCGGCTATCCTGCGTCTCATCCCCGAGAAAGTGTTCTTCGCTATCTCCGTATGCATGATCATCGCAGCGATGGTTCTGCTTGCAGTGAGTCATTCGCAGGCAGCCCTCTATACCGGTATCGCCCTCGTGGGATTCGGTAACTCCAATATCTTCTCTATTTGCTTTGCCCAGGCGCTCAACCATGACCCCGAGCACAAGAACGAGATATCAGGCCTGATGATCATGGGTCTTTTCGGAGGAACCATCTTCCCGCTTTGCATGGGCGTTATGTCCGATCTCATGGGTTCCCTCGGCGCCGTCCTCGTCATGGCTGTCGGTGCCGCATACCTCGTGGGCTTCTGCATCAAAATGACTAAATAATTGTGAATTGTAAATTGTGAATTATTATGAAATACGTTATCGGTATCGGCGAGGCGCTCTTTGACTGCCTCCCGGAAGGACGCAAACTCGGTGGCGCGCCCGCTAACTTCGCTTATCATGTATCCCAATTCGGACTCAACGGATGTGCTATCTCCGCTATCGGCGCTGACGAACTTGGTGACGAGATAGTAGATACCTTCGAGAAAGTGCACCTCAATCATATCTTACCCGTCGTAGAACAACCTACCGGCACGGTCAAGGTCACCCTCGACGACAAAGGTGTGCCGCAATACGAGATTTGCCTCGGCGTAGCGTGGGATAACATCCCCCTCACCAACAGCATGTTAGAGGTCGCGCATCAGGCGCAGGCCGCGTGCTTTGGTTCACTTGCACAACGTTCGCAAACCAGCCGGGAGACCATTCAGGCTATCTTGGACGCTATGCCGGAGGATGCACTCAAGGTCTTTGACATTAACCTTCGTCAGTCTTGGTACACCGCCGAAGTGATCGCGGAATCCCTTCAGCGGGCGAATGTGCTCAAGATCAATGACGAGGAACTCGATGTCGTAGCGACCATGCTTCTCGGCGAACCTACCGTTCCCGGCAAACTCATTGCCGAGGATCCAGAGAAGACCCGCCGTATCTGCCGCGAACTCATTGCGCGTTACGAGCTGGATATGCTCATCCTCACCTGTGGTGCCATCGGCTCTTATGTCTTCACGGCTTCCAAAGAGAGTTATGTCGCTACGCCCAAAGTGCAGGTGGCTGACACCGTCGGTGCCGGAGATTCTTTCACCGCTACTTTCGTAGCCCAGCTCCTCCTCGGCAAGACCATCCGCGAGGCGCATGAGAAAGCCGTAGCCGTCTCTGCCTACGTCTGCACCCAGCGCGGCGCCATGCCTCTCCTCCCTGCGGAACTCAAGGCATAACCCCATCTCCCCGCAACCCATTCAGGCTCACTATTAAGTGAGCCTTTTTTTATGTTTAATCAACTAATTTACTATATTGTCTCCTGGGGCTCCATCAAGAAGCCGATGAGTATGAGCCGCTAAGGAATGGTGCTCCAGCAGGCAGGCTTCCAGAGCAAGCGGATCGGGAAAGCCCGTACACGCGGATGGCTGGTACGCGAAAGAGGCATGGAGGAGGTGAATGCCAACAGAAACATCGAAGGTCGGGGGTGACAGGGTGACGGGGTGACACCCTTTTCCTAAAACTCTATACACACACGCGCGTGTGTGAGATATATAAACAAGGGTGTCACCCTGTCACCCCGTCACCCTAAAAACTTTCGTCTATTGCGCCGCATGCTATGCGGCAGAAACATCGTTCATTAGGTCGGATGTTATCCGACATCCGCCCGACATCCACCCTATAACTGCCTAATTACTGCCTATTTGAGGCCTATTTACGGCTCAAAACCGCGATATGACCGCGACGTGACCGCGACCTCTACGTAACGTCCGAGACCCATTACAAACCCTGTGCATTTTTGTCGCATCTTTGCGACAACCATAGTATTACCCCTTAAAACCCAATTTGTATGAAGGTAGAACTTATTCTCCCCATCGCCCGCTTACGCGGCAAAATCAACAGCTCCTCGCCGTTCTATTTCAAAACCGCCAACGGCAAGACCTTTGTCCAACGCTGTCCTAATCGTTCAACCAAAGCCCAAACCAGCGGCTCTGCCGCTAAACTCCCAAAAAATATTCGATTTTCCTTGCAT
>DGTR01000018.1 GCA_002394395.1 Bacteroidales bacterium UBA4331 | reverse complement strand
TCTTACAAACAAAAAGGCTCGCATTCCTGCGAGCTCTTTTTTTTTATCCTAACCGGAATCCGATATGCAGGAGTTCTGCTTTGATTTGCTGATGCAAGTCCGGGCTGGCAGGAACTAATGGCAGACGCACCTGGTCGGTTGTGATGCCCAGTTCCGCCAGAACCGCCTTGATTCCTACCGGATTACCTTCGGCGAACAGCAGTTTGATCAAGTCTGCGTATTTGTCCTGAATCGCAACATCTTGATTGTGAATCAGGCGCATAAAATCTTTCGGGAAGGCATTGCTGGCAACGGAAATCAAACCGTCCGCGCCGGCTGCCATCGCTTCCGCCGCCAAGCCGTCATCGCCGCATAGAATACTGAAATACGGAGCTTCAGGATGGCTCGCCATGTATTCGTCTCGCAGGCGAATCAGCTTCTTGATCTGTTCCATGTTTCCGCTTGCCTCTTTGATGCCGATGATTCCGCCTTCAGCATCCTGCCACAAACGCATCGCTGTTTCCGGCAACATGTTCACGCCCGTGCGTCCGGGTACGTTATAAAGAATAGTAGGCCATGGCGAGTGGTGATGAATCTCCATAAAATGCTGATACAGACCTTCTTGCGTCGGTTTTACGTAGTATGGGCATACGCTCAGTATGGCATCGATGCAATGCTCTAAAGGAGAGTACGCTAACTCATGCAGTTTCTTGCAGATATCGGCGGTGTTGTAACCTCCGAAACCTAAAACCAGCGGCTTTTGGGTGTTATAGTAGGCGATGATATTATCCTGAATGCTCTCTATTTCTTTTTCATCCAAGGTCGCTTTCTCGCCGGTTGTGCCGAGAACCACTATAAAGTCCACCTCTGCATCCCGCTGCATACGAAGAAGCCGTCCCAGTGCAATGTAATCAATCCCCCCTTCTTCTGAAAACGGGGTGATGAGTGCTGTTCCTAAACCTTTTAACTTTTCCATAATTCTCATTCTTTCGGCCTTTTTCCTCCCCCTTGTGGGGAGGTCAGGTGGGGTTTTTAATCGTTCGATTTAATGGTGGTAATAAATCCCATAATCTGGTCGTAGAGCCAAGAGGCCTCGAGTGCCGCTTCTTCGCCTTGCTCAGGTGTGAGATCGGGGAGGGAGATCAGCATGTCGTGTATCCCTTCGCCCATATTCAGACCCACTTTGAAATCCGCATTCGTGTACATGGTAATGTAGCGAAGCGGCAGACTTGGCCTCGTCGTGAGATCAATCAACAGGTCATATTGCTCTGCCTGCAAGTCTTCCAAGACGTAGTCGCGCGGTTTGCCGAAGAAATTATAATCTCCCACACCGAGAATGCGACTTTGCGGCAGAATGAGCGTGTTGATTTCTTTTTTCTCAACATATCCCCACATCGTTACGTCCATCTGGCGGCGCAAGAGGTCTTGACGAATCGACTTAATCGCATCGTTTCGCTCCAACAGATCGCTCTCATAGACAATCATCACCTTCAGCGGCTGGTCTAAATGCGGAAAACGCGGATGGCGTTCCGGCATTTTCTTACGCAGGTAATCAAATATAAACTGTTTTAATTTTCTCATAAATCCATTTACAATTTAGTCATTTACCATGTACCATTTATTTGGTCATTGAATCATTTCTAGAAACTCCTCCTCCGTTTTGAGAGGAATTCCTAAGTCTTCAGCTTTCTTTCGTTTCTCGGGTCCCATGTTTTCTCCGGCTAAAATGAAACTCGTCTTCTTGCTCACGGAACCGACGTTCTTTCCTCCGTTAGCTTCAATCATCGCTTTGTACTCGTCGCGGCTGTGGTGAGCAAACGTACCGGAGATGACGATTGACATTCCGGCTAACTTGTCGGATTGCGGCTCTTCGGCTGCTTCGCCCTCGAACTGAAGTCCGGCTTGACGGAGACGTTCCAAGATCTCAAGATTGCGCATATCGTTGAAGTATGCCACGATATTCTCCGCAATCTGCGGACCGACATCTTCGATGGCGCAAAGTTGCTCGGCCGTTGCCCATTGGAGCGTGTCTATATTGTTATAGACGCGGGCAATTTTCTTGGCGGTTGTCTCTCCGACCATGCGGATTCCGAGCGCAAAGAGTACACGTGCCCACGGCACTTGTTTGGACGCCTCAATACCGGTTAACATGTTCTGCGCGGACTTCTCTCCAAGTCGTTCTTGCGCAGCTATATCTTCGAGTTTCAGATCGTAGATATCTGCGATGTTTTTTAACAAGCCTTTCTGGTAGAACAAGTCAATCGTCTCTTCTCCAAGACCGTCAATATTCATCGCTTTGCGAGACACAAAATGCTCGATCTTGCCTTTTATCTGCGGCGGGCAACCGGCTTCATTCGGACATCTCCAAGCCGCTTCACCTTCCACGCGCACAAGAGGCGTGCCGCATTCCGGGCAAACATCCGGGAAAGAATACATCATTCCATCATTGAGCGACGGAGTCGCGCTCATTTCATCATTTCGGTCGGCACGACCGACGATCTTCGGAATGATCTCTCCTCCTTTCTCTACCCACACACGATCACCCGGACGGATGTCAAGCGACTTGATAAAATCTTCGTTATGAAGTGTCGCGCGTTGGACAATCGTACCGCTCAGTTGTACGGGTTCGAGGTTTGCTACAGGCGTAACGACACCTGTGCGGCCGACTTGGTAGGTGATCTCTTTGAGGAGCGTCAACTGTTTCTCCGCGGGGAACTTATAGGCGATTGCCCAGCGTGGTGTCTTGGCGGTAAAACCGAGTTCTTCCTGTTGTGCTAAATTATTGACTTTGAGTACAATACCATCGGTTGCAACCGGCAGATTCTTGCGTTCCGTGTCCCAATAAGCGATATACGCCATCACTTCATCGACGTTCTTGCAGACTTTGATGGCATCGGAGATATGAAATCCCCATTGTTTGGCGGTCTCAAGCCGCTCAAAATGGGTCGTGCCGGGCAGATTATCACCGAGCATATAATACAGATACGCCTCCAAACCACGCCGCGCTACTTCTTTCGGGTCTTGCAGCTTGAGAGTACCCGAAGCGGCGTTTCTTGGGTTGGCAAAAAGCGGTTCTTCCTGCTCCTCGCGTTCCTTGTTGAGGGCTTCGAATCGCTCCCACGGCAGCAATACTTCGCCTCGCAATTCAAAGAAATCAGGAATGTCGTCTCGTTCAATTCGCCAAGGGATAGAAGGAATGGTTTTGATGTTTGCAATCACGTCATCGCCTTGTACACCATCGCCTCGTGTGAGCGCTTTGACAAGTATTCCATGCTCGTACCACAATGAAATAGAAAGACCGTCGAACTTCAGTTCGCAAACAATTTCTGCATTCGAAGGCAATTTTCTCACCCAGTCTTCTATTTCTTCGCGCGAATAACTGTTAGCGAGCGATAACATCGGATATTTATGTTTGACTTGCTCAAACCCTTTTTTGCCCAAATCACTTCCCACATGCTGGGTCGGTGATTTAGGGTCGAACATATCCGGGAATTGTGCTTCGAGCGCTTGCAGACGATGCATCTTCTCGTCAAACTCACGATCCGACAGGGTAGGCATATTGAGTACATAGTACTTATAGTTCGCCTCCTCCAGTTCTTTGCGCAAGCGCTTCAACTCCTCGCGCTCAGGTTCTTCTATTTCGCTAAATAAATCCATCATCTGACGATCATTTTCCGTCGGTAAATCTGGCCGTTGTAATAAACGGTAACGATATATACTCCTGCCGGATTTGGCAGTTCTACTTCGTAGAGAGGTGAAGTGATTTTCTTTTGTTCTACGAGCCATCCGTTGATGGTATAAATGGCATAGAAACTCTGCTGACCATCCGTGTAAGCGTTTTGGATAATCATCTTTTTGCTTTCGCCGGATAGGATCTCGCAGGTGTTGATCTGCGGAGTGGGGTCATAGACAAGTGTGCTGTCTAACTTGAGACCGACTAAGACCGGGTCGTGGTCGGAGCAACGGAACATCGTCTCATCAGACGAACGCTGGTAGTTATACCTGTCGTCCTCGTCGGAATTGATATGATAAGCCGCCATGCCGGTTACCTGGCGGTACATAGTACCGTTACTGATGGCGTGGTCGATATAACTGATTGTCCAGCCGTGCTTTTTGGGATCATTATACATATAACTATAACTGCTGTCGCTATGGAAGGCGCGATGCAGGTCAATCATGCCGTTCTCGGTAAAGACTTTGATAGGTTCCGTAAACGCGTAGCAGTTCATATCGCCCATGAACAATACATCTTTCTCGTGGATGTTTTTGTTTTGTTTATAGGTGTTATAGAGTTTAACAACCGCTTTGGCTTCATTCACACGCCGGTACTCATCGCCGGTATTCATGGCCTTGAAATGGTTGATGGAATAGATGAATTTCTCTCCGGTTTCTTTCTCTCGGAAACAAATCATTTTCTTTCTATTCTGGGTCTCCACATCGGTCTCAGCCGGTGTATAAATGGGCTCTACTTTGTTTTTGTCATAGACGAAATCCACTTTCTGGAACTCACCTGTTTCTGAATCATGGAAGAAGCCGTAATCTCTTTCCGGAAGTGCCTTGTTGAGGTCATTTACAATCTCGGTGATAGCTTCGTCTCCCAGTTGCAGTTCTACGAGACCATATATGTCTGCATTGATTTTTTTCAGCGCTTTATGCACTTTGGCGCGTTGTGCCTGGTGTTCGCTATAACTGCGTGCTCCCATCGAACCCCAGGTCATGAAGTAGTTTTCGACGTTAAACCCGCAAACCAACAGCCGGTAGTCGCCTAAATCAGGAATGCCGGCCTCCAAGTCTGCACGGGTGTTCCCGGACCAAGTGCCGCCCTGAAAAGTGAGACTGGACGTGCTGATGACGCGGGCTTTGAGACCGATGATCTTCTCTCCGCAACGATGATAGTTGTTTATCCCGCTGATAGAGAACATACATTTGCTATTCACCCGAACGGTCGACTGGTAATCTTCAGACCCGGGAAAACCATGACTCTCCGGATGAAATCTCCGCCATGGCGAAACGATATAGTTTCCGTTTTCGTTGTTGCACACAATAATCGGCACGTCGAAGATGACGGTTTGACCGATGTACGGTCGCAACGCTTCGCCCGACCAGGTTGAAGGATTATCGATGGTGATATGTGCTTGCCCGATGGCTGTAACGTACAGCAAAAGGGCTATCAAAAGCATGCCAAAACGGGTTTTCATAGTGCATTCCTGTTAAATCGGCTACAAAAGTACAAAAAAATTTGCATTCTTGCAAAAAAAATCGTAACTTTGCAGCGAATTTTGAATTTTGTAAGCTTTATACTATGACTTTTTCGGAATTTTGGACAACAATAAAGATTCGTAAATGGGGCAAGTATGTGATTACGCTACTTGTTTTTCTTGTCGTGTTTCTGTTTATCGGAGACCAGAGTCTGATACATTTCATGCGCCGCGGACGTGAGATTCGTCATCTGGAGGAACAACGGGATATGTATCGTGCCGGAGCGGAAGAGGCACAACGGGAGATATTGTTGCTGCAAAACCCTGACAGTCTGGAGCAATACGCGCGCGAACATTATTTTATGCATACAAGTAACGAAGACATTTATTTAGTCGAAGAATGAAAAAATCTACTATCATATTGATCATCGGCCTGATTATTCTGGCCGTTGGAGCAGGGCTGAGTGTAGCTAAAATAGAGCCCTGGGCGGATTATGTGCTCATCGCCGGAGCGGTTGTGGTCATCATCCGCGGTTTTGTCAGAAACCATGAAGATTAGCATAATCATCGTGGCCCTATGGTTTAGGTCTTATTTGGGTAGGGAATGCAGGATACTCTCAAGCGAGAACATATTATTTTGGGTGTCGATCCCGGTACGTTGTACATGGGCTATGCGCTCTTGCACACGGTCGGTCAGCAGGTGGAGATTATTGATTTCGGCGTACTGGACGTGCATAAGTTGGACGGTCAGTATCCGCGGTTGCAGCAGGAGTTCTTCTTCTTGCAGGAGTTGATCGACAAGCATCATCCCACTTCGCTGGCGATCGAGACGCAGTTTGTCGATAAGAACCCGCAAACAATGATAAAGATCGTGCACGCGCAAGGCGTAGCGATCGCTGCGGCGTTGAGTAAAGATGTGCCGATTTACGAGTATTCGCCGATGAAGATCAAGATGGCGATCACCGGCAACGGGCATAGTTCGAAAGAGCAGGTGGCGGGTATGTTACAACGGTTTTTGCATATCCCAGATGAGAAAATGCCGAAGAAACTCGACGCGACGGACGCACTCGGTATTGCTTATTGCCACTACCTACAATTAGGGATGCCCGTTTCCGATGGCGGTCCGAAGGACTGGACCACTTTCGCGAAGCGCAAAGGCTTGACGGATAAGGGTTTGACAGGTCCTGCAGCACAATTGGCTGCCGCGCTCGCAACCGCAAAAAAGAAAAAAAAGTAAAAAATCTTTCCCTAAAATTTGGTAGTGTCAATTTTTTGTTGTACCTTTGCAGCGCCAAATGAAAAAATGGCTCAATGACGCAATAAATGAACAAATGGTAAATGAACAAATAAATAAATAACGTTATGGCTTACAAGATTTCAAGTGACTGCGTTGCGTGCGGTACCTGTATTGATGAGTGCCCGGTTGGAGCAATCCATGAGGGCGAACAGTATTCGATTGATCCGGAGGTTTGTATCGAGTGCGGTACATGTGAGGGCGTGTGCCCGAGCGGCGCAATCAGCCTCTAATGAGGTGTATTTTTTGACGAAAAATGTAAATTTTTGAGGGACTACGGCTGGTAGTCCTTCATTTTTTTGCAAAAAATGTAAGGTAAACCTTGCAAATATGAATTTTTTTTTGTAATTTTGCAGCGATTTTCAATATTTTAATTCAAAATGGAGAAAAAAGAGGCAAATATGGTTGCTCAAGAAGAGCAAGTGCAAGGTGTTCCGGAGGTTCAGGAAGTGCAGGTTGACGTGCAGGAAGAGATGTTAAAACCCTTCTTCCGTATTCATGATTATCTCGTGGCTCATGCGAAGATGCCTATCCGCAGGCAGTTGATGGACGAAATCAATTGGGACGACCGGTTGATTGCGATTAAAGGCGGCCGTGGCGTGGGCAAAACGGATTTCCTCCTGTCTCGTGCGAAGGAAATTGAGACCGAGTGGAAAAATCTGCCGGTTCCCTTGACCAAGAAAGGACGTCCTTCCAAACGCAAATCCCAGCGGGATGTGCGCCCTTGCCTCTTTGTGAGCATGAATGATTTCTATTTCACCAAGCACACGTTGATGGAGCTCGCAAGCGCGTTTGCGCAGAAGGGTGGGCGATACCTCTTCATCGACCAACTCTTCAAGTATCCGAACTGGTCGCGCGAACTCAAACGCTGCTATTCGAAATTCAAAAACCTGCATATCATTTTCTGCGCTACGCCGGTCATGCCTATTGATGAGGAAAACCGCGATCTGGAGCGTATTGCGCATACCTATAACCTCCGCGGATTCTCCTTCCGCGAGTACCTGAACCTCCAGACGGGGCTGCATCTACAGTCCTATACCCTTGAGGATATTCTTCAGCGTCATGCTTCTATCTCTCGCGAGATTTGCGAACGTGTACATCCGCTTGATTATTTCAATGCGTACCTCGACCACGGCTATTATCCTTCCTATCTGGAGTCCAAGTCTTTTGAGTCCGAAATATTGAAGGTGATGAACAGCCAGTTGGAGGTGGACGTGCTGATGATCAAGCAGATTGACGTAGCATGCCTCCATAAGATCCGTAAGTTGCTCTATATCCTTATGGAAGAGGCTCCGTGCGCGCTGAATGTGTCGAATATCTCCGACGAGATAGAGATGAGCCGTGCAACGACCATGAACTATATCAAGTACCTCAAGGACTCGCGTCTGATCAATCTGCTCTATCCGGAGAACAAATCCTTCCCGATGAAGCCGACGAAGGTCTATATGCATAACCCGAACCTTGCACGGATGATTTTCACCCGTGAGATCCCGCGGATAGATATGCTGGAGACCTATTTCTATACGGCTATCCATGGTTCGCATAAGGTCAACGCGACCGAGCGAAGCGCGATGTTCATCGTCGATAACCAGTATTATTTCGACGTGCACGAGAAGGTGTCCAACCGCGACACCATCCGTCCGACGGCGGTGGGCGACCTCGAGACCGGCCGTGGCAACCAGATACCGCTGTGGCTGCTGGGTTTTTTGTACTAGGGTCCTAGGATCCTAGTATACTAGCATACTAGCAATTTTTTACAAATCACAAATAAAAAACAAATTTAATCTTATGGCAAAAGAAAAGAAATTTATGACCATGGATGGTAACGCAGCTGCGGCGCATGTGGCTTACATGTTCACCGAGGTAGCTGCTATCTATCCTATCACGCCGTCGTCTCCGATGGCGGAGAACGTGGACGAGTGGGCTGCCGCAGGTCGCAAGAACCTGTTCGGTGAGACCGTTCTCGTGCAGGAGATGCAGTCTGAGGCAGGTGCCGCAGGTGCTGTTCACGGTTCGCTGAACGCAGGTGCGCTCACCACCACTTTCACGGCTTCGCAGGGTCTGCTGCTGATGATCCCGAACATGT
>DGTR01000026.1 GCA_002394395.1 Bacteroidales bacterium UBA4331 | reverse complement strand
AGCCGCTCGCAAACTACATGCCCGATACGGATCAACTGAAACAACTCTGGTCGTTCACAACCAAAGCCATTCATGCCGGAAAGATTGTCTCGGCGTACGCCATCGGTTTTGGCGGCGTGGCAGAGGCATTAGCAAAAATGTCTTTCGGTAACGAGAAAGGCGTGGATATCCGTATCGACGAGGACAAACTCTATAACTATCAGTATGGCAGCATTTTAGTCGAAGCGACCGAACCGATAGCGCATCCGGATGCCCTTTTCTTGGGACAAGTGACGGATGGCGACAGCCTGATTATCAACGGCGAGAAGATTTGTCGTGAAAAACTCTATGAGGCTTGTACTGCGCCCTTCAACAAAGTGTATGCCGCTACTGCAGTTCCGCAGCATAAAGACCTCATGCCGAAAGGCATTGAGTCCAAACCGATTGCACAACCGGCTATTCCTGCGCACGAATCGCTTAACGGCAAAAAGCCGATCGTTTACATCCCTGTTTTTCCGGGAACAAACTGCGATTTCGACAGCGCGAAGGCATGGCGTAAAGCGGGCGCAGAAGTGCAGATGACGATCTTCCGCAACATGACGGAGCAGGATGTGATTGCCTCTATCGAAGAGATGGTAGCACATATCGACCAAGCGCAGATATTGATGTTAGCCGGCGGATTCTCCCTGGGAGACGAACCCGACGGATCCGCGAAATTCATCGTCTCGGTGCTTAATAACAAGTTGGTGAGCCGCGCGGTAGAATCGCTATTGTCTCGCGGCGGATTGATACTCGGTATCTGCAACGGCTTCCAGGCACTCGTCAAATCCGGCTTGCTGCCATACGGCCATTTAGGTCAGGTGACGACGGAGAGCCCGACGCTCTTCCGCAACGATATCAACCGTCACGTCTCGCAGATGGTGACTACGACGGTATCGACCACCAACAGTCCGTGGCTCCAAGGAATGAAACTTGGCGACCTGCATAGTATCGCCGTTAGCCATGGAGAAGGAAAATTCGTCGTGAGCGAAGAATTGGCGAAACAACTCTTTGAGAACGGACAGGTTGCTTTCCGTTATGCGGACCCCAAAAACGGCGAGGCAACGATGGCATCGCCGTATAATCCCAACGGCTCCTGCTACGCCATCGAAGGTATTATTTCGCCTTCCGGACAGATCTTAGGCAAGATGGGGCATACTGAGCGATACGAAGAAAATGTATTTGCGAATATTAGCGGCAACAAATATCAACCGCTCTTCGAAAATGCAGTAAACTATTTTAAACACTAAATACAATCCTGCAATATGGCGCAACATTACGAGGCAGCCGGCGTAAATCTGGAAGCCGGATACGAAGTAGTAAGCAGAATCAAGTCGCATGTGCGTTCTACCCAACGCTTGGGTTCGATGGGCTCAATCGGTTCGTTTGGAGGCATGTTTGACCTCTCCGCGTTGAATATCAAAGAGCCGGTTTTGGTTAGCGGAACCGACGGCGTGGGAACCAAGCTGAAGATTGCTTTTGCGATGGACAAACACGACACCATCGGTATTGACGCCGTGGCGATGTGCGTGAACGATGTTCTGGCGCAAGGAGCCGAACCGCTCATCTTTTTGGATTACGTGGCAGTAGGACATAACATCCCTGCGCAAGTAGAGGCGATCGTCAGCGGTGTGGCGGAAGGATGCCGCCAGGCCGGATGTGCCCTTGTAGGAGGCGAAACGGCAGAAATGCCGGGTATGTATCCCAACGGCGAATACGACATCGCGGGTTATACGACCGGCGTGGTAGAAAAGTCCAAACTCATCGATGGCACCAAAGTCAAAGTGGGCGATGTGCTGATCGGTATCGCTTCCTCCGGCGTACACTCCAACGGTTTTTCGCTCGTGCGCAAAATAGTTAAGGACGCGAATCTGGATCTGCATCAAATCTATCCGGAGTTGGATCCCGAAAAGACGTTGGGCGAAGTTCTTCTCACGCCGACAAAAATCTACGTGAAGTCCGTTCTGGAGGTCATCCGCCAAGTGGACGTTCACGGCGTGGCCCACATCACCGGAGGTGGTTTTGATGAGAACATACCCCGTATCTTCCTGCCCGGACAGGGCTTCGACATCGAGGAAGGCTCCTGGGAGATTCTGCCGATCTTCCAATTCATGGAATCCAAAGGAAACATCCCTCACCGCGAGATGTTCAATATCTTCAACATGGGCATAGGAATGGTGCTTGCTGTTTCGGAGGAAGATGCGACGAAAGTAAGACGAATCCTAGACCATACAGGGGAGGTTACTTATGTTTTAGGGCATGTACGCGCAGGAGAAAATATCATTCGATAAATCAACACAAACGATATATGGCACAGAAAAGAGCATTGGTGAGTGTAAGCGATAAGACCGGTTTGGTGGAGTTCGTCAAGGGCCTGCAGGCGGCAGGATGGCAGATCATCGCTACCGGCGGTACGCAAAAACTGCTGGAAGAGAGCGGCGTGAAGACCGTCGGCATCAGCGAAGTAACGGGTTTTCCGGAGATCTGCGACGGCCGTGTCAAGACCTTGCATCCGAAGGTGCATGGAGCTCTTCTGGCGCGTCGTGACGAACCTTCTCACATGGCAGCTTTGGCTGAGAACGGCATTGAGTTGATCGACCTTGTGTGCGTCAATCTCTATCCTTTCCGTCAGACGATTGCCAAAGAGGGTACGACCATGGCGGAGGCTATCGAGAAGATTGATATCGGCGGTCCGTCGATGTTGCGCTCTGCGGCGAAGAACTGGAATGACGTGACGGTCGTTTGCGATCCGAGCGATTATAACCGCATCTTGAGTGAGATTCAGGCGGAAGGTAACACCAAGAAAGAGACGAGGCTCGAGCTGAGTGCTAAGGCTTATACCCATACTGCCGAATACGACATGTGTATCGCGACGTATATGCGCAAAGCAGCCGGCTTGAATGAGAAATTGTTCCTCGAATACGATCTCAAACAGGGCTTGCGTTACGGCGAGAACCCGCATCAGGACGCGAAATTCTACGCTTCGCAGGAAACCGTTCCTTTCTCGCTCGCTTCGGCAAAACAGTTGCACGGAAAGGAACTGTCGTACAATAATATCCAAGACGCCAATGCGGCGCTCAATATTGTTCGTGAGTTTGGCGACACGCCCTTCTGCGTCGGTCTCAAGCACATGAATCCTTGTGGCGCGGCCATCGGAAAGGATGGAGTAGAGGCTTGGAAAAAGGCTTACGAAGCAGATACCGTTTCGATCTTCGGCGGCATTGTGGCGACCAACTGCGAGGTAAATAAAGAGATGGCTGAATTGATGAAACCGATCTTTTTGGAAATCATCATGGCGCCTTCTTTCTCCGCCGAAGCGTTAGAAGTATTGACGACGAAGAAGAACCTGCGTCTTCTGGAAGTGGACATGTCTCCGTTGGCATCGAAACAGATGCAGTATGTGTCGGTGAACGGCGGTCTTCTGGCGCAACACCAGGATACGGAGACTTTGCTCCTGAAAGCCGATATGTGCGTTACGGAGGCCAAACCGACAGAGGAGCAGATGACGGATTTGCAGTTTGCATGGCGGATTGTGAAACACGTCAAATCCAATGCGATCGTGGTGGCTAAAGACGGTCGCACGTATGGTGTGGGAGCCGGACAGATGAACCGAGTCGGTTCGGCGGAGATTGCATTGAAACAAGCTCAAGCGTCCCTGGCGGCAGAAGGCAAAGATATCCATACCGCGCATCCGGTGATGGCTTCGGACGGCTTCTTCCCCTTTGGAGACAGCGTTGAGAGCGCCGCGGAATATGGCATCGCTGCTATCGTTCAGCCGGGCGGAAGTGTTCGTGACAGCGAGAGTATCGAGGCTGCGAACCAACACCGGATACCGATGCTCTTCACGGGTATGCGGCATTTTAAACACTAATAAAAAAAGCACTCGTCACTAATCCAATATACTCGTCAGGCATGAAAAAAGTACTCGTCATAGGATCCGGCGGTCGTGAGCACGCTATCGTGTATCAGTTGAGCCGCAGTAAACAAGTCGGTCAGATCTTCTGTGCGCCGGGAAATGCCGGTATCGCGCAGTTGGCGGAATGTGTGGCTATCAAAGATACGGAGGTGGAGGCCTTGTCGGCATTTGCCAAAGAGCAGAATGTCGATCTCTGTGTTGTGGGACCTGAGGCGGCTTTGAATGCCGGAGTGGCAGATGTTTTCCGTGAGGCGGGTATTCCTGTTTTCGGCCATTCCAAAGCCGCCACCCAGATTGAAGCCAGCAAAGAGTTTGCGAAAGAACTGATGGCGAAATATAACGTGCCGACTGCGGCTTACCGCTCTTTTGCCAACTACGAGGAGGCGATGGCGTATGTCCGCGAGCGGAACACGTATCCCGCTGTACTGAAGTACGACGGCCTTGCCGCCGGAAAAGGAGTGGTGATTGCGCAGGACGAGCAGGAAGCGGATGAGACCTTACGCGATATGTTGGTCGGAGAGGCATTCGGCAAAGGCAAAGTGGTGATTGAGGATTTCCTGCAAGGCCCGGAATTCTCGTTCATGGCCTTTGTGCATCACCATCGCGTCTATCCTATGCCGCTGAGCCAGGATCACAAACGGGTCTTTGATGGCGATAAGGGACCGAATACCGGCGGAATGGGCGCTTATACGCCGCTGCCGTTTATCTCTGAAGAAGAGGAGAAATGGGCACAAGAGCATATCCTGCAAGTGGTGGCTGACGCGATGGTCGCAGAAGGCAAACCGCTTACCGGCGTGCTTTACGGCGGATTGATGAAGACGAAGGACGGCATCAAGGTCATTGAGTTCAATGCCCGTTTCGGCGATCCGGAGACGGAAGTCGTTCTGCCGCTGATGGAGAGTGACGCCTATACGGTCTTTCATGCTATCGCCACCGGCGAGGCGTTGGAAACGATCGAATGGCGCAAGCAGGCGACGGTGGGTGTCGTGATGGCTTCCTGCGGTTATCCGGGCGCCTATACGAAAGGCGCAGAGATCAACGGGGTAGCGGATTTTGACGGCTTGGTGCTTCATATGGGAACCAAATGGCAGGAGGATAAACTGCTGACCAACGGCGGACGCGTACTGATGTGTATTGCGCATGGCGAGGATGTCCGGCAAGCGCAGAAAAAAGTATATAAAGAAATCCAAAAGATTCATTGTACGAATTTATTTTATAGAAAAGACATAGCTCATTGGGCATTATGATAATTGACGGAAAACAAATAGCGCAACATCTCAAAGAAGAGATTCGCGGGCAAGTGCAACAACTTGCAGCTCAAAACGGGCGCAAACCCCGTTTGGATGTGATAATTGTGGGAGAGAATCCTGCCAGCAAGACGTATGTGCGGAGTAAGATCAATGCGACTGAGTTTTGCGGCATGGACGGAGAACTGATAGCTCTTCCGGAGACGACGAGCCAGGAGGAACTGCTTCGTATCATTCGGGATTTGAATGAAAACAAGGCCGTGGATGGCATCCTCGTGCAACTGCCGTTACCCAAGCATATTGACGAGCAGGAGGTAATTCATGCCATCGCGCCGGAGAAAGATGTCGATGGATTCCATCCGGAGAATGTAGCCAGACTATGGCTCAATCAGCCGGCGATTGTACCTTGTACACCGATGGGAATCCTGGAGTTGTTGAAACAAACCCACACGCCTTTAGCAGGTCGTCATGCCGTGGTAGTAGGCCGCAGTAATATCGTCGGCAAACCGATAGCGAAACTCCTTTTGGATGAAAACTGCACGGTTACCATCGCGCATAGCCGTACGGCAGATTTGGCGCAAGTATGCCGCGAAGCGGATATTTTAGTGGTTGCAGTAGGTCGTTCGCGGTTGATTACTGGCGAAATGATTAAGCCGGGCGCCACGGTGATAGACGTGGGTATCAACCGCACAGAAGACGGAAAACTGGTAGGCGATGTGGATTTTGAATCCGCATCAAAGGTCGCCGGTGCCATCACTCCTGTCCCGGGAGGTGTCGGACCGATGACCATCGCCATGCTGATGCGTAATACATACCAGTGTTACGTAAGCCGAATAACGCGGTAATCACGCGCTAATCACGCGGTAATCACGCGCTTTTAGTGTGAAATTTATCCTTAAAATAGGTGGAATTTTTTGTAAAAAGCAGACACATAAAAATTATCGAAAACAAATTAAAACTCACAATACAATGAAAATTGGAACTCCTCTGACAAAAATCGCCACGCGTGCGCTGCTTCTCGGAAGCGGTGAGTTAGGAAAAGAAGTCACTTTGGAACTGCAACGGTTCGGAGTGGAAGTGATCGCTTGCGACCGTTACGCGAATGCGCCCGCGATGCAGGTTGCGCATCGGTCCTATGTCTTTAACATGCTCGACGGCGCGCGTCTGCGTGAGATCGTGGAGACGGAGAAGCCGTCTCTGATTATTCCGGAGGTGGAGGCGATTGCCACGCCGACGCTTGTGGAGCTGGAGAAGGAAGGGTATCATGTGATCCCGACCGCCAAGGCTGCATTCCTGACGATGAACCGTGAGGCGATCCGTCGCTTGGCGGCAGAGGAGTTGAAGTTACCCACTGCTCCGTACAAGTTCGCCGACAATCACGACGAGTTCATCGTTGCGGTGAAAGAGATCGGCATCCCTTGTGTGGTAAAACCTATTATGTCCTCCTCGGGCCATGGCCAGTCGACCATCCATAATGAAGGCGAGATTGAGGCTGCGTGGGCTACTTCGCAAGAAGGCGGTCGTGCCGGAGCCGGTCGTGTGATCGTAGAGGGATTCATTCATTTTGATTATGAGATAACCCTTCTGACCGTGCGTCACATCGGCGGAACGACATTCCTGAACCCGATCGGTCACTATCAGGTGGACGGCGATTACCGCGAGTCGTGGCAGCCGCAAGCGATGAGTGAGCAAGCGCTCAAAGATGCGCAACGGATAGCGAAGATGGTTACTGACGCACTCGGCGGATTCGGTATCTTCGGCGTGGAGATGTTTGTCCGCGGCAATGAGGTGATCTTCTCGGAAGTGAGCCCGCGTCCGCACGACACGGGAATGGTGACGATGATCAGCCAGGATCTGAGTGAGTTTGCGCTTCATGCCCGTGCGGTATTGGGTCTGCCGATTCCGGAGATCCGTTTCTTCGGCCCTTCTGCCAGCAAGGCGATCGTGATTGAAGGCGAGGGTAAAGAGGTGCTCTTTGAGGGTCTCGACAAAGCGCTCGCTATCCCCGGCGTACAGCTGCGTATCTTCGGCAAACCGGAGGTTCACGGACACCGCCGCTATGGCGTTGTGCTCGCAACCGATGAGAACGTGGAAAAAGCGCTTGCCAAAGTAGAGGAAGCATATAAATGTATTTCGTACAACGTGAAATAATATGATAGATCGTTATTCCCGCGCAGGAATGCGCCAAATATGGACCGAGCGGAACAAGTTTCAATCCTATTTAGAGGTAGAACTCTTAGCCGCAGAAGCCTGGTCGGAGTTAGGGGTAGTGCCGAAAGAGGACATCGCCAAACTCCGAGAGAAGGCGACTTTTGACGTGGACCGCATCCATGAGATTGAGGAGATCACGCGGCATGACGTGGTGGCTTTCACCCGCACGGTGAGCGAGTCCCTGGGCGAAGAGCGCAAGTGGATTCACTACGGTTTGACGTCCACCGACGTGGTAGATACCGCCAACGGATACCTCTTGAAACAAGCCAACACGATTCTCCGCGAGGATTTGCAGAAATTCATGGCGGTGTTGCAAAAACGCGCCAACGAGTTTAAGTTCACGCCGGTCATCGGCCGCACGCACGGCATGCATGCTGATGTCACTTCGTTTGGTCTGAAATGGGCACTCTGGTACGCCACGATGCAACGTAATATCGAGCGATTCGAGATGGCGGCCAAAGGGGTAGAGGCCGGAAAACTGTCCGGCGCTGTAGGCAACTACGCGAATATCCCGCCGTTCATCCAGAGTTATGTATGCGAGCATCTGGGTATCGAGTCCGCGAAGATTGCTACGCAGGTGTTGGGTCGTGACCGCCACGCGTTCTATCTCTCGACGCTGGCCGTTATTGCCGGTTCGCTGGAACAGATCGCTCTGGAGATTCGGAACATGCAGCGGCAGGAGGTTCGTGAGGTGGAAGAGGCTTTCCGCAAAGGTCAGAAAGGCTCGTCGGCGATGCCGCACAAACGTAATCCTATCTCCTCAGAAAATATTTGCGGGTGCGCCCGCGTGATGCGCGGCTATATGTGCACGGCGTCGGAGAATATCGCCCTTTGGCATGAACGCGACATCTCGCACTCTTCGACCGAGCGTATCGTGCTGCCGGACGCGACGATGCTGTTGGACTACATGTTAGACCGAATGATGGGAATCCTGGAGAACCTGGTTGTTTATCCGGAGAACATGCTCCATAATATCGGTCTGACGCACGGCGCCATTTTTGCGCAACGGGTGATGAATGCGCTCATCGGAAAAGGGCTGGTTCGCGAGCAGGCTTACGACCTCGTGCAGCCCGTTGCGATGCGGACGCTGATGGAAGGCGGTCAGATGCAGGAGTGGCTCAAAAAGACACCCGAAGTAACGAAACTGCTGAGCGAGGCAGAAATAGACGGTTGCTTCACACTCGATTATTACATGAAAAATGTAGATTATATCTTTAACCAGTTAGGTTTATGAGAAAAGCGGATATACTTTTAGGACTTCAATGGGGCGACGAGGGCAAAGGCAAGATGGTCGATGTCCTGACCCCGAAATATGACGTAGTGGCGCGTTTTCAGGGCGGTCCGAATGCAGGACACACTCTGGAATTCAACGGCCAGAAATATGTGCTTCGGAGCATTCCGTCCGGTATCTTCCAAGGCGGAAAGACCAACCTCATCGGTAACGGCGTAGTGCTGGATCCGGTGCTCTTCCGCAAAGAAGTAGAGGAACTATCGGCATCGGGACACAACGTGCAGGAACACCTGCTCATTTCCAAGAAAGCGCATCTGATTCTGCCGACGCACCGCCTTCTGGATCAAGCCAACGAGGCCGCTAAAGGCAAGGCGAAGATTGGTACAACCGGCAAGGGCATCGGTCCGACGTACACCGACAAGATCAGCCGAAACGGCCTGCGCGTAGGCGATATTCTGGAGGGTTTTGAGGCGAAGTACCGGCAGGCACGTGACCGTCATATCGAGATGATCAACGGTCTCAATGCTTCGGCGGTAGCCAAAGGCGGAACGGCTGTTTCGATGGATGGTCTGGAAGCTCTGGAGAAGGAATGGATGGAGGCGATAGCGTTCCTCCGCGGATTCCAACTCGTTGACAGTGAGCACTTTGTGAATAAAGCGTTTCAGGCAGACAAGTCCATCCTTTGCGAAGGCGCACAGGGTTCGCTGCTGGATATCGATTTCGGTTCTTATCCGTTTGTGACCTCAAGCAATACCGTTTGTGCGGGGGCTTGTACAGGCCTCGGAATCGCTCCGAGCAAAGTGGGAGAGGTGTATGGTATCTTCAAGGCATATTGCACCCGTGTCGGCGCAGGTCCGTTCCCCACGGAGTTGTTTGACGAGACCGGTGCGAAGATCCGCGCCATCGGTCATGAGTATGGCGCGGTGACCGGCCGTGAGCGCCGCTGCGGATGGATCGACCTGGTGGCTCTGCGGTACACGATCATGCTCAACGGCGTGACCCAACTGCTGATGATGAAATCCGATGTGCTCGACACGTTCCCCGTCATCAAAGCCTGCACGGCGTACCGTGTCAACGGGGTAGAGACGCGTGATTTCCCGTTCTCGATCGACGAGAATGTCGAGCCGGTCTATGAGGAGTTTCCCGGCTGGCAGACCGACCTCACGCATTGTACGAAAGAGGCGGAGCTGCCGGAAGCATTTATTAACTATGTCAATTTCTTGGAGCGCGAACTGCAAACGCCTATCCGAATCATTTCGGTGGGTCCCGATCGCGAAGCTACTATATGGAGATAAAAAAAGCAATATTGAGACTTAGCAACGGCGTGACGTTCGAGGGCTACAGTTTCGGCGCCGATGTGCCGGTGAGCGGTGAAGTGGTCTTTAATACCGCGATGATGGGTTATCCGGAGTCCCTGACCGACCCCAGTTACGCCGGCCAATTGATGACGCTGACTTATCCGCTGGTGGGCAACTACGGCGTGCCGGAGTTTTCCTTTGAACCGAACGGTCTGGCGACGTATATGGAGTCCGACAGGATTTATGCCCGGGCGATCATCTGCAGCGAGTACAGCGGCGAGTTCAGCCACTGGAACGGCAAAGAGACCCTTTCCGAATGGCTCATCCGCGAAGGTGTACCCGGTATCACCGGGATTGATACCCGAGCGCTGACGATGCTGCTGCGCGAGAACGGCGTGATGCTCGGCTCGATCGAGATAGAGGGCTGTGCGCCCGCTCCCGAAGCGCAGTACGAGGATATCAATTTTGTGGACCAGGTATCGTGCAAAGAGGTCATCCGCTATAACGAAGGTCCGGACAGAAAGAAAGTGATTCTCGTCGATTGCGGCGTGAAGCATAATATCATCCGTTGCCTCATCCGCCGCGGCGTAGAGGTCATCCGCGTGCCCTGGAACTACGATTTCAATACTCTGGAGTCGGACGGTCTGTTCCTCTCGAACGGCCCCGGTAACCCGGACACTTGTCAGGCGCTGGCGGACCATATCCGCACGTATATGAAGACCCATAAACCCATCGCGGGTATCTGTATGGGTAATCAGATGTTGGGCAAGGCCGCTGGAGCGACCATTTATAAGCTGCCGTACGGCCACCGCTCGCATAACCAGCCGGTGCGTATGGTGGGAACCGACCGGTGCTTCATCACCTCGCAGAATCACGGCTATGCGGTGGATGCAAAGACGCTTCCGGAAGGTTGGGAACCGCTTTTCGTGAACATGAATGATGGCTCGAACGAGGGAATCAAGCATGTTAGCGAACCTTGGTTCTCCGCGCAGTTCCACCCCGAAGCATGCTCCGGACCGGTGGATACCGAGTTCCTTTTCGATGACTTTATTCAACTCCTCAAATAGGTTAGTACATGAAACTTGAGAATATTCATAAAGTGTTGGTTCTTGGCTCCGGAGCCTTGAAGATCGGTGAGGCCGGAGAGTTCGATTATTCGGGTTCGCAGGCCCTCAAAGCGCTGCATGAGGAAGGTGTCGAGACCATTCTGATTAACCCCAATATTGCTACCGTTCAGACCTCAGAAGGCGTGGCGGACCACATCTATTTTCTGCCGGTCACGCCGTATTTCGTAGAGCGGTTGATAGAGAAAGAGCGGCCGGACGGCATCCTCCTTTCTTTCGGAGGCCAGACGGCGTTGAACTGCGGCGTGGCGCTCTATCGGTCGGGGGTGTTGGAGAAATATAACGTGCAGGTCTTGGGTACGCCGGTAGAGACAATCATCAATACAGAGGACCGCGAGCTCTTTGTGCGTCAGCTGGACCAGATTGACGTCAAGACCATCAAATCCGAAGCTTGCGAGACCATCGAAGAGGCACGTCGTGCAGCGGCGGAGTTAGGTTACCCGGTGATCATCCGCGCGGCTTATGCCTTAGGCGGTCTGGGTTCGGGCTTCTGCGACGACGAGGAGCAACTGAATGCCCTTGCGGAGAAAGCCTTCTCGTTCTCGCCGCAAGTGCTGGTAGAGAAGTCCCTGAAGGGATGGAAAGAGATCGAATATGAGGTAGTGCGCGACCGGTATGACAACTGTATCACCGTTTGTAATATGGAGAATTTCGACCCGCTGGGCATCCATACCGGCGAGTCCATCGTTATTGCGCCCTCGCAGACGCTGACGAACTCCGAATATCATAAACTCCGTGCGCTCGCGATCCGTATTATCCGCCATTTGGGGATTGTCGGCGAGTGCAACGTGCAGTATGCTTTTGACCCGGAGTCCGAGGACTACCGCGTGATTGAGGTCAACGCACGACTGAGCCGTTCATCGGCGCTGGCGTCCAAAGCCACGGGTTATCCGCTGGCGTTCGTCGCGGCGAAATTGGGTCTGGGTTATGGTCTTTTTGAGTTGACCAATTCGGTTACCAAATCCACTTCCGCCTTCTTCGAGCCGGCGCTGGATTACGTTGTTTGCAAGATCCCCCGTTGGGACTTGGCTAAGTTCCGCGGCGTGAATCGGGAGTTAGGCAGTTCGATGAAATCCGTAGGCGAGGTGATGGCTATCGGCCGCACTTTCGAAGACGCGATTCAGAAAGGTCTCCGTATGATCGGGCAGGGGATGCACGGCTTTACGGAGAACAAGGAACTGCATGTCGAGGAGCTCGATGCCGCGCTGAAAGCCCCGACGGACAAGCGTATCTTTGCGATTGCGCAGGCGATGTACGAAGGCTACTCCGTGGAGCGCATCCATGAGTTGACGAAGATCGACAACTGGTTCCTGCAGCGTCTGGAGCACATCATCCGCATGGATGAGGAACTGAAGAAAACAGGCGACCTGCAGAAGCTCGGACATGATCTGCTTTTGCGCGCCAAACAGTTGGGCTTCTCGGATTTCCAGATCGCACGGGCTGTGGGACTCGGAAAGAAGATGCCGATGGACGAGGCGGTGGTGGAGATGCGCAAGTACAGAAAGAGTCTGGGCATCCTGCCGGTAGTGAAGCAGATAGACACCCTTGCCGGTGAGTTCCCTGCGCAGACCAATTATCTGTATCTCACCTATAGCGGCATTTCCAATGACGTACACTACCAGGGCGATAAGAAATCCATCATCGTGTTGGGTTCCGGCGCGTACCGTATCGGTTCGTCCGTAGAGTTCGACTGGTGTGGCGTACAGGCGCTTCATACCATTCGTAACAACGGCTACCGCTCCGTGATGATTAACTATAATCCGGAGACCGTCTCCACTGATTATGACATCTGTGACCGCCTTTATTTTGACGAGTTGACTTTCGAACGCGTGATGGATATCATCGAGCTGGAGAACCCGCATGGCGTGATTGTCTCGACCGGAGGTCAGATCCCGAATAACCTGGCGGTCAAACTGGATAAGCAACGTGTGCCGATCTTGGGTACGACGGCGAAGTCGATTGATAATGCCGAGGACCGTGACAAGTTCTCTGCCATGCTTGATCGCATCGGTGTGGACCAGCCCGAATGGAGCGCTCTGACGTCGATGGACGACGTGGAGAAATTTGTCAACCGGGTAGGGTATCCGGTGCTCGTGCGGCCTTCATATGTGCTCTCCGGCGCAGCGATGAACGTCTGCTCCAACGACGAGCAGTTGCATAAGTTCCTTGCCCTCGCGGCGAATGTGTCGAAGGAGCACCCGGTGGTGATCTCCAAATTCATGACCAATACCAAAGAGGTCGAGATGGATGCTGTGGCGCGCGACGGCGAGATCATCGCTTATGCGATCTCCGAGCATGTGGAGTATGCTGGTGTGCACTCCGGCGACGCGACGATCATGTTCCCCGCGCAGAAACTCTATATCGAAACCGTCCGCCGAATCAAACGTATCTCCGGACAGATAGCCCGGGAGTTGAATATCTCCGGACCGTTTAATATCCAATATCTGGCACGAGAGAACGAGATCAAAGTTATCGAGTGCAACCTCCGTGCGTCGCGTTCCTTCCCGTTTGTAAGCAAAGTGTTGAAAATCAACCTGATAGATATTGCTACGCGTATCATGTTGGGCTTGCCGGTGGAGAAACCCCATAAGTCGCTCTTTGACTTTGATTACGTGGGTGTCAAGGCCTCGCAGTTCTCCTTCAACCGCCTGCAGAATGCCGACCCGATCTTAGGTGTCGATATGGCTTCGACCGGTGAGGTAGGGTGCTTGGGCGAGGATGCCAACTGTGCGCTGCTCAAGGCGATGCTGTCCGTGGGAATGCGGATTCCGGAGAAGAATATCCTCTTCGCTATCGGCGGTCCGAAGCAGCGGGCACACATGCTCGATACCATCAAACGGCTCGTAGCGCGCGGCTATACGATCTATGCGACCGGCGGAACGAGTGAATTCCTCAACGGCTTGGGCATTCCGAACGTGCGCGTATATAAAAAGGAGCATGTCGATGAGTTCGGACAACTCAAACAGCCGATTGTCTCCGACCTCATGCACCAGAAGAAGATCGATCTCTTTGTCGGCATCCCCGTGGACACGCTGGCGGATTCGGTACACGACAGCTACTATAAGATGCGCCGTACGGCGGTGGATCTGAATATCCCGTTGATTACCAACGCCCGTCTGGCGGTGGCGTTCATCAATGCCTTTCTGGATGTGCCGGTGGATAATCTGGCAATCAAGTCATGGGATGAGTACAAATAAATAAACTAAATACGTTATGAAAGCGTTAACAAAAACCTCCTTTTCTTTTCCCGGTCAGACCGATGTATATCACGGTAAGGTGCGTGATGTCTATTTTCTGGGCGATGACCTGCTTTGCATGGTGGTCACAGACCGTATCTCGGCTTTTGATGTGATTCTGCCGGAAGGTATCCCGTACAAGGGGCAGATCCTGAATCAGATTGCTGCCAAGTTCCTCAACGCCACGCGGGATATCGTACCGAACTGGCTGTTGGCAACCCCGGATCCGATGGTCTCTGTGGGCTATCGTTGCGAGGGCTATCCGGTGGAGATGATCGTCCGCGGCTATCTCTGCGGTTCTGCTTGGCGTGCGTACAAAGC
>DGTR01000025.1:28180-30235 GCA_002394395.1 Bacteroidales bacterium UBA4331 | reverse complement strand
CGTGCCGCGGACAGTCTTTCGGACATGGGCAATCTATGTTATTATGCGGACAGGACATGGTTATTTGATTTTTGCTAGAAGGTAATTGGGACAATGGGAGCTATGCTTATTCTATGATTTCATTCTCATATTCTCAAATAAATAGTATATAGATTGATGTTTGAAATAGTTTTTACAATCATCACATAAATCGTTGAAAGTATCATTGGCGCCGTTTATATCTCCTAATAATATATATGCATATAAAAGATCTAATGGTTCTTGGGCTTCGGCAACTATATTATATAAAAATTTCCTTTCTATTTTTGTAAGTTCTCTATGTCGATAGGCAATTTCTAACGTACTTAATTTTTTTGCATTAGGAGAAATATCTTCTATTTCCTTGTCTTGTAACCACTCATTCAATCCTATCGCAGTGCGCAAAAGATTTATATTTTTTGATTGATCAAATGCTATCAATATGGTATTGAGGACAAATATTGCTTGGTTTATAATCGGTGGATATTTTTCATACAATTCCTTGTATGTCTCAATTATTCCTTGATAGTTAACATTAAGTATCTGGTTGTAATTTTCTGCCGTTAGGAGATAATAGGGAGTTGCAGGTTCAAAATTACCATCAGTTTTTTCAAGAAAAAATATTTTATTCAAATTATACTTATCTTCTATCTTATATCCACCTGCTTCTTTAGTTACTAAAACTTGAATAATCTTATCATTTATTTTTATATCGCATAATACAGAATTCTCGAAGTCATCTCTTAAACGGAATTCCGTTTCTTTTATAATCTCATTCTTAACAATCGCTCTGTGCAATAATTGTAAATTATTTAAGTCATGCTGGGAAAGTTCGTTGTATTTGAAGTTTTCTATATCAATGTGTAATATCGTTAATAAATTAGCGATGTTTCTTAATTGATTTTCTTGTTGTTCAAGTTCTTCATAAGTAACATCAAAATCCATATTGTTCAACAATACTTCTCCTATCTTAAATTGTTTCTCAATTTTAATAGCTTTTATAAACGCTATTGCTCTCACTGCCTTGTCAATCTGTGCCGGACAATTATAGATGAATTCACTATCATGAGTCTTGTTTAAATGCATTGTATAAACAAAAGCATCTCCAAATTGAACTTGTATTGCTTTCTCGTCGCGGATTATCCTAAAATTATCATAATATATTTTGGAGCCCACGGTAACAGGTTCCTTTCCCTCTTTAAAGAGTCCTAACTTAATATTCTCGTTAGATACAGGTATAGGGATAGGGCAATTATCTAACTTCACATATATGTAATTTTCATGAGAATTGACGGATTCTATCAACTCCATCTGGGAAGGTTGTTTGTTTCCATAACAAATAGCATTTATGCTCAAGTTTTGGAAATTTGGGTTCTTTTGCCAATATTCTAACGGATGCGTTTCTTCTTTTGCAAAACTATGTTGTTTGCGACTATCTTCATAAAAATTACGAACTACATCCATAATTTTATTTTCTTCTGTTGGAAATTTTGATAATCGTATAGATACAGTTTTTTGATTGTCCTCTATAGATGATAAAATATTTTGTATCTTGACAACAGATAACGGGCTATAACAAATGACTTTTTGTTGTTTGCTGATTGCAACAACAAAATAAATAACTCCTCCATTTAGGAGATAATGACGCAAATTATTTACCTTTATTTGGTATGTATAAATAGTAGGAAATTTAGCACATGTCTTTCCTTTTATTTGTACTTGAACTTTCCCTATAGAGTTTTCGTTCTTTATTTCTTTTGTTTTATAGATAGCTATATATCCATCGATAAATGGAGTTTTGTCATTTGAGGTAATATTAGCAATTAATAGCGGACAAGTGTCCGTAATTAGATCCCTTATGGCATTTACAGCCATTTGTTCTATTCTTATAGTAGATGCCTGCATAATGACAAATCTTTATATTTATCCTATCTCTTTCATTAGTCGGCTGGTTTCCATGAGGACGGAGATAATTTTACGGTAGTGCTCTATGTCGTCAAAAGAAAGTGTGCGACCTTTGCGGTCTTTGAGCCATTT
>DGTR01000025.1:0-28041 GCA_002394395.1 Bacteroidales bacterium UBA4331 | reverse complement strand
ACTGTGTTTCGTTAATATACACATTACCCGAATAGCCATCATCCTTGTTCCACTCCCACCGCAAAGCATCCACTTGCATACTACCGGCATTGGGGAAAGTAACCGGTGACTCCGGCACATTGTGCATCAAATGGAGTTCGCGGAGCTGGTTGCCGAATGAACGGAAATGCTCAAACTCGGTTTTGTCTTTCGGGTATGGGATGCGCGGGAAATCGACCTTGAGGAACTCCTTATATTTAGCGCGATAAGACGGCGAATGGAGAACACCATATATATAATCGAAAATATCTTCAGGAGCGAGGAAATGCGGTTGCTCCGGTTCTGCATCAAAACCTAAAAGACCTGCTTGTTCATTCGCCGTCTTCGGTCTAAATGCATCGCTGTATTTTACCCAGTTTTCAATAGTGCGCCAGATAGTTTCATCCAAATTAGGTTTGCGTTCTGTATCAAAACCTAATTCACTTTCAGAAGGATAGAGATAGAGAGGGAATACATAACCTGCTTCTTTTGTTTGCGCAGAAATAGAACACATGTCAGTTATCAGCGAAGAACAAAACACATGTTGAAAATCAAATGTACTTTGTTGTTTACATACAATAAGAGAAATATTTTCCCCTTCTTTTGATAACGTCTGTGTAGAACAAGGGTAACCACAAAGAATATGGTACATTAATTTTAGACGTGAATCACCACGAACAATAATTTGGCCGATGCGGTCTAACGGATAATAAGAATATCTTGTATCAAAAGGACGATAATTGACTTTTTTTATGTTTTCGTAGTCTAATTTAAAGAATTGTTTTTTTTCAACAACTTTCCAATCATCTGTTTCTTTGAAATGGTACTTCTGCATCAATTCACTTGCGGACAATGATTGTATATCTTGCAGCATTGTTGCTGTTTCTTTTTCTCCATAATGTATTAAGAGATTGTCCTTTCTAAATTTTATACCACTTCCATTTATTTTCATCAACTCCTCAATTTTGAAACCTTGCTTGTATTCTTCTATCGCTCCAAAATCCTTAGGCACAAAGAATAGATTTGGTTCTTGTGGATTTAGAGTTTGCCATTCGACATCTGATAAACTATGCTCTAATAGGAAGGCGTATTTCTCTTTGCGTGAACCGAATAAGTCATAATGATGAATAGTTGCCGGTTTATTATCGCTATTGGGCTTTTTTACGAAGATGTTGATGCTGACACCTTGCATGATAGAGAAAACATTCTCGTCCTTGCTACCATCGGGAGCTGTTTCTTTCTTGCGATTGTTTCCATGCAGGTCAATGATGTATATATCATCAAAGCAACGCATCAGTTCACGGCGCATTTGACGGTGAATAATCCCATCCAAGAAACTATTGTTACTAATGTATGCCAACACACCTTCGCCTGTCCGCTCAATATAATATTGCCCTAAACGAATGAATTTAATATAATCATCCGAAAGTGGCTGTATATTGCGTTCGTTGAGATTTTTCTTATAATCCTCTAACAAATTAAGAATCCATGGGCTTTTATTGCTGCTACTTACCGAATATGGCGGATTACCGAGCATGACCATCACCGGTGCATTATGCTTGATATTGTTCGCCTCGTTCGCTTCGCGTGCAATCATTTCCGCCAACAAGTGTTTGTTGGTCAGTTCCGTTTGGTCAAGCGAATTAGTCAGATATATCTGCAAACGGTTATTGTGCGTGGCGGCTAATGCTTCATCGTTCCACCAGTTAATCAACATATCCAACTTGAGGTGAGCGATGGTATATGGAGCCATCATATACTCAAATCCGTATATACGGGGAATCAGATGTTCGTCCACATATGCTGGCCATGCTCCTTTTTGCTGTTGCTCTTTGATACGTCCGACAACTTCTGCCAAGAATGTGCCTGTTCCGGTAGCGGGGTCAAGGACTTGCACGCGGTGTTTGGAAACCACTTTACTAACCACTGTATCGCTGCCTTCTTCCATTTCCTTGACCGTCACATCCACTTTGCTTGTGTCTGCAAGACCTTTCGGCAGCGCGAAATCGGTTTTGAGAATATCATCCACAGCACGGACAATAAACTCCACCACGGGTTGGGGCGTATAATAGACACCATATTTCTTCTTGGCTGCCGGGTCATAGAACTTCAAGAAATCTTCGTAGAAATGAATCATCGGGTCACGACGCTGCATTTCCTTGCCGAAGTTCTTGCGCAGTTTCTTAACATCCGTTGCAGCAAAAATATTCACCAAATCATCCACTATCCATGCAATGGAATTGTTAATATCATAGCCTGCTAACTGTTGGAAGATTTGTCGCAAGAACGGATTGGAGTGAGGGATAAGATTAGCTGCTTCTTGGCGCGTGAATGTTTTGGAAGTTTTATCGTGGATGCGTGCTGCAAACAGTCCGTAAGCAATGGTTTGTGCATACAGGTCTGCAAAGCGTGTTTCGTCCAAGTCTTTGTTCAGCACATCTTTGAATGCCTTGAGTTGATGCCACAGGCTTCCGCTTTTGTTCGTGTCATTGTCAAGACTCTTCCGCACTGCATCAGCCATCAGCCTTGCCTTCCCAGCCATCAGTTTGGCGAGTTTGGCAGGAGAAGTAATCTTTTGAGGATGAGCAGAACGCAGTTTCTCTATCAGCGACAGGAAACGACCTACTTGTGGTTCGTCAAGAACAATCTTTCCGTCTTGCACATGTGCCAGTTTCACACTATCCAAGTGGACGCCGTCCGCATATAAATGGAAGTCCAGATAATCTGTAAAGACAATCGTGTCCAGCGCATTCTTGTATCGGTCAAACTGCTCCTTGTTCTTTTTCTTGCCGTCCAGATCGCTGTCAAACAGGTCTTTCGCCTCAACATAAGCCACTGCCAAATTGTCTTTAGTCAGCAATGTAAAATCCGGTGCTCCACAAGCAATGTGGGTCGATTCATTCACCGCAGTAAGGTGCGTGCAGTCCTGTAAAAGACGCTGTAGCGCCGGGCGGAAAGAGTGCTCGGTGGTCAAACCTGTTTTGTACAACTCATTGAGTTCTTTAATATAGGCAGCAATATATTCGGTCATGGTTTATTGTATTATGCGATACAAGCGTTAATAAATAGTTTCCCAAAATCAGTTATCTGGAAATAACTTTTTTCAGTAGTAATTAGAATTGACTAACTAACTGCATGGATCCTTTGGCTACTTCTGGAAGAGCACTCTTTGCAATTTCTTTCTCACTTTCCATAGTATTATTGTATTAATTTATGAGTTTATCTTTTCGCTATTTCTGTCTTTTTCCGCTTTTTTGCTATTTTTCTTTCTTTAGCTTTTCTCTCGGTCATCTCCCGGTCATCGATCGCTCGGTGAGAGAGGGATGCTATTACAAGGATTACTTTATCATCTGTCACCGGAAAGCAACTCTTTCAATTGCTGTTCGTCCGGAAGCGCCTTGCGGAGTTCTTCCGGCATATCAGCTGCTGTTTTGTAAGTTGCGACTCCCATGGGGCTGTCATAATTCTGGATAACAAACTCAACGTACGCTTTGTTCGCTTCGCGACAAAGAATGATTCCGATCGATGGATTCTCATTCGGCTTGCGGATGTCGGTATCCAAAATCTGTAAGTAAGATTGCAATTGACCTAAATACGATGGTTTGAACTTACCTTTCTTTAATTCAACCGCCACCAAACAAGCCAACTCGCGATTATAAAAAAGCAGGTCGATAAACTCATTCTCGCCGAACTTCTCCAAGTGATATTGGTTACCGACAAACGTGAAGTCGTGACCAAACATCATAATGAAATTCTTCACGTTATGTATGATCTCCTGCTCCACAATCTTCTCATCTACATCCGATTTGTCACGCACGTTGAGTTCCTCTACATTGATATAATCCAGCAGGTACTCATCTTTGAACATCTCTATTGCTTTAAGTGCCTGTGAGTGTTTTGGAAGCGACTTAAGGAAATTATTCGGCATCAAAGACTGATGACCGTACAGGTCTTTCTTCAACTGGTCGCGAAGTTCGTACTTATTCCAATTGAACTCAGCGGATTTTTGAATGTAGAATAAGCGTTGCTCCAATGTCTCGGTCTTGAAGAGAATTTCCATGTGATGTGTAAAACTAATCGAGAGAAAATCATGAGCCATTTCCACGTCGAATACGTCTCGTGAGAAATCAAGGCGAGAAGGTGTAAGTTGCAATTGGGTCGCCACCGGCGACTGAATTTCGCTAGCCATGGGCTGTTGAATTGCATTTTCATTTTTAGTCGCCAGCGGCGACTGAAATACAATAGCTGACCATTCTTCGTAGAATCGGCGCATTTTGTTGATGCTTTCAGCACTAAATCCTTGAAGTCCGGGTAACTCTTTCTGCAAGGTTTCGCTTATCGATTTGATTGCCCCGCTTCCCCATTGTTGCTGACGTGTATTGAGCGATATATACCCGCCAACAGAGAAATAGAGTGCTAACTGGTTGGCACTAACATTCCTTGCTGCACGTGCTTGGCTTTGCAGGATAGCGGTCTTGATGGTCTCAACGGCCTGCGATAATGTAATAACTTCTATATCTGCCATAATGCTATTGTTTCATAAAGTGTTGGCTGCAAACTGCAAAAATCTATATCAATAAGCTTTTGTAGAACTATGTTTTACAAAAGTGCGTGCAAAGGTACAATTTTTTTTTGACATGTGCAAATTTATTTGCAGGAAGAGAGCATTTTAAGCAGAGATAGATGGAAGAAATGAACCCACACAGATGTGCAATTCTGCAATTTATGCAATCTATAGTGCAGAAAATTTAGAAAAATGCATTTTTTTGATTTTTTTGCGAAAAAATTTGGAAAAAGTAAAATGTTTGACGTATCTTTGTCGTAGAAATTGAGAAAGAGACACGAATCATCCTCGTTCGCACTACGTTCGCACTGCGTACGTGACCGTAAGATGATGCGTCGAAAAAGGGGCTGTAGCAAATCCGCCATGCATAGGCGGATACAGGAGAAAAAGCGAAAAAATGTGCGAAAAGTGGCATACACTCTTGTGTATGTCATTTTTTTGTTGTATCTTTGCAGCCAAATTAAATTAGGAGTAAAATGTTTGATAATTTAAGCGAACGATTAGAGAGGTCTTTTAAGATACTAAAAGGCGAGGGACGAATCACGGAGATCAACGTGGCGGAGACGGTTAAGGATATCCGCAAGGCGTTGCTGGAAGCCGATGTGAACTATAAGACTGCGAAGCAGTTTACCGACCGCGTGAAGGAGAAAGCGATGGGTCAGAACGTGATCAATGCGGTTCGGCCGGGCCAGTTGATGATCAAGATCACGCATGACGAGTTGGCCGAGTTGATGGGTGGCGAGACGCAGGAGATCAACCTGAAAGGTTCACCGGCGGTCATCCTTATGTCGGGTTTGCAGGGTAGCGGTAAGACGACTTTTGCGTCGAAACTGGCGAACTACCTGCAGACGAAGAAAGGCAAGAAGGTGATGCTCGTCGCTTGCGACGTCTATCGTCCGGCGGCTATCGAGCAACTGCGGGTGTTAGGAGAGCAGATAGGAGCGAAGGTATTCAGCCGTCAGGATTCAGATATCAGCAATCAGCCTGTGAAGATTGCGCAGGAGGCGATAGCAGAGGCGCGGAAGATGGGATATGACGTGGTGATCGTCGATACGGCAGGTCGTCTGGCGGTTGATGAGCAGATGATGAATGAGATAGCGGCTATCAAGAACGCTATCGAACCGAGCGAGACCTTGTTCGTCGTCGATGCCATGACCGGACAGGACGCAGTCAATACCGCCAAGGAGTTTAATGACCGGTTGGATTTCGACGGCGTGGTACTGACGAAGCTGGACGGCGACGCGCGTGGCGGTGCGGCATTGAGTATCCGCACGGTGGTCAACAAGCCGATAAAATTCATCGGAACGGGTGAGAAGATGGAGGCGCTGGATGTGTTCCATCCGGCACGAATGGCGGACCGCATCCTCGGAATGGGTGATGTGGTGAGCCTCGTGGAGCGTGCGCAGGAGCAGTACGACGAAGAGGAAGCCCGCCGCATCAGCAAGAAGATCGCCAAGAACCAGTTCGATTTCAACGACTTCATGGGGCAGTTGAGCCAGATCAAGAAGATGGGTTCGATGAAAGAGCTGATGGGCATGATTCCGGGCATGGACAAAGCGCTGAAAGGTGTGGAGGTGAGCGACGATGCGTTCAAGCCGATTGAGGCGATGATCAACTCCATGACGCCGGCAGAGCGTGCTAATCCGGCATTGCTGAACGGCAGCCGCAAGAACCGCATCGCCAAAGGTGCGGGTGTGACGATCGTGGAGCTGAACCGGTTCATCAAGCAGTTTGAGCAGACGTCGAAGATGATGCGGAAAGTGCAACAGATGAGCGGCAAGAGAAGATAAATGGGCGACAGAAGTAGAAATAGAGGCTTTGGCGGTGCGCTGCGGATGCGCGACAAGCAGGCGTATATCGGCTTGTTGCTCGTGATCATCGCCGTGTTGGGATTCGGTGCGTACAAGCTGATTCGGTTTGCGGCGAGTGAGTTGCGCGCGATCCCGAACGATGATCCCGACATGGAGATGAACGTCGATGAACTGCGTATCCACAAGGCGGAAGAGCAAGACGCGATCCTGATGGGTGACAGCCTGAGCCAGCAGTATAACCTGGACTCCATCAAGCGGAAAGTGCAGATCGACACGCGGCCGGTCTATCGTCCGCCGCGGAAGAACGACGAGTGGTATATCACGAAGAAAGAGTGGAAGTCGATCTTCAAGAACTACCGGATATGGCGGAGGATGAGGGAGAAGGAAGAAGAGGAGCAGGAGTGAACATTTTAGATAAAATAGAAGGATTAGAGGCAAAGTTTCACGAGGTGAGTTTGCTGATAACGGACCCGTCGGTGATAGCCGATCAGGCGCGGTATGTGCGTCTGAATCGGGATTATCATGACTTGGAGCGGGTGTTAGAATGTGCGCATCGGTACAAGAAAGCCGTGACGGAGTTGCAGGACGCGAAGGATTTGTTCTATAACGAGACCGACGCGGAGATGAAAGAGATGGCGAAAGCGGAGATCGATGAACTCGAACCGCAGATCCCGAAACTCGAAGAGGAGCTGAAGCTGCAACTGCTGCCGCAAGATCCCGAAGACGGCAAGAATGTCGTGATGGAGATTCGTGGCGGTACGGGAGGTGACGAAGCGGCGATCTTCGCCGGAGATTTGTTTCGGATGTACACCAAGTATTTCGAGCTCAAGGGTTTCAAATACACCGTCTCGTCGTTTACGGAAGGCGCTGCGGGCGGATACAAAGAGATCATCTTCAACGTCACGGGTCAGAACGTCTATGGGACGCTCAAATACGAGAGCGGCGTGCACCGTGTGCAGCGAGTGCCGGTGACGGAGACGCAGGGTAGAGTACATACCTCGGCTGCGACGGTCGCGGTACTGCCTGAGGCGGATGAGTTTGAGGTGCATATCAACGAAGGCGAGATCAAATGGGAGACTTTCCGTTCGGGCGGTGCCGGCGGACAGAACGTCAATAAGGTGGAGTCGGGTGTGCGGTTGCGATATAACTGGAAGAACCCGAACACGGGTGAAGTGCAGGAGATCCTCATCGAGTGTACGGAGACACGCGACCAGCCGAAGAACAAAGAGCGTGCGCTCTCACGCCTGCGTACGCAGATTTATGATAAGGAGCACCAGAAATATATCGACGATATTGCGGCGCGCAGAAAGACGATGGTGTCCACAGGAGATCGTTCGGCGAAGATCCGCACCTATAACTACCCGCAAGGCCGTATCACCGACCACCGCATCGGATACACGGTTTATAACCTCGCGGCGTTCATGGACGGAGATATACAGGGCGTGATCGATGCGCTGCAGGTAGCGGAGAACGCGGAGAGACTGAAGGAGAGCGAATTATAATGTATCTTTTTTATTGTCCGGACATAGAGATGAAACAGACGCTTTCCGAGGAGGAGAGCGGACATTGCGTGCGCGTGCTGCGGTACAGCGCGGGTGATGAGATACTCATTACCGACGGGAAAGGAACGACCTATACGGCGCGGATCACGAATCCGCATCCCAAGCATTGCGATTTCGAGATTATCAGCCGCGAGAAGCAGGAGGCGCTGCATGATTTTCATCTGCATATAGCCGTTGCGCCGACGAAGAATATCGAGCGGGTAGAGTGGTTGGTGGAGAAATGTACGGAGATAGGCGCGGACGAGATCACGATGCTGCTCTGCCGGTTCTCCGAGCGCAAGCAGATCCGTATGGACAGGCTGGAGAAGATCATGCTCTCTGCGGCGAAGCAGAGCCTGAAACACTACCTGCCGGTGCTGCATGATATGCAGGATTTCAAGACTTTTATTCGCGAACAAGCGCAGAAAGACCAAGACTGCTTCATCGCCCATTGTTACAAGGACGACAAGCGCGAGTTGAAGAGTGAGATTCAGCCCGGTCGCGATGTGTTGGTGCTGATCGGTCCGGAAGGGGACTTCAGCAAAGAGGAGGTGAACGAGGCGCTGGCGTTGGGATTTAAGCCCGTGGGATTAGGCAAAGCGCGGCTGCGGACAGAGACCGCGGCAATCGTCGCGTGCCACACGGCGGTGTTGATGAATGAGATTTAGGATTTAGGATTTAGGGTTTAGGGTTTGAATCTCGATTACGACATATTATTATGGATTAACGGGCATGGCAGCGAGTGGCTGGATGCGTTGATGTGGGGCATCAGTCGGTCGAAGACGTGGATTCCGCTGTATGTGTTGCTGGTGGGGTTGATCGCGTGGCGGTACAGGAGTTGGAAGACGGTGGTGCTGATCTTAGTGGGATTCGGCGTGGCCGTAGGCATGAGCGACTGGATCTGCAGCGGCGTGTTGAAACCGATCGTCTGCAGGCTGCGACCGACGCATGACCCGGCACTCGATCCGCTGCGGTTGGTACATGGCTATATCGGCGGGAAGTATGGTTTTTGCAGCTCTCATGCGGCGAACACGATGGCTGCGGGACTGCTGTTCAGCCTGATCTATAGAAACAGATATGCCACCATCGGTCTGATGACTTGGGTGGCACTGAATTGTTATAGCCGGATGTATCTCGGGGCGCATTACCCGACGGATATCATTGCCGGTCTGGTTGTTGGATCTTTATGGGCGCTACTTGTCTGGCTGGTGCTCCGGCGGCTCCACGTGGTCGGCGAGGCAGCTCGGCAGGGTGGTTCATAAAGCGCTCGAACTCCTCCGGCGTGAGCAGGTTCTTGAGTTCGTTATGGATAGCCTGCATGCGCTCGAGGTTCTGCGCTCTGCTCAGCCCCTTCTGGCGCACCAAGGCATACTTGAGATGCATGCGATAGAGGGTGTCGATACGGACGGAATCGGTGATGCCTAACTCGCGAACGAGACGCATGGTTTGCTTCAATGCCTCCTCCTGCGGAGTACGTTGCGGACGAGGTTCAGAGACCGGCTCTTGCGCCATCATCAAGCCCGATAGGAGGGCAAGGGAAAGAATAGATAAGAGTTTTTTCATAATAATTAACTAGGTAAACCTAGGATGACCTAGGTAGTCCTAGGAAGGACTAAGAAATTTACTACAAAAATCGTGCCGAAAATACCGGAAATAGGGATAGCTCAGCGACTTTATTTTTCGCAGCAAGGCGGAACGCGTTCCTCGCGCCCGGCTATCCGTGTGGCTTTGGCGGGCATCATCGTGGGTGTAGCGGTGATGATCGTGACGATCTGTGTGGTGGTGGGATTCAAGCGGACGGTGACGCAGAAAGTGGCGGGTTTTGGCGCGCATATTCAGGTTGTGTCGTTCGATAATAACAACACGTACGACATGCAACCCATCGAGGTGTCGGACAGCATGCTGACGAGCCTGAGCGGGTACGAGCATGTGGCGGCAGTAGCGCCGTTCATCACCAAACCCGGCATGCTCAAGACCGATTCGGCGTTCCGCGGGATGGTGCTCAAGGGCACGGATTATTGGGATTTCTTTGAGCAGAATATCGTTGCAGGCGAAGTGCCGACGAGAGCCGGCGAAGTGGTGGTGTCTCGCGAGACGGCAAAGGCGCTCAAACTGGCGGTGGGCGATGCGGTGAATGCGTATTTCGTTGATGAGACGAACGTGCGCGCACGGCGGTATAAGATCTCGGGTATCTACGAGACGGGTTTCGGGCAATATGACGAGCTGTTTATCATCGGGACGTTAGAGGACGCTCGGCGGTTGCAGGCATGGGACGAAGGGACGTACTCCGGTGTGGAGATCCTCGTGGATAACCTGCGCTATCTGGACGAGACGGCGGATAGGATCTATTTCGCGACCGTCAATCATCTGGACGAAGAAGGGTATCACGTCTATTACGTACAGACGCTGCATGAGCAGAATCCGGCGGTCTTTGCGTGGCTCGATCTGCTGGATATGAACGTGGTGGTGATCATCGTGTTGATGCTGCTGGTCGCAGGCTTTAATATGGTCTCGGGGCTGATTATTCTGATTCTCGACGGCGTGCAGGTCATCGGTACGCTGAAGGCGCTTGGCGCGGACAATCGGTTCGTACAACGGATCTTCCTCACGCAGGCGGCGATGCTGATCGGCAAAGGTATGGTGTGGGGCAATATGATCGGTCTGGGACTCGTCGCCGTGCAGTATTTCAGCCATCTCATTCCGCTCGAGGCGAGCACGTATTACGTCTCGTACGTACCGATGGCGTTTGCGTGGGGATGGATCATCGCGCTGAATATTCTCACCGCTGTGGTGTCGCTGCTCATTCTGCTGCTGCCATCGCGAATCGTAGCGAAGATCAGCCCGGCGAGAGTGATGCATTTTGAATAATGAAGTTACAAACGATAGTGGATATTAAGCCTTCCGAGTGGAAGATCGGGTATGAGGATAAGATTCTCATGCTCGGTTCGTGTTTCTCCGACGAGATAGGAAGGCAGATGGAGGAAAGGAAGATGCAGGTGACGTGCAATCCGTTCGGGACGCTGTATAACCCGCTGTCGATCGCGAATGCGATTCATATGACCGAACTGCCGGAGCTCGTAGAGCACGTTGGCTTATGGCACTCGATGACGCATCATGGTTCGTTCTCGCGGGCTACGAAAGAAGAGGCAGAGAAGGCGGTAGCGAACTCTATCGAGACGATGCAGCGGGCGTTAGCGGAAGCGACGGTGGTTATTGTCACTTTTGGTACGGCGTGGGTGTATGAGATGGACGGAAAGGTAGTTGGAAACTGTCATAAGATGCCGGAGAAATGGTTCAGCAGAAGACGGTTGACGGTCGAGGAGATTGTAGAAGCATGGCAACCTATCTTGGCGCAGTACGCCGATAAGAAATGGCTTTTCACCGTCTCGCCCATACGCCATGTGCGCGATGGTTTGCATGAGAACCAGGTTAGCAAAGCGACGCTGCTGATGGCGGTGGACCAAATGGTAAATAGTACATGGCCAAATGGTAAATGGCATTATTTTCCGAGTTATGAGATTGTGATGGACGAGTTGCGGGATTATCGCTTTTATGCCGATGATCTGGTGCATCCGTCGAATATGGCGGTGGAGTATATCTGGGAGCGGTTCTGCGAGACGTTCTGTACGTCGCAGACGATCAATGCGATGCATATCGCGCATAAAGAATGGAAGTTCGCCCACCATCGCCCGTTGCATGAGGCTTAGGCTTCATCAACCAGCATCTGACAGTTCTTGCAATCGAACGTCAGTTTCAGTTTTTTTCCTGTCTTCAGACGCAGATACCGCGGTTCCTTGTCTTTGGGATAAGGATTCGTCTTTCTACAGTGACCTAACTCGAAGAGCAGGCAGTATCGGCAGGTCATCAAACTATGTACCATTTGGTCATTTACCATGTACCATTTGGTCATTTACCATGTACCATTTAGCGTTTTTCTACGCCATTCGTTTATTATGCTTATGGGTATGAAATACGGTTTGGAGTCGATCTGTATGGAGCGGGCGATATACGGCGTGTCACCGAGTTTGGTGAGCTGCGTACGGATGGTGTCGAGTGCTTTGGATTCGTTCTTCGCGAGCTCCAATGAGAGTCCCTCACCAACTCTCCCCATGAGGGGAGAGAGCTTGGTATCAAGGGGTGTATATATTAGTTCAAAGCCATTTTCAGTCTCGCGGAAGAGAATGTCCACGGGGATCTTTCGCTCGGAATGTAGATTCTTGACGAACTCGACATCGAGGTTTCGATATAACGGTATATCGGTATATCGAGATAGCGAGAGAGCTTTATTGATCTTGATGATGTTTCCCTCTACGCCGTTGACGGAGCATCCTTCGGCACCGATGGTGAGGCCGTCGCCGTTATGGAGCGTGATGCCGTGGTTGAGCCGGACGCGTAAAGTGTTGCCACGTGCTTCGAGTACCGAACCGATGTACTCGCCGGTGGATTTGGGAGTGTCCCAATTGGCCATGTGCGGCGTGCGGCCATGGAGGAAATAATCCGTCGCACCGCGATGGAAAGTCTTCTCGGGGTTAGGCTTGAATGATGGATTGATAGAATGATGGAATGATGAAGTGAGCGCATCTATCTTCTCCCGATAATAGGCAGTGATGTTCGTGACGTAGTCGGCATCTTTGAGTCGTCCTTCGATCTTAAAGGTCGTCACGCCGGCGTCGATGAGTTCGGAGAGATAGGCAGAGCGGTCGAGGTCCTGCAGGGAGAGCAGGTAGCGCTGATGGATCGGTTGCCCGGCATCGTCAAGCACTTCATTCTCTGACGCATCGAGCAGGTCGTACGCCATACGGCAGAACTGCGCACACGCCCCGCGGTTAGCGCTGCGTCCGGCAAGCACTTCGGAGATATAACACCGCCCGGAATACGACACACAGAGCGCACCATGGACAAAAGCCTCGAGTTCTATATCCGGCACGGCTTCGTGTATAGCACGGATCTCGTCGATGGAGAGTTCGCGAGCGAGTACGACGCGTTTGAAACCCAAGTCCCGAAGATGCGCCACGTGTTCGGGTGTACGGTTGTCGCATTGGGTAGAAGCATGCAGACGGATCGGCGGCAGATCAAAGTCCAAGAGATGCAGATCCTGGATGATGAGCGCATCGACACCTATCTTATATAACGCGTGCGCGAGCGCGACCGCCTGCGCGTACTCGTCGTCATGGAGCAGCGTGTTGAGCGTCACGAGCACTTGTACGCCGTAGAGATGGGCATACTGAACGACTTCCGCCAAGTCCTCGAGGCTGTTTCCTGCAGCCTGTCGCGCACCAAAAGCAGGCGGACCGATATATATCGCGTCTGCGCCGGCTTGGATAGCAGCTTTCGCTACTTCTTTGTCGCGCGCCGGAGAGAGGAGGCTAAGCGGTACATCACGATGCCTGCCGTCACGGAGACGTTCATCGAGTGTTTCGTGCCGTATTGGGGTATCTCTATACATTGGCTACAATTATCTACTACTTCTTGTTGTACGCCGAAGACCTCATGGCCGAGGACCACGGCCCATTTACCATTTGGACAAGTACCATTTACTATTTGTTCCGCCACGTCTTCGAGGGTGACAGAGTCATGCGCCTGCTCGACGGCAAAGACGGTGTATCCTTCGGCTTGGAGGGCATGTACGGCGTCGAGGGTGTTTTTGTAATACTGCCATTCGACGGACTCTTCGGCGCCGAGGGCTGTCTTATGGATCTCTGCGTTCGGCGGGCAGCAACAGATGCCGCACAACACTACGCGCTCGATACGCATGGCGTCTGCGGTACGAAAGACCGCACCGACATTATGCTGGCTGCGGACGTTGTCTAGGACGACTACCAACGGCAGTTTGTCCGCCTCTTTGTATTGGTCTATATTCATCCGCCCCATCTCGGCGGTCGTCAGTTTCTTACTCATAGTTGAAAAGGTAATGAGACGTGCAGGACATGTGCGTCCTCGTCGATGGCGTTGATGAAATCTTCGTGAAGCGGCATCATGCGGCCGTCTTCGAGTGTGGCGAGTGTGTTGATGGTCGATTCGTCGATGGTAGCGATGACGCCGATGGGTGTCTGCTGACCGCTCGGCTCTTCATCCATGACGGTGTAGCCCACGAGGTCCTGCCAGGTCATCATGCCGTCGTCTTCCTCTTGGATGTCACTCCGCAAGGCGAACATCTCCTCGCCGATGAGTTCAGGTATCTGCTCCGAGCGGAAGGGAACAAACAACCCGTCTCGGCGAACGAAGATAAACTCCGGCAGGTCGCGGTACTTGGTGCGACGGATGATGCCGAGGGAGACGAGGTCTTTATTGCTGATTACTGATTGCTGATTACTCATTGTCTTTGCGTGATGGTTAGTTTGTCCTCCGAGGCGATGATGCTTAGTTGTCTCAGGGCTTCTTTGCTGATTCCTTTCTGCGGCATGGCGTACCCGCTGCCGATGTCGAAATGCTCGCCGCATCGCGGACAGATGGCATATATGCCGTCCATCTCGCAAGGGCTCTTATGGCCATGCTCCGCGCAGTACGGGCAGGCTAAGTCGAACGCCACGTATCCGGCAAGCGAGACATACGCCACGACTCCGCCGTAACCCCATGCGTCGGTCACATCGATGGGTTTCTTGAAGACGCCGTTTTCTTTGTAACCCTCCTGGTTGACGGTGATATAGGCGTTGGTGTTCTCCGGGAAGAAATCCGTGAAGAGCGTCTTGGTGTTGATCACCACGCGCACGGGGTACGCCGGCACGGAGGATTGAAACGTCGAGCCCTCGCAGCCGCAAAGCATGAGTACTGCTATCAGTCCTATTAATTGCCCGTAACGCCGCATATATGTATCGTGTAGATGAGGGTAGAATAGGGAGGAATGAATCCCTGCGTTCCTTCGGTTCCATATCCTTCGGCTGCGTTGTACTCATTGCTCTGATACTTGGAGTAGTCGTAGCCTAAATAGGCCGGGATGTAGAGTTCTATATCGCCGTTGCTGTGAATCTTATGACATCCCTCTTGAAAACCGGGAATGGTGTTTGCCAGCGCCAGCGAGACGTTGTTTCCTCCGTCCACCTGGTAGCCGTTGATGAGTTTGACGGTGTAGTCGCAGATGATAACGCTGTTCTTGTTGGGCCTGGCATCCTGCGGCGTCGGGTCCTCGATGATCTTGTACTGCAAGCCCGTGGAAGAAGTCTGCACACCGGGTTTGGTCTTGTTCGCAGCCAGCCACATCTCGTTCTGCACCTTCCACTCCGTCCAGTTGTTGGTCTTGCAGGAAGGAGTAAGGAGTAAGGAGAAAGGAATAAGGACTAATATGATTAGTCGAATCCAACTTGTCTTTATTCTTATTTTGCGATCCATAATTCGGGGTTTTGAATGTTCTTATCTTTGTATATCTGGAAATACAGTTCGGTCTTCTGATCCTGCTCGGGGTCGGTGAAGATGGTACCGATTGCTTGTTTGGTATCGACCTTATCGCCTTGTTTGACGGAGAGCTTGGAGAGGTTGGAATAGACCGTCCGGTAGTTACCATGCTGTACGATCACGGCATACGTGCCGCCGACCATGAAGCAGCTGGTCACCTCACCTTTATAGACTGCGCGGGCTTTAGTGCCGGCTGTGGTCTGTAAATAGATACCTTTGTTGTCCATCGTCACCTGCGAATAGACGGGGTGTTGCTGCTTGCCGAAATGTCCGCTGATCATTCCTTTCTCCACGGGCCATGGCAGACGACCTTTGTTGGCTTCAAAACCGCCGGCGATGAGTTTCTGCTCCTTGGTGAGAGTGGTCTTGGACGCTTTCTCCGTCTGCTTGCGCACGATGTCGTCGATCTTGCGGTTCAGCTCATCTACTTTCTTCTGTTTCTGCTTGATCTGCTTATTCAGGTCTTTCTCTTTGGTCTTGAGTTGCGAGAGCATGTTCTTCTGCTTGCGCTCATCGCGTTGCAGGTTCGCCTGCTCGCGTTTGCGGGAAGAGAGTGCCGCCTGTTTGTCGGCTTTGTTGGTCTCCAACAACTCGTTCTGGGTATCTATCTCCGCTTGCGTGGTCTCGATGCGGCGTACCTGCTCCTGACGGAAGTGTGCAAACTCCTGCAGGTAGCGTGTACGGCGGGCGAGTTGCTGAAAACTGTCGCTGGAGAGCAGGAAGAGTAGGGGCGATTGTTGCATCCGGGCATAATGGCTCTGCTTAACCATCTGCGCGTAGTCGCCTTTGTAGTGCTCTAAGATCACCTGCAACGAATCGCGCGTGTTGCTCAGCCGCGTCATCTCACGGTTCAGTGCCGTGATCTCGTTGTCCAGCGTGTGGATGAGTTTCTTCTGCGTCTTGATGTTCTGGTTCAAGAGTTGCAGTTTGTTCATCGTCGCAGACTCATCTTTCTTCGTCTGCTTGAGCATCTTGTTGGTCTGCTCGATCTCTGCCTGCAACTTCTTCTGTTTTTGCTGCAGCTCCTTCACGCTCTCGCCCCATGCCGGCACGAGAAGACATGCGCTCAGAACAAGCGTCAGGATATATTTATAGGAACTTCGAAACATCTATCTCCGTATATTTGTTCAATCTCTGGTTCGTCATCTTTACCGGCACGTCGATCTTACGGGGCGGATAGCTCAGGACGAGTTCTATCTGCTTCTTTCCGAAAGTATAGACGAGCCGTGCTTTGTCCGGTCCGGAGGGCAGCTCGGCGGTGCATATCTGTTGCAGGATGTCCCAGTTGAGCGACGGCGTCAGCTGCCGGTTGAGATCTGCAAACGTACCTCTGGCGTAGCGGCCGTGCACCTTGTCGATAGCGAGGATCTGCGTTGGTGTAGCTTCTACGCGCATCATCTCCATCCCGAACACCGGCATGACGGAGATGATGATCATCGAGTCATGTACGGTCTGCATCGTCACGGGGGAAGAGAGTTTGTCTTCGCCCATCATGACGGTCGCTTGGGCGCCTTGTATGAGGCAGGTGTGCCACGTTGGTACTACCGGTTTGGGTTCTGCCGGTTGCACCGCTTTCTTCTTCGCTCCGCACCCGCAGAGCAGAAGAGCACTACTTAATACTATGAATATGCTTTTGTACTTCATCTCTCATTTTCTCATCATCACCGATGTTCCACAGCGCTTTATTGAGGTAGAAGAGCGCCAGTTGGTCTTGTCCCTGCAGGTGGAGGATCCATCCGTACGTGTCTAAGAACGTCGGGTTAGAGGGCTGCTCCCGGATCGTGATCGCGCTCATCTTCTCTGCCTTCGTCAGGTCCCCGCCATGTGTCGCTAAGTGGTACGCGTAGTTATTGAGGATCAGCAGGTTATACGGATCGAGTTCCAGCACCCGCTCGTAGAGCGCGTAGAGCTCTTTGGGTTTGGCTCCCGTCTGCTCCATGATCTCCAGCCGGAAGAGCAGGAACCGCATGTTCGTCGGGTCGGTCTCTAAGTACCGGTCAATCTCTTGGATGGCTTTCTTGGGTTTGTTGCTCAGCGCGTAGATGCGGTACCTCGTGATGGCGGAGTAAGCGTCGTAACCGTCTTTCTTGTCAATCTCGTCCTGTAAGGCAAGCGCTTTCTTCCATTCTTCGGCAGTGATGGCCTGCATCTTCAGCCTTTGCAGCAGGTCCACCGGCGCCGTCCCTTTCGGCATCGACTGATACGCCCGCTCGAAATACTCCTTCGCACGATCCTCTTGCTTGAGACCCGCGTAGATGACGCCGAGGTAGTACAGGGTCTGACCGTCATCGGGCTTGATCATCAGGCAGAACTGTATCAGCGCGTACGCGTCGGTGTACCGCTCCTGATCAATCGCCTGCCGCGCCGCGTACCAGTAGTACGAGAACTGCTGGTTCTGCTCCACAGATGGCGGAGAAGCAGAAACTTTCTTCTTTCCGCTGACGGGCAGCGCGAGCAGAATACTTATTATAATGACGATGTATTTCTTCATTTTCTTCCGCTGTGCCCAAATCCTCCTGCGCCGCGCTCGGTGTCGCTTAGTTCTGTCACTTCGACTACTTCCGGCGTCTCGTGCTTGGCGATGACCATCTGGCATATCCGCTCACCCGGTTCGATGGTCTGCGCCTCGCCGCTCAGGTTAATCAGTATGACGCCCACCTCGCCGCGGTAGTCCGCGTCAATCGTTCCCGGCGTGTTCAGAACGGTTAAGCCGCGTTTGAGCGCCAGGCCGCTACGCGGCCTGATCTGCGCTTCGTAACCGGCCGGCAACTCGATAAACAATCCCGTCGGGATGAGTCTGCGCTCCATCGGCTGCAGCGTGATCGGCTCTTCGATGTTGCATCGTATATCCATACCTGCTGCCTGCGCACTCTCGTACCGCGGCAGCGGATTCTTGCTCTTGTTGATTATTTTTAATGTCATAAATGTCTATATAACTAAATGACCCAATAAATGGTACATGGTAAATGACCAAATGGTAAATTAGAATCGCTTCTCTGCGAGGACTTTTAGCCCATCCTCGACGATTTTGATGTGTATATCTTTCTCCATCTCCACGGGATCGCCGTCGATGTGGAACGGTGCTGCTTCTTCGCGGAACAGCGTTACCTCTTTCGCGCGCAGCGTGTCCATGAAATGGCTGTCATCGATACTGCCGGCGAAGAGCCGTAACGCCAGACTGGCGCTGCCTAAGAGCGCGTGGCTCGACATCATCATGATATCCATCTTGCCGTCCTGGATGCTCGCTTTCGGCGCGATGAGCGCTTCGTAACCCCATTGGTTCGCATTGGCGAAAGTGATCAGGAAAGCCTTGTGCGTCACGTCCAGACCGTCGCCCACGATATGATAATTCTGCGGCTGGTAAGAGAACGCGTCGTGGATGATGTTCTGCAGATAGGTGCTGAACCCGCGTTTGTTACTGCCCGCAAAATGATCCGCTATCAACGCATCAAATCCCGTGCCACACGTGCTCACGAACAATCTGCCGTTCGCCAGACCGTAATCGACCGAGATCGGCTCGGAGTGGTTGATCATCTCTATCGCTTTCTGCGGACGGATGGAGATTCCCAAGTGCCGTGCAAAACCGTTACCGCTTCCCATCGGGATGATGCCTAATGCTGATGGCTGATGGCTGATGGCGGATGGCTGATGGCTGCTACCTGCCACTATCCCTTGTGCCACTTCGTTCACCGTCCCGTCGCCGCCGACCGCTACCACCGCGTCAAAGCCCATCCGGGCATATTGCTTCGCCAACTCTACCGCGTGACCGGCATACTCCGTGAACGTGATATTCGGCAACCACTGCTCGCTGTCGAGACTCTGCATGATGAGTTTCGGCAGCTTACGCTTCGCGCTCTGCGTCTCCTTACTTCCTGAGATGGGATTGATGATAAATGCTATATTTTTCATGTTCCAAATATATTTTTGCGCGTACGCACGTACTTGTGCAAACTAATTTGGCTGCAAAATTACAAAAAAATATTGATATACGCAAGCGCCCGCGCGTTTTTTTCCTTTTTTTTCTTGCGTATCTCGTTTTTTTGTTGTACCTTTGCACCCGAAATGTAAATCATAAATCATAAACCATAAATCATAAATATTAGAATGTTTAATTTTACCCTCCCCCATGTCGCGAATGGGCATTGTTTAGAGAGTATAAAGATAATAGCAACGCGTAAGTAAGCGGTGTACACGGATTGTGTGCGCCGCTTGCGTGTGTATATATAATATTGATTATTCATTAAAAACACAAAACAATATGAGAAAACTTATCCTATTTATTGCCTTGGTGCTGATGAGTGTTAGCGCTATGGCTAATGATGTCAGCAAAGCAGACATTGACGGTGCTATCGGCATCAATGTTGCTACGCAAAAAATGGATGTGAGCGGCAGTATAGCCGACAAGATGCCCATTCCTGTGGGGGATGTGCATAAGCCAAAGACCGCCGATTTGATGTTCGGGAAGCAGGCATTGAAAACAAATCCGCAGCAAACAGGAGGCAAAACACGCAGTATTTCCTTAGATGGAAAGGTAGCAACTCCTCGCAAGGCTCCTACCAAGACCGCCGTTAATGTGTCCGGTCTTATTGATGCAAGCACATTGGCGGACAATGCAGAAATTGTCTTGACAGGCAACACCAACCTCTTCATGAATGTCAATAAGACTCTCAAATGTATCAGCGGTGATTATACACTGACCATTAGTGGAGGTAATATACTGACCATTAACAACCCCAACGGCGCAGGTATTGAAGTCAAATCGTTGAATAGTACTGCTCCGTTAAACATTACTGCGAAAAACAATGCTATCGCCACAACGAATGCTGCCGGTGATGTTACCATTAACGGAAACTTGACCGCAGAAACAACAGGAGATAAATACTTTTGTATCGTTGGAAAGAAAGTGACTTTGATTGGCGGCACGAAGACGATTACCTCTGTTACGAATGCTGTTGTATCGTATGGCGACATGATACTTGGCGGTGACATCACAGCTAGTGCAACAAACGAACAATCCGGTGCGTTTAACACCCGTGATGGCGGTAACTTGCTCATTCAGGAAGGCAGTACCATCAACGCGCTGAGTGCCGGTTTCGGTATCTATGCCGCAGGTAATATCACGATGCCGAACGGTTCGCTGACTGCGAGAGGTTATTCATCCACAACGGTACAATCCGCATCCGGCAATATTTCCTTAACCGGAACGATTAATGTAAAAGGCAAGGATTGTGCCATTTGTGCAGGCGATCAGAATGTTGTCTTTGATGTTACCATTAACGGAAACTTAACAGCAGAAACAACAGGAGATAAGTACTTTTGTATCGTTGGAAAGAAAGTGACTTTGATTGGCGGCACGATGACGATTACCTCTGTTACGAATGCCGTTGTCTCGTATGGCGACATGATACTTGGCGGTGACATCACAGCTAGTGCAACAAACGAACAATCCGGTTCGTTTAACACCCGTGATGGCGGTAACTTGCTCATTCAGGAAGGCAGTACCATCAACGCGCTGAGTGCCGGTTTCGGTATCTATGCCGCAGGCAATATCACGATGCCGAACGGTTCGCTGACTGCGAGAGGTTATTCATCCACAACGGTACAATCCGCAGCCGGCAATATTTCCTTAACCGGAACGATTAATGTAAAAGGCAAGGATTGTGCCATTTGTGCAGGCGATCAGAATGTTGTCTTTGATGTTACCATTAACGGAAACTTAACAGCAGAAACAACAGGAGATAAGTACTTTTGTATCGTTGGAAAGAAAGTGACTTTGATTGGCGGAACGATGAGGATAACTTCCGTTACGAATGCTGTTGTATCGTATGGCGACATGATACTTGGCGGTGACATCACAGCTAGTGCAACAGACGACCTATCCGGTTCGTTTAACACCCGTGATGGCGGTAACTTGCTCATTCAGGAAGGCAGTACCATCAACGCGCTGAGTGCCGGTTTTGGTATCTATGCCGCAGGCAATATCACGATGCCGAACGGTTCGCTGACTGCGAGAGGTTATTCATCCACAACGGTACAATCCGCAGCCGGCAATATTTCCTTAACCGGAACGATTAATGTAAAAGGCAAGGATTGTGCCATTTGTGCAGGCGATCAGAATGTTGTCTTTGATGTTACCATTAACGGAAACTTAACAGCAGAAACAACAGGAAATAAGTTCTTTTGTATCGTTGGAAAGAAAGTGACTTTGATTGGCGGAACGATGAGGATAACTTCCGTTACGAATGCCGTTGTCTCGTATGGGAACTTGAAGGTGACCGGTAATGCCGTTGTTACATCCACAGACCCATTGAGTGTTGCACTCAACTCGCGCGATGGTGGTCATATTGTCTTTGGAAAGGGTGATTATAAAATCACAGGCGCAGGATACGCTGTTTATGCAGCAGGAAACATCGCTTTCAATACCTCGTTGGCTATCTTGACTCCGACAAACGGCAAAATTTACAATCATACCATTGTGGACGAAGGAAATAATACGGCTACATTCGTACATATCGGCTATACACCTAAAGTTACCCAAAATGTTCTCTCTGCCACGAATACTGTCAAGTATGGAGAGCAGTTGCGCATTGAGGGAACAATCAAAGCGATAGGCCAAACCAATTACAAATTACAAGAGAGTGCAGACGGTACTACATGGCGTACTATCAAGTCCGGCACTATTGCCACGAATGATGCGCGTACGGGTCATACGGTGCAGTACAAGAAAGTGCTGACGGAAACAGGCTATGAGGCGTATCGCCAATATCGTATGATTGCCAACCATGTGGGCTCAGGTGAGCAAGATACCTCTGCCATCAAGAGAGTATATTACAAGTATCCGTTGTTCCGGGACGGTTTTGTAACGGCTTACTATGGCGCGGATGAGACCTTTAACTATGCGAAACCTGCCGATTGCCGCGATTACAGATACACCAGTAATCTGCCTGCTCGTGTGCAAGAGAACAGCGATTATCTGAAAATAACCATGCCGGCATGTCCGTTATATATCGACGAGTATACGCCGACCTACAAAGTGGACTTCTACGATGCAGATGCCACCTTGCTCAAGAGTGAGGAAGTCGCTGCCGGAAATGATGCCACACCTCCTGCAATGGGCGGACAGCACGCACCGGCTATCGATCCGAGCCGTGCGAAAAATGGCACCTTCACCGGTTGGAGCAAAGACTATACCAATGTGCATAAGCCGCTTAATGTGTTTGCCAAATACGATGTCTATGTGAACTTGGACATGGATATGGCTGAGCACATCTGCAACCGTAACGAGGACTGGAAATTCGCTTCATGGATGTTTACCCAATTCGAGAACAACAAGACTATGGCGATGGTTGGCGATTCACTCACTTTCCGTGCAAGCGTGAAGACCAACACGCCTGTGACCGTTTACTTCCAGTCGGGTGCGCCGCTTGGCAATGGTGAAATCAGTTGGACGACAGGTACCCAAGTGGGCGAGATTACGGGTTACGATGTGAACAAAGTCATGACCTTCGACCGCAAAGTTACGGCACTCGTGGAGTACTATAACGAACTGCCTTTTGAGCGCAAGCGGTACTATCGTTTCTATGCGCACGGGAACGGTACGGCTCAGACCGTGTATTCCGAGACGATGGAGATACAGATGTATTATCCTCTCCTTGTCAATGCAGATCAGGAAGTGCAAGTGCTGACCAGCGAAGGTGGCTTCTATTTCAACGGTCTGCGGAGCGTCATCCCTGTACAATATAACGAGACGGTGCTTGTCCTTGACCGCAAAGGCATGAAAGGTGCCGGACTGACCCTGGCGCGCGTGAACAAACCCGCGTATCTTATTGAAGGATACACCGATGAAGGGGTACATTATATGTTAGGTCCCGGAGAAACGGAGACTTTGAATGTCACGACCACAAAGAAACTGATTGTCTTTGACGGCGTGTACGGCAACGGCTATCCGAAGCAACTTGACTTCACGGCGGAGGGATTTGGCAAAGTGAACGGTTATTACGGCGAGGTTGTTCCTTGCGGTGGTAGTGTAACCATGCCTGCCGACCCGACGGAAGAGAACGCAATCTTCCTCGGATGGTCTTCGTGGGATCCCTCTTCGTACGACAGTCTGGCATATCTGAATGTACCGGCTATCAGCGATAATGTCCTCGGCTTCACGGCTAACTTCGAGTACTACGACCCGACACCGCAATACACCGTCCGTTTCTACGGCAAAGATGGAGCACCGCTCCTTGATACACAGATGGTGGATGAAGGAAAAGACGCAACGCCTCCGTCAGCCCCCGAGATTAGCGGTTGGCACTTCAGCGGTTGGGACAAACCGTACACTACGATTACGGAAGATGTGAATATCACCGCTCTCTATGGCGAGGACATCAAAGTATGGACGGTGACATATAAGAACTGGGACGGAAGCAGCCTCGGTTCCGAACAAGTAAACGACGGAGAAGCTGCCACGGGTGTTGAAGTGGCACGCGAGGGATATACCTTCGTAAAATGGAGAGATTATTTCTCCGGTGATGATGTGGATATGCAGCATATCACGGCGAACATCACCGTGGAGCCCGTCTTTACGGAAACGCTGTACACCGTCACCTATCGGGTGAATGGAGTAGAGACTTATACTGTCCAAGCCGTTCAAGGTTTGCCGGCAAGCAGCATTTATTATCCGCTCGGTACACCGACCAAAGAGCCTACAGAGGAACTCGTTTACACCTTTGCTTACTGGACACCGGATGTGGAGACTATTACGGAAGATGTGACTTTTGAAGCAGTCTTTGTTCCTGCGCCGCGCGAATATACCATCACTTTCCAGAACTGGGATCATACCCTGCTATCAGAACAGCAAGTGGCGTACGGCGTGGCTGCTGTCGCTCCGTCGGTACCTGCTCGCGATGGATATTTCTTTGACGGTTGGGACCGCGGGTTTGATGTTACATTGGCGGACATGACGGTAACGGCGGTATTCCGCTTGCCGAGAAGTTACACCATTACATGGTTACAAGATGACGATTCGCTAATTGACCAAACGATAGTCGTAGAAGGCGAGACACCAACACATGCTGACCCAACCAAACCTGCTACGGCTGAGTTTACCTACACCTTTGCTGGTTGGACACCTGCCGTTGCAGCCGTTACCGGCGATGCCACCTACACGGCGACCTACAACAGCACACGTAATAGTTACACGGTAACCTTTGTGGATTACGATGGTACGGAACTGAAAGTAGATATCGTCGAGTACGGACAAGCGGCTACACCGCCGGAAAACCCGGTTCGCGAGAACTATTACTTCATGGGATGGGATAGTGACTTTAGCTTCGTGGCCGGAGATATGACTGTCACTGCGACCTATAAACCGAATGACCCGACAGATATAAACAATGTATATACTTCGGAGCCCGCACGCAAAGTGATGATGGATGGTCAAATCTTCATCTTCCGTGATGACAAGACTTACACGCTAACAGGGCAAGAGGTCAAGTAAATAGCATATTTTAGAAAAACGAACAGACCTACGAAACTTAATCGTGGGTCTGTTTTTTTTTATAATAACTTACCCAATAAATCAAATCATTATGACCAAGTATCAATTTCTGCTCAAAAAAAAGAAGAAGGAGAACTTAGCATTCTCTTCCACGATTTCGAGTTACCCCTCAAGTACGCCCAATGGATGGACATCTATGCCTACCATCTGGAGCATCCGGGGCTGAATTACATCCAACTTTCTAACGACAAAAAATGTGGCACGGCAACAATTAGCCGTGCCTTATCATTTATGAATCAGCAAGTTAGGTGACGTTCCCAATTTCTGGAACGGATATGTCAGATATTTTCCGTACCTTTGCACTCGCTTACGTTAAGGCTCGTTACGACTCGCGGCACAGCCGCTCAATAGAAACTCGCCTTACGCTACGCTCTCCCCATCGGACGCACTGCGTTAGCGCCCGTCGGGGACCCCAATGGGTAAATGACTAAATCGTAAATGATATGATCTTTGACGTATTGGATTACTGATTCATATTTCTTCGCATCCAAAGGACGAAAACTGGATCGGCAAAAACGACTGCGCCTTTATAAGTATCAATCAGTTCCTTTTCGATAAGTGCGGTCTTAATACGTGCTATATTACTATATGAACCCAATTGATACTGCTCACGGATATCTTCTTTTGCGAAATCAGATGTTATTCCGTCCAGCATTGCATATAGAAAATTCAGTTGATAGGGTGTCAAGTGCTCTGTCTGTTGAATGAAAAGTGCGCTATTCTCATTAATAAGATCGTCCAATCCTTGCTGTAGGGCACTTTCGGTTGCTTCTGAATCCGTATTGAGCAGCGTCAGCCATGCTAATTGCTGTATATAAGAAGGATGTAATTGAACTTTTTGGCATAATTGGCGTGCTATATCTTCGGAGATATTTTTACCCCACGATTTAAATCCTTGTTGTAGGTATGGCAACCATGTTTTTTCCTCTATAGGATCCAAAGGTATAATATCGCCGAATTTATAGAAAGGATAACTACTTTTGAGAAACATATTTTGTAGTAGATGTTTTTTACTACCAAATAAACAGTAGTTAACATGTTCTTGATGTTGCCAAACACTCCGCATACGCTTTTGTACGGTCATGCTATCCGTAAATTCGCCTATTTGTTGGAACTCATCTATGCAAATCATTAAATGGATGTTTTTCCGGTGCGCGATGATCTCCGGCAATTGAAGAATCTCCTCCGGTTGGTGGGTGCGGGGAGTTATCCCTAATGATACGGAATACTCTTCAGCAGAAGGAAGATTGTACGAAATTTTAGGTGTCAAGCGCATAAGAAACTCACCGGCTGTTTCCGCCCACTGCTCAAACTTTGAGTTGGTCTGATGGAGAATACACTCAGCGAAATGATTGTAGAAATCATATTCGTTCCGACAAAAATAAGCATCGATGTATATGACCTTTATGTAATCATTTTTGATTTCGGACATCGTCCGTTTTACCAGAGAGGTTTTACCCCACCTACGGGGAGCCATCAGAATCGTGTTGATGCCATGCGAGAAATTGGCGGTTAAACGTTTTAACTCGCGTTCACGACCAATAAAGTGGTTTACACCTATTGCTTGACCAAAAACAAATGGTTTTTGCAGTTCATTGTGAGTGGATTTCATAGCGTAGTATAATTTTCGTTTTTCAAAATTTGCTGCAAAGGTACAACTTTTTTTTGATATATGCAAATAAATCTAACACAAAGTTGTGTGATACAAAGTTGTGTGATGTATAAAATGCTTATTATGAGTTAATTATCTATATGCAAATTATTTTAATCAGTAGTCCAACACGAAAACATTTCGAGCGACAAAGTAACAATGTACAAAGTCAATAAATCGTAAATGATATGGCAAATAGACAAGAAATCGTATGTACCTACATCTATGAGAACTACGTGGCATCGGGACGGTTGCGGCACGACGTGGTGTCCAACAAAGTGCAGATCGCGGTGATGGGGGACGGGTTACAGGTTACGGGCTGGCGGGATATCACGACGGCGGATGTGAACGATATCGTCTGCGACTGTTCGGCAGAGAGCGGGCTGCAGATCACGGCGCGGGAGGTGCTGGCGGTGCTGCAGAGCCATCGTATCCCGGACGTCCATCCGCTGCGTGAGTACGTGCTTAACTGCCGTCCGTACACCACCGACCAACCCGACTGGATAGCCTGGCTCGCGAGCCGTGTGACCGTCGCCGGCGGCGAAGAAGAGCAGAAGCTCTGGGTGAACTGTTTCCGAAAGTGGTTCGTGGCGATGGTGGCGTCGTGGCTCAGCGACGAGGTCGTCAACCAGCAGGTGCTCGTCCTCGTCGGCAAGCAGGGGATCTTCAAGACCACGTGGCTGGAACACCTCCTGCCGCCCGAGCTGCGTGCCTACAGCTGTAAGATGGCGAACAGCACCCAGCTCAACAAAGACGAGCGGCTGCGTATAGCCGAGTACGGACTCATCGCCCTGGACGAGATAGATGCCATGGGCCCGCGCGAACTGAACGTCATGAAGTCTGTCATCACCGCCTCGGATATCTCCGAGCGTGCCGCCTACGGCTATACCAAGGAGCGGCGGATAAGGCTCGCGTCGTTCTGTGCGTCCGGCAACAAACAGGAGTTCCTGACCGACATCACCGGCAACCGCCGATGGCTGCCCTTCCAGGCTCAGAGCATCCTCAACCCCTTCCATATCACCCTCCCGTACGAGCAGATCTACGCACAGGCGAAGTACCTCATCGACTTGGGCTTCCAGTACTGGTTCGACCTCGACGACATCGACCTCCTCGAGGCGCATAACGATGACTTCCGTGCGCAGGAGAACGAGGAGCAGCTCCTCGCCGTCTATTTCGACATCCCCCGTGCCGGCGAAGGCCAGTTCATGACCACCGCCGAGATCTCCGACAAGCTCGTCTCCTGGGGAAGTATCAAAAAACCGATGAGTATGAGCCGCTTAGGAATGGTGCTCCAGCAGGCAGGCTTCCAGAGCAAGCGGATCGGGAAAGCCCGTACACGCGGATGGCTGGTACGCGAAAGAGGCATGGAAGAGGTCAACGCAAACCGCAATATAGAAGGTAGAGGGTAGACCAGGCGGACGGGCGGACACCCTTTTCCTAAAACTATACACACACGCGTGTGTGTGAGATTTATAAACAAGGGTGTCCGCCGGTCTACCCGTCCGCCTAAAAACTTTCGT
>DGTR01000014.1:97973-118383 GCA_002394395.1 Bacteroidales bacterium UBA4331 | reverse complement strand
GCCGTGAAAGACATATCTCCGCCGCTCAGACGAAGGATACGATACGGTAACTCAAGCTTCTGTAAGAGACCTTCTACGTGCGCGAGCATCTCCTTATGACTCGCGTCCGAGTGCTCGGGCGTGTCTATACGCACGATCTCGATCTTCGAGAACTCATGGAGACGGTTCAAACCCCGTACATCCTTGCCGTATGAGCCTGCCTCGCGACGGAAACACTCCGTGTAGGCGCAGTTCTTGATCGGCAACTTGTCCTCGTCGATGATCACGTCGCGGTAGAGGTTCGTCACCGGTACCTCGGCGGTCGGGATGAGGTAGAGGTCATCTACTTCGCAGTGGTACATCTGTCCCTCTTTGTCGGGCAGCTGCCCCGTGCCGTAACCCGAAGCGGCGTTGACCACCGTCGGCGGCATGATCTCCGTATAACCGGCTTTGTTCGCCTCGGCGAGGAAGAAATTGATGAGCGCGCGTTGCAGACGGGCTCCCTGACCGATATATACCGGGAATCCGGCACCGGAGATCTTCACGCCTAAGTCGAAGTCAATCAGGTTATATTTCTTGGCAAGCTCCCAGTGGGGCAGCTTCTCGCTCCGGGCGATACGCTCAGCCGCGATAGCCTCATCTACCTCGCTGTTCCATTCCTTCAGCGCTACAGCACCGTCCTTCTCAATCGCGTCGATCATCGGCTGGTTGGGCCAGTTACCGATACTCACGGCGAGGTTGTCCTCGGCACTTGCGCCTTCCGGCACGATGTCGTACGGTACGTTCGGGATGGTCAGCAGGAGTCTGGTCTGCGCCTCCTCCGCCTCAGCCATCTTCGCGTCGTATTCGGCGATCTGCGCTTTGAGCGATCCGGTCTGCGCTTTCGCAGCCTCTGCCTCCTCGCGTTTGCCTTGCGCCATGAGGGCACCGATGGACTTCGAGATCTTATTCATCTCTGCCGCTGCAGCATCTTTCTGCTGCTGCGCTGACTTGCGTTCTCCATCCAGACGAAGCACCTCGTCTATCGCCTCTGCGGCTCCAGCGAAGTGCTTCTTTTGTAAACCGGCAATGACTTTTGCCTTGTCGTCGTAAATCTGTTTTAAAGTTAACATACTTACGCCTCGGCTACCGGTTGGATGGATACGTACGATTTGTTGTCGCGTTTCTTGCGGAAGGTTACGATACCGTCGCAAAGAGCGAACAAAGTGTGGTCAGAACCCATTCCCATGTTTTCACCCGGGTTGTGAACCGTACCACGCTGACGTACGATAATGTTACCTGCCTTTGCGAATTGACCACCAAAGATCTTCACGCCAAGACGTTTGCTTTCTGATTCACGGCCGTTCTTTGAACTACCGACACCTTTCTTGTGTGCCATACTCTGTTGTCCTTTCTTTTAAGCAATAACAATTTCTTTAACTACTACGTTGGTCAGATCCTGACGGTGACCATTCAGCTTGCGATAACCTTTGCGACGTTTCTTGTGGAATACAAGGATCTTCTCGCCACGGCACTCGTTGTCGAGTACTTCGCAAACTACTTTAGCGCCTTTCACGTAAGGAGCGCCTACTTTTACTTTGCCCTCATTGTCGAGGAGCAACACGTTCTCAAACTCAACCGTCGCGCCTTTCTCAAGGTCTGCAACGCGGTTGATGAACAGTTTCTTGCCAGCTTCTACTTTAAACTGCTGGCCTTTCATTTCTACAATTGCGTACATCTGTACTTTATTAGTATTTGGGGGGTTTCGTCTTTGAGCGGCTTTGCCGCGGTCTTTCGACTTTCGACTAATTCCCTTGTTACGGCGGTGCGGCGATAACCTCTTCCTGTGCGCTGCTGTCGTACGACTCATACGCTGCGGTGGTTATACTTAATCTGGCCTTTCCGCAAAATAGCCCGCAAAATTACTACTTTTTTCTGACATGACCAAATAATTTTGCATTTTTTTTGTTTTTTTCGCAATTTTTCTTGCGTATCTCGTTTTTTTGTTGTACCTTTGCGGCATGATTTATAAAACGTTAGTTTGAATATGATATTGAGAAAATGTATCCTATGCGTATTTTTAGCGGCATTAAGCATTCATTCGCTAAAAGCAGATGATGACCCATGCCATATATATATGGGGGCTATGGGGATTGCTGTTTTCCGTTCTACGCTAGTTTATGACATCTCTAAAAATGGAACAATTACGCCACCTTATGTTGATAGTGTTTGGGTAACGCCTGCCGATACAAGCGATGTGCTTATGGTTACGTATGCCCAAAATCATGAAAAAATAGATATATCTTGCCTTGACAGAGGAATATACTTTCTATTTATTCGAATAGGAGATTGTGTGATTGGCAGAATGTTTTATTATAGGGGATATGCAACAGATGTCTTGGAAACGAAAACAAAGCCTTTTGTTCGTAAATATATACACAATGGAAAATTACTAATAAAATGTGATGACAAGACTTACACGGTGATAGTACAAGAGGTTAAGTAAACCCAAACAGCCACTAATTTTCAGAAGGAGTCCTTCAGGGCTCCTTTTTTAATGACCAATAACCAACTACTACGAATTTTTAATTTTTAATTTCTAAAGCAGGGTATCGCGACGTACGTAGAGGAGAACAAAGGACGAGAGGATGGATTGTATATGACGTACTTTAGACGAAGTAAACGCTAATAGACGCAGAAACGAATAGACCAGATGACCAGATGACCAGTTGTTTTTTAAAACTATACACACCCACACGCGTGTGTGAGATTATAATAAGGAACTGGTCATCCGGTCAGCTGGTCAGCCTAAAAAACGTCGTCCATTGCGTCGGGATGTTATCCGACATCCACCCTATAACTGCCTAATTACTGCCTATTTACTGCCTATTTACGGCTCATTTACGTTACCACATCGTTACCACTACGTAACGTCCGAGACCCATTACAAACCCTGTGCATTTTTGTCGCATCTTTGCGACAACCTCCGCCCCTCATTGTCCTGTGTCCGCGAGTTTCGCGAGCGGGTTTGTCCTTCGTTCATTAGCCCCGCATTTTATGCGGGTTATTCGTTTCGTCTGCTGCGCGGTGCGTCAGCGCCGCAGAGCCCCTTTCTTGGCAGTTACGCCGGATTTAATCCGGCATATTGTGTATCTGTTTATTGGTTTATTAGTCTCTTGTTAGCCTCTTCCACCGTTCGCATCTCGTTCGCATTACGGACATCTACGTCCCGTCCTTTCTTCGTATGTCCATTCCGCCGGATGTCATCCGGCTGCTTAGGGTGAACAGGTGAACACCCTTTTTCTAAAATACACACACGCGCGTATGTGAGTTTATATACAAGGGTGTTCAGGTGTTCGGGTGTTCTATGTACGTCCTTCTATATTTCTGTTAGCGTTTACCTCTTCGAGCCCCCGTTCCCTTACCAACCACCCACGTGTACGGGAGGCTCCTACCATTAAAGAAGGAGTCCTTCGCGGACTCCTTCTGAAAAATTAAGGGATTAATAGTCAACCATTTAACGAACCTGTGCTCCGGTGGCGGTATAGGTCTTGCCGCCCCAGAGGATGTAGATCTGACCGTTGAGGAGAATCTTACGAACCGGTATCCCGGCTCCCTGAAGGGAAGAGGAGACTTCTTCGATGCCTTCCTCACCGGGCTCGAACGCCATACCCTCGATGCGGACATTACGCAGGCCGATATACTTGCTATCTTTGACCTCTCCGTAGTCATGCCAAGGGAGGATACGCACGTGAAGGGTCTCTCCGGCAGGGATAGTGAGGGTAGGCGTGAGGTCCACGTGCTCGATGACGCGTGAGGTCATGTTGCGTTTCTCATAGATAGTTGTTACATCCGTGAACTCGGAGCCGAAGCCGGTATTGAGGTGGTAGCACATGGTAGAGGTACCATCGGAAGCGATCTCCATGGCAATACGGGTGATACGCACGTCCATCGCTGCCGGTGCAGTGACCGCAAAATCGAGGTAACGGTTGGCGTTCTCATCGATCTCTCCTGCGGGCCACGGGGTACGTGCCGAACCATCGGCAGAGTTATGGAAACGCGCGAGGATAATACCGGTCTCGTCGCCATCGACGAAGTAGTTCTTGGAGGCATTATAATCGATACAAGCCATCTGGCTCATGGTGAACTCCGCGCTGATCGGTCCTTCCACTAAAGGGGCAGGAACAGGCTTGGCACCGATTGCCCAGAAGGCGCTGACCGCCGCTCCGCCGTCCAAGGTGATGGCGTTGGCAGCTACCGGCACGGCTACTACATGTTCGCCCGAGGTAGCATAGACGGTGTCGAAATGGAAGCCTCCGGTAGCGTAGTTAGCGCGTACATAAACTTTCTGGAACATCGAACCGCCTTCGTAAGAAGCCTGTGCGGATGACGCGTAGTTCTCTTTGTCGAGGGAGATGAGGAGGTTAGAAGTCGCGGTGAGGCTGACGGTACCTGCGGCGGGTTCCAGACCGTAACCGGTGAGGAGGAACTCTTTGTTCTGCGGCACGGAGCAGTAGGTCTCGCCGATATTGATAGAAGCGGGATTGGCGGTGATGTCCGTGGGGATCTCTATATGGTCAGCGAGGATGCCTGCGTTCTTGAGGAGCTGGGCAGCAGCACGTGCCACGAGGTTACCTCCCATGGCGTTGGTATGGGTCTTGTCGCCGGAGCAGAAGAGCAGGCTCAGACACTGGCTCTCGCCATAAGAGAGGTAGAGCTGGCGGGTTGCATCGGTGAGGTCGATGAAGGGCACGTCTTTCTCTGCCGCTACGACACGCATCGCCTCTACATAACTCATCGAGAGGTCGGTAGCAGGTACGCTCTGGTTCTTGAGGAGTTCGCCGTTTTCGATTTTAGCGAACTTATCGCCGAGGTCGTGTTGGCCTTTGCGGGTGATGTTATTGCCGCTGAAATAAGCACGGCAGATAGGGCCCACGAGAACCGGGTTCACGCCTAATGCGCGCGCTTCGTCGATGAAGAGGCGCAGGTAATCGCGGTAGGTCGTCTGCGGGTTGGTACCGCGTGCATCGGAAGGAGCAGGCAGACCATGCTCTTGACAATAGGCAGCGTACTCGAGGTTATCCAAGCCGGAGAGGTTACTGTCGTTACCTTCGTCGTTATGGGCAAACTGGATAAGCAGGTAGTCGCCTGCACTCATCTGGCTCTTCACGGAGGGCCAGTAGGCGGCGCCGTTGTAGAAACCACGGGTGTCGGCACCGGACTTACCTCGGTTGTTGACAGTGACAAAAGCGGGATCGAAGAACGAAGCGAGGTACATGCCCCAACCGCGTTTGTCGGTAGTCGATTCGTCGTACTCCGCCATCGTCGAATCGCCGATGGTGTGCACTTTGATTGCCGCCTGCATCAGAGGCAGGCAAAGCAGCATAGCAGCGAAGAAGGAAAAGATTTTTTTCATGGTTGTTCCGAATTTCGGGTGCAAAGGTAGTTAAAATAATTCAAAATCCAAAAATTTAAATTCAAAATTAATTAAACAGCACACATTTTAGAAAAAATCGCGCGGGCGCTTGCGTATATCAATATTTTTTTGTACCTTTGCACCCAAATTGTCAAACCACAAACCTTAATGGAAATATGAATTGGAATCTACGACACATCGACCGCACGTTCTGGGGGCTCTTTATCACCCTGATCGTCGTAGCTGTCATCGCCCTCTTTTCGGCGTCTTCTACCTTAGTATATATGCATCACTCCGCCTTAGGCCCGATCGGACAACAGATGTTCTTCATCGTGTTGGGCATCATTGCGGCTTTCGGCATCCAGTATATCCCGACGCATTGGATCCGTTTCGGCGGGTACGTGTTATTAGCGATCAGTACGCTGTTAGTCTATTCGACGATGATCCCCGGCAACCCGTTGGTAGTGACGATTAACGGCGCCGCGCGATGGGTACGAATCGCGGGAATCACTTTTCAGCCCTCGGAGTTGGCGAAACTGAGTCTGATCATCGTCGTGGCGGATCAGCTCGCGCGTATCCATACGGAGGAAGATAAATGGAAATACTTCATCCGCACTTTGGTCATCTCGGGTATCGTGATGCTGCCGATCATGGCGTCCAACCTCTCGACGGCGGTGCTGATCGGTCTGATCGTGTTCTGCCTATGGATCTTAGCACGTATCCCGTGGAAATATACGCTGTCGATAGTAGGCATCGCCATCGTGGCGCTGATGCTCGGTTACGCGATTGTGGAGTTCGGATTCGTCCGTCCGGGAAGACAGATGCACGGACCCTTCAAGCGCGCAACAACGTGGGTATCGCGTATCGACCGGCATTTCAACGACGACGGTGAGTCCAAATATGTCCTGACGGACGAGAATATCCAGGAGGTCTATTCGTCGGTAGCTATCGCCCGCGGCGGTACGACGCCGTTTGGCGTGTTCCCCGGTAACAGCAAGGAGCGGGATTATCTGCCCTTGGCGTTTGCGGATTATATCTTCGCGATCATCGTGGAGGAGTCGGGGATCATCGGTGCCGCGGGGTTGATCTTCCTGTACTTGGCGGTTTTGTTCAGAGCATGCAATGTGTCGAGCCGTTATTCGGACATGCCGGCGATGCTGATGACGATGGGGCTGGCGCTGATGATCACGTGCCAGGCACTGATATCCATGCTCGTGGCGGTAGGCTTGGGACCGGTGACGGGTCAGCCGCTGCCGCTGATATCCAGAGGCGGAACGTCGGTGCTGATCACGTCGATATACTTCGGCATCATGATGAGCGTGAGCCGCGAGCAGTTAGCCCTTCGCGAACGCGTACAAGAGACCATCAGCGAGAGTCAGGAAGAAGTACCAATTGTAACATTAGAGTAAAAGCCCATGCGTTACTTAATTTCCGGAGGCGGGACCGGAGGACATATATTCCCTGCCATCAGTATTGCGAATGCATTAAAAGAATTAGACCCGGAGGCGGAGATCCTCTTCGTTGGCGCGTTAGGGCGCATGGAGATGGAGCGTGTGCCGCAAGCGGGGTATAAGATTGTCGGCCTGCCGGTGCGAGGGTTCAACCGCGCGCAGCCGTGGAAGAACGTGTCGGTGTTAGTGGATCTGGTCAAGTCCATTAAGCAGGTGAAGAAGATCATCCGCGATTTCAGGCCGGACGTAGGAGTCGGCGTCGGCGGTTACGCTTCGGGAGCCGCTATGTGGGCGGCAGCGAACATGGGGATACCGATCCTGCTGCAAGAGCAGAACGGTTTTGCTGGCGTGACGAATAAGATATTGAAGAACAAAGCTGCGAAGATATGCGTGGCGTACCCCGGCATGGAGCGGTTCTTCCCGGCAGAGAAGATCATCCTGACGGGTAATCCGGTCAGGCAGAATCTGACGAAAGTAGAAAGTCGAAAGTCGAAAGTCGAAAGTCGAAAGACGCTCCTTATTATCGGCGGGTCATTGGGCGCACGGACGATCAATGAGGCGGTAAAAGAAGCCATCAGCCATCAGTTATCTGCGTTCAGCGGAATTCATGTCGTTTGGCAGACGGGTAAAGTGTATTTTGAGTCTTGCAAGGCGGCATGGGAAGCAGCCGGTAAACCTGCGAATATCGAGTGTCTGGATTTCCTGAGCGACATGCCGGAGCGCTATGCGCAGGCGGATCTGGTCATCTCCCGAGCCGGGGCTTCGTCTATCAGCGAGATATGTCTGTTAGGCAAACCGGCTATCTTGGTGCCCTCGCCGAACGTGGCGGAGGACCATCAGACGCATAATGCCATGGCGCTCGTGAACCGCGATGCAGCGGTGCTGGTGCGCGATGCGGAGGCGGCAGAGAAGTTGATTCCGACAGCGCTGACCCTGTTAGAGGACAAAGCCAAGTTAGAGGTGCTGCACACGAATGTGTTGAAACTCGCGCAGGCGGACTCTGCTACCCGGATAGCGAAAGAGGTGATGGCGCTGGGAAATCGAAAGTAGAAAGTAGAAAGTCGAAAGTAGAAAGTCGAAAGATATATGAAGAAACTGTTTATTTTAGGCGTGCTGATGATCGGCACGATGAGTAGTTGGGCTCAGAAACAGAACCCGACGTATTTAGCGTATATCGAGGAATGGAAAGCCATCGCTATCCAGGAGCAGGAGGACTATGGCATCCCTGCGAGTATCACGATGGCGCAGGCGCTGTTGGAGTCCCAGGCCGGACAGAGCGAGTTGGCCCTCAATGCCAAGAACCATTTCGGTATCAAATGTACGAACGAGTGGTTCGGCGGTGTCTATTACCACGATGATGATAAGAGAAACGATTGTTTCCGTCAGTACGGCAATGCAGCAGAGAGTTTCAAGGACCACTCGATCTTCCTCAAGCGGCCGCGTTACTCGACTTGTTTTGAGATCGCATTAGAGGACTATGAGGGTTGGGCTCGCAGGCTCAAGGAGTGCGGCTACGCGACCGATCCGTCGTATGCACCGAAGTTGATCAAGCTCATTGAAGACTACCGTCTGGACACGTTGACCGTTTCGCAGACAGTGCATAGACCGCAGGCAAAACCTGTTGAGAGAGCACAGAAGGAGAATGCCGGAACGGGCAGTGTAGCCAAGCCGGCACCCAAACCCAAGCGTCCGCTGAAGGCTACCGTCGTTCGTCGTTCGGAGCCGATCATGGTGATTCATAACGACCCCGAACCGCCGTACGTAGAACCGCTGACGGCGAAAGAGGAGCGAGACAGCTTCTTCCTGATGCACCCCCGTAAGAAATGCAACGGCATTCAGTATGTCACCGCGCATGAGGGCGACACCTATTCAAACGTGGCGTTCCGTCTGAATGTGCGCGAGCGTGATTTGCGTGAGGATAACGATGCTTTGGGCCGCGAGTTGGCGAAAGGTGACCGTATCTATCTGGCGGCAAAGAAGAGTACCGGCGAGGAGGCCTTCGTATGGAGCCATACCGGCCAGTCGATTTGGCAACTGAGCCAGGAGGTAGGCGTGAAGATTGAGGCGATACAGAAATGGAATGAGTTGGACCCGCAGATTCGTACTTTCCGTACCAGGCAGCGGATCTACTTACGCAAGACCAAAGAAGAAGATGCCTACCAGCACTAATACCCTCTCGATCACCGATGCCCTTGTGGATTTCTTACGCGAGAGCGGCTTGGAACAGACGGTGATGGACAGGCAGATAGAAGAAGTATGGCCGCAAGTGATGGGCGAGACCGTTCAGAAACTCACCCGATCGGTGGAGGTGAAGGACGGTATGCTTTATGTGCGGGTCAACTCCGCGGCGCTGAAGACGCAGCTGTTCGAGAACCGGTTTGAGTTGGTGCGCAAGCTGAATGAAGCCGTCGGCGCACCGGCGATCAAGGATTGCAGGATATTGGGGTAGGATTCAGGATTTAGGTTTCAGGGGTGTTTTATCCGAATAACATAGAAGAGAAGATTGACTTCACGGTGATACGTGAAGAGTTGCGTCGTCGGTGTACGTCGGGGCTGGGACGCGAGCGTGTAGAGGCGATGCAGATGGAGACAGAGTACGCGAAAGTGCAGGCGATGTTACTACTCACTGACCAGATGCGGATGGCGCATGAGGACGCGAGAGTGAGCATGCCCCGCGGAGAGATCTATGACCTCAGAGAGTCCATCGCACGGATACGGATTGAGGGTCTGTTCATGGACGAAGCAGAGCTGGACGAGTTGCGTAAGAGCCTGAGTTTCGCCGTGGAGATCGAGCAGTGTTTTGCGGCGATGGACGAGACGCGGTATGGGGCGTTGAAGGGGTTGACGGTTAGTGGATTAGGGGTTAGTGGATTAGGGGGGATAGTGAAAGCTATCGACCGCGTGTTAGACCGCTACGGCAAGATCGCCGATAACGCGTCGCCGGAGTTAGCCCGTATCCGCCGTGAGATCACGAATCAGCAAGGCAGCGTCAGCAGGACGTTAGCCGCCATATTGCGGCAAGCCAAGACCGACGGGTACGTCGATAGCGATGCGGCGCCGACCTTACGCGAAGGAAGGCTCGTGATCCCTGTCTCGCCGGGATTCAAAAGGAAGATAGGCGGTATCGTACACGACGAGTCGGCTACCGGCAAGACGGTTTATATAGAACCGCAGCAGGTGGTGGACGCGAACAATAAGATCCGCGAGTTAGAAGGGGCTGAACGGCGTGAGCGGATACGTATCCTGCGCGAAGTGACGGATTTTATACGCCCGCAGAGCGAGCAGATCATGGCGAGTCAGCGGATGTTGGCAGAAGTGGATTTCCTGAATGCCAAAGTGTCCTTGGCGCAAGCGATGAAAGCGATACGACCGGAGTTAGTGGACGGTCCGTTGGTCGAATGGTCGGAAGCGCGACACCCGGTATTATGGCTGCACTACGCGCCGCAGGGAAAGACTGTCGTGCCGCTCTCTATCAGGCTGGAGAAAGACAAGAACCGGGTGCTCGTCATCAGCGGTCCGAACGCCGGCGGTAAATCCGTGTGCCTCAAGACCGTGGCGATGATGCAATATATGTTACAATGCGGTCTATTGGTGCCCGTAGCCGAGCAGAGCCGGGCAGGGGTGTTTGACAGACTGATGATCGATATCGGCGACGAACAGTCGATTCAGGATGAGTTATCGACCTATTCGTCCCACCTGCGCAACATGCGTGCTTTCCTTCGCCAGGCAGATGAGCGGACGCTGATCCTCATCGACGAGATGGGGACGGGTACAGAGCCGATGATCGGCGGTGCGATAGCTGAGGCGATACTGCGTGAGTTGGTAGAGAGAAGAGTCTTCGGCGTGATCACTACCCATTATACCAACCTCAAGCATTTCGCCGAAGAGACCGAAGGGGTAGTGAACGGCGCGATGCTGTACGACCGCGGCGCGATGCGACCGTTGTTCCAACTATCCATCGGTCAAGCCGGAAGCTCTTTTGCTATCGAGATAGCACGCCAAACGGGCTTGAGCGAAGAGATCATCCGGTACGCGACAGACTTGGTAGGCGAGGAGCATATAGACTACGACAAGCAGCTGCAAGATATCGCCCGCGACAAGCGTTACTGGGAAAACAAGCGGCAGGCTATCCGACAGAAGGAGAAAGCCTTGGAGGCACGCATGGCGGAGTATGAAGAGCGGATGGCGGGTGTGAAGAGAGAGAAGAAAGAGATTCTGGAAGAGGCTCGGCAGGAAGCGGAGCGGCTCTTGCAACAATCCAACGCCACTATCGAACGTACCATCCGCGAGATCAAAGAGGCCAAGGCCGACAAGGAAAAGACCAAAGCGGCAAGGCAGAAGGTGGAACAGATGAAGGAGAAAGTCAAGAGTCAAGAGTCGAAAGTCAAGAGTCAAGAGTCGAAAGTAGAGAGTCAAAAGTCGAAAGAAGAAAGTCGAAAGAAAGGCGTGATGCGGGAGTTCTCGGAGCTGAGGAAACTGAGCAAGACGATGACCAAAGAGCAGGAGACGAAGAGCAATATCTCTGTACGAAGCACCGTTCGGCAGCGGACCTTGGCATTCGAGCGGACTTTGGATCTGCGCGGTTATCGGGCTGACGAGGCGTTAGAGAAGCTGATTGCGTACATGGACGATGCGCTGATGGTTGGGGCTGGCGAAGTGACGATCCTGCATGGTACGGGCACTGGCGCGTTGAAGCAGCTGACAAGGGACTACCTCAATGACCTCAACCGCCAGCGGCGCAAATGCGGACAGGTAGCTTTGGATTTCGGCGACGGCGATGTGAACCACGGCGGCGCCGGGCTGACGGTGGTGAGGATTTAGGATTTTTTTTTAGATATGAAGAAGATATTGTATTTGGTAGTTTGCCTCGTGAGCAGCATGGCGGCGTGGGCAGGCAATCCGGGGTTTGGTGAGCGCAAGTACACCGTCTCCGGCATGGTGGAGTACAGCTATAACAAGACCTGGGGACACCATGCGAATTTCGATGTACAGGGTTTGATGCCCTTCAATCCGCATTTTGAGATGGAGGCGAGGTTACAGTTCTCCACGGCGAATGTGCATTCCGGAGCTCTCCAGCTGCGACCGAAATTTGAACTCCCTGTGGGAGAGATGTTCTTGGAGACGGATATCTACTACCGCGGTGTGGCGAGGAATCGCATAGGTGACATGACCGCTGCACTCGGAGTGGGGTACCGGATGGATTATGTATCCGTGACTTTGGGTTTGTATAGCCGCGTGATAGATGACTGGGATCGGTCGTGGTATAACGACGAGACTTTTGTGGTGGAGCCGTTCAACCTCTTATACCGCATCGAGGTCTTCTGCCGACCGCAGAATAACCCGTGGAATCTATCGTTTATGATCAGCAACGTAGATGACTACCAGATGGAGAGAATGTACCAGCCGCTTTTCTCGGTCGGGGCTTACTACGACGTGACCGACCATTGGCGACTGAATTTCTGGGCCCAATGCAAACCCACCGGTATGTTCCATCTCGACGCGACGTTCTACGGCGCTACGTTTAGGACAGGATTCAGCTATAGGTTTTGAGAAATTAAAAATTAAAAATTAAAAATGAAGAAATATCTCTATATAGCAGCTGCGTTTCTTCTGGCAGCTTGCAGCGAAAACAGTACCTTGGATATGGCTGGCATGTTCTCGCCGAACGGAGAGGTGGTGAACACGCGTTTTGAGCAGTCGATGGCGTATAACCAGACTCGTGGGGAGATCAGTCTTAACATGGGCGCAGACGACTACGTAATCTATGTATGTACTGATAGCCATATCACCCGTAAGACGCATAAGAACCTCGACTATTTCGTAGCCCAATACAAGGCAGAGACAGCTCCGAAAATCGCGATCCATTTAGGCGATGTGATTGATGCACAGAAGAATCTTCCGTGCGCCGACAGCATCCTGCATTTCCCCGGTCAGACGATTGCCGATACCGTCTTTGTGACCCCCGGCAACCACGATATCTATTTCAAGCAGTGGTCGGAGTACCGCGGTTTCTTCAAGAGCGGTACGTATTGGTTTGAGACCCGCAACGGCGCGAAGAAGTTAGATCTGTTCATCTGTCTGGACAGCGCCGAAGGAACGCTTGGCACGGAGCAGACGAAATGGCTGAAGGAGTTGTTGGAGGCTAAATCCAAAGAGGCTTACCGCCGCATCATCGTCTATACGCATACGCATCTATGGAAACTCGATATGTCGCAAGGCCACACGTCGAATATGGCGATGGAGGAGACCTATGAGTTGACGACTCTTCTCTCCGAATACAAAATACCGTACGTGTGGAGCGGTCACCAACACGCACGGCAATCGGTATTCTTTAAGGGCGTCAATTATTTAGTGCTCAACGCGACGAAAGACAGTGAGAAGGGGCAGTCCTATATGAAAGTCAATATGGGCGATGCTGCCATCTATCACTACATTGATTTCCCCTCTATCGACAACCTTTAAACGCATTCTTGCCGATCTCTACTTCGGGCGCCAGCACAGGCGTCCGTAAGTATTTGCAGTCCATGAAGGCTTCGACACCGATGGTCTTCAGGGAGTCGTTCCATTGTACCTCTCGCAGGCTGCGGCAGCCGTAGAAAGCACCGTCGTCGATGTGCTTGAGAGAAGCATTGAGGATGAGTTTCTGAAGATTGATACATTGTGCGAAAGCCCCTTGGTGAAGGCGTTTGAGCGATGCCGGCAGTTTGACCTCCTCCAGCATCTTACACTCCTGGAAGGCACCTTCTTCAATCATATGGATGTGGTCCACGAGGGCAATGCCGCGTATCTGCTGGCAGTTATGGAACGCGCGCACGCCGATACGGAAAGTAGAGAGAGGGATGTTGATCTTCTCCAACGCCAGACATCCGTCGAGTGCTTCGTCACCGATGGCGTAGATACCGTCCGGCAGGTCGATGCGGTAGAGCCGCGTGCAGCCTTGGAAGGCTTGCTTGGGCAGCGAGTTGACGCCGTAAGGGATGACGATCTTACGCAAGGTAGCGCAGCCTGCAAACACCTGATCGCCCATGAAGTTGAGGGTGGAAGGCAGTTCGATAGCTTCTATGTTGGTACAGCCGGCGAAGACCCCTGCGTCCAAACGGCGTAAACGGGCAGGGAGTTTGATCTCTTTGAGGCCGCGGCAGGTGAAGAACGTAGCGCGCTCGAGGACCTCGATCTTATCGCTCAGGATCTGCTCCTTGAGGTTGATGCAGCCGTAGAAAGCGCCGGCTCCCAAATGCTCCAAGTCACTGGGCAGAAGGGCGTTTTTGAGCAGACCGCAGTTATAGAACGCGAAGTTGCCAACCGTGCGGACCGTAGCAGGGATCGTGACGTCTATGAGGTTCTCACATTGGTAGAAACAAGCGGTAGGAACGGCTGTGACGGTCTCGGGGATAACGACGGTGCGCAGGTTCTTGCGGTTGGCAAACGCGCGCTCCGCGATAAGGCGGATAGGAATCTTGTTCTTGAAGATATATTTAGCAGGCAGGTCGTTGTTGGTCGCCACAAGGCAGTCGTCGAGGATGAGGGCTCCTTTCTTCCATTTCTTCTCGTTCTGATAGATTCCGCAACCGAGGAAAGCGTCCTCGCCGATGGAGGTGATGGTCTTGGGGATGACCACTTTCTGCAGGTTCTTGCAATCGCGGAAGGTCTCATGGTCGATACGGGAGATACAGGACGGCAGTTCGACACGCTGGAGTGTCTTATTACCTTGGAAAGCACCGGCAGCGATGAGGCGTGTACCTTCGGGAACGACGAACCGCGGTTTGATGGTCTTGTCCGTGGCGATGAGGATGGAGTCTATCCAGAGACAACCGTCCTTCCAGTTTTCCTTGTTGAGCATGATGCCCGTGCCGTCAAAAGCCGAGCGATAGACGCGCTCGATGGTCTTTGGCAGAACGATGGCGGTGAGGTTCTTGCAGCCCTTGAAAGCCTTGTCGCCGATAGCGATGACCGTGTAGGTATTCTGGCCAACGACGATGGTCTCGGGGATCAGCAGCTCGCCCGAAGCTTTGGGATTGAGCGTCACTTCCGCCGTCAGACGGTTGTCATCGACGGTATAATGCACATCTTGATACTGTGCGTCCTCTGCTAAAACGAGATTAGCGATTAATACGGCGACCGGTAAGATCATACACCGCTTCGCCCATGCGGATAAAAAGTTTGCCATCTTGTATAAATTTATGATTTATGATTTCCGATTTATGATTTTCGATATTAAGCGGTTGTTCGGAATGGTTGTTAGGGATGCCTAAGAGGAGGCATATCGCATTTTCTATGAGCCGCTTGCCATCCGTCGAGAGATAAAGGGTCGAGTACTCGCTCACGCCGATCATGTACATCGGTTGGAGGAGTGTCGTACCGTTGCAGATGGTGCCTTGAGGCAGGAAAGCAATCGAGGTAGATCCCAGTTGTGACACCGGCGAAGCAAGCACATCGAAGCCTTCGGTATTGGTCCATGCGGAGATAGCGGTAACCGCGTTTGTCTCGCATCGCTCGAAGAGTGTTGCCTCGCCTTCTGTGATGCTCAGTCCCTCGAAAAGCGGGTGAGAGGCGTCGGTCACAGCGATAGAGAGGTCTTGTGTGTTCACCGCTGTACCCCAGTTCCAGACATTGGCTTTGAGCAGGAAAGGCTTGAGCAGCACCATAGGTTTGTCGTAGCCTTTGAGCGGCGCGAAGCCCTGAGCGCCACTATTGGGCTTGGGGCCTAAGACGATAACTTCGTAGGTACTATAGTCCACTTTGGGATCGGTGGCGTCGGTCTCGACAACCCATAGACTGTCGTTGGCGCGGAGGTATTGGAGCAGGGCTTTGTCTTCCGGCGATTTGGGGATGGTGACGAACGCTACGGCATGTGTGCCTTCGGGCTGAACAGAAGGAATGGTATCTCCTCCCGGTGGCTCGGGATCATGCCGTTCTCCGGGTGTCTCGTAGCATCCCAAGTCCGGCGCGAAATCGTTGTAACAGAGGTTAACGTCAATGCCGGCGTTGATGAGTGAAGAACCATCTGCGAGATGCAGGCAGGTACCCTCCGGTAGCGAACCATCTGCGGTACGCGGGGCAAGGATCTGCGTCGTGTCGAGCGACTGAAAGTCCGAGGCGGAGAGGTTAAAGCCGTTCCAGGAGTTATGGTCGATAGCGATGACACTCTTCGATTTGGGTTGGTCTGCGCTCTTGCCCCGATAACTGATGTTATTGCGCAACTCGTCGGTGCCATAGGCAGTGGTGAAACCGAAGTTGACGCCGTTGTCATAACCGGTATTGTTATAGACCCACATGGTACCGCCGTTGTTGTTCTGGTCGAATCCACGGGCGTTATTGGCTACTGCCAGACAGTGGTGGATCAAGATCTTGTGGTCCGTATATTGACCACCCATCTTAAAGCCGTTGCCGTTACCCTGGCAGGGATAGCGGTCAAGGGTGATGGTGATGGTTTGGCCATAGCGGTCGGTCATCTGGGTTCCTACTTTGGAGTCAAACCAAGGTTTGTCCACACCTGTCGCACGCGGGTTGTGGGACATGTCGTAGTAGGGCATGCCGTTCTGGTAGCAGACGCAGTTCTCGATGATGGTGTTGGACGAGCTCACACGTTGGAAGAAATCCCATCCGTCATCGGAGTTATTCCACGCGCGGCAACCGATATAGTGGTTTCCGGCGCCGGTAAACTGCTTGTCGGCAAAACCGTCCGCATTGCCGCCGAAATTAGCTGTAGAGCCGGACATCGTCTCGTAGTCGAAGTTATCGTGGGAGTCCACATTGAGGATGACATTGTTTCCGCCTTTCTTCATCTGGCAACCGGTATCTGCGGAGCCGTATATATCGAGGTTCTCAAAGAGGCAGTACGAGCCTTCGTTATAGAGGTTGTTCTTGCCAGACCAGGCAATCGCAAGATCTTTGATATGGACGTACAGCGAGTTGGCGTGCACGGTGATGCCGCGTGTGCCGTAAGGTACTTGGTGAAAGTCCAGAATCGCTTTCTCTCCCGGGTATCCGGAGATGACGATGCGTTTGGAGGAAGAGCCCTGTTTGTTGATGGAGAACTTATCCGTGAACTCATACGTACCGCCCAGGAGATAGAGTGTGTCACCGGGGGCTGTGAGTCTGGCTACGCCTGCAGCAAACGAGGTCGGCGAGGCGTAGGAAGAGCCATCACCTGTGCCGGAAGGCGAAGCAAAATAGGTAGCTGCCTGCAAAGAGACGCAGCCTGCCAAAAGAATGAAGATGAAGAATCGTTTCATGATATGAAGTGAATTTTTAGTCTTAACAGGGTTAATAAAATGATTAGTTTACCTTTTATGGTTTGTCCTTTGAGTCTTTTTCGTAACTCCTCAAAGAGGCGTTTTTGGGCTTCTTTATGGGTTTGCGAAGTCGTACTATGGGGATTGAGGGTATATAGGTACCCGCTGTAGTTTAACATTCGGCATTTCGGACTCCTCAGCCACCATTCAACGGACCAGATGACATCTTCGTAAATCATTCCTTCCGGAAAAGAGAGCCCTGCCATTTTTTTCCGTTTGTAGAGCCGCATGCAGGGCGAGGTGAACTGGTAGCTATGTTTGGGCATTTGCGGTTTTGACGCTACGCCGTTATATATACGTTGGTATCCGCTCTGTATGTAATCGCAATCTCCGATGGCTGCCAGATGTTTCTCACACCAGTCGGGATCCAAGGCATCGTCCGCGTCCACGAAAGCGAGGAATTCTCCTTGGGCGTGTTGGAGCGCGAGATTGCGTGCTGCGGATTGTCCGGCGTGCGGCTGTTGCAAGAGCAGGATGCGTGTGTCCCGGACGGCGAAAGAGTGTGCGATAGCATAGCTGCCATCGGTGCTACCGTCGTCCACCAGAATAATCTGCAGATCCTGCTCCGTCTGGCAAAGCAAGCTCTCCAAACACCTTTGCAGATAGGTCTCTGTATTATATATTGGGACGATGATACTAATCATGGCGAATGAGGGAAAGGAAGATGTTTTCAAACTGTTGCGCCTGGTATTGGCGGGTAAAGAGCTGTTTGAACTCCGTGTTCACCGGTTGGCGTGTGAAGCCCTTGGTTTTCCATTCGGCATATTTGTCCAGAATGAATGCTTGTATTTCTTGCACGGAGGAGGCCGCCAGGCCAGCGTTGGTCTCTCGGATGACCTCAGCCAGACATTCTTTATCCGAGGGGACACATAGTACGGGTTTCTCCGTGCCGAGCGCCTCGAAGAATTTCGTCGTCATAATACCATGCGGGCCCTTTTCTGTTGCCAGATGAGAAAGGACTAAAGCGATACTACATTCGTGCAGCAAATGCGGGATGTTTTGCGTCGGTACATAGTCGTGGAATTGCATAGGGAGTGAGCAGTGGTAGAGGGAGGCGAGATGCTGAATCGTCTCTTTTCCTTTTGTGTCGGTGTACCATTCCACGGCGAGATGTTCCATGGGAGGCAGCGTCGCAAGGGCTTGAATAAAGGGCTTTGGGTCCTGCAACTCCGATTCATAGATACGTCCGGTATAAAGGATGCGGAAAGTATCTGTCGGTATGTCGGAAGGCATGAACAAGCGGTTATCGTAGCCGTTGTAGATCAGCGAAGTGTGCGGATTGATATGGCTTATAAAATCCACGTGCCACGGGGAGACGGTAGTCACGCTGTCGGCCTGTCGAACGATCGTATTTCTTCTCCGGATATGTATATCTCTGTAGATTCGTCTGAAGGGTCTTGTCCACCATTGCCGATGTGACTGATACTGGCTGTTCGGGGCTTGTTCGTCCAGGTCGCGCAGGTCCACATGGAGAGGGATGTGTTTGGCCTTGGCAATCGTCAAGGCTGCGCGCAGGGGGAAAGTAGAGAACGTCGTACAGAAGACCAGATCGTACTGTTTGTGCTCTGTACCCTTCAGCAGCCATCGTGCAAAAGCCCGGTTTTTCCAGTCCGAGAGCAGCGACCAGGCTGTTTTTAGCAACCAGTCCCAAGAGCGATTGCGGTAAAGCGGGCACTCGAAAATGGGGTAGTTGTGCTCAAAATCAAGCGGCACAAACTGCTCTGTATATACTTCGACATCCCAGCCGTTCTGAACCAGGTATTCACAAATACTGCGAAGACGAGGTGCAAAACTGGGTTTGCCGAAAGCATCGGCAACGACTAATATCCTATGTGATTTATTTGTCGGCAATAAATTGAAGTATTTGCGAATACAACGATGCGTGGTAGGTCTCCGGCGTAATACGGTTGTTATGCCAGAGGAGACAGAGGTCGCCATGGTGGAGCTGCACTTTCTCGATGAGGCGTTCGCACATGAAGTATGCTTCCTCCTGGTCGAGGTGCATGTAGTTCTCGTTGCTCAGCGTACAATCCATGACCATCAGCGGATGGAGGGTCAGCGGCGTGAGTTCGTAGGTCTTTGGGTTGATCCACCGCACGGCGCGCGAGGTCTGGAGACGGAAACCGATATGATCCGGGAAGCCCATTGTGAAGTCGTCGCGGTAGCCGGCATCCACGAGCCGCTGCATCTGGTCGATGGAACACCTTAGATAATGCGCGCGATACATGCGGCTGTATTTGATTTTCGGCAGGTAGCCGTAGTAGCTACCATGTACGCCGAGGTAGGCGTTGTTGTGCCGGAGCAGTTTTTTTAGGTGCCGCCAGTCGAAGCCTCGGAGGCAGTACTGCGGGTAGTCGTAGCCTTGGCCGAAGGTATGCTTGACAAAATAAATCATATCGGCATTGGGAACTTTTGAATCCTGCTCTATGAACCATGGGAAGGTGTATATCGGATCGTTGTGGATGTTCCAGATCGACCGCCATACCTGTTTCCATTCGCCGCGTAGGATACCTCCTATTGCTCCGCGCAGATGGCGGTATTGGGAGATGGAGTCGATGTCGTGGGTGAGGTATATATGTCCGAACCCTTCTTCCGGCAGCGGCAGGTTGAGTTGCTTGAGGATGAGTCGTGCGTACTCGTCGAGCCGGGGGATGAGAAGGCGGCTCTTGTAGGAGAGCATCGAGTCCTTGGCGGCGAATCGTCCGTGCTCGTCGCGCTTGGGATTGAGCAGCTCTTCTGCGCGGGAAGTGAAGAAGAACGCCGAATAGACGATGTCCGTGCGGATGATGGTTTTGTCCTTCGCGGGCTGCTCTACCACGGGGCGTGTTAACTCCGGGACAATCAGGTCTTTGCCCAGATGTCCGTTAGGCACGATGATGAGGTCGTAGGTCTCCAGCGCCTTCTCGTCCGCCGTATATGCGACGCGTTTGGCGGCTTCTTCGTCTCCGTAGCAAAGCCACGTGATAAGGTAATTTACGATTTGGTCATTTACCATTTTATCATTTATTTAGTCATTCAGGATTTCCCATTCGTACATTTTTTGCTCTATCTGGTGTTTGACAGATTCGTATCGCTGGAAGTTCTCCCGGGTCTGGTTCTCGGGGAGGGAGAGCAGTTGTTCTATTTCAGCCTGTTGTGCCTCGAGGGCTGCGATGGCTTCTTCGGTTTCGGCAATCTGTCTCTCTTTCTTGCGCCGTTCGGCAGCTGCGGCTTTCTGGGCAGCGTAGTCGAGTTTGGCATTCGAGGGCTCTACAGGGGCGTTACATTGGCTTTGACCGTCGTTTGACCGT
>DGTR01000014.1:9014-97911 GCA_002394395.1 Bacteroidales bacterium UBA4331 | reverse complement strand
GTTTGACCGTCGTTTGACCGTCGGGATTAGGCCGTTCGAGATCATGAAGAGTTTCTATCTTTTTGGCTCGGAGGAAATCGTATATTCCACCGAGGTGTTCTTTGACTCTTCCGCCGCCAAATTCGTACACTTTTTCGACGAGTCCGTTGAGGAAATCCCGGTCGTGCGAGACGCAGATGACCGTGCCGTTAAAGTCCTGCAGGGCGGCTTTGAGGACATCTTTGGATTGCATGTCCAGGTGGTTTGTCGGCTCATCGAGGATGAGGAGGTTGCAGGGCTCGAGGAGGAGCCGGATCATCGCGAGTCGGCTTCGTTCGCCTCCGGAGAGGACTTTGACTTTTTTCTCGGAGGCTTCGCCGCCAAACATGAATGCGCCGAGGATATCGCGGATCTTCGTACGGATGTCTCCGACGGCGACGTAGTCGATGGTGTCGAAGACGGTGAGGTTCTCATCGAGAAGGGCTGCCTGGTTCTGGGCGAAATAACCGATCTTGACGTTGTGTCCTATTTTGAGGGTGCCCAAGTAGTCCAGCTGGCCCATGATACACTTGACGAGAGTGGATTTACCTTCTCCGTTCTTGCCGACGAATGCCACTTTCTCGCCGCGGCGGATGGTGAAAGTGACGTCATGGAAGACATTGTGGTCTCCGAAATCTTTTCGCAGGTCTTCGATGATGATCGGAAAATCGCCACTTCTCGGGGCCGGCGGAAAACGCAGGTTGAGACGCGAGGTGTCTTCCAGATCCACCTCGAGACGTTCGAGTTTCTCCAACTGCTTGATGCGGCTCTGTACCTGGACGGCTTTGGTGGCTTTATACCGGAACCGCTCGATGAAATCCTCGGTGTCCTGAATCATCTTCTGCTGGTTCTGGTAGGCGCGGACCTGTTGCTCGTGGCGTTCCTTGCGGAGCTCCACAAAACGGCTGTAGTTGACGTTATAATCGTAGATGCGCCCGAGCGTTATTTCTATGGTTCTGGGGCAGGTGTTATCTATGAATGCGCGGTCGTGGGAGACCATGAGTACCGCCGACGGGCTGGTCTTGAGAAAGTCCTCGAGCCACTGGATAGACTCGATGTCGAGGTGGTTGGTCGGCTCGTCAAGGAGCAGCAAGTCCGGATGAGACAAGAGGATTTTCGCCAACTCGATACGCATTCTCCATCCGCCGGAGAACTCCGAACAAGGGCGTTCAAAGTCTTTGCGTTCGAAGCCCAGTCCGATAATCGTTCGGTCCATCTCGGCGATGAATCGCGCCTCATCCGTTTGTAGATCGTCTTTTGCGCCTTTGTCCCGGACAGACATTACTTCTTCGCGGAGGGTCTTGTCGTCCTGAAAGAGCATCACCTGCGGGAGGTAACCGATGGTCATGTCCGTGTCTTTGGCGATGCGTCCGGAGGTAGGCTGGTATTCGCCTGCGATAAGTCGCAGGAGCGTCGTTTTGCCGGCTCCGTTCTTGCCCACGAGCGCAATACGCTCCTTTCGGTTGATGAGGAACGTAATGTCGTCCAGCACAGGGCGGGACGAAAACTCCATACTTACATGATCAATGGTTAACATCTAGACATTTACTATTTGGTCATTTGCCATTTTCTTATTGATGATGCGCCAGAGGAGCATCGTGAGGGCTGTAGCGAGCGCAAAATCGCATATCAGTAGCAGCCATATATTCCAGTTTCTGCCGAGGATAGCGAGGCCGATGAAGAGCACGCTGAACGACAGCAGGACGCAGGTCGTCTGGAGGTGGTTGAGTCCGGTACGAAGAAGCAGGTGGTGGATGTGATTCTTGTCCGGTAGGAAGGGAGAGCGGTGTCGTTTGATACGGGTGAGGCTGACGCGGATGGTGTCAAAAATAGGGATGGTCAGCACGCAGATTGCAACCGCCGGAGCCGCCGTCATCTCAAGCGCTGCCGGCACCTCATGGTAGGCGTTGATCTCGCAGAAATGGAAGACAAACGATGTCAGCAGGTATCCCAACAGGAGACTGCCGGAGTCACCCATGAAGATCTTCTCGCGTTTTCCGAAGACGTTATAGAGGAAAAATACCGCCAGTGACCCGATCATGCAAATCGCCAGAATGGACCAGTAAATCTCTCCCGCCAGCCCAAAATACGTGGCGAAGAAGAGGCAGTAGAGGATACCCAAACCGCTTGCCAGACCGTCGATGCCGTCAATGAGGTTGATGGCGTTGATGACGGCCAGGAGCACAAACAGGGAAATTATGTAACTCGGAATGACGCCGATCTCGGCGATGCCGAAGATGCCGTGCAGATGGGTGATACGCAGGTCCGCAAATCCGATGAGAGCAATACCTGCCAGGGTTTCTCCCAAGAGTTTTGCCAAAGGCGTCAGTACCAATACGTCGTCGATAAATCCGACCGCCATGATTGCCAGCAGACCGATCATGAAGAACTGGCTTTGGCTCAACTGGTCGTACTCGAACAGAAGGTACGTCAACATAAAACTGAAATAGATATTCAGTCCGCCGATATTCGGCACTTCGCCCGTGTGGCTCATTCGTTTATTGGGGCGCACGACGAAGCCTTTCGCTTTCGCAATACGAACCACGATCGGCATGCCGATGAGGCCGAGAAGGAAGCTGAAGAAGCCGATGAGATAACTATGAGAGATAAAAAATGTTTGTATCATTGCGGGTCTAATTGCTCGTAAATAGAGTTTTTGCTGATGTATTCGGGTACTAATTGTTTCATGAGCGTCACGGTGGTGAAGGGCTTTGTGAGCCGACTGGTCTTGATGAGGTCATCCACTTTGGAGCTGATCTCGTCGAAATCGAACTCTCGTACCCGTGCCACCATGATCTTCTCGTTGGCGGTCGGCAGGGTGGTCTCTTTCTGGTTGAGGAGCTCCTCGTAGAGTTTCTCGCCCGGACGGAGTCCTGTGAACTCGATCATGATGTCTTTCTCCGGGGTGTATCCTGCGAGGCGTATCATGTTCCGCGCGAGGTCCAGTATCTTCACGGGTTTGCCCATGTCGAAGACAAAGATCTCTCCTCCGTCGCCTAATGTGCTGGCTTCCATGACAAGACAGCAGGCTTCGGGGATAGTCATGAAATAGCGGATGATATCCGGGTGCGTCACCGTCACCGGTCCTCCTGCGGCAATCTGTTTGCGGAAATACGGGATGACCGATCCATTGCTGCCAAGGACGTTACCGAACCGGGTAGTGATGAATTTCGTGCAATCGGGGTTCTCTGCATGGAGTTTGCGGAAGAGCGATTGTACGTAAATCTCCGCGATACGCTTGCTGGCGCCCATGATGTTCGTTGGGTTGACGGCTTTGTCGGTAGAGATCATGACAAATCGCTTCACACCATATTTGACCGCCATGTCCGCCATGTTCTTCGTTCCGGAGACGTTGGCTTGGATGGCTTCGTTGGGGAAACTCTCCATGAGGGGCACATGCTTGTATGCAGCGGCGTGATAGACGATGTCGGGCCGCATCTCGCTGAATATCTGCTCTATGCGTGCGCGGTTGCGGACGTCTGCAATGACCGGAATGAATCGCGCCTCGGGGAACTGTTTGTTGAGATCCAACACCAGGTCGTGCAAGGGCGACTCCGCCATCTCCAGAAGGATGGTTACTTGTGGCTCGTATTGCTGTATCTGGCGCACCAACTCGCTACCAATACTCCCCGCAGCTCCGCTGACGAGCACCACTTTTCCCTGAATGATCTGCCGTACATTTTCCATATTGATGTCTATCTGCGGCCGCTCCAGAAGGTCCTCAATACGTATGGCCTCCACGCGTCCGATGCGCTGGGTGTCGATCTCGTCCAGATTATCCCACTGCGTGAAGTACGGAGTCGTGAGAATGCGGATGTTATGATCGATGAAGACCTGCAAGTCTTTGGTGGGGTCTATCTCGCGCATTTTCAGGGGCGAGATGATGACATGGTTGACGCCGTGGCTTTTCATCCATTCGAACATCCGTTCATTCAGCGGTCTAACGCGCAGTCCCGCCAGATCGTAGCCGTAGCGCTCGTTCTTACCGGCAATGAAACCGACAGGCCTATACGGTGCATTTCCCGCCGAGCGGAGCATCTTGGCAATAGCTATTCCAGCTGCCCGTGTACCGAAAATCATTACGCGTGGACTGCTCTGGTTACGCTCCAGGGTTTCGCTTAGGGTCTTGACTCCCACGCGGAGCGAGAAAAGCAGCACAAACGCCGTTGGAACATAGACCGCCACCACGGTGGTCATAATAGGATGCCAGTTGAACGAGTGCTGGAAGATCAGGTTTATCAGGAAGAGCAGCAAGCCCGTGCTGAGGTTCGAAAGCAGCACTTTGATAGTGTCAATAAATGTCGAATACCTCAAGATACCCGAATAGGTATGAAAGACCCAGAAAGCGATGATCTGAACGACCAACACAATGATGCACTGATACCCGACGGGAACAATCTGGTTATGCAGATTCACATAATCGAAGAACCCGCTACCGACCCATACGCTAAACCAAAAAGCGATGATACAGAGCATCGTATCCATCAATAATACCCCCCATCGCGGAAGATAATTCATCTGCGGTAGATGGGAGAAAATATCCGATCGGCGTAGTTCGTTCAGTTTATTCTTTTTCATTATTTTTAAGGATTTTGGCAAGGTACTTGCCTGTGTAACTTTCTTTACATTCGCAAATCTCTTCCGGCGTGCCGGTGCAGACTATCTGTCCGCCTTCTTTGCCGCCTTCAGGACCTAAATCAATCACATGATCCGCTGCGAGAATGACTGCGGGGTTATGCTCGATGATGATGACCGTGTGGCCTTTGCTGATGAGCCGGTTGAGGGCTTTGAGGAGCACTTCTATATCGCGGTGGTGCAGACCGGTGGTAGGTTCGTCAAAGACGAAGATCGTCGGCGTGCTGTTCTCCTGGGCGAGGAATGACGCTAATTTCACACGCTGGCTCTCGCCGCCGGAGAGTGTGCTGCTGCTCTGTCCCAGCTGGATATAACCGATTCCCACATCCTGCAGGGGTTTTAGTTTCTGCACGATGCGTTCACAATCGGGGTCTTGGCTGAAGAAATCAATCGCCTGATTGACGGTCATGCATAGGATGTCGTAGATGGACTTATCGCGGTAATGGACGTCGAGCACATCCTGTTTGAAGCGCTTGCCGTGACATTGTTCGCATTCTAAAATCAAGTCCGCCATGAACTGCATCTCGATGGTGATCGTTCCTTCGCCCTGGCAGGTCTCACATCTGCCGCCCGGGGTGTTGAAGGAGAAGTGTGCCGGCGTGAACCCTAATTGTTTGGCTAAGGGTTGCTCTGCATAGAGACGCCGGATCTCGTCATAGGCCTTGAGGTACGTCACAGGGTTGCTGCGGCTGGAACGGCTGAGCGGGTTTTGGTCCACAAACTCAATATCCTTCATCAGATGGAGGCTACCGTGCAGGTGTCCGAAATCGCCGGTGTGCTCTGTGAACATCGCGCCGTAGTGTTTCTTGAGGGCAGGGTAGAGGACCTTGCTTACCAGCGACGATTTGCCACTTCCGCTCACGCCTGTCACGACGGTCATCACATGCAGCGGGAAACGTACCGTCAGGTTCTTGAGGTTGTTCTCGCACGCCCCTTCGACCTCGATATAATTGCTCCAATGGCGTCTTTGCGCAGGTATCTCAAAGCGGAACTGGTCCATCCTCGGCTTGCCTTCATAGACCACTTCACCGCCGTGTCTGCCGGCATCCGGACCGATCTCGATGATGTGATCCGCCGCGGCGATGATGTCCTCGTCGTGCTCCACGACGACGATCGTGTTGCCTAAGTCGCGCAGTTGTTTGAGCACATGGATCAGCCTCTCGGTGTCCCGCGGGTGCAGACCGATGGAAGGTTCGTCCAATACGTATAACGATCCTACCAGGCTGCTGCCCAATGATTTGGCAATACTGATGCGCTGGCTCTCACCTCCGGAGAGGGTGGTGCTCTGGCGGTTGAGCGTGAGGTAACTGAGCCCCACATCTTTCATGAATTGCAGCCTGCTCTTGATCTCCGCGAGTACCATCTCCACCATCTTTGTCTCCGTCTCGTTCAGTTGGAGCTGGTCGAACCACTCGTCCAGTTCCGTGATAGGCATCGTGCAAAGCTGCTGGATACTCTTGCCGCCGACGAGTACATAACCCGCCTCTTTGCGCAGGTGCAAGCCGTTGCAGACAGGACAGGTTGTCTTGCCTTTGTAGCGGGCTAACATCACCTTGTATTGCAGTTTGGAGAACTGCTCTTTCTCCAGTTCTTTGAAGAATTCATGCAGGCCTTTGAAATACTCGTTTCCGCTCCAGAGCAGCTGTTTCTGCTCGGCAGTCAGGGCATAGAAAGGAGTGTGGATCGGGAAATCGAATTTCGCCGCATTGTATATCAACGCATCGAGCCACGGCTTCATTTTCTCACTCTGCCAGCATGCGATGGCCTGTTCGTAGATGGTCTTGGACTTGTCGGGCACTACCAGATCGGGGTCTATACCCATGACCGTTCCCACGCCTTTACACTCCGGACAAGTGCCCACCGGGCTGTTGAAGTCGAACAAGTGCTCGTTGGGTTCGATAAACTGTATCCCGTCCGCTTCAAAGCGCTCGGAGAACACTTTCTCTTTGTTGTTCACCCACACGCGGCACTCGCCGTTGCCCTCAAAGAAGGCAGTCTGTACGGAATCCGCAAAACGGTTACTCGTAGCCTGCTCATGATCGACTACCACGCGATCGACCAGCAGGTATGCCTCGTGGCCTTCGATCTTCAGCCATGTCGTATCGTCCAGCCGCACACTATCGCCATCGATCATCATTCGGCTGAATCCCTGGCTCTGCCAGAGGGCCAATTGCTCTTTGAGGCTTCGTCCTTCCGGCAGCACTATCGGGCTCATCAGGTAGAGCCGTGCGCCTTCTTCCTGCGATTCCATATATAGCACGACGTCGCGTATGGTGTTCCTGCGCACCTCTTCTCCGCTCACGGGCGAGTATGTGTGTCCTACGCGCGCGTACAATAATTTCATATAGTCGTAAATCTCCGTCACGGTGCCAACCGTGGAACGGGGATTACGACTCGTTACTTTTTGTTGGATGGCAATCGCCGGAGGGATACCTTCTATCTTCTCAACCTCCGGTTTTTGCATTCTGCCCATGAATTGTCGCGCGTAGGCGCTAAGGCTCTCCACATATCTTCGCTGGCCTTCCGCATACAAGGTGTCGAACGCCAGCGAACTCTTGCCGCTGCCGCTCACACCCGTTATTACCACCAATTTGTTGCGGGGGATATCTACCGAGATATGTTTGAGGTTATGGGTGTCTGCTCCTTCTATATGAATGAAATCACTCTCCACCGCCTAATGCTTCCTCACGCAGTTTTTCCAAGGTTGCCATCGTCTCTGCGTTGGTGGTATCCAACTGCAAGGTCGTCAGTTTCGGTACACGAATCGGCGTACCCACATCGATTCTATTGGCATCGCTGATCACGTCTCGGTTAGCGTCGAACAGATACGGCCAGTAGATTTTCGCTCCGTAGTAGCGTTTCGCCATCCATGTCAGACGGCTTGCTTCGTGCATCGGTTCGGTCGTGATCAGTTCCGGATACTTACTCTCCGCGGGACTTGTGGAACGTGATGCCTCCATCCATTCCGCCATGATCTGCTCCTTCGGGATGCGTCCGTCAGGGATGTTGTCTATTTCCTCATTCTCCGTTGCTTCGCCCAATTCGACATCTTGAGAAGCCTCTTCCGCCACCTCAATCTGCTCTTCTTCCACCGGCATAACATTCTCCGTGGTATCCGCCACGACTTCGGTCTCGTTCGGTTGAATCAGCGATTGAAGTATGTCTCCAATTTGTTGACGCAGGAAGAAATATCCGACCAGAACGAGCATCAATAAGATCACGATGCAAATCAATGTATCGCGCAGGAAGTGGCTCTTTTTCTTCGGCTTTTGGACTATAATCTCCGGCTCGGGTTCCGGTACTACAACCGGTTCTGGCTCCGGTGCTACTATAGGCTCTGGTTCCTGTTTTACAACCGGTTCGGGTTCCGGTGTTACTATAGGCTCGGGTTCAGATACCGGCTCCACGACGGGTTCCGGTTCCGGATCGGAGAGGGGCAGCGGGCTTTGTCCAAGGTCACCCAAGATATCCACGATCTCTTCGGCCTGGGCACCTAATTTCTTCAGCGGGTCAATCTCTTTCGGTTGATCGTTGGTCTCAGGAGACTCCATTTGGGTCATTTCCCCTTTCTCAATCAGCTCTTTCACACCGGATTCCGGTGCAAAGACCAACTTGTTATATCCCTCGATTATGATCTCCTCGCCGGTATTTACATTCACACTCTTACGAGGAGCAACTGCCTGCACTTTGAAAGTACCTAAACCGTTGATCTTAACTTGTTTCTCACTCTTCAGAGCCTCAACTAACTGACTCTGTATAGCATTCAAGAAAGCACCTGCTTTCTGCTCGCTCACGTTTGCACGTGAAGCCAAAACTCGCCGTAAATCGGTCCAACTCAGTTTATCTGCCATAATTAGAGTTTTTTGAATTCATCTTTAATGGTACCTGCCGGTTTGAACACCAGTTGGTTCTTACTCGGAACGGTGTTCCGTTCGCCTGTGCGCGGGTGTACAATCGTACGTGCCGGGCGCTCCTTTACTTCAAGAGCTCCTAAGCCCTGCAACTGGATAGACTTACCGTCCATCAGATTCTCTCGAATGATGGCATTCATCGTGGTCATCAGTTGCTCCGTTTCTTTTTTGCTCAGTCCCGATTTGTCGGCAACCAAACCTAAAAATTCTTTTGTTAGCATGGTATATTTGTTATTCTATTTCTCCGTATAAATCAAACTCCTCCGCCTTGGTGATCTTCACCTCAACGAATTGCCCGATAGCGGGTCTTTCGTTTTTTGTCTTGATCAGGACTTCGCAATCCACTTCCGGGCTGTCGTACTGGGTTCGGCCGATGAGGTATTCTCCTTCCTCGCGGTCGATGATCACTTCCTCGGTCTTGCCCACAAAATGCTGCATCAGTTCGCCGCTGATCTCTTGTTGGATTGCCATCAACTCAGCTGCTCGCGCCTCTTTCACTTCCTGCGGAATGTCGTCTTGGTAATGCCGGTTGGCGTATGTACCTTCTTCATCGGAATAGGCAAAACAGCCCATTCTGTCGAAGCGCATCTCTTTTACCCATTTTTTGAGTTGTTCAAAATCCTCTTCTGTCTCGCCCGGATGGCCGACCAAAAGGGTAGTGCGGATACAGATTCCCGGCACTTTATCGCGGATCTTCTTAATCAACGCATCCTGTTCGGAACGGGTTATATGCCTCCTCATCAGGGACAACATGTGGTCCGTACAATGCTGCAACGCGATGTCCAGGTACTTGCACACATTCGGATGTTTCGCCATTACGTCCAGTAAGTCCTCCGGAAAATCCGTCGGGTAGGCATAATGCAGGCGTATCCATTTCACGCCCTCTATCTGCGCCATCTCGTCGATGAGTTCGGGCAAGAGGTGACGTTTGGCGATGTCGAGACCATAGCTGCTCAGATCCTGGGCGATGACGTTCAGTTCCTTGACGCCTTGCGACACTAACCACCGCACTTCTGCGAGGATCTCCTCTTTGGGGCGGCTGGTGTGTCTGCCGGTGATCAGCGGGATTGCGCAGTAGGAACACATGCGATTGCAACCCTCCGAAATTTTCAAATAGGCATAGTGCGAGGGGGTTGTAATGTGCCGTTCATAGATGCTGTATGGTCTAGGATTAGTCTTATTTGAGTGTGTTCCAATACGGTTTTTCATCTGTTCGAAATCGAATTTGCCATAATAGGCATCGACTTCGGGTATTTCCGTTTCGAGTTCTGCGCGATAGCGCTCGGAGAGACATCCCATGACGATGAGGAGTCTGAGTTTGCCGGCTTTCTTGCGTTCCGCCATCCGGAGGATCATATTGATGCTTTCTTCTTTGGCATCTCCGATGAATCCGCAGGTGTTGATGACGCATATCTCACCTTTGGGCTCTTCGGGGTCATGCACACAGTTCCATCCGGCCGCTTCCAGCTGCCGCATCACACGCTCTGCATCTACCAGATTCTTCGAGCACCCTAATGTGATAAAATCTATTTCTCCTTCGCGATACTTCAATGCCTCAATGATTAAATGGCTCAATTCCCGAGGTCGCAGTGGAATTTGATGCGGACAAGGCGCACATGGATCTCGTCGTAGTCGTCTTCACCCAGTTCCTCCATGGCTTTTTTGATGTTATCGTTTTCCGCCTCTTTGAAGTACTCGTATATCTCCTCTTCTTCGTCGGGATCGACCACTTCCTGAATGAAATAATTGATGTCGATCTTGGTTCCGGAGAAGACGATTGCCTCCAACTCGTCCAACATCTCCTCCATGGACATACCATTGCTCTCCGCGAGGTCGTCCAGATCGACACGGCGGTCGATGGCTTGGATGATCTGTTTCTTTCGGGTGGATTTCTTGGCTACGGTACGTATGCGCAGGTCTTCGGGACGGATGATCTCGTTCTCATCGACATACTCTTTGATGATCCGGAGGAACTCGTCGCCGTAGCGTTTTGCTTTTGCGATACCCACACCGGGGATGGTTAGTAACTCCTCCATCGTAATCGGATACGTCGTTGCCATGGCTTCGAGACTCGGATCCTGGAAGATCACAAACGGCGGTACATCGTTCTTTTTCGCTACTTTGCGACGGATATCTTTGAGGATGGAGAAGAGTACTTCATCGGCTGCAGCACACGTAGCTCCTGCGCCTTCCATGATGGCATCTTCGTCGTCCTGAATCTCGATCGGCACTTCGAACTTACCCGGTTTGCGCAGGAATTTCAGACCATCTTTGGTCAGTTTCAGGTCACCGTACGAATCTACATCTTTCTTCAGCATACCTGCCACCAAAGCCTGACGGATGATAGCGTGTAAGGTGCTCTCTTCCTCGTCGCTCGCGGCGCCGTAGTTCTCCAGTTCTTCGTGGTGATAACTCATGATCTCCGCCGTCTGGTTGCCGTGGAGGATATCTACGATATGTTCGGCTTTGTGGTGCTCGTTCACCTGTTGGATGGTCTCTAAGATCAGTTCCAACAGTTCGCTTGCATCTACTTGTTTATAGGTCTTGCGGCAGTTGTCGCAGTTGCCGCATTTCTCTTCGTTGTACTCTTCGCCAAAATAGTGGAGGAGCAGTTTGCGCCGGCAGAGCGTGCTCTCCGCATAGCTCTGGGTCTCGAAGAGGAGTTGGTTGCCGATGCCGATCTCTTTGGGGGTTTTGTCTTTCTGGAAACGGCGCAGGCGCTCGATGTCATCCGGGGAGTAGAAACAGAGACATATACCTTCTCCGCCGTCACGTCCGGCACGCCCGGTCTCCTGATAGTAGCCCTCGAGGCTCTTGGGTATGTCGTAGTGTACGACGAAGCGCACATCAGGTTTGTCGATACCCATACCGAATGCGATGGTTGCTACAATGACTTGCACTTCCTCCATGAGGAAGGCATCCTGGTTGGCTGTTCTCGTCTGCGCATCCATGCCCGCGTGATAAGCTCGCGCGCTAATTCCGTTTACTTGTAGTACTTGCGCGAGATCTTCAACCTCTTTGCGCGCGAGGCAATAGACGATACCGCTCTTGCCTTCCATACTACGTATGAAACGCACGAGATCTTTATCCACGTCGGCGGTCTTCGGCCGTACTTCGTAGTAGAGGTTCGGTCGGTTGAAACTGGATTTGAAGACCGTAGCGTCGGGCATGCCGAGGTTCTTCTGGATATCTTTCTGTACTTTCGGCGTAGCCGTCGCTGTCAGAGCGATGATCGGCGCTTTGCCGATACGCTGTACCATACTGCGGATCTGGCTGTACTCCGGTCGGAAATCGTGTCCCCATTCGGAGATACAATGCGCCTCGTCAACGGCGTAGAAACTGATCTTAACGCCTTTCAAGAAGTCCACGTTCTCCGCCTTCTGAAGGCTCTCCGGCGCCAAGTACAGCAACTTCGTCTTACCTCCTATTACATCATCCTTCACGGCGTTGATCTCACCGCGGCTCAGACTCGAGTTGATAAAATGCGCCACTCCTTCTTCCTCCGAGTAGTTGCGCATCGCATCCACCTGGTTCTTCATCAGCGCGATCAACGGACTGATCACGATAGCCACTCCGTCCATCAGCAAAGAAGGCAGCTGGTAGCACAGGCTCTTTCCTCCTCCCGTCGGCATCAGCACAAACGTGTCATTTCCGGTCATCACATTGCGTATGATGGCTTCTTGATTTCCCTTAAACGTGTCGAACCCGAAATAGTCCTGCAACGCCTTCACTAATTCCTCATGTGTTACTTCCATAACCTAAAAACTCAATTTGGCCACAAAAGTACGAAAAAAATATTACATATGCAAATAAAAATCAAAAAAAATAAAAAAATCAAAAAAAATGCATGCCCCTCTTGCATATTCGAAAAAAAAGCAGTAATTTTGTACCCGATTTGTAAAGTGCGTTTGCCAAATCGCAAATTTAAGAAATAAAAACATACCATGGTAAAACGAAATTTATCCTTTGCTCAACTCTTTAATCTGAGTTTTGGATTCTTCGGAGTACAAATTGCTTACGCTCTTCAGAGCGCAAATATCTCCCGTATTTTTGCTACATTGGGCGCAGACCCCCACACGCTGAGTTTCTTCTGGATTCTTCCGCCGTTGATGGGTATGATTGTGCAGCCGTTAGTGGGTAAGTATTCGGACAAGACCTGGAATCGTCTTGGTCGTCGTAAACCTTATTTACTCGTGGGCGCGCTCATTGCGGTCGCGGTAATGCTGTTGTTGCCGAACGCCGGTGACTTCACTTTCGCGCAGTCGGCTTTCCTCGGGCTTAATGCCGCTATGTGGTTCGGGCTCTTCAGCCTGATGTTCCTCGATACCTCCATCAATATTGCCATGCAGCCGTTTAAGATGATGGTTGGCGACATGGTGAATGAGGAGCAGAAGGGAACGGCTTATGTGATTCAGTCGGCGCTTTGTAACGCAGGATCGGTTGTCGGATACCTCTTCCCGATTATCTTCACCTGGATCGGTATCGCCAACACGGCGCCCGAAGGTGTCATCCCCGATTCCGTCAAATGGTCCTTCTATGCCGGAGCGGCAATCCTTATCCTCTGCTGCCTCTATACCTTTGCTACAGTCAAAGAGCTTAATCCGCAGGAGTATGCCGAGTTCCACGGCATAGATTTGAACAAGAAAGAGGAAGAAAAAGAGGAGAAGGGTTTCATTACCCTCCTCAAAGAGGCGCCCTCCGCTTTCTGGACGGTTGGTCTTGTGCAGTTCTTCTGCTGGGCGGCGTTCATGTATATGTGGACCTATTCCAACGGAGCTATCGCTACCAACTGCTTTGATTGGGACGGGGTGAGTGCCGCGGATGCTGCTTTCCAGAATGGCGGCAACAGCGTGGGCGTTATGTTCTGCGTGCAGGCTATAGGATCCTTGCTCTGGGCGATGGTACTGCCTTCCCTGGAGAAGAAAACGGGCAACAAAGGTGCGTATGCTATCTCGCTCGTAGTGGGAGCAATCGGATTTGTGTCGGTCTATTTCGTGCATGGTAATATGGAGATTTTCGGTCAACTCCTGCCGGCTCCTGCCCTCTGGCTCAGCTACGCGCTTATCGGAGCCGCTTGGGCAGCTATGTTGGCTTTGCCGTTCACGATCGTTACCAACGCTATCAAGGGTGGAAACATGGGATATTACCTCGGTTTGTTCAACTGTACGATCTGCGTCCCGCAGATTGTAGCAGCATTGTGCGGAGGTTTACTCCTTAAATATATATGCGCGCACGTGCAAGCCGGAATGCTGGTTGTTGCCGGTGTGTTGCTGATACTGGGTGCATGCTCGGTATTTATGATCAAAGAAAAAGAAGATTAAGATAACAAATAAACAATAATATTAACAAACAAACACACAACATGAGAAACATTTTCCTTTCATTGCGCGCTGTGTTCATGGCTGTGATGCTCGTATCGGGCATGGTGGCTTACGCACAGGTGGCTGCAAATGGTGTGGTGACCGATGCCGCTAACGGCGAGCCCATTATTGGTGCTTCCATCCTGGAGATCGGTACAACCAATGGTACGATTACCGATTTTGACGGTAATTTCTCTCTGAATGTTAAGCCCGGTGCGAAACTCTCTATCTCGTACATGGGTTACAAAACTGTCGAGTTGGCAGCCGGTCCGAACATGAACGTTCGTCTGGGTGAGGACTCCGAACTTCTGGACGAAGTCGTTGTTGTCGGCTACGGTGTCGTTAAGAAAAACGACGCTACCGGTGCCGTTACTGCCATCAAACCCGATGACATGAACAAGGGTTTGAACACTAACGCTACCGACATGCTTTCTGGTAAGATTGCCGGCGTGAACGTCACCTCGAATTCTGGTCGACCGGGTGATAATGCTACTATCCGAATCCGTGGTGGTTCTTCTCTTCAAGCTTCGAATGACCCGTTGATCGTTATTGATGGTCAGATGATGGATGGTGGTGGTATTCAGGGTGTGTCGAACCCCCTCTCTATGGTGAACCCGTCCGATATCGAGACTTTCACCGTCCTCAAGGATGCTTCTGCTACCGCTATCTACGGTTCGCGTGCTTCCAACGGTGTCATCATCATCACTACCAAAAAAGGTACTGCAGGCTCAAAACCGCGATTCTCCTATGAGGGTAACGTCTCTATGGCGAATTTTGTAAATCGTATGGAGACTCTCTCCGGCGACGATATGCGTGCATATGCAGCAGCGCTTGGGCACCCGACCTATAAAACTAAATGGCTCGGTCTCTATAACACCGATTGGCAGGATCAGATTTATCGTGCTGCAATCTCTACGGATCATAATTTCTCCGTTACTGGTGGCGTGAAGAATATGCCGTACCGTTTCTCGCTTGGTTATACAATGCTCAACGGTGTTGTCAAAACGGATAACATGCAGCGTGTAACCGCTTCGGCGAACCTCAATCCTTCTTTCTTGGATAAACACCTCTCGTTTAATATCAACTTGAAGGGAATGTATATCCATAACCGCTATGCGCCGGGTGTAGTAGGTGCTGCACTCAGCATGGACCCGACACAGCCGGTTATGGGTGGTAACCCCAAACGTTACGATGGTACGGATGCTACAGTAAAGGGTGCTGGTGGCGTGACCATGACCGAGCAGGAGATCGCGGATAACTACTTCGGTGGATACTATCAGCGTGCCGCACGTGGTAACTACTCCGATCCAGCATGGCCGTTTGCACCGCACGCCAATACAACCGGCAATCCGGTAGCTGCGATCAACCAAGAGAAATACACCTCTAACTCTGGTGCCTTCGTTGGTAGTATTGAAGGAGTGTATAAAATCCATGGTTTGGAAGATCTGTCACTCCATGCAAGCTTTGATGCCGACTACTCTTATGGTAAGTCGGATACCGAAGTTAGTCCGTATTCGTTCTCGAAACATTACTATGGATGGCAAGGTTGGGATAAAACTAGCAAGTATAAATTGCAGTTTACCTCCTATATCATGTATGATAAGGACTTTAACGAGAACCAGCATTTCGATGTTATGGCTGCTTACGAGTGGTATCATCGTCATAGCAAAGGTTCACATGATTTTTGGGGAACTTATCCGACGAACTCACTGAAATCGGATAAAACACCGAACCCGTTGGCTGGTCAAATGTATGAAAAGAACCGTGACATGTACAATTGGATGAACGAGAACTATATTGTTTCCTTCTTCGGACGTGCCAATTGGACCGGTTGGAACCAGATTATGTTGACCGCGACCTTCCGTGCCGATGGCTCGTCTCGTTTCCATAAGAACAACCGTTGGGGATTCTTCCCCTCCGCAGCATTGGGATGGAAGATTAAGGAGACCTTCGCTGCTCTTCGTGAAACCAATGTCCTCTCGGAGTTGAAACTTCGTCTCAACTATGGTATCACAGGTCAGCAAGAGATTAACTATGGTGACTATCCGTACTTTGCTACCTATTATCCATCACAGCCCCATGCTTACTATCCAGTAGGTGGAGATAATTTCCTTATGGTTGATGAGGATGGTAAGGCGGTTTATGATGGTACCGGTACGCAGGTGTATGATGCGGATGGTCTGCCTTTGTACTACAACTATCGTCCGGATGCAGTGAATACCGAGCTCACTTGGGAGAAAACAACGACCTATGGCGCCGGTATTGATTTCGGCTTCCTCAATAGCCGTGTAACCGGAAGCATCGACTACTACTATCGTATTACCAATGACTTGATTAATACAGTCAATGTGCCGACGGGTACAAACTTTAGGAACAAAGTGGTAAGTAACATTGGTTCGCTCTATAATCAGGGTGTGGAATTCTCTATCAATGCTGTTGCTATCGACATGCAGAGACATCCGAGCAAGTTCAAATGGGATCTGGGCTTCAACCTTACTTGGAATATGAATAAGATTACCAAACTGAATGCGTCCGATAATGATTCTACCTATTATGTACCAACTGGAGGTATTAGCGTAGGTACAGGTGGTTCTATTCAAGCGCATAAGGTAGGTTATTCTGCTTATACTTTCTATGTGTATGAGGCAGAGAAGGGTGTTGATGACGCTGGTAATACCATATATTACGCAGTGGACCGCAATAAGGATGGTCAAGTGAATGCGGATGACCGTTACATGTCTAAGTCTCCGTTCGCGCCTGTTACGATGGGCTTCCAGACCAAGTTCCAATTCTACGGCTTTGACCTCGGTTTGACCTTCCGTGCTTCGATTGGCAACTATGTTTATAACGGCGTGCTTGCAGGACAAATCTATAACGTAGCTCCGGATAACGTATATACTGACATTAGCGGTGGTTACCAAGGTTTGACTCGGAGTGCTTACAATACCTATTGGAGCGGTATGAAATCGGACGGAATGTATGATCTGGTTTGGAATAAAGAAACGGGTGCCTATGAGCAGGGTAAATCGTTTAGTGACTGGTTCCTGACCGACTACTTCATTGAGGATGCCTCTTTCCTCCGTTGTGACAATATTACCCTTGGTTATACTTTCAGCCAGAAAGTAACCAAGAACAAACTCAATGCACGTATATATGCGACTATTCAGAACCCATTCGTAATCTCTGGCTACAAGGGAGTTGACCCCGAAATTTACGAAGGTCGTGATAACAGTATGTATCCGCGTAGCTTGACATCAGTATTGGGTGTTAGTATACAATTCTAATCAATCATGAAACAAACAAAGATTATGAAAACATTAGGAAAATATTTCATTTGTGCCGGCGTTGCCCTCTTTGGGCTCACAGCATGTGTACAAGACTTAGATGTCGTACCGCATGATGAGAATAAGATCATGGAATTTAACCAAGATGCTGTCTTCTCTAAATGTTATGCTACGCTCGCATTGACAGGACAACAAGGACCTGCCGGTAGCGGTGATATAGATGATTTTGACGAAGGTATGTCTTCTTTCTATCGTATGACGTGGGTTCTTCAAGAAATGCCAACTGATGAATGCTGGATCCCTTGGAATGACCCTGGATTTGATGATGTCCGTAAAGTTCGTTGGAATTCGTTGAACCAACAAGTACAAGGTTTGTACTATCGTTTGTATATCGACATCACCCTTTGCAACCACTTCTTGGAGAATGCAAAGGAGGATGGTGATGGCGCTAACCAAATTGCTGAGGTTCGATTCATCCGCGCCCTCAACTATTTCTACCTTTTGGATATGTTCGGTAGCGTGCCGTTCGTTGATAAAGTAAGCCCGGGTAAAAAAGAACAATACACCCGCTCACAGCTCTTTATATGGCTGGAGAATGAGTTGAAGGATCTGGAGAACAAACTGCCGGAAACCCGTCTCAATGACTTCCGTGTGGATAAGTATGCCGCTAAGCTCCTGCTTGCTCGCATGTACCTCAACGCGGAAGTATATACCGGCGTGCCACAATGGCAGAAAGCTGCAGATTACGCGAAACAGGTAATAGATGGTCCGCATAAACTCCATACAACCAGTTTAGGTGGAGTCTATACACCATATCAAGAACTCTTTATGGGCGATAACTTCCGTGTTGTTGGCGGGGCTAGTGGCGAAGCTTTACTTCTTATCTATCAAGACGGTATTTATTGCCAAGCCTATGGTGGCTCTACTTTCCTCGTGCTTGGTTGCCGTAATACCGACTATATGCCCGCCAATTCACCTGATGGTTGGGCTGGATATCGTACGACTCCCGAATTCTTGTCGAAATTTGTTGACATAGATATTACTCCGACTATATTGAAGAATGAGTTTGATATGCCGGCACTCTTGGGGGATGATCGTGCTATCTTCTGCTCTGTACTTACTAATGGAAAGCCGGTGATTGAACCGGATTCTACCATCCTTACTGCGGATTCGATTAAACCTCGTGGAAACATGGGTGGATTCCAAGATAGTTGGTCAATGCTGAAATGGACAGGACGCTATGTGGAGAATACTATGGGTGAAGATATTACCGTTTCTGGTCATGGACCTAATTTTGTGGATACCGATATCCCTATGCTTCGTGTAGGAGAAGCTTACCTCACTTATGCTGAGGCCGTGCATCGTGGAGCTACCGCTTCTGGAATGACCGCAGAAGCAGCAATCCAAGCACTGCGTGACCGAGCTCACAATACTAAGCCTTTCACTCTGAGTGACGATTTCCTCCTCGACGAGTGGAGCCGTGAGTTTTGGGCAGAAGGACGTCGTCGTATGGATCTTGTGCGCTTTGGTAAGTTCGCAGGTACCTCTGCTAACTACCATTGGGAAGGCCGTGGCGGTAATAAATCCGAAGAAGGACTGGTTAACCTTGAAAAGAAATATAACATCTATCCTATTCCTGAGGCTGATATAGTTGCAGCTGGTTTGACCCAGGCAGAGGGATATTAATCATACAATAAGTGTGAAACTTATTTTAATTAACATTATTCATTAAAAAATCAAAAACGTTATGAAATTTAACAAATTGATGTTTGCTGCCCTGACTCTGGGCGCATTGGCATTCGTAGCTTGTGACAAGAAGGACGGAAACAATCCTATTGTTCCTACTCCTCAACCTGGTGACTCTACCGTTGTTCCTGTAGAGGAGGAGATCCCTGAGGTTGACGCCCCGGCAGCTGGCTACGTTACTTTCGTAATCAGCATCCCTGAGGGTTCTGAGTGCAACGGCGTAGCTTTCAAGGGTACACTCGATGGTTCTAATTGGGTGAGTGCAAATCAGTATCTCGATGAGAATGGTCCTGCTTCTGCTGCAGAGTGCATTAAGTTCGAGGCTATCGATGGTTCTAAGAAATGGTTCAAGGCTACCTACAAACTGGGTGCTGAACCTTGGGGTGAGGATGCAATCGCTATGGCTGGTAAGATTTGCTTGATCTACACCGACGATGGCTCTTGGGAAGGCCAAGCTAAAGAGTGGGAGTTCATTGAGGACTACAGCACTGCTGATCACAGTACCTCCAACGATGGTAACATCCAAGTTCATACCTCCGGTCTGGTTTACGTTAAAGTCGCTAAATGGAACAAGTCTGAGTGTGCTGAGGTTGTACTCAAAGACCGTCATGTTGTTCTTGTTGTTCCGACAAACGATTGCGGCTCTGAGGTTCCGTCTATCGTAGGTTCGTTCAACAGCTGGAATGCTACTGAGATCGCTATGACTCCGGTTGCTGGCAAGGAAGGCCAATATGAGGCTACCGTTAAAGCTGACGCTTCTGACGAGTTCAAGTTTGCAGGTTCTGTAAGTGGTTGGGAAAACGAGATCCGCGCTTTCAATGCTGACGAGGATACTTGGGGAGATAACAACCCGAACATTGCATTTGGTGATGAGGTTGAGTTCCTGATCGATTATTCTACCGGTAAGTGGAAAGCTTGCGCTGAATAATCTTTTATTCTGAATCAGTAAAATAGCTCGGGCTCACGCTCGGGCTATTTTCTTCGTTCAACCCTCGGCATTATGCCGAGCCTAAAAATCTCTAAAATAGCAGAATAATTTGCATATTCCGAAAAATTGTTGTACCTTTGTGCCCGAAAAGGATTCTTTTCGTTTACCCTTCGGCATTATGCCGAGATATTAAAAACTCAGTAATACTTTTAATCCTATGAGAAACATTTTCATTACTATGCTCTCGCTAATTTTATTGTCCTGTACCGCCAAGCAGACACGCTTGGAAAACGAATGTGTCTATTCCCCGCGGCAAACGGAGTTCGCTTTCTGGTCCAATTCCGCTGAGCAAATGGAGGTGCAACTCTATGAAGATGCTCAACAGGATGCGTACCGAACCATCCCTTTGACCAAGACGGAAAACGATTTCTGGCAGGCAACCGTCAAAGGTGATCTGCTTGGTCAGTATTATACCGTACGGTCCTTCCAGAACGGCAAATGGTCAGCCGAGTCTCCGGGTATTTTTGCAAAGGCTGTCTCCGTGAATGGAGCGCGTGCTGCGATTATCGATATGCGCGAAACCGATCCGGATGGATGGACTAACGACAGCCGACCCGCAATGCCCGATGAAACAGATATCGTGGTATATGAGACGCATATCCGCGACTTCACCATGTCGCCTCACTCCGGTGTGGAGCACAAGGGTAAATTCCTCGGTATGGCGGAGTGCGCCGACTATCTGTCGGAATTAGGTGTTACGCACGTTCAGATTCTGCCCTTCTTTGACTACGGCAGTATCGATGAGACGAAGCTTGCGAAGAACCGCTATAACTGGGGCTACGATCCGGTTAATTATAATGCCCCGGAAGGAGGTTACTCCTCTGATCCGTACAATCCTGTAGTGCGAATCCGCGAGGCCAAAGAGATGATTCAGGCGCTTCATGCCGCCGGTATCCGCGTCATAATGGATGTTGTCTATAATCATACCTATAACGCTGAAGGCTGTGCACTGGGACGCGTTGTGCCTTACTATTTCTACCGCATGAACGAGGATGGCACCTATGCCAATGGATCCGGTTGCGGTAATGAGACTGCTTCTGACCATGAGATGATGCGTCGCTTTATGGTGGCGTCCGTTTGTTATTGGGCGAAAGAGTACCATATCGACGGTTTCCGTTTTGACCTCATGGGTATTCATGACCAGGAGACCATGCGCCAGATCCGTGCTGCACTCGATGAGATTGATCCTACTATCCTGACTTACGGCGAGGGTTGGGCGGCTATGAGTCCTGCGTATCCGTATGAGGAACTCGCCATGAAGCAATGGACCTATAAGATGCCGCGTGTAGGTGCGTTCAGCGATGATATACGTAATGCCCTCATCGGTTCGCCTTTTGACCATGAGAGAGGATTTGCATCCGGCAATCCGGCTTCCGCCAAAGATGTCATGCGCGGACTCATAGCATGTCCGGAATGGAGCGGCGAACCCATGCAGCATGTCTCGTATATTACCTGCCATGACAACTTCTGCCTCCGTGACCGCATTGATATTTCCGCTACGGGCGAGACCGAGCAGACCAAAATCCGTATGTCCAAACTCGCGCAAACAGCGGTCCTTGTCTCGCAAGGAATGAGCTTTATCTATGGCGGCGAAGAACTCTATCGCACCAAGCAGGGTATCGATAATAGCTTCGAGAGCCCTGATTCTATCAATATTATCCCGTGGGAGAACAAGAACCAATACAACGATTTGTATGCATACTACCGCGAGATGATCGCTATCCGTCGTGCGCATAAAGGTTTCCGCTTGGGCTCCAAGGAGGCAGTTAAAGAGCATGTGGAGTTCCTCGACACCGATAACGAGCACCTTATTATCTATGCCATCAAAGACCTTGAGGGGATTGACTCTGCGAAGACGCTTATCGTTCTTCTCAACGGTGGTTCCCAACCGGCAGAAGCAGAAGTGCCTGAGGCTGACTATACGGTCCTCGCGCATGACGGCCAAGCCAACAATAAAGCCGGCTTAGGACGAATCCAAACCGGCCATATTGTCGTAGAGCCTTATTCGGCTACTATTCTTGCAGAATATTAACGTTTCATTCGGAACGTACCTTTCGCGCCTTTGCGGATGATGAATGTACATTGTCCTGCAAAGGCGTGCATTTTGGGTTGTACGAAACTGTCCAGACAAGTAGCATCTCCGTTGGCAGCGGCGACAAAGCCTTCTCCTTCGTAGGAAATGAGGTTATTGGCGAAGGGGCAGAGGTTGCCTTTCCGATCGACCACCTTGACGGTCATGTAGTATAGTTCGTCAGGATTCTCGCCGGCGTTGGCACATTCTACGACCAAGTGGTGGGGTTTGGAGGCTGTGCGGATCGTTTGGCGCGCCGCTTCTTTGCCGTTGGTATCGTAGGCTACGACTTCGATCTTTCCTTTCTTATAGGGCACATCGAACCACATGAGGCGGTATCGCGGTAAGAGTTCCGGGCGCGGCGCAGAGCCCCATTCGGGGATCTCGAATTTGCCGACTTGCGGCATTTGGCTCACACGCGCTGCCTTGTTTCCTTCGGGTTGCGGGAGAGTTACGGAGAGGTCGCCTTTGGCGAGCTGCTCGGTCTCTTCGGGGGTCGCATGGCGGAGTCTGCCAAAACTCTTTCCGTTGACGAAGAGTTCCGCTTCGGGGTAGGAGGTATAGCAGAAAACAGGCACTTTGTCGCCCTTCTTCCAGTTCCAGTGCGGGAGGAGATGCAGTGTCTCGTCGGCTTTGTTCCACTGACTGCGGTAGAGCCAGAAACGGTCTTTGGGCAGGGACGCGAGGTCGATGATGCCGAAATAGGAACTGTGGCTGGGCCAAGCGTCGGTGTCGTACGGCGAGGGTTCGCCGAGGTAGTCAAAACCTGTCCAGACGAATTGTCCGAGAGTCCAAGGGTAGTCATCCTGCAGCTGGAAATCCTGCTCGGGCAGACCCGACCAAGCGCAGTACTCGAGGTCGTAACCGGAGGACTGGTTGTCGGAGTAGAGTTTGTCGGGCTGGATGACGGCAGGGACCTTATACACGCCTCTGGAAGAGACGGTAGAGGAAGTCTCGGAGCCGAGAATCATCTTCTGCGGCAGGTTCTCGTACGCCTCAATATATCTGCCTGTGCGGTAGTTGAAACCCGGCAGTTCGACCGCTGCGCCAAAACCATTATGGATGACGTGCATCGCCTGGTCCATGCCATTCGTCACGGGGCGTGTGGGGTCGAGTTGATGGAAGAGAGCCTGCAACTCCTTCACGATGCCGATACCGTCCGGCAGGACTTGGTTCCATACCTCGTTACCGGAGGACCAGAGCATGACGGAGGGGTTGTTGCGGAAATGCTTGACCATATTGGTGATGTCCCATTTCCACCAGTCGTCGAACTCGACGTGGTAGTCATTGTCGGTCTTGCCGTGGTTCCAGACGTCGAAAGGCTCGACGCAGAGCATGATGCCCATCTCGTCGCAGAGCTCCACGAGTTCCGGCGCGGGCATGTTATGACTCGTGCGGACGGCGTCGCAACCCATCTCTTTGAGCATGGTCAGCTGATGGCGCAGGGCATCCTTATGAATCGCCACGCCGAGCGGACCGAGGTCATGGTGGAGACACACGCCCTTGAACTTACGGGTCTCGCCGTTGAGCTGAAAACCGTGCTCGGGGGTGTAGCTGACAGAGCGGATACCAAAGGGGGTGTTCACTTCGTCGATGATCTCCTTGTTTTTATAGACGCGCGTGCGCGCTATGTAGATGTTCGGCGTCTCAGGGCTCCATAACTGCGGGCTGCGGATGTCCGTCGCCCCTTCCTGTCCGTCGATGGTGGCTACCACTTTGCCGTCGAAGAGGATGTCGGTGTGGACGCTGTATTCGGTGTTCTCGATGCGGAACGAGTCCACTCCATTCTGTAGTTCGGCGGCGAAGGTGATCTGCGCAAAATCCTTGCTCACTTTAGGTGTCCGGATGAGGATACCGAAAGTGGGGATATGCACGGGGTGGCTCTCTACGAGATGGACGTTGCGGTAGAGTCCTGCGCCCGGGTACCAGCGGCTCTGCTGGGGTTTGTTCTCCAGAAAGACATCGATATCCACGGAGTCGGAGGTGATGAGGTGGGGGAGGATGTAGCAATCGAAAGTGTTGTATCCGTAGGGCCAATAGACCATCTCTTCGCCGTTGACATAGACGTCGGCATGACTCATGGCACCATCGAAGACGAGGGTGTAGAACTTGTCCTTATTGACTTTGACACGCGTGCGGTAGTGCGCCTTGCCCATCCATGGGAGCCCACCGCTGCGCCCGGTTTTCCAGGTTGCTTCGTTCTCTCCGTTCTGTACGACGATGACTTTCTGGAGGTCGTTCTCGCGGTCAAAAGGTCCGCTGATTGCCCAGTCGTGAGGGATGGTCACTTCGCGCCAAACGGTATCGACGTTCGGCATCTGAGCCGACGGCTCCTGGCGGAACTGCCAGGAGGTCAGGAGGGTGCTAATCGCTAATAAAATGCAAAGCATCGGGTTAGGGGATTCGGGGATTAGGGGGTTAGAGGAAACGGTATTCGGTTATCTCGTCGAGTTTCTCGCCGGGACGGAGAATGATATTCGGGAAGGAGGGATGATTGATGCTGTCGGGCCAGTTCTGCGCCTCGAGACAAACGGCGTGCTGCTCGTCGTAGAGCTTGCCGTTTTTTCCTTCGTTCTTCTCGATCCAGTTGCCGGTATAGACCTGCAGGCCCTTCATCGTCGTCCAACACTCCATAGTTCTTCCGTCGGCTTGGAGGGTCGCGGCATGGCGTAGCTCTTTAGGAGCGTCTCCGTCGCAGAGACACCAGTTGTTGTCGATTCCTCTGCCCGGCTCAAAGAATTGGTCGTGGATGCGGTCTCCGATGCGTACGGGCTGGCGGAAATCCATCGGTGTGCCCTCTACGGGGAGGATCTCTCCGGTCGGACAAGCGGTGTCGTCGAAGGGGGTGTAGCGGTCTGCAAAGACTTGCAGCACATGGTCGTCCACGCGTCCGCCGTCTTCGCCTGCAAGGTTGAAATAGGCATGGTTGGTCATCGCCACGAGGGTGGGGGCATCGGTCTTTGCCTCATAATGAATGACGAGGCGGTTGTCCTTTGTCACGGTATAAGTGACATAGATGTCCACGTCGCCGGGATAGCCTTCCTCGCCGTCTTTGGCGCGGTAGCGGAGTTTGATCTCATAGATACTCTGCTCGACGACCTCCCATATCTTCGCGTTGAATCCCTCCACGCCGCCGTGCAGGCTGTTCGTGCCGTTGTTGACGGGGAGTTGGTAGGTCTTGCCGTCGAGGGTGAACTTGCCGTCTTTGATGCGGTTGGCTACGCGTCCGCAGATGGCGTTGAAATAGGTCTCTTTGGTTCGCCACTCCTCCGCTGTGCGGAAGCCAAGGACGATATCCTTGACTTCCCCTTTGCGGTTGGCGACCAGCAGTTTGGTGATCTTCGCGCCGAGATTCGAGATCTCCGCTTTGAGACCACCGCTGCTCTTAATCGTATAGAATTGGATGGGTTTCATAAAATGAATAATTATCAATGTACAATTTACAATTCACAAAGCGTCCTAACGGCTTTTGTACAAACAGAAAAGATAGTACGAATCTTAAAACATTGTACCAAACTCATAGAGCCCTTTGTCCATTGTACATTGTGAATTGTTAATTAAGCCAAACGCATCACGCCGTCACCGATTTCTGCAACATAGAAATCGGCTTTGAGGCCGGTTTTCTTCTCGTACTCAGCGCCGACGAAAGCTTTGAAGCGGTCGATAGCGTCTTCTTTGACGAGGCTGACGGTACATCCTCCGAAACCACCACCGGTCATACGGCTACCGAGCACGCCTTCTACCTGCCAAGCGGCTTCAGCAAGGGCGTCGAGCTCCGGACCTGTCACTTCATAATCGTCGCGGAGGGATACATGGCTGGCGGTCATCAGTTCACCGAAATACGCGATCTCGCCTTTCTTGAGCGCCTCTACGGCTGCTGCGGTACGTGCTACTTCGCCTACGACGTGGCGGGCACGCTTCTTGGCAATCGGGTCGGTGATAGCGGATTCCACTTCTTTCCAGTCGTCCTCGGTCAGCTCAGCGAGGAACTTGATGGGTTTCACTTTGCTGATCTGCTCGACGGCGATGTGGCATTGGCGCACGCGGTCGTTGTACGCGCCGCTGTCCAGATGATGCGGGCTGTGGGTATTGGTGATGACCACTTTGATGCCGTCGAGTTTGACGGGCACGTGCTCGAACTCGAGGGTGTCGCAGTTGAGGTGGATAGCATGATCTTTCTTTCCTTGCGCGGAAGCGAACTGGTCCATGATGCCGCACATCACGCCGGCGTACTCATGCTCGCAAGCCTGGCCGATGAGAGCCAACTCCGTGCGGTATTTCTTGTCGTCCGGATCTTTCCAACCCATCTCTTCAGTGAAGGCGCGTGCGGTAACCACCTCCATGGCAGCGGAACTGCTCAGACCGGCTCCTGCGGGCACGTTACCATAGTAGAGCAAGTCATAACCGCTCTCCAGTTTCGCCTCCGGATGGCGGCGACGGATGATCTCGATGCATCCCAGCGAGTAGTTACACCAAGCGCGATCAGGCTGCGGAGCGATAGCGTCCATGGGGATTTCATATACTTGCGGCATGTTCAGCGAATGGAACCGCAGCACGCGGTCGTTATTCTTGGCGATCAAGAGCCAAGCGCCGAAGCTGAGTGCACAAGGGAAAACAGCGCCGCCGTTGTAATCGGTGTGCTCGCCGATAAGATTGACACGACCCGGAGAGAAGAAGATTTTCTGAGCTTTCTGATGATAGGCTTGCTCAAATGCCTGTTTCATTTCTTGTGTTGTCATAGTAGTGGTAAAATGAGAGTTTAACAAAAAATAGCATGCAAAGGTACGGTTTTTTTTTCAAATATGCAAGTTTTTATTGAAATATGCAATAAAAATAGTAAGAACTCTTGCATATTCGGAAAATTTGTTGTAACTTTGTGGCGAGTTTTAAAAATAGACTTAATTTAACCCTCAAATCTATAAGCGTATGAGACTCGAATTTTTACTCTATTCCTTATTGTTTATCCTCATTGGATTGATGTTGGTGTCCTTCTTCCTGGTATGGAAGTGGTTTGACGCTCGTGACCGGCTGAAAGTCGTGCGTGAAGTGACGCGTGAGCAGACGATTCATGCGATCCGCCATGCGCATAACAAATGCCGCTGGTTGTTGTATGTCAGTCTGCTTTTGGCGATTGCCTATATCCCGATACCTTTCTATTTGCAGGATTTCTATGGCACGTTGGCTTATCCGGCAGTAGTGATTCTGGCGGATCTGTTGCTACTCATCGGGCTTCGTTCCCGTCGTAACGCTTATATGGCTTCCATCGACGAATACGTGAATGAGAATGAGGAACACGTGCGTGAGGCAGCGGCGGCTCGTGAGCAGCAACGCGAGCAATGGAGACGTGAGGCAGCTACTCTCAATCCGCAGGCGGAGGCGCTTATCAAGGAGACGCTGGGCGATGATTATGAGGTTTGGTACCAGCATGATATTCTCACCGGCAGAAATATCCTCGCGAACCGTGAGTTGGGGCTCTTGTACGCCCAGGGAATCGTTATTCCTTTCTCGGAGATCATGGAGGTGCGCATGGGACGCAAGGACCTGAAGCTCGTGACATCCGACAGTATGCATCCGTTTATCACGCTGGATTTCGGCGCACTGCCGATCAACCCGGAGACCGGAAACAAGTACATGGATGAGATCGCTACGGAGATCCAGAAACTCATCCCGTAATACACAGTCATATACACAAAAAAGAGGCTCGAGGGCCTCTTTTTTGTGTATATCGTGCATATGTACGATTAGTAGGATTCTTCCGCGTTGGGGAAGGAACTGTCTTTGACTGCGTTGACGTATTCGCTTACTGCATCTTTGACGTTCTGAGCGAGGGTCGCAAAATGGCGGAGGAACTTGGGTTTGAAGCCTTGGTTAAGGCCTAACATGTCGTGGAGCACGAGGACTTGTCCGTCGCAACCATTGCCGGCGCCGATGCCGATGACCGGGCAGGAGACGGCTTTCGTTACTTTCTCTGCCAACGCCGCAGGGATCTTCTCCAGGACGATAGAGAAACAGCCGGCTTCGTCCAGGAGTTTGGCGTCGTGGAGCAGTTTGGCAGCCTCTGCCTCTTCTTTCGCGCGCAGGCCGTAACCGCCGAACTGATTGACGCTCTGCGGCGTCAGACCGAGGTGTCCCATGACGGGTACGCCGGCTTGGATCATATGGCGGATAGCAGGAAGGATCTCTTCGCCGCCCTCGAGTTTGACGGCATCGCAACCGGATTCCTTGAGGATCTTGATGGCGTTGCGCACGGCTTCCTCTTCGCTCACCTGATAACTGCCAAACGGCATGTCGCAAACGACGAGCGAGTGCTGCGCTGCGCGGACAACACCTTTGGTGAGGAAGATCATCTCATCCACGGTGATGGGCAGCGTGTATTGGTTGCCGCAAACGACGTTGCTGGCGCTGTCGCCCACTAAAATCATATCAATCCCTGCCTCATCGACGAGAGAGGCAAGGGTAAAATCATAACTTGTTAGCATGGCGATCTTCTCGCCGTTAGCCTTCATCTGACGCAGTTTGGAAGTCGTCATTCGGCTATTTTGTACATGTACAGACATTGTTTATTTGTTTTTTAGAATGATCCAGATAATAATCGGCGCTCCGAACAAGGCACTGATGGTCGATATCGGAAGCGGATAGACAAAGAGCGAACACAACACATCGCAAATCAGCAGCAGCCCGGCGCCGATGAGGGCGCACGCGGGGATGGTGATGCGGTGGTTGGAGGTCTGAAAAATCCCCCGGGCGATATGCGGAACCGCTACGCCGATGAAAGCGATAGGACCGCAGAAAGCCGTCACGCCTCCGGCTAAGAGACCGGTCGCGAGGACGATATACAGCCTCGTGCGCTCAACGTGGATGCCCAGTCCGCGGGCGTAGTCTTCGCCTAAGAGCAGGCCGTTCAGCGGCTTCATCGCCAGGATGACAAAGAGCGTGCCGAGGAGCAGGATAGGGAGCAAGAGCCGCATGTCCGCCCAACTGACACTGCTGAGTGAACCGAGCGTCCAGACGATGAAGAGTTTCAGCGCATCGGGGTTGGCGAAGTTCTGCAGCAGGCTCACTAACGCGCCGGCGATGGAGCCGAACATCATTCCCACAATCAGCAGGCTGACATTACCCGTCACGCGCCGGCTGACCGCTAAGACCAGCAGTAAGACACCCGTCGCGCCGATGCACGCGGCTATCGGCAGCATCATCACCATTGTCGCGGAGCACATCGTCAGGAAGGCTACACCCAGACTCGCACCGGACGAGACGCCTAAAGTATAAGGTCCGGCAAGAGGGTTGCGGAAGAGGGTCTGCATGATCAGTCCCGATACAGACAATGCTGCGCCGGCAAGGACCGCCGTAATCGCTTTCGGGATACGGATGGCGTGCAGGATATTGTGCTCCATGACACTCAATGTGTCAAACGGCCACAGCCAAATGCTGCCGCTACATATATCCAGGCAAAAAAAGAGTGCCAGAAGCACGCCCAACCCTATGAATATTCCTGCGTTTCTCCTCATCGTTTGCAAAAACGATGCAAAGGTACTGCTTTTTTTTGAGATATGCAAATATGCGCGCATTTTTATTTGATTTTAAGGAGAAAGGAACGGGAGAAGAACAGGGCGTACTGCGGAGTAAGTGACTACGATTAGGCTACGTTATGGGTAGTACAATGACTAACGAATATCTAACTAATCACTAAGGAATAACTAACGATTGGACTTTTTTAGGGCCGGATGTCGGATACCATCCGACGCAATAAACGAAAGAAAAAAATGACATAAGAATTGTGAGAATTCTGAGAAATCTCACTTTTCTCAGTGCAAATTTTTATATAAGCGGCATGGCATGCCGGGCAATGGACGACGTAAGAAGAAACACGGCACTAAAGTACCGCGAACGGAAGCTTGTTTTTTGAGAAAAAGATACAAGCTATAGAAAAAAGATACAAGCTATAAAGAAAAAGATACAAGTTGTAAAGAAAAAGATACAAGTTGTAAAAAGATGGACAAAGAAAAACTGCTTGGCGAATGGGATGTGTCGCCAAGCGGAATAGAAACGGGATGCAATCTGCGGGAGCCCTATTAGCGGACTTTTCGTCCGTCTATGGTATATGTTTTCTCCCCGCGGAGGATGAAGATCTATTATGGAGAAAAAATATTATACCATTGCTATTAATCGCAATATCCAGTCTGCTAACGGAAGAGGAATACTTATCAGGCCTCCATTATATTGCAGATTATTCATTGATAAACGCACACGCAGGGAAGGATTATAACGGTTGGTATAAGATGCGAGACTTCCTCCGCTAATACGAGTGGCCGATTTGACCTCTACGGTACTATTTTTGTGTAATTTTACACATTTTTGGTACTATATTTTGTGATTTTTACACATTTTCGGCACTCACAAGGTGCTTTAGCAGTACATTTATGATTATCTGGACAAAACAATCGGGCGACTCATTACATTGAGCCGCCCGTGAGATTTGTACTTGGTACTTAGTCCCTTGGTCACGTTATTTGACCTCTTGTCCGGCCAGGGTATATACCATCAGCGCAACGTCAGCGCAAGGTCTGCTGATTTATGACCATTTGAACCGATGTTGAAACGAATTCAGACCGATGTTTATGGGATTATGGCTTTTGAGAATAGAGATTTTCCTCTATGTAGCCGAGGGAAAGGAGTTCGCCGTGACGCATTTTGCCGGCGATGTTAACGGGTGTGTCGCCTAAGGGATAGAACTGACCTAATTTGAATTTCATGCCTCCTGTTTTGGTGTTGAACTTCATGTCCGTAACCTCGTAGTAGCCTCGTATGTTATACGCGGGCATAGGCATGAGATATTTGATGCTCATGAGACTAACAGACGGAACAGAATCCATCGTATATTCCGTAGCTTCTCCGAGGTTGAACAGGTCAAACTGCTTATCATCCTTGCGGACTTGTGCCGAGATAATACACTTTAGATTCTTGTCTATAACAGGTGTCTCCGTAAACAAACGGGTCTGCTCATTCTCTCCGAATAAGGTGTCCGGGGTAATGTCCAAATGGTCTTTCGGAATAGGTTGCCGGTAGAAGTACTGGTCAATCAAATCGAGCGTCTCCTTGTTATCTGCCTTTTGGTCTAACGCTAACGCCATACAATTGGTAGAAGTGTCATAAGGCGCAATCACTTTGCCGAGTACTTGTTGGAAATTATCATGCAGGAACTGCTCTGCCTCATGCTGCACTTTGGGCTTGATAGCAAAGAAATCGTACTGCGTCTGGAGCACGCTCTTGATATTCTCGCGGAAAATAGATCTAATCTTTTGTGTATGTTCCCCGGCTCCTTGCACATAACACGCCAGCACAAAGAGGAAGTTGATATTGTATGTTTGCAGAATTAGCGTGTCGCGGTCAAAGAGCCGGTTCTCAAAGTGGAACGAGATCTTATAGTTCTTGCCGTCCACGGACACTAATTGCAGGTTAGAGTCGGAATAATTATTCAGTTGGCCGGCTTGCAGATGTCCGCGGATGAAATAGTTCGGCGTGATATTGTAGCCCTCGGTCGTGTTGTCGCGGTATTGTAAGTTCTCCTGCTCAAACTCGTTGGGCTTGCGGTTGAAGAAATCGATATTGTATTGAATGACATTCTTGGCGTACGTAAACTGCTTGTAGATGGAGTTCGGACCGATGTCGTTCTCATCCTTGTAGTACTTGCTGTCACCAATAAAATAGATTTGTTTTTTGTCCTCGATAAGCGAACTATCGCGGTAGAGGTGGTCGATGATCTTGCCGTCTTTCTGCTCTTTTAGTCCTGAAGGCAGACTGCTGTCTCCGATGAGCGAATCGATCATGTCCTCAAAAACGAGGTTGAACTCGCGAACCAACATCGCTTGCTCGTCGTCATTGTCTTTGCTCTGGACATATTGCGATTGCTCAAAGAAAGTGAAGAGCAGGTTCCATAGTTGAACCATCTCATCCGTGAAGTACTTGCGTCTGTTTTGCCGGAGAATACGTACACCTTTGTCGCTCTCTATCATAGATTGAATCGTCTCCGGTCGGAGCAGATCGTACCCGAAAGCCGGACGGACGCTGAACTTGAACTCCTGCGAGAGATAGTTGAGTACCGAATAAAAGAGCACTATCAGTTCTTCGTCAAAATTGATGTCTTTGTGTTTGGTACGCGGCTGAAGATAAACCGGCTTTCCGTTTTGTATGAGGGCTTGCGTCTGGGAGATGGTCTTCTGCCAATGAATCTTGTTCTGCCCGGAGTGTTTGAGGCGCGTGATATATGCAAAGAGGTTCTTGTGATCCTTGTCAAACTTCAAGAGCGACAGGATAATATCTATCATCGTCTCGCTGCTTGGACCTTGGTGAGAAACCACGTTCTGCATGATTTCCGCTTCCTCTCCGGCTTTGTCCTTGCGCAGGAAATAGAGTTTGATAGCCCGGTAAATCCACACGGAGAGACTAAACACATTCGCTTTGTGTTCCGCCTTGAGGGCATCAAAGTCAATAATCTCTTCCGGTGTGTATTCGCCGAAAGCCTTGCCGTCAATCACAAACACTTTCGGCAGGATGAACACCACATCCGGTATCTTGTGAGACAGAAAATACCCCACGTACGGAATTTTGGCTTTGCCGTCTCGCAACTCCGTATAATAGTGCGGGTCAAGCAGTTTGCTCAACCTCTCTTTGTCATAGCCATATTGCTCTATGAGAATTTTCATTTAGGGGCAACACCTAAATACGCCATAAACTGTTGGATGGTCTCTTGTGCGTCCGTTTCGTACAGGTCTTTGAACGTGAACGGAGTAGAATCCTTGCCGTCCGGCGTGTTCTGACGGAAGAAATACTTGTTGTTTCCAGTCTCGTCACGCAACACTTCGTACCAGAGATAGAACATCACTTTGCTCTTAAACTCGCTTTCGTCCACGGAATGTTTGATGAAGAAATTACCCATCTGTTTGTCCTCGCTCTGCGTGAGATCGAAGATATGTTTATTGACGCTTTGGATGAACTCCACCCACGAATAAACTTTTTCGCCAATTGTGATGTCGAACGAGCCGGACAGGATGTCCGTACTATAGTTAATTGGCACATATTCCCATTCCCAACGGCGTTTGAAAGCGCTATCCATCGGGAAGAGACTTTGATCGGAAGTGTTCATCGTAGCCAGAATACTCAGGTTAGCAGGCAAGCAAAGTTTGCCGTCTTTGATGCCTTCGGATTCTTCGCCTAATTGAGCAACCAGATACTTTGCCAAATCGTTGTCAGCTTTGATCTTGTATTCCGAAACGCCGTCTTTGCGGTCTAATAGTTGGAACAGGTCACCAAAAATCTGTGCGCAGTTTCCGCGGTTGATTTCTTCTAATACAAGATAGGTAGTCTCCGCAGGGTGCTTGTAAGCATAGACGTACGCGTCCGTGAAGACTTGTGGCACAAAGGTATAGACGATTTCTTCATCATCTACATCGATACCATCAACTTGGTGTTTCTTTCCTGTTCTGCGCATAGATGGCTTGTAGCAACCCACAAAAGAAGCATAATCCGTGTCGGGATGGAAAGTCGTGCGGAACACATTTGGCAGATTTGTTTCCTCCCCGATTATTTCCCTCACTTTATGGCTCTTTCCCGTTCCCGGTGCTCCGAAATAGATGATTTGAATTATGTTATGGTCACTTATAGAGGCATTTATATTGCCAGATAAGTGAGAGTATTTTACAAGATTAGGAAATAGTTCCTCGAAAATATGGATGTTTAAAGGACGTAATATGTCAAATATCCCCAACGCACATTCACCCATATAAGTGGAATAATTTTCATCATCATCTAAAAGAGATGGTGAAATTTTATTGATGTTCTTTTTTATTTCTTCAAGAACTCTGGCTTGTGGTAATCCTCCTATATAGTAAGAATTATTATCTTTCACAAGTATTCCACTGGTAGCCAATGCTCCTAGTAAAATATCAAATCTTGTTTTCCAAATCTCACTATCATTGTATGATTTAGATATATAATTTTGAATCTCCTCTGTAGTAATAAAAGGCTTTTTTTCTAATAGTTCTACAACAGGTGCAAATAATGGAACTTTATAAATACCATCTTGAAATATACCTTGTTTGCTAATGATAACAAATGCATATTCTTGAATTGAAAGTTCATTATTTAATAATAATTCACCAATAGTTGTCAACTTAAATAATGATTGAGATTCGTTTATCACCAACAATCCCATTTTTCGGCAATACGTGATAAAAGCAGGACTTTGCTCTTTCCCTGATTTAGTATAAACAGGCTTGTCTATACTAGTTACTTTAAATTCAGATGACTCTCCTGAATATACTGGGTAAGTAAATCTTTGGAATGCTGCTCCAAAGGGAATGCCTTTATTTTTTGCATATTCAACACCTTGCTCTGCAAAAGCGGCGATTGCCTTCACAAAAACATCCGTGATTTTTGGTCCAATATTAATAAGACCATCTACTGTTCCAACTTGTAGTGCCATAAGACAATTAATTTATATATGGTAACAATGTTTTTATTAACTCTTTAAGTACAGGTACAACTATAGAATTTCCTGCGTGACGATAGGCTATACTATCATTGACGGCTATATTAAAACTCTCATCGAACCCCATTAAATTCATACATTCACGAGGGGTCATTTTGCGTCCCACTGCATCAACCATTCCTTTGCCATCCTTAAAATCGAACTTACCAACATAAATACGTTCATCGTTGTAATGTTCTTTTTTGGGATGCTCTACACGGAAATCTCCTATCCAATTATCTTGTTGGTAAGCAGTTTCGCATCCTATTACATCTTGGTTAACGCGTGATCTTCTCAAATTTTTTTCCGGTGAAGTGATCCATTCGAATCCCTTCTTTCCTAAATAGTAAATGTCAGGAATCGGCGGACACTCCAAATATTCCGTGCTTTTGTGTGTCAACTCCTGTTTTGGCGGGAATGAATAAGGTTGTTTAAATATATCCTCTCTAAATCCGATTAAAAACAATCGACTTCGTAATTGCGGATGGTTATAATCTTTGGCATCTAATATAGACCATTCAATGTGATAGCCTAAAGATTGCCATACTTCATACATTACCTTCCATGTTTTCCCCCCATCATTACGAGTTACGTTCTCTACATTTTCATAGATAAATATCTTTGGCTTTGATTCTTTTATAACACGTGCATAGTCATAAAAAAGAGTTCCTCGTACATCTTCTAGACCAAGTTTCTTCCCATAATTAGAGAAACTTTGACAAGGACTTCCTCCGACCAGAATATCTAAATCTCCAGCGTATTCATTAGCATCTAAGAAACGAATATCTTCATGCCACTCGTTCTCAGAAATGTCATAATTAGCAAAATATGCATCCTTTACATAATTATGCTCAGGCATAGCATCATATAAACCTTTCACATATTGCTCACGCTGCTTCATTGTCATATTGGGAGTCAAGGCGATAATTTGTTCTTGAGTCAGGACAAGTGTATGCTTTACAGCACTCTTTCTACCTTCTTTGAAAAATTCCACTACTACTTTGTTTTGTATTGGGGTCTCACGCTTATGAGCAAGTTTAAACAAATTGTCTATCTCTATTTTCCGATGCTCTTTCCTTACTCCAATTTTGTTTATGTAATCTTCGCAATAAGAATATAACTCATCTTCGTTTAGACCTTTTGTAAGAGCAAACAAATTACCATAAGTTAGTGGTAATTCTCTTTCACCATTGTCGCAAGCAAATAATATTTTGTGGGGTATATTTAACTGCTTTAATGCATGCTCAAATGCTCCAATCCCACTAAATAATGTGCCTACTTTTAATTCTTTTATCATATCTCTGTACTTTTTTCAATCAAAAAACCGAATAGCGTGAACTATCCGGTTGATCTCTGATAAGAAAAAAGCACAGGTCAGCGGGGCAAACAACAGAGTCGGCAAACTTGTAGGAATACCCCGCTTCCCCATGCAACACACGGATAGCAGGGACATATATCTCCTTCCTACTTTAAGTTTTGCCGACTCGTTGTTAAAGGTATATGCCTATTTGACTATGCGAATTTTATATGTTAGTTAATCTATTTCTATTTGTTATTTTCAATCTAAAAATATCCAACTATTAGCGACATCGCTAATCTTATCAATATCAGGCTCTGGCTTGCCATCATCGCCCATGCGAACCAACTCCGGCATCGAATAAATGCCGTCATCTTCTGTTCCTTGCAATCCATCTTCGACGGTAGCCTTATAGGTCATGTCGTCATGATCCAGATAGACGTTCAGCACAGGCATAGCGTAAGCCTCCTGATTATTCAAGAACTCCTCTACGGCTTCGTAGATGCGTTCTTCTAATGCTTTTATGTCTTGCCAATTAGCCATAATTTTCTTCATATAGGTACATACACAAAAAGCGCAGGACCTGTAATTGTTACTTGTCCTGCACTTCTGAGGCCTTAGGATGCCCGTATCTATCATGAACAAGCAACACAGAGCCTACGCTGAAAAGTATATAGTACGCCCATAGAGGGCGTGTTTATATACCCAACATAGACATCTATTGTTGCATTGCTTTGAACAGATACTTGAAAGTTCCTAAGTTTCAGAAGTGTCAAAACAAGCGTCAATAAACGCCTTTTATTATGTCCTCCGGTTTTAACGTCTCGGAGCGACGAGAGGTTTCTAACCTTTGCGACTGCAAAGGTACACAAAAAAAATGACACTCGCAAATAAAAGTGTCATTTTCTTGAATTTTTCGCTGTCAGTGAGGTTAGAAATGAGGAAGATTATTGCCAAAAGTAACCTTTATTCTTCATCTATTGATGTTTCGCCTGAGTGTTGCTCAGTAGAGCCACTGAAGAGAGATAACTGTCGTATGGCGCGATCATAGTCGGACTCTAATTGGTCCATCTCTCGCTGACGATAGATGGTGTATTCGTGTTCGGCTTTTTCTTGCGCTTGTTGGTGGCTTATAGAACCGCTTCCTTCTAACAACGGGCGACGGTTATTGCTTAGCACCCGATCGAGTTCGTCTATCCACTCTTGCATGGTCATAGGATGTTGCTCCATCGCTTGCAATTCCGCATAGTCGAAGAACTGAGACACCAACAGATTTAGTCGCTGGAGTTCTATTTCCGTCAAATAGTTCTTGGCAATAGTTACATCATCTTTTGTGATATAGTTCCCTTTGAAGTTCGTCATGCCGAGCATCGGCTTTTCATTATCGACTCTGTCATAGACCACCTCAGCCGCTGTATGTTGGTGTGCTGCATAGTGCATCTTGTTTTGCACCGTAGCAAAGAACTGACGCGTAATCTCGGCTTTCGGATCATAATCCACCGCAGTTGCATAGATGTCGGTCACTTGCTGATAGAGGTTGCGCTCACTACTACGAATATCTCGAATGCGTTGGAGTAATTCGCGGAAATAACGTCCTCCATTACCTTTCAATCGCTCATCATCGAGTGTATAGCCTTTGATAATATATTCATGGATGCGCTGCGTTGCCCACTGACGAAAACGCGTACCTTGCACAGAATGAACGCGATAGCCAACAGAAATGACTACATCGAGGTTGTAATATGCGGTATTATATGATTTGCCATCAGCAGCAGTAGTTCGGAAAAACCGAACAACTGAATTTTGGTCCAACTCACCTTCTTTGAAAATATGCTTAAGATGCTCGCTAATAGTAGATTTTGCCTTACCAAAAAGGGCAACCATCTGCTCCTGAGTTACCCAGACAGTCTCGTCTTGAAGAATAACATCAATAACTGCTTTACCTTCTTCTGATTGATAGATAACAATCTCTCCTTTGGTATCTTTTGTAAGATCTTGTGTATTCATAAAAAGAATCTAATTGCGCTTGCAAAGGTACTACTTTTTTCTGAATTATGCAAATAAATCTCTCTTTTTTCCAGCATCCACAAAAAATCTGCACTTAATAGAAACAAAAAAACAGAGTCTCGTCTCCGAAACTCTGTATATAAAATATGTCACCGCTTTTTTACGCTGTCGGTGACAACAGACCTGGTCCTGTTTAACGTCAGTGAGTGACGAGAATTATATAAGTTTAATAAACTCTGCTATCTTAATAATCTCTACCTTCGGCCAGGGAATTTCTTTTAATGGATTGAAGTGTTTATCATTTGTTACTATGTACTCAGCATCTGATGCTACTGCGCAATCAACGAATTTATTATCATCCGAATCAGCCGGAAGTAACTCAAAGTGAACGTATGTATTTTGGAAAACGGTTGTTGATAGATTTGCAATCGCTTCCACAATATTGCGCGCAATCTCCGGAGTCGTTTTAATGGCTAATATCTCTTCGTATTCCTCTAAAATATCCGTGTTGACACACAAACAAATACGACCCTCCAACACCTCAATCCATATTTTATGGAATGGGCTATTGGAAGGTAATGCCTGCAGAAGACAATTGGTATCAAGAACGATGTACCGCATAGCGATAAGGAGTTCTCATTCGTTCGTTACCCCATTGTTCAATGGTCTGCTCATTGATCTTACCATTCTCCCAAAGGGCATCTATTTGTTTCTGCGCTTTGTCTGCAAAATAGCGCGCAAGCATATTACGGAAGTCAATATAATCCCCTTCCGTTTGAATGCCCTTCACAAGGTTGAGCACGTCTAATTGTGCCATTTGCATGTAACTCATAGTGTTCTTGTTTTGATTTTGCGCTGCAAAATTACACAAAAAAAATGACATACGCAAATTTGTATGCCATTTTTTGAAAATTAGTGATTGATTATGGTAAAAAAGTTACCATAAAAATCCGTTAGTTGCGGAACTTGAGTTCGCCGTCGCGGAGCTCGACGATGACGGGTTTGGATTGATCTACTCTGCCGCCGATGATGGCCTTGGACAGCTCGTTGAGGACGAGGCGTTGGAGCGCTCTCTTGACAGGCCGTGCGCCGAACTGCGGGTCGTAGCCTTCCTTGGCGATGTAGTTGATTGCGTCGTCCGTGACGCGGAGGTCGATACCTTGGTCTTCAAGCATCTTGTGGATGCGGCTGACTTGCAGACCGACGACTGCTTTGATGTCCGACTCGGTCAGTTCAGAGAAGTGGATGATCTCATCAATACGGTTGATGAACTCGGGTCGAACCTGTGCGCGGAGTTGCTCCTCCGTGAGGTTGGAAGTCATGATAATCAAGGTGTTCTTGAAATTGACCAAACGACCTTTGTTATCCGTCAGACGACCGTCATCGAGCACTTGCAGCAGGACGTTGAAGACATCGGGGTGCGCTTTCTCTATCTCATCGAAGAGGACGACGGAGTAGGGTTTACGCCGGATGGCTTCGGTCAGCTGTCCGCCTTCATCGTAACCCACGTATCCCGGAGGCGCACCGATGAGTCGCGTCGCGGAGAACTTCTCCTGGTACTCGGACATATCGATACGCGTCATCATATTCTCATCGTCGAAGAGGTAATCCGCAAGGGCTTTTGCCAACTCGGTCTTACCGACACCGGTGGTACCAAGGAAGATGAACGAACCGATAGGACGTTTGGGATCCTGGAGTCCTGCACGGCTACGACGGATAGCGTCGGAGACCGCTTCAATGGCTTGGTCTTGGCCGATGACACGTTTATGAAGTTCTTCCTCCAGATGGAGCAGTTTGTCGCGCTCGGATTGCATCATCTTTGCTACCGGAATACCCGTCCAACGAGCTACTACTTCAGCTATATCGTCTTCATCGACTTCCTCTTTGATGAGGGAATCGGTACCGAGCTGATGCAGAGTGTCCTGAGCGGCTTTGATGTTCGCTTCGGCGGCAGGAATCTGGCTGTACCGGATCTCCGCAACCTTGCCGTAATCGCCTTCGCGCTCGGCTACTTCCGCCTGGTGTTTGAGGGTCTCGATACGTGCTTTCTCATTCTGGATGGTAGCCACGTATCCTTTCTCTTTGTTCCAGCGTGCGTTCAGTTCGTCGGATTGCTTTTTCAGCTCCGTCAACTGTGCTTCAATGGCTTTGAGTTTGACTTCGTCCTTATCGCGCTTAATCGCTTCGCGCTCGATCTCTAATTGCTTGATCTGACGGTCGAGCGAATCGATCTCTTCGGGCTTGGAGTCCACTTCCAGACGCAGTTTGGCTGCGGCTTCATCGACCAGGTCAATTGCCTTATCCGGCAGGAAACGATCGGTTATATACCGAGCGGAGAGGGTTACCGCTGCGATGATGGCATCGTCTTTGATACGCACCTTGTGGTGGGTCTCGTAGCGCTCTTTCAGACCACGGAGGATAGAGATCGTCGCTGCCTCATCCGGCTCATCGACCATGACTTTCTGGAACCGCCGCTCAAGGGCTTTGTCGGTCTCAAAATACTTCTGATATTCATCGAGGGTGGTAGCACCGATGGCGCGCAGGTCTCCACGTGCCAAAGCCGGTTTCAGGATATTCGCTGCGTCCATCGCACCGCTTGATTTGCCGGCGCCGACGAGGGTGTGGATCTCATCGATGAAAAGGATGATCTCGCCAGCCGCCGCCACTACTTCGTTGACGACGCCTTTGAGTCGCTCCTCAAACTCACCCTGGTACTTCGCACCCGCAATAAGGGCACCCATATCGAGGGAGTAGATCTGTTTCTTTTTCAGGTTCTCGGGCACATCGCCACGTACGATACGATGGGCGAGGCCTTCCGCAATGGCAGTCTTACCGACACCCGGTTCGCCGATGAGGATCGGGTTGTTCTTCGTACGGCGGCTCAGGATCTGGAGCACACGCCGGATCTCGTCATCACGTCCGATGACGGGGTCTAACTTCCCCTCTCGAGCCCGCTCACAGAGGTTGATAGCGAACTTCTTGAGGTTCTCGTTCTGGTTGTTGGAATTGTAATTGTTCGTGTTCATAGTTGTATATCGTTTAGTTAATATTCGTAATTACGTGATTACGTGATTCTGTAATCAGTTGTTCACTAAACAATACACAAACTATGTTCCAAACGGGTTCAGACTGACAAAATGGCAGAATCTTGCAGCCATTTGAGAAGCGCCGCCATGTTCGGGAAGACTTTGTCGGCGTGCTCCGCTTCCAAGTCAGAGTCGGGCAGAATACCTGTATTCACGGCGCAAGTGAAGAGTCCTGCGGCTTTCGCGGCACGAGTTCCCAAAGGAGCATTCTCCACCACCATACATTCCTCTTTTTTGAAGCCGGAACGCTCCCAGGCTTTGAGGTACGGTTCGGGATTCGGCTTGCCGTACTTCACATCAAAGGCAGAGATGATGCCCGTGAAGACCCCATCGAAAGTGTTGTTGAGCGAATTGATGAGGTTGCGTTGGCCTGAGCCGGTAACGACCCAACATTGGATGCCGTTCTTGTGCAGGTATTGCAGCACATCGCGCACCCCGGGAATGAGGGCCGGTAGTTCGCCTTTATTGAGTTGGAGAAAATAATTGGACTTGGTATCGTATATGTGGTCGATCAGTTCCTGCGGCGCGTCGGTACCGTGGAGGCGCTGGTAGATCTCGTTGATGACGCCGGGACCGGTTCTGCCCTCGTTGCGGTAACAGTCCATGGCGGTATAAGGGACCCCGTTCTCGTTCATCGCCATCTCCCAAGCCTTGGCATGGCAAGGCATGGAGTCAAAAAGCACACCATCTTGGTCAAAAAATACTGCACGTATTTTTTGACTATTTACCATTTTATCATTTACCATTTTGTCATTGATCATTTATATGTCCTTTCTCCGAAGATGGTGGAGCCGATGCGAACCATGTTGGAGCCGCACTCGATAGCTATCCGGTAGTCGTCGGACATGCCCATGGAGAGGATCGCTGAGTTATTTACCATTTGGTCATTTACCATTTGGTCATTTATTGCGTCATTTAGACATTTTGCAGCCTCTTCGAAGCAGCGGCGGATTTCGGTTTCGTCGTCGGTGTTTGTCGCCATCGCCATAAGTCCAACGATGCGTAATCCATGCCAAACAGTAGCGCTATGGTCTAGGATTAGTCTTACTTGAGTCTTACTTAACCCCGTTTTTGTCTCTTCTTTGGCTACGTGGATTTCGAGCAGGATATTTTGGACGATTCCTTGTTTGATCGCCTCTTCGTTGAGTGCGTTCAAGAGTCGTTCGGAGTCCACGGAGTGGATGAGGTACGGGCGGAGTTTGAGCAGGTCGCGCACTTTGTTGGTCTGGAGATGTCCGATGAAATGCCAGTGGATATCGTCGGGCAGAAGTGGGATCTTTTGTTTGAGTTCCTGGACTCTGCTCTCGCCGAAATGTCGCTCTCCGGCATCGTACGCTTCGCGTATCGCCTCTACGGGATGGAACTTACTCACGCACACGAGCGTGACGTGCGCGGGTATATGCGCACGCACGTTCCGTATATTATTAGTAATAGAGAAGTCCGTCGGCATTATTGTTGGTTCAGCCATTGGATATACGGTGTGATATAGCGTTCTTTTTTCTCCTGATAGACGGTGTTGAGGTCCACCATGATTCCTGTCTCATAGACATTCGCCAGCTCGTCGTTAATGGCATTGCCGAAGAACTGCAGGTCGTTGGTGAGGTTGAGATAGGCGGAGAACATTGGCGGAATGACGGTCCCTTGCTCGCGCACGGCATGCTGGAGAATATGGTAGTTCTCCTGCGGATCGGTGCCCTCAAAGGGCTTGTCGATCGTCGGCAGAGGCAGCGGGTGATAGGGCGCGATGAGTCCTTCTTCACCTCTGTGGAAACGGTCAAGATAAACGTAAATCAACTCGCGCGCCGTGGCGTTGTAGTCCGGGTAGATGGTCACTTTGCCGATCATGTACTGGAGCTGCGGGTGGTTGTGCATGATTGCGCCAATACCGTCCCAGATGTTATCCAAGGCAAAGAGCGCCTTGACACCCATCTCGCGTTTCTGGTACATCGGCTGGACGAACGCCCTGCCGAACTCAATAGTCTTGGGCAGGTAGTCGCGGATGAAGCGCTCCGAGTAATGGAAGAGGTGAGCGGAGGTGATGAACGGTTGTCCGTCTCGAATCTCCGCTTCGCTGCCAAAGAGGTACCGGTAGCCGCCGATGATCTGTCTGTTGGTCGGATCCCAGACGATGAGTTGGTGATAGGGTTTGGGCATCGTGTCCATCTCATCTATATCCATCTCCCGCCCGGTAGCTCCTCCACCGTCGCGGTAACTGATTTCACGCAGCCGCGCAATCTCACGCATGACGTTTGGGCATTCGTGCGAAGTGATGTCATAGATGAGGTTGTCCGCCTTGTTGGACGGACGGAGCAAATGCCCCTCCAACTCCTTCTCCAGGAGGTCCCTGTCAACTTCAGGAATTATTGCTTGCATATACAATAGATTTTACATATTGAGCCCATTGTTTGGGTGTTTTCGAATTATCAAAAGTGGTATAGGGTATAGGCGGCAGGACGTGCACGCGGAAGTGTTTACCATGCGCGCCGTACATCTCGTCCACGAGGTAGAGCATCTCGATATTGACAGGAATACGCAGCAGTTTGCGGATGTACGCGAGGGCGTAGAAGAAGCGGCTGTTTTTCCCCTCAAAATAGATGGGCACTATGTCCCGCTGGTACTCCCGGGCCCGCTGGATGAAGTTCTTCTGCCATTCCAGGTCCTGGATCGACCATGCATGGTTGATGCGTTGGAGGCGGCTGCAAGCGCCCGCTGGAAAGGTCAAGACGTCTTTCTCGGACTCCCACATGGCTTGCTGCTGCAGGACCTGTTCCTTGCTCAGCGAACCGGTTTTGCTGACCGGCGCCCAAAGGCCTGCAATGGGTTTCATGAACATCAGCAGCTCGTTGACAATGACTTTGAGTTCGCGCTTCTCTTTTCGGGACTCGTGAATCATCTGCGCGATAATCATGCCGTCCAAGCCGCCTAAGGGGTGGTTGGAAACGAAGATAACCGGTTTGCCGTCGGTGGGGATGTTTTCAATACCTTCGATGGAGGCGGTACAACATAACTCCTCATCGAGCACACGGCGGATGAAGTCATATCCCTCCAGATCAGGGTACTTGCGGAGGAAGGCGTTCATCTGCTTCACGTGGACGATGCGCTCTAAATACCGGATGAGGAAATCCGGTACATGCACATTGGGGGCTTTCTCCCGAAGAATGGCTCGTATGTCGAACTGTAGTGGCATTATTGTACGGCGTGGAGGATATCTACGATCGGCGTTTTGGCGATAGATATCAACTCGCAATCATAGGAGTTGAGGGCTTGTTTGAGTGCTTCTGCGGCGTCTGTGAGGGTGTTTGCCTCAATCAGAACCGCTACATTCTTACGGGTCTCTTTCTCGCCGTCGATGGTGATCATCTCCACGCGGGCTTTGTACCAGAAGGCGCCATCGGGGTTGGCGAAGGTCTCAAAGAACTGCGAGCGTTTGCAGTTCTGCACTTCGCAATCGCCGAAGATGAAGGGTTTGATTTCCTCCATGAGGCAGTTTTCTGCATCCGCAAAACTGACAGCGCCGTCTATGAGATAGGTCTCTTTTACCTTGCCGGGGTTGTCCTCTCCGGTCTGGCGATCATACTTAACTTTAATCTCGTGATAAATCATATTATTTACTATTTAGTCATTTACTATTTCTTTATTCACTTCGTTCATACGATCTGCTTTGCCGTATGGGTCATTTTTCAAAAGATGAGATCAGCAACATTGGTGGCATCGAGGTTTCCTTGCGGCATGGGTCGGATAGCTCCGCTCCAGAGCAAAAGGGGAGAGGCAGGGTTGTCGTCGATGACGTGATCCACGGTCTTTTTCTCATCCTGCATCATCCGCCATCCGGGTTGGAGTAGATAAACTACATCGCCGGTGTGGCGCTTGCAGAGGGATGAACCCAGGTAAGGATAGTTCATAGCTTCGTGGCCCGGCATGGCAATCTGCACTCCCTCAAAATCCATGAGGAAATTCGCCACTTGGCGTTGCAGTGTCTCTAAGTTCAGGCGTTTCTGCTCGATGAGGGTTCGGTTGAGGTAGATGGACTGTCCATAGACGCCATCGACCCATCGCTCGTGTCCGTAAAGCGCCATGAGATACGTGCCGGAGAGGGCAGCCGCGCGGTCGGCGTTGAAAGTATGCACAGGCATGTGAATGTCGCTCAGGGTCTGCGCGTCCGTACCTTTGATAGGTCTTCCGACCACGAGAAGTTGATAGTTGCTGCGGCCGATACGTTTGTCCAACTGCTCCATGAGGAAGCCTAAGTCCTGATTGAGGCGGAGATACATATCTTCGTGTTCGGCAGAGGCGATGCGGTCGGATTGTGCGGTGGGACTCAGAGTGTTGAGCTGCAGCATGAGCATGTCCGGCGTGGCATCCATGCCGAGTTTCTCGTCGCGTTGGATCGCCAGCGCCAATTCGATGACTAAGGTGTTCGCTTCGGGCGAATGCAAGAGGACGTCTTTCACGTCGTACGAGAAACTCTTCTTACGCTCTTGCTCCGTGGGGGAGGTATAGGTGAGGATATCCATGCGCGGGGTCCATTGCCGTGCTGCCATGGAAGAGACGCGCATGATCTGGTTTTGGTCATAAGCGGAAGTAGGAAGGCCCTCTGTGTAAGCCGCGGTAGCCACCCATTGCAGCTCTTTCTCGCTGAGCCAACAACACGCGTTGGCACAGTGACCCGCCAGAAGGATGGTCGTGGGACCTTGAATGCCGATGGCGTAGATCTTCGCGGAAGGATAGCTGAGCCGCATGCGATCCGTCATGGTTTGCGAGAGCAGGGCTTTGGCAGAGAGATGCTCCTGCGTGCCGATACCCCTGACAGACGGATCTTCGAGCATGGAATGGGTCTTTCTGTCGGAGCGGGAGAAATACAGGTCGGTGGTATAACCATGCCGGTCCGGGGTGACTCCTGTCATGAGCGTCGCGGTCGTCTCATTGCCTCCGAAGACGAGATGCGGATACGTGACGCGGGTCTGGAAAGCCTCCTCACTGAGTGTGCGGAGACCGCCTTGTTGCCAGTACGGCCGCAAGGTTGCGAGGTTTTCTGAAGTCAGTCCGTCCACGACAGCGACTACCGTCAGCCGCGGGGCTGCGAACAGCGGAAGAGCCGCCAGGAGGGCTATTAACGTAATATATATATAAATCTTGCGCATAGATGTGTCAAAGGAAGGATTAACAATCTCCATCCAAATCCGACGAGCGGGTGGCAGGAGAAAAATGTCAAAAACGTCACTAAAATCAGCAGTATTATATACGGGATGCCGACAACTATCTCCAGCCACCGTGAACGTTTGCCTCGGCGGCGGTCCCAATAACTGATGCCAGCCACGAAAAGGAAATAGAGAACTAAACCGAAAGGCCATGAGGCGTACCAAGACGTGCGCGGCCGTTCGAAGGTGCCGATCTGTCCTTCGCGAACCAACGGCGTACCGTCGCTTAAGCGCGCTTGCGCCATGTATAGCATAAGTTCTTCGGGCAAGAAGAGCCGCTGGCCGCTACTCATCGGTTTGTCGGCTTTGGGACCGAAGAGCAGGTTGATGCCCGCGTTCGCCCAAGTCATAGAACCTGTATAACGGCGGATGAAACGGCGGTAAGTAGTGCCGGTAAAGCCGGTGTAGTCCGAATGGATAGTGTCGCCTAAAGCCTTCTGTATCAACAAGTAAGGTCGTGTGGCGCAGTTGTCGAAGACGAAGTTATAGAGGTATTGCTGGTTCTCGGGTTCGTAGTTGCGAACCAGCGCCTGCCAGATCTCATTTCGCTGCGAAGGAGTGAGATTCAGCACTTGCTCATAGACAGGCCGGTGCTCCTCTTCGTACTCGAGCATGAACCAGGGCATTGTCGTCGCACCTAACTCATACCAGGTCTCGCCTTTCACAAATTTCCAATAGAAATGGTCGGTGTTGAAATCGAAGATTCCGTAGTTGAAGACCAGATCCATCCGGTTCTGCGGGTCCTGCACGCGTATCGCCGTATGTCCATATCGCGCGTAGAGTTCTTTGCCAGGCGTGCAGGTCAACAGGGATATCTGCGCCTCTTCGCTCAGACCCTGTGCTTGTACCCCGATCCAGGCGGACAAGCAGAGGAGGAATATGTAAAATTTCTTATAGCGCATAATAGAGAATACAATAAGGAACAAACGTGCACGTCAAGCCGAGTAGCCATCCGGCGGAGACCTGTGCGGGTGTGTGAGCGTTGAGGTACAGCCGCGCCCACATCAGCGTCCATGACAGACCTAAGAAAAGGCATAGCGTGCCCCACGTGGGATAGGCACCAAGTCCCAGACAATAACTGAGAAGCCCTCCGACGAGCCCTCCTAATCCGGTGAGGTGCGCGCTGATCTTCCACCATCGGTTGATGATGGCGACTAATCCGATTGCCAGCGTGCCGCCTATCGCTACACAACTGATGAAAACGGGTGCATGGAGAACCTGTATCAACAGATAACTCCAGAAACCAAATCCCAAAGCGGAATATAAATACGGGATCGTGCGCTCGCGCGGGTTGTCGATGTTCAGGTCCTTCACCTCGCCTTTCTTCATCATGATCCAGATGGCCGTGATAGGAAGCAGGCAGGTGAGGATAAACGTCCCGATAACAGCCACCGCCACCCAGACTCCGGCAAGCGGGGCTACGTGCAGCGAATAGGCATAGCAGAAGAGCGCTATGCCGTATGTCGGCACGAAAAGCGGGTAGAGTACCACGCTCAGGGTTTTGGCTATTATGTCCAGGATTTTTGTCATAGACTTTTGCGCATGCGAGCCGGTTGGATTCCTAATAAATCACGGTATTTGGCGATGGTCCGTCGGGCAATGGGGTATCCGTTTTGCGCCATGATTTCCACTAACTGTTCGTCCGTCAAGGGGTTACGTTTGTCTTCCGCATCGACTATCTCTTGCAGTTTCTTCTTGATCTCGCGGGTGGAGACCTCGTCTCCATCGGTGTTGGTCATCGACTCCGAGAAGAAATACTTCAGCGGGTAGATGCCGAACCGTGTCTGGACGTACTTGCTGTTGCTCACGCGGGAGATGGTAGAGACGTCGTAGCCGGTACGGTCCGCTATGTCCTGCAGGATCATGGGCTTGAGGCTGGTCTCTTCGCCGTCGAGGAAGAAGTCATACTGCGCCTTGAGGATCGCGGTCATGGTCTTCATGAGCGTCTCGTTGCGTTGCTTGATAGCATCAATGAACCACTGAGCGGAGTCCAGTTTCTGCTTGATGAACTGCGCCGCTTCGCGGGTCTCCTTGGTCTTCGGCATCGCGCTGTACTCCGCCAGCATGTTGGAGTATTCGCGGCTGACGTGCAGCTCCGGGATGTCGCCGGTATTGAGAACGACGAATAACTCATCATCGCGTTCTTCGATTGTGAAGTCCGGGATGATCGTCTCTCGCTGGGTCTCGTACATGTTGCCGGTGAAGGCATTAGCGGGTTTCTGATTCAGGTGCACAATCTCCTGCACAGCCTCCTGGAACGCCTCGTCCGAGCAGCCGATACGCTGTGTAATCTTGTCATAATGGTGCTTGGAAAAGTCATCAAAATGGTCTGCCAGAATCTGACGGGCCAATTCCACTGCGGGTGTCTGAGGTTTGCTCTCCAGTTGCTTGAGAAGGCACTCCTGCAGATTCGCGCTGGCGATGCCGGGAGGATCAAACTCCTTGATCTGGCGGACGATAGACTCCATCTCTTCGTCAGTGATGGTGATCTGCTCCTGGAACATTAGGTCGTCCACCAGCTGTTCTGTCGTGCGGCGCAGATAGCCATCGTCATCAATGTTTCCCAACACCCATTTCGCCACGTGGCGCTGCGGCTTGGTCATCTTCGTTAGATAGACCTGCGCTTTCAGTTCCTCGATAAGGCTGCTTCCTCCGATGATAGGCACCTCGCGGCGGTCCTCATCTATCGGACTTTGTTGCTGACGAAGCATATAACTCGGCGTCTCGTCGTCGGAGATATACTGCTCGTAGTTGAAGTCCTCGTTTTGCAGCGGGTCGCGGTCGCGTCCGTTCTCAAAGCCATCGTCGGGCTGATAGTTCTCGTCGAACTCATCGTAGCCCTCGTTCAATGCTTCCGGGCTCTCATCGCGGCCCTCTTCCAAGGCAGGGTTCTCCTGCAACTCCTCATTGATACGTTGGTTCAACTCGATAGAAGGCAACTCGAGCATACGAATTACCTGAATCTGTGCGGGCGACAACTTGGTTGTCTGCGTTAGGGTTTGAGAGAGACCGAATTTTTGCATAATTTATCCGATTAGTTCCAGAACGGAAGAGGTGATATAAGCTAACTGTTCGTCGTCCAACTCCGTGTGCATCGGCAGCGACAGGACGCAAGCCGCTAATTTCTCAGCGACAGGGAAATCGCCGTCTTTGTATCTCGGATCGAGGTACGCTTTCTGTTGGTGCAGCGGAACCGGGTAGTAGATCATCGCCGGAATCCCGCGCTCGGCTAATCCTTCGCGCAGTTTGTCGCGGTCGGCTCCTACTACGCGCAGGGTGTATTGGTGATAGACGTGAGTCGAATGCGCTTCATGACCCGGGATGAGTATTTTGTCGTTGCCACCAAAGGCTTCGTCGTAATAGGCCGCCGCGCGTTGACGGGCAGCGATATACTCATCCAGGTGGGGCAGTTTGGCATCCAACACGGCTGCCTGAATACTATCCAGACGACTGTTCACGCCGATCATGTCATGGTGATAGCGAACAACCATTCCGTGGTTGGCGATAGCACGCATGCGAGCGGCCAGATCGTCGTCGTTGGTGAAGATAGCGCCACCGTCTCCGTAGCAGCCGAGGTTCTTGGACGGGAAGAAACTGGTGCAGCCGATGTGTCCCATCGTGCCGGCCTGCTTCGTCTCGCCGTTAGCAAACGTATATCTCGCGCCGATAGCTTGACACGCATCTTCCACGACGAACAGGTGATGCTCTTTGGCGATAGCCATGATCGCTTCCATGTTCGCACACTGGCCGAACAGGTGTACCGGCACAATCGCTTTGGTACGCGGGGTGATCGCTTTGCGGACGGATTCGATATCCATATTCATCGTCTCCCACTCCACATCTACCACCACCGGCGTCAAGCCTAAGAGGGCTACTACTTCGGCGGTAGCAATAAAAGTGAAGGTCGGTGTGATCACCTCATCCCCCGGCTTCAGACCAAGACCCATCAGCGCTATCTGCAACGCGTCGGTTCCGTTACCGACGTTGATCACGTGTTTGGCACCGGTATAGGCCTCCAGATGTGCCTGAAAATCCGACACTTTCTGACCTTTAACGAACGCTGCGGAATCAATCACTTCCTGGATTCCGGCGTCTATATCCTGCTTGATTCGCTGATACTGCGATTGCAGGTCAACCATCTGAATTTTTCTCATTGCTCTAAAATAAATTCCACTACGCCGGGATAGGCCCAGGCGGCAGTGATATAAGGGTTAGTGTAGCTGATTTCCACATCTAACTTGTCGGTTCGTTCCGGTGAATAGGCGCACGTAGCATGGATGTCATCGGCCTTGACTTGGCTGAAATGATTCATTCCAACTCGCACGCTCACTTCTACTTCTTTTGGGAAAAGGCGAATGTGATACCCCTCCGGTACGCCTTTTATATGTACCGGAATGGTGAATTTCTTCTCCGTAAAGCGCTCAGCGATGATGCACAGATCTACGCTGTCTTCCTCTGCGCGGATGCCTTGTGGCACCTCGATGGCGCAGCGCACACGCATGGTGTCGCTGACCTCGCTGAGGTCTTGTGGCTCCGTGTAGAGCGTGTCGATGGCGGAGAGGGTTTTCTCGTCGCCGAAGATCTTCATTCGTTTGCGAGCCAGCGTCGGTTGCCCGATGATCTGGTACTCATTGGCGGTTTTCAGGTCGCCTCTGAACACCAGAAGCACGCTCTTCTCCTGTTCGGTAAAGAAATCACAGGTGATGTCCTCCGGCTGCGTCTCAATCAGTCGGCTCGTACCTTGCAGTATATCGCTGATACTGCGCCTCAAGGCGTCCGAAGGAATATATATCCGTCCTTTCTCTCCGTGGATATACGAATGCAGATCGATGGTCAGGCGCAAAGGGTCGCGATGGTACGTGTTGAGCCGTGCACCGGCATCGCGTACCTCAATCATCACCGTGTCCGGCAGCCCCGGAGCTTTTAATCCGATGGCGTCCGGCTTACCGGTATACTGAATCAGTACCGGCACGCGGGTGTTGCGCACCGATTGCATCGCGTGACCATACCAGACCAGCGTCGCTATGACCACAAAAAGCAGAAATGTCAGAACGTCCCTTCTCACGATTTATTTCTTTTCCTCTTTAGCGGCTTGTTGCGCGTCAGCAACATCTGCGAAGACGCTGTCTTTGCTCACTTTGATCGTTACGTCCTTGGCGATGGTGATGATGAAAGTGGTCTCTTGAACCTCCTTGATTTCGCCGTAGATACCGCCGGCGGTCACTACTTTATCACCCTTCTTCATCGCCTCACGTTGTGCCTGAAGCTCTTTCTGCTTCTTCGTCTGAGGACGGATCATAAAGAAATAGAATACTACGAAAATCAGAATCATCATGATCCAGAAGGACCATTGATTGCCTTGAGCGGCTGCGCCTGCCTCGGCTTGTAAAAGAATTAAATTAAGCATAACGTATAGTTTTTTATTTTGTTTCTAAATAGGATTTACTTGAGACTGAGGATCTTGAAACATTCTCCGCTGTTCTTCAGATCCCTCAGGATCTCCGTCAGGATTCCGTTGATGAACATATAACTCTTGTCGCCCGAATAGGTCTTGGCCAACTCGATATACTCGTTGAGCGAAACCGTCAGCGCTATCTCTTCAAACTCCAGAATCTCAGCCAGGGCGGTCTCTAAGATGATTCGGTCCATGTACGCAATTCGGTCTGCGTCCCAGTTTCTCAAGTGCGAGTTGATCATCTCTTCGTAGGAGTCGTGGCCGTCGATGGCTTTCTCCAGCAACTTGGTGGCAAACCGCAGCTCGTCCTCGCTGTCGAACATCTCCAATAACGGAGTATCAGGCGTGCTGTCTTCTTTGAAACGTTTGATCGTCTTGATGACGTAACTGATGACTACATCGGCGTCGGTCGTCCAATTGGATTTGTCCAGAGTCAGCTCCATCTCGTCCAGTCCCTCTTCCAAGACCTCGTCGTTGGCAAGTATATTTTGAAATATCTGCCGCCAAATATACTTGTCATCCTCGTACGAGCATTCCTCTGCACTCATGTACTGACGGTAAAAATCACTCTCCGTCAGCCTCCGATAAGTCTCCGCCACGACGTTCATGCCACTATCCCAACTCAGCCGCTCCTCCTGAATACGGCTGCGCAAAGCGCGGTTGTCGAAAATTTGCTGCGCAAAACGGTTTTGAATAAATCGGCGATTAGGCTGCCATCCCGAGTGAGTAGCACGAGCGCGATTGATCTGCTCTTCCAACTGCTGTTGTGCATAAGCCGTCAGCTCGTTCACGAAATCCAACAGTACGAAATACAAATCGTACGTGTCGGCGAAACTCTTTGTCAACTCTTTGCGTGCGCTCGTTACCGTTTTATCACCGTCTTCATAGAAGGCAAAAAGCGTTTGGACAACACGCGTCCGGACCATTGTTCTGTTGATCATATATTATATTTATTATTGTTCGTGTATGTGCGCGCACCATGCGCGCAACAAAAAAATCGCGCAAAGATACAAAAAAATTTGCACATATGCAAAAAAAAGTGTAATTTTGCGCAGTTTTTTCTTATTAACTACAAAAAAGATGGAAAATCAAAAGGATGAGAGACGCGAACAGGAGATTGTTTACAGCCGTTCCGTCAAAGCAGGTAAGCGTATTTATTACTTAGATGTACGCAAAGCTCGCAACAACGATTTGTATCTCTCAATCACCGAGAGCAAACGCCGCCAGGCCGAGGAAGGAGAAGCTCCTTCGTTTGAGAAACACAAGGTGTTTCTGTACAAAGAAGACTTTGCTCACTTTATAGAAGGACTTCAAGATGTCATTGCATTCGTTCAAAACCAATTAGGTACGATCGAGGAGCGTCCGGAATGGACTCCTGAAAAGGAAGAAACTGCATCGGAGAACGAGGAGCCTAAGAAGAAAGGTCTCTTCGGAATCTTCAAATAATTACTGCTTCAATTATTTTATCGGCTATGTCCGCCTTGCTCTGCAGCGGTAACTCAACCGAGTTTCCGTCTGCGGAGAGGATTGTTACGCGGTTGGTGTCGGTCCCGAAGCCGGCTCCTTTGTCGCGGAGAGAATTGAGGACGATAGCGTCCATTCGTTTGCGCTCCAACTTGAGGAGCGCATTCTTTTTTTCATCGTGGGTCTCCAGCGCAAAACCGATCAATCGCTGACCGTCTTTTTTGCTTTCGCCTAATGACCGCGCTATGTCGGGCGTCAGCACCATACGGAGGCTCATCTCCGTCTGGCCCGGTTGCTTCTTGATCTTCTCATCGGCTTGCTCCGCCGGCGTGAAATCCGCTACGGCTGCGCATAAGATAGCGGTGTCGGCTTTCGGCCATTCGGCCTGGCAGGCTTCATACATCGATTGCGCACTAATTGCGTCTATACGTCGGATGAATCCTAGAGGATTGACGAGGGTTGTACTTACGGCTCCGCACACTAATGTCACTTCGGCGCCTCTCCGTGCACACGCCTGAGCAAGCGCAAATCCCATTTTGCCGGTGGAGTAATTGCTCACAAACCGAACGGGATCAATCGCTTCGCGTGTACCGCCGGCGGTGATGAGAATGTGTCTGCCGGTGAGATCTTTCTTTGCCAACGCATATTCAAGTGCCTCTTGCAGCACCTCCACCTCCGGCATCCGGCCTTTGCCTTCCGTGCCGCAAGCTAAGGGCCCGCATGCGGGTTCAATGACCGTCACATTGTTCCAACTTTTGATGGTCTCGATGGCATGTTGGGTAGCCGGACTCTCCCACATCTTGTCGTTCATAGCCGGTGCTACCACAATGGGTTTGCGCGCCGTGCAGGAACAGATAGTGGTCGTCAACGCATCATCGGCTATACCGGCTGCCATCTTGCCGAGGACATTCGCGGTTGCCGGCGCCACGATCATCGCGTCGCACCAGTCGGGCAGGGAAATATGCTCGGTCGAGTGCTCGTTGATAGCGGCGAACACATCCGAATACACCCTGCTTCCCGATACGGTCTGCAGGGTGAGTTCTGTCACGAACTCCAGAGCGTTTTTCGTCGTTGCTACCCGCACTTCTGCGCCGGCTTTGACGAGCAAACGAATGAGTTCCGGGATCTTGTAGGCTGCTATACCGCCGCTGATCCCCACTAAGATGTGCTTGCCTTTCAGCATTAGCCTCTAACCTTTCGCCTTATTTCAGCGCCTCGTCGCGGTTTCCGAGGCGGTAAACCAACTCGCCGTCGATGAACTCCTGAGTAGCCATCAACGATGGTTTCGGCAGACGCTCGTACTGGCGGCTGATCTCAATCTGCTCGCGGTTCTCAAACGTCTCCTCCAGATTGTCTTGAGGAATAGAGAAATCCTGCAGTTTGGCGTCCAACTCGCGCTTGATACCGGCACTGATCTGGTTCGCGCGTTTTGCAATGATTGCTACGGTCTCATACACGTTGCCAACCGGCTCCATGAGCTGGTTTACGTCGCGGGTTACCGTGTTCTTTGGGGCTTTAGAATTTTTGTAATCCATATCTTATTCTTTTGTTATTTTTCGTATTTGTACCATCATCTTGTCCGCCTCTTTGCGGTGCTTTGAGGTCGGGTATTCGGTGGTGAAATTATAATATTCGTCTTGCGCATCCCGTGCGCGTTCTAATTTCTTGTCCTCAAAGGAGTTGACCATTTGTTGGTACTTGGCCTGAAGTATCAGCCAACTGAAATCCTCCTGATATTTATTGCTCGGATAGTTACGCAAGGCGTTCTTCGCAACGATCTCGCAGCTGAGATAGTTATTCCCTAAGTACGATCCCAAATTATAGTACAACTGTGCGCTTTTTAACTCTTTTAACGCCAGTTTGTCGTACATCTCGCTCATCTCCTGGTATGCCTGCTCGGCGTAAGGACTCTCCGGATACAACTCTACGAATTGCGTGAACGCATCGATGGCTTTCCGGGTTATGCTCTGGTCCAGACGGGCATCCGGCGAATCGAGGTACTGGCAGTGACCCACCTGGAAGTATGCCTCCGCAGCATATTTGCCTTTCGGATAATTGCGGATATAGGCCTGGTAATAATCCGTGGCGGACTCATAACTCTTCTGACCCATATAACTCCGCGCCAGGTATGCCAAAATATCCTCCGACCGCTCCGTTCCCTTATAGTACGAACTCACATCGTCCAGAAGGGTCTGCGATTTGACGTACTGTTTGTTGTTAAAATAGCGCAAAGCAGCCTGATATTTCTCCTCCGGATCGCGCGATTTCAGCAGACGCTGATAGTCGCCGCAAGCCGAAAAAACGACCGTCACAAATACTAATATAATTAATCCTTTTATGCGCATTTCTCCAAATTAGCCTGCAAAATTACAACAATTTTTTCATATATGCAAGACCTAAGCCAATTTTTTTAGTGTTTTTGCTGAATTTTCTTGCATATATCAATTTTTTGTTGTATCTTTGCCGAAAATTTGAAATCTCTTTATAGAACGAGGGTTATGACGAAGCTGAGTGTGAATATTAATAAGGTCGCTACGTTGCGTAATGCGCGCGGTGGAAATGTGCCGGATGTAGAGCGGTTTGCGGTGGATTGTGAGCTCTTTGGAGCCCAGGGAATCACGGTTCATCCGCGCCCGGATGAGCGTCATATACGCAAGGAGGATGTTTATCAGCTCAAGTCGATGGTTTCCACGGAGTTGAACGTTGAGGGTAATCCCACGGAGGAGTTTCTCGCGTTGGTTACGGATATACGGCCGACCCAGGTGACTTTGGTGCCCGATGATCCTTCGCAGCTGACCTCTAACCACGGCTGGGATACCCGGCGTCATCTGGATTTCCTCAAAGGCGTGGTGAACCAGCTGCACGCTTATCGGATTCGCGTCAGCATTTTCGTAGATCCGGATCCGCTGATGGTCGAGTATGCGCTGCGAACCGGAGCTGACCGAGTGGAGTTATATACCGGCCCGTACGCAGAGATGTTTGCGGAGAACCCCCAAAAGGCAATCGAGAAATATCGTCCGGCGGCGGAGAAGGCGCACGAGTTGGGACTTGGCATGAACGCAGGGCACGACTTGAACCTCAAGAATCTCAAACCCTTCATTCAGGCCTTTCCTTGGACCGCAGAAGTATCCATCGGACATGCCATCATTTGTGACGCACTTTACCTCGGAATCCAGGAGACGATTCAGGAGTACTTGAACCTGCTAAAATGAAATAAGACTTTAGTAAGACTTTTGTAAGGTTTTAGTAAGACTTTTATAAGACTTAAATAAGGGGTAAATAAGGATCCCAATTTTTGAAATCACATCTAAAAACGAATATAAAAATTAACAAATATGTTGTTGCAAATTGACACAATCGCGCTCGCTGAAGAGGCGATCATCGAAGCGGCAGAGCCCGCTCAGGAGTCTATTAACTTGTTTGAGATGGCGCAGTACGGCGGATGGATCATGGTGATCCTTGCTATCCTGCTGGCGGTCGCTTGTTATATCTTCATCGCCCGTTTGGTGGTTATCAAGCAGGCTACGCGCGAAGACAAGTCCTTCATGGATCGCATTCGTGATTATATTCACGAGGGTAAGATTGACTCCGCGATCAACCTCTGCAAGCAGACCGACACCCCTTCGGCGCACATGATCGAGAAAGGTATCAGTCGTATCGGCCGTCCGATGCAGGACGTACAGGTAGCTGTGGAGAATGTCGGTAACCTCGAGGTCGGCAATCTCGAGAAAGGCTTGGTGATCATGGCGACTATCGCTGCCGGTGCTCCGATGCTCGGTTTCTTGGGTACGGTGCTTGGTATGGTCCAGACCTTCTATAACATGGCGCAGACGTCGGGGGGCATCATTGAGATGTCGGCGCTCTCAACCGGTATGTACCAAGCGATGGTGACGACCATCGGCGGTCTGATTGTCGGCATTCTGGCGATGTTCGCGTATAACTATCTCGTGGCACGCATTGATCGCGTAGTACGCTTGCTCGAATCCCGTACGCTCGAGTTTATGGATCTTCTAAATGAACCCGCATAATGGCTCTCAAACGCAGAAATAGGGTAGAGGCTTCCTTCGCCATGAGTTCCATGACGGACTTGGTGTTCTTGTTGCTTCTATTCTTTGTGATGGCATCGACGATGTCGTCGCCGAATGATATTAAGATCAACCTGCCGACTTCCCGCGCACAGAAAGTGACGAGACCGCAGGTGGCTAAGGTGTCGATTGATAACTTAGGTAACTATTTCGTAGCTATAGGAAAAGCCAAGCCTGTTGCTATCGACCCGGATAACTTAGAGAACTATCTGGCTAACATCCAAGCCTCAGATACGACCATGTATATCGCGCTTCATGCCGATGAAGACGTGGCATACAAGGAAGTAGTGCGAGTGCTTGATATAGCCAATGAGCACCATATGAAGCTTGTTGTAGCAACGAAACGGTAATCCATCCGCCAAGTTTGGCGGATCATCTCATGACAAGAAAACAAGAACGACATATAATAGCTGCTATAGGAACGGTGCTTTTCTTGCTCCTTGTGCTGTTGCTGCTTTGGTTCGTACGCTTGTACGCAGTAGCACCGGAGCAGGAGGAAGGAATTGAATTAGCTTTCCTGGAAGAAGAGATGCCGGATACGGGAGGTTATCCTTCCGATGCGCCGGATCCTTCTCCTGTCCCGGAAGATGCTCCGGCAGCTCCTGCTGCGCCTGCCGTGTCGCAGCCCACACCGGCTACGCCGCCTGAGCACATCGTGTCTGAGGAAGAGACCTTAGCCATCGAGCGCGCGCGCAAAGAAAAAGAGGAACGCGAGGCGGCCGAGCGCGCGCGTAAGCAGAAAGAAGCGGAAGCAATCGCCAAAGCCAATGCGATGAGTTCGCTCTTTGGAAATACCGGCAACAGTGAGAATGTCGGTAGCGGTTCGCAAGGTGCCGGACAGAAGGGCAACCCCGTAGGACACGGTTCGTCCGGTGGCAACTCTTGGAGTCTCTCCGGACGTGGCATCAAAGGTACACTACCGAAACCTGACAACACGTTTAACCAAGAGGGGCGCGTCATCATTGAGATTCGTGTCAACGCGGCTGGAAATGTGATAGCCGCCACGCATAAAGGCGGTACTATATCGGATAAACAAACTATCCAACTCGCTCTTGATGCGGCTCGTAAAGCCAAATTCACAGAGGGCGATCATGATCAGATCGGAACAATCACCTATAATTTCAAGTTTAACTAAATGGTTCATTAGTTGACCAAATGGTAAATGTCTAAATCGTAAATGAATTTATGAATTATTTGTTTCTTGACAATGGTTTCGAGGAAATCGAAGCAATCACCACTATTGATTTGTTGCGCCGCGCAAATATCGCGGTAACAACGGTTTCTATCACTGGAAATCCGATGGTACTCGGAGCGCACAATATTGCCGTGGAAGCAGACGGACTTATTGAGCGCATTGATTTCTCCGATGCAGAGATGCTCATTCTCCCCGGTGGGCAGACCAAGTTGGGAGAGTGTTCTGCCTTGTGCGAACTTCTTCTTGCACACAACAAAGAGAACAAGCTGATTGCTGCTATCTGCGCCGCACCGGCTGTATTAGGTAAACTTGGTATCCTCGAAGGAAAGCAGGCTACTTGCTACCCGGGCTTCCAGGATGCTCTGGGAGAGAGTTATGTCGGTGGTCTGGTAGTAGAATCGAAGAATGTAATTACTGCGAAGGGACCTGGACTGAGTTCGGATTTCGCCTTCTGCCTTATCGAGCGTCTGGTAGGCTCAGAAGCCGCTGACGCCGTCTATGACGCTGCGCAGTATTAAACCCTCAAACAAGGACAAAGTCCCAAACCTTCAAACAAAGAAAAAGCCGGTCCCCAAAAGAGATCGACTTTTTCTATCGCAGGCCGACTATTTTATGTAACTGGACGCTGAGACGCCAGAAAGGATGCGCTAAGATATATCGCACGGTCTCATCCAGATTGTCGTTTCTATCGTCTTCCCATTCGTCAATTCCGCCTTCTATCAGCATCTCACCGTTATATCGCAGCGGTTGCAGTAGCCAATGTTCCGCTTTGAGTTGTGTCCTCCATACCTCCGGGTCATACGTGCCGGTAAAGACTACTTTCACCTCGTTCACTTGTGTTAGTGCCAAATGTGTTGGAATATCTCCCCCGCCTTTAGGGAGGGGGTGGGGGGAGGCCTTCATCTTTGGCGAGCAGGTAATCCAATCGATGCCTTTAGGTAAAGGACGTGTGCCGTTTGTCTCGATACAGATATAGAATCCCGCTTGGTGCAAGGCTTCTATCAAAGCTTCGTCCACCTGCAGAGATGGTTCACCGCCGGTGAGTACGCACATCTTATGCCGCTCATTGGGGATGTCGTACAGATATTGGACCTCTTTGACAATCTCCTCTGCCGTCATTTCGGAATATTCTGCAAACTCTGTGTCGCACCAGGGGCAGCGGAGATTACAGCCGCTAAAGCGAACAAACACAGCGGGAATACCGCTGTGCGCTCCTTCGCCTTGTAAGGTGTAGAATATTTCGTTAACTTTGTATAGCATAGGTAGTCATAGGTCAACCTAGGTAATCTTAGGTAATCCTAATCTCTCTCGTAGATGGCGGTGTTGCCCTCGCTCTCTTGTACAGAGACCTTGTAGCAGTTCTCCACGTGGTCGCAGATCCAACGAGCCATGTTTTCTGCCGAAGGATTGACGTCCAGCACTTCGTTGATATATTTATGGTCAAAAGTCTCTTTAACGACTTTCTTTATATGCGTGAAGTCGGTTACCATACCATCTTGGTTGAGCTCTTTGGCTTTGCAATATACCACAATGATCCAATTATGCCCATGCAGGTCCTCGCATTTGCTTTCGTACGACAACATTAAGTTATGTGCCGCCGAGATCTCTATTCTTTTTTCTACGTAATACATCGCGTTCGGCAATCGGTGTGCATTGGTTTATACCGCTCCGCTAAATAAACGGGCAACCGATGCCTCCGCTCTCCCCGCCGGGTGCACTCCGTTAGCGCCCGTCGGGGACCCCTCTTTGCCGAAGAGGTTTTTAATTAATTTTCGTATATTGTTTTATCTTCAATCCCTGCTTGCGCAAGTGCTTCCTTGCGCTCGCGGCAAGTACCGCACACGCCGCAGTGGTGCTCGCCGCCTTTGTAGCAACTCCAGGTCTCGGAATAATCGATATTCAGTTCTTTGCCTTTGCTGGCTATCTCTGCTTTGGTTAGTTTGGTATAAGGCGTCAGCAGTTGAACGCCGTTCCAAGTACCAAAATGAATCGCATTATTCATCGCCTCCACAAATTCCGGGCGACAATCCGGATAAATAGCGTGGTCGCCGGCGTGATTAGCCAGCATGACGTACTGCATCTTGTTGTTCTCCGCAATGCCGGCAGCGATGGAGAGCATGATTCCATTGCGGAAGGGAACGACGGTGGATTTCATATTCTCCTCGTCGTAGTTTCCTTCCGGAATAGCGTCCGCTCCTTCGAGTAACGAGCTCTTGAAGAACTGTTTGATGAACGGCAAACGGATTACCAGGTGAGGAATGCCCAAACGCTCACAATGCAGCTTGGCAAACTCTAATTCACGGTCGTTATGATTGCTGCCGTAATGGAAGGAGACCGCCATCCCGATGCGGTATTGATATTCATAAAGCATCGTGGTGGAGTCTAATCCACCGGACAAAACGATAAGGGTATCTTTCATACGTTTTCCTAGTTGTTCTAGTCTATCTAGTCGCTCTAGTATTATTAGTGAACTGTTCGCGGAGGCGTTGTGCTTTGAGTTCTTTGTGATCTGCGTCGGCGTAGTTAGCAAAGGGGAAGATGCTTATTCCGCCGCGGGGCATGAAATAGCCGGTGACCTCCAGATATTTCGGATCCATCAATTTGACGAGATCTTTCATAATGATGTTGACGCAATCCTCATGAAAATCTCCGTGGTTGCGGAAGGAGAAGAGGTAGAGCTTGAGGCTCTTGCTCTCTACCATCCGCTCGCGCGGGATATAACTGATGAATATATGTCCGAAATCCGGTTGTCCGGTTTTAGGACACAAGGTCGTAAACTCCGGACAATCGAATGTTACCAGATATTCGTTCTCGGGGTGTTTGTTCGGAAATGTCTCCAGCACGTCGGGGTTATAGTTATCGCTATATTTGACGTGTTGGTTACCGAGCAGCGTTACCCCCTCTAATTCGTTCTCTGTGCGCATACTTACTTCATTATTTTCATCGTCTCACCGCTCTCGGTCACGATGATATACATTCCGTGCGGCAGCTCCATGGTATAGATATCTTCGTTGGTAGTAGCCACTTTGCGGCCGTAGATATCGAAGATATTTACCCATTGACCAGCCTCGTATACTTCCTCTATGCCTTGTTGCGGGTTATAGAGCTCGAGAATGAAGTCATAAACGTTTTTGTTGATGAAGTCCGTAATGATGTACTTCTGCGGTCTGAGATAAGCGTACGTCAATTTCACCTCCTCGCCTGAAGCAGGATCTACACTTGTGTAGTCCGGATGAGTGATTATTGGCTTAGCTTCTTTTAAACTATCCAGCGCCTGGTACTCTTCCGGTGTCAATTTCAGCGTGATTGTGTGCTCGGCCTGATCAATGGTAGCCGCGTACTCGTTGTTCTTGTCGTCCTTCACCGAGAAACCGGTAATGAGCAGATCCGGGGCAGTGATCGTGGTCGGCGTTGGACTAACCAAGTAATCTATGATGCCCTCAATCAGACGTTCGCCGGTAGTTGTCAGCGTTACGTTGCGTGCAATAGGCAAGCAGATATATTTCTTTCCGCCTCGTGCAGAAGGAAGTATCTCATGGATAGCAGCGACCCATTCTCCTTCTTCGTAATAACCATTCAGCGTATTCTTACGAATAGGCGCTGTACCCATACAAAGCGTCTGGTCGGTGAGGTATTGCATGTCTATCGCAATCGGCATAATACCCTGTAGTGCGTAGTTGCTCAAGATAGAAATCTCTCCACCTTCTTTAGCATTGCTAATGTTTTTGAAAATCGGGTGATCAGCATGCAAAATTTTTATCTTGGTACCTTTTTCTTTGGAGTTTTTAGTAGAGTCAATAGCGCCATTGCTGGGATCGCCCCAACCAAGCAGTCCTTCGCCCTTTGCGTATGTAAAGCCTTTCAGGTTTAATACCGGCTGTTTAGCGCCATTCTCTTTGATAATCTGCTGTACTTCCGGGTTGTTTGCATCAACATCTTCTGAGATGACCACCAGTTTATAAACGGCATACTGATCGTCGGGGCGCAAGCCATCCCTTTTCGCCTTTCGCTCAATGGGGTTCCATCCATTGTCCTTCAGATAATTGCGCACTCCGTCAGACTCGTACGCGTTCTCGTTCTTGTAGAGGTATAGAACAGGGTTGGTGCCGTAATCTAACTCGCGGACGGTTATTTTGCCGGTAATGGTGGTATCTGCGCCTTGTACGGTGATCGAATATGTGTACTCGCCTGTTTGCGTCGGTGTACCGCCGATGAGGTATGTACCGTTATTTCCGTTTCCGATTATACCCGCAGGTTTGGTGCCGGTCCAAGTCAAAATAACACTATCAGCAGAGAGTGCGTAGTATTTGAACTCGATTTGATCCATCTCCTCGTTCTGATAAACAGTAGCATTGGTAGAAGTAATGCTCTTGATATCTGTTTTGACAAAGAATTTACCAAGCACGCGGTTCGTTTCTACCCCATTGTATCGTGACACTACTGCGTAGTTATACTCACCGGTTGCGCAATTCGCATTACCGCTCAAAGTCAGTGTGTCGCTCAAGTCACCTTCTTTCTCTGTTAAGGTGATGCCCGTTGCCGGTGCGCCGATCCACTCTAGTACTGTCTCTGCACCCGAGATGTTGTTGTATTTCGTAGTATAAATAACCGGCTGAATAGCTGCAGTTTGCAGAATGGATTGAGTCGAGTCATTACCTTTGAGGTATTTGACACGCGGCTCTTGGGCAACGCGCAGAGAGAAACCACCCATGACACATTTGTTCGTACCGGTCTCTTCGGTGGTAGATATTTCAATTAAGTGTTCTGTGGTTGTGATGTCATACCGACGAATAGTGTACTTATCGGTACTATATGCGGTAGTTTGTACTACTCCGTCTATTTTAACAACGAAGACCTGATTTCCATTCTTTGGATCCAGTTTTTTATCCATGCCCCAAAACGAGAACTGATCATAGCCTTTAATATGGAACTGATACTTATTTGTCGAACTTAAACGATGCTCACGAATCATTTTTGTCGCAAAAACAAATTCGTCTTCAGACGATGCGTTTTTACACTCGGAGTGTTCTGTAATCGTTCCTTCAAACCAAGTATCTCCGGGACGTCCCACGTTCTTTGTTTTAGTGGTTGAACCGCTGATTCCGTTTGATTTTCCTTCATTGGCAAGAGTGGTGGAGAATGTTGGGTAGTCGCCTTCGCCTGTTCGTTGAGTATAATATACCTCATATTCGCGTCCGGCTACAACGGTTAGCGGAGTGTTATAACCTCCTGCAATATCTTTGGCTTCATAGATCTCCGGTACGTGTAGAGTGAGGTCAGTATGTGGAACGGGTGGGCCGGCCGTAACGGTTACCGAGCAGGTAGCCGTTTTGCCTCCATCTGTTGTGGTGACGGTAATTGTTGCCGTTCCTGCAGCAATAGCTGTTACTTTGCCGTTTGCGTCCACAGTAGCTACGTTGGTGTTATCCGAAGACCACGAAACGGTTTTGACTGTTGCATTTGCAGGCGAGATGGTATACGTGAGATCTGTACTGCCTCCGATTTGGAGATTGGCAGATGTCGGATTGATGCTCACACCGGTTACTGCTACAGCTTGTACTGTGACATTGCATGAGGCTGTGATAGAAGCATCTGTTGTTGATGTAGCAGTGATAGTAGCCGTACCTGCTGCAACTCCGGTTACTTTTCCTGAGTTATCTACGGTTGCAACGCTTGTGTTGCTACTGGTCCAATTAACTGCTTTGCCTGTGTTGGCATCTGCAGGGGTGTAATTGATTGTTAAAGTTTCTGAATCCCCGATAGCAATGGTTGTTGTTGATTTGTTGAGTGCGATAGCAGTTACGGGAATCGGAGCAGCAGGAGCATTTACTGTCACAGAGCAAGTTCCCGATTTGGTGTCGTCTAAATTTGAGGTAGCCGTAATGGTGGCTGTACCTTGTGCTACAGCAGTTACCAAACCGCTTTCGCTCACGGTAGCTGCGCTTGGATTGCTACTTGACCATGTAACACTCTTGTCTGCAGAGGCAGGAGTGGCATCAACAGTAGCCGTTAATTGCTGCGTGCCATTCGGATCCAAAGTAACCGATGCCGGAGAAACGGTAACGCTATTTATGGTCGGGGTAACCGCTTGACCTTCAATTAAATAAATAAAGAAATTAAATTCCTTTGATGTGGTATTATTAATAGTCATAGAGCCACTGAACGATTGCTCTATTTCCATAACAAAGAGGTCTTTGCTAGCCGTGCTTTTCGACTGTCCAAAAACATCAATGGTTAATGCATCTGTACTATTGGCACGGCCGATTACAATTGCTTTGGACATTGTTTTAGAACCCAAAGTTATGGTTAGCGTGTTGCTTCCAGCGAGTTTAAAAGCTTGCATCGTACGGTTACTACTGCTGCTGGTGCCATAATTGCTTGTGGTTTTTAAGTCTGAAATCGACAATGATGTAGAATTATAGTATAACCCGGCAGTATTGCTTGTTAGATTACAAGAAATGTCCGTTGTTACATTGGAATTTGTGCCGTCGTATGTGAATAATTGGTACTTGGCACTATTCATACCGGCTTGTAAGGGCACATTACACTTTCCGCTAAGTACGTACATAGTTTCTGCACTAGCATAATAGTAAGTTGTAAATAATGCTACAATGAATAACGATTTCTTAACTAAGTTTTTCATATTGATTTTTTGTTTAAATATTCAACGTTTTTGTGGTTGTTTGTTAAAATCACGGGATATATATTATTAATAATATATATAGGGTGGTGCAGGATACGTTAAAAGTCTTATTTAGTCCTTACTCAATACTTACTCAATACCTGCATAATAATTCACGCTGCAAAATTACTGCTTTTTTTGCATATGCGTGTGCACATATTTAGAAAAAATGTGTAAAAATTGACGTTTTTGACAGAAAAAGTCGCGCGCGTACATTATTTATTTGCATATGTGGAATTTTTTTTGTAATTTTGCAGTCGGTTTTGGTAGAAGCAACAAAAACTCAATATATTTTAATAAACGTCTAACAAACAATTTTGAATAAATGAAAAAATCTATTTTATCTGTAGCGCTCTGCCTCATGGCTGCGTTGACGATGAATGCCCAGACAGTGGACAAAGAAAAAGTAACTACGAATGCTGATGCTGCCGCAAAAGCAGGAGCGGATCTCCAGAAATTGGAAGATGGCGAGAAGGCTTGGAAGTTCGATGGTACAGTGGGTTTGAATGCTGCTGCAACCGGTTTGGTAAACTGGGCTGCCGGTGGTAAGAACAACGTGAACGGTATCATATATGCCAAGTTGCACCTCCTGTATCACAAGAATGCAATCGCTTGGGAGACGAATTTCGATACGGATTTCGGTATGACTTGGATTGATCAGGAGGAGGATGCTTTCCAGAAATCCAGTGATAATATCAAATTGGCGACCAAGTTCGGATGGGAGTTCAAAGAGAATTGGTATTTGACCGTACTCGGAGGTTTCCAGAGTCAATATGCGTTAGGCCGCGAATACGTAACGGGTTATAACCCTGCAATCTCCAAATGGTTGGCTCCTTCTTATACCGATATCTCTGTCGGTATCGATTGGAAGAAGAGTTACAACGGCGCGGACTTCTCTATTTATCTCTCTCCGATAGCAGGTCGTATCACAACGGCTTATACCGGCAAGTCTTGGAATGAGAAATATACCAAAGAGGCTTGGGTGGCAGATGGAAATGACGAGGCGGATTGGACACAGGATATCTACACCGCAATCCAGGGAGAGCACAATGATTTTGCTTCGAGACTGAAGGATCGTAACGGTGTTTCTTATTACGACGCAGAGGGTACCCAAAAATTGTACGACCGCAACGCACGTGCTGAGTTCGGTTTGAGTTTCAAGGGTGCTATCGCTTATACTTACAAAGATATGAAACTGAGCACCTCGTTGGCGCTCTTCACCCCGTACGCAGGTCGTGGTAAAGAGTTGGCTTCCTATCAGGACGCCGCAACACGTGCAGCCAACCGTGAGATGGATCCACTCTACAATGAGGCAGACCACTATTTCAAATACTCGAATATGAACCGTTCGTTCGGTATGTTTGACGTAGATTGGGATTGCGCGCTGAGCTATCAGTTCCTCAAATGTCTGCAGGTAACGCTTCAGACTAGTTTGAAATACTACCCGGGAACGCTGATTGCGAACAAAGAGAATGTGCTTTCTGAGCGTTGCCAGTTCAAGGGCGTGATCGGTCTGGGTGTCGGATACTCCTTTTAATGATGGATTGAGCCGCTTCGCTAAATGATGGATTGATGAAAGCTCTTTCCGACCTCTCGCAAAACGTACAACTTCTCTTGGAGCGTTATGAGGCGCTCCGGGAGGAGAATGTGCGACTTCGTGAGGATATAGAGAAACAGCGTGAAGAGTTGATCCGGACGCATAGCGAGTTGGCGGCTTTGCAGCAACAAAATCGCCGGATAGCTACGGCAAATGCCATGAGTTCGGCAGAAGGAAGTGAAGAAGCGTATAAGCGTCTTAGTGCACTTATTGCGCAGATAGACAGAGCGATGGAAGCGCTAAAGCGCTGATTGGATATTTGAGATTGGAAATTTGAGATTTTGATATCGGACAAGCAACATATAAACCTGCAGTTGGATGCACACTCGGTGGGCTTGGATGTCCCGCGTGAGCAGGAACCGAACTACCGGTATGCGGCAGATTTGTTGAACAACCGCTATCAGTATTACCTGAAACTGCGTCCTAACGCATCGGCAGAGCAGTTATGGATGTACACGGCTTTGGAAATGGCGGTCTCGCTGCAATCCGATGCACGGGAGAAGAGCCTGGAGCCGGTAGAGAAAGAGTTGCAGGAACTCAATAAGAAGATCTTAACCACTATTAATAACAACGATAAACAATAAACAATGAACACAGCAATCCTAATTGTCATTTGTGTAGTTGCAGGACTCCTGGTGGGAGCCGGCGGCTACTACTTCATTGCTCGCATCGTTGGCGCCGGAATAGTAAAGAAGGCAGCCGAGGAAGCGGAGGTAGTGAAGAAAAACAAGATTGTTGAGGCTAAGGAGAAATTTATCGCCCTCAAGCTGGAGCATGACAATGCCGTGCGCGAGCAGGACAAACGCATACAACAACAAGAACAGCGTTTGCAGCAACGTGAGCAGCAGTTGAACCAGCGTCAGGGAGAGATCCAGAGAAGTCTCAACGAAGCAAATCAGAAAGTGCAAGCGGCAGAGCAACGCCAACAGGCTTTGGACTACCGTCAGCAGGAGATCGAGAAGATGCACCACGAGGCAGAGAAGCAGCTGGAGCAACTTTCTGGAATGAGCGCTGAGGAGGCGAAGAAGCAGTTGGTAGAGGCCCTCAAGGACGAGGCGAAGACTGCGGCTATGTCGTACATCAACGAGATCATGGACAATGCCCGTTTGGAGGCGAACAAAGAGGCAAAGAAAATCATCATTCAGACCATTCAACGTGTGGCTTCGGAGACGGCGGCAGAAAGCACCGTTTCGGTTTTCCATATAGAGAATGACGACGTTAAGGCACGTATCATCGGCCGTGAGGGACGAAATATCCGTGCGCTGGAAGCTGCTACGGGTGTGGAGATCGTCGTAGATGACACTCCGGGAGCAATCACTCTCTCTGCTTTTGACCCCGTGCGCCGCGAGATAGCGCGTCTGTCGTTGCACCAGCTGGTACAAGACGGCCGTATTCACCCTGCGCGCATCGAGGAAGTGGTTGCGAAAGTGACCAAACAGGTGGAGGAGGAGATCATCGAGACCGGTAAACGTACGACCATCGACTTGGGTATCCATGGCCTCCATCCGGAGCTGATTCGTCTGGTAGGAAAGATGAAATATCGTTCTTCGTATGGTCAGAACCTGCTGCAACACAGCCGCGAGACGGCGAACCTTTGTGCCGCTATGGCAGGTGAGTTAGGACTCAACGTGAAAGCAGCCAAGCGTGCCGGATTGTTGCACGATATAGGTAAAGTGTCCGACGAAGATGTCGAGCTGCCGCACGCAGAACTCGGTATGAAACTGTGCGAGAAGTACGGCGAGAAACCGGATATCTGCAATGCGGTCGGTGCGCACCACGATGAGTGCGAGATGAAGACCCTGATTGCGCCGATCGTACAAGCTTGCGATGCTATCTCAGGTGCCCGTCCGGGTGCTCGTAGAGAGATTGTGGAGAGTTATGTGAAGCGTCTCAACGACCTCGAGAATCTCGCTATGTCGTTCCCGGGCGTGGTGAAGACGTACGCTTTGCAGGCCGGCCGCGAGCTGCGTGTTATCGTTGGAGCGGACAAGATCTCCGACAAGGATACGGAGCTGCTCTCGTTCGATCTGGCCAAACGTATCCAGGATGAGATGACGTACCCCGGTCAGGTTAAGGTGACCGTCATCCGCGAGGTACGCGCTGTCAATGTAGCTAAGTAATCAGCCATGTATGGCTGATACAAAAAGGACTTCTGCCTTAGAGGTAGAAGTCCTTTGCTAATTCCTGATATGCCGCAGAGCGACCGCCTTTGTCGTCTTCGAGAACGAGTGTGTCTTCGAGCGGGCGTGATTCCGTGATTTCGTGATTCTGTGATTCCGATTTCTCGAATTGTAATAAGACCCGACGGGGTGGTTTTGACTCCTTACTATATACGCGCGTAACGTGCGTGAGATATAAGGAGTGTCGGGCCGCGAGAGTGCAGATCTCTTGCTCCGCGTCGGCAGGTAAGATGATGGCTAATTGACCATGCATGGTCAATAACCGCTCGCTATGAGCCAGCAGCTCTTCGTAACTCAAATTATCCGTGTGTCGCGCTAATTCCCGCCCTTTGTCGGGGTTCTTGAGACTGTTTTGAAAATACGGAGGGTTGGAGACGATGAGGTCGTATTTGTGATTTGTGATTTGTGGTTTATGATTTGCCCATTCCTGCAGGCTGCTCAAATAGGCGTTTACACCATTTCCGCGAGCTTGTTCTACGGCCGCTTCGTCGATATCGATGCCTTCTACTTCCGCTTCAGGAAAGCGCTGCATCAACATCCGGGCTATCAGCCCGGAACCCGTGCCGACATCTAAAATGGTACATGGTAAATGACCTAATGGTACATGATTTGCTCCTGCCCAACACCCTAATAACACGCCGTCGGTGCCCACTTTCATGGCACAATGGTCGTGGTAGATGGTGAATTGCTTAAAACGAAAGTACGGCGTGCTCATGGTGACAGCATCCTTCGTGTTCGTGTGCCTCGATAATACAATGTACCGCCAGATAGCATCCTAAGATGATAAACAGTACTGCACAGATGTGGCGAAACCATTTCTCGAAAGAACTCATCTTGCTGGTCAGGTTTCCGATGCTGACCGCACTGTAACTTACCAGCCACGCAATGAGCATGATTGGCAGACCCGTTCCAAGGCTGAATACCACCGGCATGAGCCAGCTCCACGTGGTCGGCAGAGTCAGTGTGATATCTATCATCGTCAGGAAATAGACGAGACGGTGGGGGCAGAAAGCGATGGCAAAGAAGATACCGAGGATGAAGGACCACAGCCAACTCTCTTTGCTATCCGTCTCTTTGAGCCATTTGCTGATGCCGTGGTCATGCTCGTGGTGATGGTGACCGCTGAAGAGCAACACGATACCGCAGATGAGCATGAATCCTGCCAAAATCGGTTCGCCCCAATGACTCAAGATGGCTTGAATGCCTTCGGTCTGCGCGCCCATGAGGAACGGAATACTTAGTAACACGTATGTCGCCAATTTGCCGAGAACGAACATCAAACCGTTCGTCAGCACTTTGCGGCGGTTATTGATCTCCTTGTCGATATAACTGATGGCGGTGATACTGGTCATCAGCGTGCATGGGTCCAGTATGGTGAGCAATCCTAAGAGAAAAGCTGTAAAAATTTGTACCATTTTTGTGTTATTTTTCGAAAAAACGTGCAAAGGTACAGATTTTTTTGCACATATGCAAATTTTTTAGTATCTTTGCGTCGCAAAACGTGCGTATGGCAGAAAAATTCAAAATATCGCTTCGTAACCAACCCATCTCCACGCGTATCATGTACGTGGTTTTTGCGTGCGTGACGGTCATCTTCGTTTTCATGCTGGCGATGTCGATTCGTTACGTATATTGGAGCGTGGCGCGTCAACAACGGCATGAACTCATCACCCGCGCGGAGTATATCCAGTCGTATCTGCGGAACCTGTATTACTGGGACGTCATGCTTGTGCCGAACCAGGCAGAGGGGCTCTCGATCGACTTGCGGGATCTCAGTATCGATATGCACCAGGATCTGCATGTCTATACGTTGAACGGCGAGTTGCTGGCGTCTTCTTCTCCGCAGCTCTTCGAGGGCGGTGTGTTGTCGCGCAGCATGAGTGTGGACAAACCCTTCTTCTCGGACGATGACATAGCCCTTTGCTATGAGCAGATCAACGGTCAGCCGTATCTGATTGCGTATCTGCCGTTTCATAATGGTGCTTTTGTGCCTATTGGCTATATCGGCGTACCGTATTTCTTGAGCGAGCAGACGCGTAACGAACAACTTCGCGCCTTGCTCTCGCGCTTGATACCGGTGTATCTCTTGGCTTTGATCCTCTCGCTCTTCATCTCCTATATGGCGACCAGATCCATTACTTCGCCTTTATTGCTGCTGACAGAGAAGATGCGGCATTTTGAAATCGGTGCGAAAGGTAATCACATCGACTACCCGTATCACGACGAGTTGGGTGCGCTGGTGGAAAGGTATAATATGTTGGTCGATCGGGTAGAGGAGAGTGCAGAAAAACTGGCTAACTCCGAGCGTGAGGGCGCATGGCGAACGATGGCACGGCAGATTGCCCATGAGATCAACAACCCCTTGACACCGATGAAACTGTCGGTTCAGAAGCTGCAACTCAAGCGCGGCACGGATCAGTTTGATGCGTATTTTGACAAAACGACGAAGATGCTCATCGATGAGATCGACAACCTGGCGCATATAGCGCAGTCGTTCTCTGCGTTTGCCAAACAGCCGGAGGTCGTCACGACCGAAGTGGACGTCGCGGAAAAACTATCGAACGTCATTACCCTTCAGCGTGAGAACGACGAGCAGATTCCCGTCCGTTATGTGGGCCCCGACTCCGGCGTCGTTGTCCGTGCCGACAAAGAACAGATATCGCAGGTTTTTGTGAACATCATCCGCAATGCGCTCCAGGCCTCGCCGACGGATATTATCGTTGTGCTCAATACCGCTTATTCGGACCGCGAAGTGCAGATATCCATCTCCGACGATGGTACCGGTATTCCTGAGAATATCCAGGCGCGCATCTTCCAGCCGAACTTCACTACTAAATCCAACGGCAATGGTCTAGGATTAGCTATATCCAAGCATATAGTGGAAGGCTCCGGCGGCCGTATAGAGTTTGAGACTTCGTCCAAAGGTACGACTTTCTATATCTACTTGCATAAACAAAAAAGCTAATGTATTTTCAGATTATCTATCCTGCGGAGGTCTTGCGACCCTATATCTCCCGTTATGTGTTTGTGCGGGCGGAGGGTTCGACCGATACCATGACGCCGCCGGCGGATGATCCTCGTTTTGTGAACGGGAAGCATGTGCAGCCCTTATTGCCCAACTACGGCAGTTTCATTTTTGTCAGAAACGCAGAGATAGAAATTTCCGGCACTCAAGCAGATGGCCTGACGCTGATCGGCGCGAATCAACAGACGCTTGGCTTGACCACTCTCCGCGGATGGTTTGAGGGGATGTTAATGGATTTTGAGCCCGGAGGCATGCATGTATTAACGGGTATGGACCTGCAGCAGCTATCCGGCAAAGTGTTAACAGCTGCTGAGTACGGCGAAGAGGGCTTGCTGCAGTTAGACAGGATCTTCAAGTCCGCTCCGCAAGCCGAGCAGATTGCGCCGTTAATCGATTCGTTCTTTATGGGGCGCATTCCGACAAAGGAGGATGCCAACTACGCGCGTATTAGAAAAGTGATCGCGGCCTGCGATGAGGTCAAAGGAAATATATCGGCGGCAGAGATGGCATCTATTGCCTGTTTAGGCGAGCGGCAGTTTCTGCGTGTCTTCCGCAATTATGTGGGAATCCCGCCTAAACAGTTTGTCCGTTTGAGGCGTTTTCACCGAACTATCCAGGACATGCAACAACAGGCGGCTCAAGGCGGATCGATAGATTTGTTGGCTACGGTTTTGCGGCACGGATATTATGACTTGAGTCATGCTGCGCTGGAGTTTCAACAGATGGGCTGTGTCTCGCCGGGACAATTTAGAATGTTGGGTATTCCTTTATCGGAAGATTTCTCCGTCTTTTTTGCTTAAAAAATTAGAATGTCCGTTTTTTCATATACCAAATCCGCAAAAAGCAGTACTTTTGCACCGAATTTTTAAACTTGTTTATATGAAAAAGTTCTTTTTAGGAATATTCCTGCTTTGCTCATTTGGGGTTAGCGCAGAGACGATCAAAGGCTCTGTGGTCAATGAACGCGGCGAAGCGATGCCCTTTGTGACAATCTCTGTTCTTACACAAGACTCAACCCTCATTACCGGTACCATCACTGACGAACTGGGAAAATACGACATCGAATCTCCCTCCCTTGTGGGGAGGGTCGGGGAGGGGTTTCTTATCCAAGCCTCCTATGTCGGCTATCAGACAGCTTTCGGCGGGCCGGATTTTGTGCTGTGCGAAGAGACCGAACGGCTCGCTGAGGTCGAAGTCAAAGCCAAGAAACCGCTCATCGAGCGCCAGATGGACAAACTGGTGGTGAACGTTTCCGCTTCACCGCTCTCGGCAGGTTCGAACGGAAACGATATCCTCCGCCGTGCTCCGGGTGTCCGCATTGACAAGGACGGTAATATTACCGTAAACGGTAAATCCGTGGAGATTTGGGTGGATGGCAAGCCTTCGTACCTCTCCGGTCAGCAACTCAAAGCCATGCTCGATGGAACGGACGGAAACACCATCGAGAAGATTGAGATCATCTCGAATCCTTCCGCCAAATACGATGCGTCGGGGCAGGGTGGTATCATCAATATCAAGACCAAGCGCAATATGATGAAAGGTCTCAACGGAATGCTTTCTGCCGCCTATGGAGGTATGTATTTTGGCGATGTGAAGCGCTGGCTGAACAATGAGATGTTCTCACTCAACCTCAATTACCGCGGCGAGAAGACGTACACTTTCGGACAATTCACACAGGTCTTTGCGCAGAACGATATTGATTTTGAGTCCTACCGCGAGACGCCGGCTCTGAAGAATTACTCCTATTCGGACTACAACATCAATTTCCAGTACTACATGCTCAAGGTCGGCAACGATTGGTATATCGACTCGCTCAATACCTTCGGATTCATCCTTCAAGTGCCTTTCATGGATGTGGATCAGCATATTGTACCCGGGCGCAACTCTGCTTATCTGATTCAAGGCACGGACACGACAAATAGTACGACCAATTCTCAAAATCGTCTCAAAGCTCCGCAGCACACGGCGAACCTCAACTACACCCACACTTTCTCTGAAGCTCTCGAACGCGAGTTGACGGTGAATATCGACTACAACCGCTATAATAACTCTTCTGTCAATTTTCAGGAGACGAACTACGACAAGCCTTTAGGCGGCATCAATTCGCTCGGGATTGATATCCATAGCAAACAAATTGTCAATATCTACTCCGCCAAAATGGATTTTCAGACGAAGTTTTGGAAAACAGGCATGATCGAAGCCGGTGTCAAGTATGCGCTCTCTTCGACGGACAACGACATGACGACCGACTCGACGCGAAATGGCGGCGTGCGACCCACGGATCACAATGCTTTCCGCTACGACGAACACGTGGCTGCGGCGTATATCTCTGTCGGCAAGCAGTTTGGCGAACACTGGTCGGTCAAACTCGGGCTTCGTGGCGAATATACCTTTTCCCACGGTGATTGGAAGGACGATGGCTTGGATTCAATCATCAACAAGTCCTATTTCGATCCATTCCCCACGGCGTATGTCGGTTATACCTCCAAACCGCTGGGCAAAATCCAACAACCGATATCTGTTTCTGCGTCTTACACGCGCCGTATCAAACGACCGAATTACTGGATGCTCAATCCCTTCACTTCGTACGTGGACGCCTATTCTATCCAGAAAGGAAACACCAACCTCACGCCGGAGTTTAACAACGATGTAGAACTGCATTTCTCGTGGACGCAGTATTGGAACATGACCTTTAATTTCGCCCATACGCAGGATATGTTCTCTTCTAAGACTACGATCCTTCCGAGTGGTATCGGATTTGCACAATGGACGAATTTCGGTACTTGTACCACGCATGGAGTGAACGTCTCTCTGACTGAGCTGCCCCTTGTGCCGAAATATGAAAAAAGTGACGAAAGCCAAATGGTAAATGGTAAATGTCCAAATCGTAAATTATCCGGTGCCTGGCTGGCGCTCACGGTGAATGCCGGATGGCTGCATTTTATCAACAAATCCTACGAAAAACAGGCCGATGGCACGCCGAATTATATCATGAAGAGCCACTACGGCTACGTCGGCGGAACACTCTCCGCATACTTGCCGAAGGATTGGACGCTTACCTTCGATGCGAACTGGTCGTCGCCGATGCTCACCGGCTATAATAAATCCGGCAGCACCTATTTCGCTTCTTTCGGAATCCGTAAGATGTACATGAAAAAAGGCCTGATCTTCAACCTCAACGTGCAGGATCTGTTGCGTTCGCTCAGCTTCCACAACGAAGATATGGGCCAGGAACCGGGTAACCGCTCGTGGTATAAAAACACTATCCGCCAGCAGCGTGTCATGTTCTCGCTCACTTGGATGTTCGGTCAGTATCAGCAACATAAGCACCGTAAAGTCGGCGAACTCGATGAGTCTTCGCGTCTTGGCGGAGGTGGCGGTGTAGGCCAATAAAAAGAAAAAAATCTCGAAAAGTGGCATACACTATTGTGTATGTCATTTTTTTTTTGTAATTTTGCACGCAAAATTGAAAACAATATTTATAACATACCATTTAAAACACATAAAACAATGAAAGTACAAGACATTATGCAGCGTTTGGCTGCGAAACATCCGGGCGAGGCAGAGTATCTGCAGGCCGTTCAAGAGGTTCTCGAATCGATTGAAGAGGTGTATAATCAGCACCCTGAGTTCGAGCAAGCGAAGATCGTGGAGCGCATGGTCGAGCCAGACCGTATCTTCACCTTCCGCGTGACATGGATTGATGATCAGGGCGAAGTGCAGACGAACCTCGGTTACCGTGTGCAGTTCAACTCCGCCATCGGTCCGTACAAAGGCGGTTTGCGTTTCCATAGAGCGGTTACTCCTTCGATGTTGAAGTTCTTGGGTTTTGAGCAGACATTCAAAAATGCGCTGACGACGCTGCCGATGGGAGGTGCGAAGGGTGGCTCGGACTTTGATCCGGTGGGTAAATCCGACGCAGAAATTATGCGTTTCTGTCAGGCCTTTATGCTCGAACTCTGGCGTTGCATCGGTCCCGACCAGGATATTCCGGCAGGTGACGTAGGCGTAGGCGGACGTGAAATAGGTTTCCTCAACGGTATGTACCAGAAACTGGCGCGCGAATACCATACAGGCGTGCTGACCGGCAAAGGCATGACTTGGGGCGGTTCGATTCTCCGTCCGGAAGCAACCGGTTTCGGCGCACTCTATTTCACGCAACACCTGCTGCATAAGGCCGGCAAAGATATCAAAGGCAAGAAAGTGGCGCTCTCCGGCTTCGGAAACGTAGCATGGGGTGCAGCGACGAAAGCCGTGGAGTTGGGCGCTAAGGTAGTAGCTATCTCCGGACCTGACGGTGTAGTGGCTATCAAGGGTGGTATCTCCAAAGCAATGATTGACTACATGCTCGTTATGCGTGCGTCGAACCGCAACAAAGTACAAGACATGGCGGATAAGTTCCCGAAAGAGTGTGTCTTTACCGCGGGTAAGAAGGCTTGGTCCATCCCATGCGACATCGCCCTGCCGTGTGCGTTCCAAAACGAGCTTTCCGAAGAAGACGCGAAGGAACTCAAAGCTAACGGCTGCTGGTGTTGCTGCGAGGTATCGAATATGGGCTGCCAACCGGGTGCTATCCATTTCTTCCAGCATAACGGCGTACTCTTTGCTCCAGGTAAAGCGGTGAACGCGGGTGGAGTAGCGACTTCCGGTCTGGAGATGACACAGAACGCCGAGCACCTCTCTTGGAAGGCTGAAGAAGTGGACGACCGTCTGCATCATATCATGGAGTCCATCCACGAGCAATGTGTCCGTTACGGCACACAGCCCGATGGCACCATTGACTACGTCAAGGGCGCTAACATCGCCGGATTTATGAAGGTCGCAACCGCGATGCTCGAACAGGGCATCATTTGATGCAGCTGTTCAAGGTGATTTATCATGGAACAGGGCATCATCTAACTAGAATCCTAGGAACCTAGTACCCTAGGGCCCTAGAAAAAACAAAGCAACTATGTATCAAGATTTTCAACAACACCTGCAAAAAACGCTGAATGAGATTCGCGATGCAGGCCTCTATAAGAACGAGCGCGTGATCATCACCCCGCAGTCTTCCGGCATTGCCGTAGAAGGCGGACAGGAAGTGATTAACTTCTGCGCGAACAACTACCTCGGCCTCGCCGATAACAAAGAACTCATCGAAGCCGCCAAAGCCCGCATGGATGCGCGCGGTTACGGCATGGCGTCGGTGCGTTTTATTTGCGGTACGCAGGATACGCATAAGGAACTCGAGCGCGTCATCTCGGATTTCTTCGGCACCGAGGACACCATCCTCTACGCGGCTTGTTTTGATGCCAACGGTGGTCTCTTCGAGCCGCTCTTGACCGAAGAGGATGCCATCATCTCCGATGCCCTCAACCATGCGTCGATCATCGACGGCGTGCGGCTTTGCAAAGCGGTGCGTTACCGCTATGCGAACGGCGACATGGCGGATCTGGAGGAGCAACTCAAGAAAGCTCAAGCACAACGTTTCCGTATCATTGCGACGGATGGCGTCTTCTCTATGGACGGTAACGTCTGCCCGCTCGATAAGATCTACGAGCTGGCGCAGAAATACAACGCCCTCGTCATGGTCGATGAGTCGCACTCCGCCGGAGTGGTCGGTAAGACAGGACACGGCGTAACGGAGCTCTATAACATGCGCGGCAAAATCGAAATCATCACCGGCACGTTGGGAAAAGCCTTTGGCGGTTCGGTTGGCGGTTTCACCACCGGTAAGAAAGAGATTATCGACCTCCTGCGTCAGCGTAGCCGTCCGTATCTCTTCTCGAACTCTATCCCGCCAATGATTGCGGCAGCGGGTATCAAGACCTTCGAGATCCTCACTCGCTCCAACGAGCTTCAGGACCGCTTGCACGAGAACACAGCCTATTTTGTAGAGAAGATGAAAGCAGCAGGCTTTGATATCAAACCTACGCAGTCGGCTATCTGCGCAGTGATGCTCTACGACGCACGCCTCTCGCAGGAGTTTGCAGCCAAACTGCAAGACGAAGGAATATACGTCACGGGCTTCTACTATCCGGTGGTGCCGAAAGGTCAGGCGCGTATCCGCGTGCAGGTTTCCGCGGCGCACACGCGCGAGCAATTAGATAAATGTATTGCTGCCTTCACAAAGATTGGCACGGTTCTTGGTGTATTAAAAAATAACTAGGGCCCTAGGACCCTAGGAATCCTAGTATCCTGGAAAAATGAAAGCTTTAGTCAAAAAATATGCGAAACCCGGTATCTGGATGGAAGAAGTGCCGATGCCGGAGGTGGGGGTCAACGATGTCCTGATCAAGGTTACCAAAGCAGCGATCTGTGGCACCGACCTGCACATGTATAAATGGGACGAGTGGTCGCAGACCCACTGCAAACCGCCTTATACGATGGGGCATGAGTTTGTCGGAGTGGTGGCCGAAGTGGGCGAAGGTGTACGGAACTTTACGATCGGCGAACGCGTCACGGCGGAAGGACATATCGTCTGCGGACACTGCCGAAACTGCCGCCGGGGCATGGGACACGTCTGCGAGAACACGATCTCCGTCGGTATCATGGGCAAAGATGGTTGTTTTGCGGAGTACGTCACCATTCCCGAATCCAATGTGGTCAAGCTGCATGACGAGATCCCCGATGACTTCGCAGCAATTATGGATCCTTTCGGCAACGCTACCCACACGGCCCTTGCTTTCCCGCTCTTGGGTGAAGATGTGCTCATTACCGGTGCAGGTCTCATTGGCACGATGGCAGCAGGAATATGCCGCTATGCCGGAGCAAAAAACATCGTCGTGACGGACATTAACCCGCTGCGTCTGGAGATTGCGAAGAAAATGGGCGCAACCCTTACTGTCGATGGCTCCAAAGGCGAGACCGTGCAGGACGCAATGACTAAACTCGGTATCCGAGGCTTCGATGTGGGACTGGAGATGAGCGGTGCCCCCGCGGCCTTCAATGAGATGATTGAGCACATGTACAAGGGTGCCAACATCGCCCAACTCGGAATCCTGCCGTCCAACACCCAGGTGAACTGGTCTGACGTCATCTTCAATGCCCTGACCATCAAAGGTATCACCGGCCGCCGCATGTGGGAGACATGGTACCAGATGGAGCAGATGCTCCTCGGAGGACTCGACCTCAGCCCGGTCATCACCCATCGCTTTAAGTTCGACGACTTCCAGAAAGGCTTCGACGTCATGGTCTCCGGACAGTGCGGCAAAGTCCTTCTCGAATGGTAAATCACCTCGATATGTCGAAATTTCGATATCTTGATCTATCGAAAAATAACTAACAACAAATATTAACAACAATGAGAAAACTTTTACTTAGCGCTCTGCTGCTCATCTGCGGCACCGCATTTCTCTCTGCTCAATCCCGTGAGGGTCTGACGGAGTACAAGTTGGAAAATGGTCTCACTGTTCTTCTCTGGGAAGATCATGACGCACCGGACGTAACGGGCTACGTAGTAGTTCGCGCCGGAGCTGTGGACGAACCGAAGGAGTACACCGGACTTGCGCACTACCTTGAGCACATGCTCTTCAAGGGTACGCAACGCATCGGCGCACTCGACTGGGAGAAAGAGAAACCGATCTATGACTCAATCATCGCTTTATACGACCAGTATAGCGATGCCACCGATCCGAAAATCCGTGAGCAACTCGCCACCCAAATCAACGAGTGCTCCATGCGTGAAGCGAAGATCTCTTCGACCGAGGATTTCTTCAACATGCTCGACCTCATCGGTGCCGAGGGTGTGAACGCCTATACGTCTTACGACCTTACGGCGTACCACAACTCCTTCCCGGCTGCAGAGATGTACCGCTGGCTGACGATCTTTTCCGATCGTCTCATCAACCCTGTCTTCCGTACGTTCCAGGCGGAGCTGGAGAACGTTTTCGAGGAGTACAATATGTATGCTAACGAACCCTCGTCCCAGGCACAGAAACAGCTCATGGAGGATATCTACAAAGGTTCTCCGTACGAGCGTGACGTGATCGGTCTGCCCGAGCACCTCAAGAACCCGCGTCTCTCGCGTCTGATTGAGTTCTACAACACCTGGTACGTGCCGAACAACATGGCGCTCATCATCGTCGGTGACTTCGATTCCGAGTCCACTAAGCCGATGATTGCTAAGACTTTTGGCCGTTTGCAACCGAAAGAACTGCCATCACGTCCGTCCTATCCGTCTGTCAAACTGACCGGAAAGAAGCACTATAACCTCGGTTATAACCCGCAGGTCGCTTGGGTATACCAGGGAGTGAAAGAGGGCGATCCCGACCAGGATGTCTTGGAGTTTGTCTGCAACCTCCTTTACAACGGTCAGACAGGTCTTCTCGATCAGGTCAACACCAAGGGTGACGTGAGCCAGGCTTATGCATTCCTTGACGCGCGTCGTAATGACGGACGTCTGATCGTCATGGCGGTACCGTACTATGACGTTAACCAGCAGATGTTCGAGTCCGACAAGGCTACCGAGGCCATCGTCATGAAGGAGATCGACAAGATCAAACGTGGCGAGATCTCCGATGACCTCATCGCGAACGTAAAGCACATGTACGCGCAGCAGTACAAGGCTTTCAACGAGTCGCCTTCGACCAAGATGTCCGTCCTCGTCGATGCCTTCACCTATGGCAAACCGACCGATGATATCTTCACAGCTAACGAGAAGATTCAATCCCTCACCAAGGAGGAGATCGCACGCGTCGCAAAGAAATATTTCAATGCCGACCATATGACCATCTCCTTCGACGAGGATACCAAGAATATGAAGCCGAAAACGCTGCCGAAACCGAATATCAAACCGCTTGATCCGGTGAAGAATGCGAAGACCGAGTACGCAGAGGAGTTCCAGAAACTGCCAAAAGGCGAACTCAAACAGACCTTCAATGATTTCAACGATGTGAAGATTTCTTCGCTGGGTGAGAATGTCAAACTTCACTATACGCCGAACACGAAGAATGATATCTTCACCCTCACCCTCCGTTATGGCGTGGGCGAGCACGAGATGCCGCTGCTGCCGTACGCTGCGATGCTCATGGAGAACGCAGGTGTCATGGGCAGCCCGGCTATCGAGGGTAAGGATTTTGACCTGCAGATTGCAAAACTTGGTGCAGCGGTATCCTATGGTTGCAACGACTCGTATTTCTACATCTCCATCTCCGGTGAGGATGAGAATATGAATAAGATCATGAACCTCGTCAACCGCCAGCTCCTCATGCCGTATCTCGAGCAGAAACAGCTCGATGCGGTCAAAGGTAACGAGTTCTTCTCGCGTTACAGCCGCCAGAAACGTACGGCCGTGCAGAAGTCTGCCCTCATGCAGTATGCCCTCTACGGTAAGAAGTCCTCTTACCTCGACGAGGTGAAGTTTATCGACATCTGGAACATGGATGGTGTACAGGTTCAGCGTCTCATCGCTTCGGCTCGTACCTACGCGCTCGACGTCTTCTACTGCGGTACGCTCCCCGAGGACAAACTCGTGCCTGAGCTGCCTCTGACCGAAGGTATGCAGCCTTCCAAGTCGCCGTTCGTGCAGGACCGCGTGACCTACGACAAACCGACCGTACTCTTCCTCCCGAATAGCAATGTACAGCAGGCGGACCTCTATTTCTACATCAACGGCCGTCCGTATGACATCGCTTCGGATGTACAATCTGACGCCTTCAACCAGTACATGTCCGGCGGTTTCACGGGTGTGATCATGAATGAGATCCGTGTAAAACGCTCCATGGCATACTCGGCTTATGGTGTGAACGCTACGCCGGAACTCCCGGGTAAGGACTGCTACTTCATCGGTTACGTAGGTACCCAGTCGGATAAGGTCAACGACGCCATCTCCGTATATATGGACATCCTCTCTGACATGCCGAAAGACTCGACACAGTTAGTAGCTCTCAAAGCCGCCCTCAAGCAGGCTGCGCAGACCGCTAAACCGTCGATGCGTTCCAAAGCCGCTGCTTATGAGTACTGGCAGCGTCTGGGCTACAAAGACGACCCGTCGAGAGTTAACGCTGCAGCAATCGATGCCCTTACTTTCAATGACATCGAGAAGTTCTACGAGGAGAATATCAAGGGCAAACCCGTTACCATCATCCTCATGGGCGACCCGAAGAAGATTGACGTGAAGGCCATCGAGAAGAAACTAGGCTGCAAAGTAACCAAACTCTCGCCGGCTAAACTCTTCAACTCGACCCAAGAGTTAATGGACGCCGTAATGTAAAATGACCAAATGGTAAATGACAAAATGGTAAATAAACAATGTTCACAGGCCCACCGCAGTGGGTTTGTGAACATTGTTGGTAATCCCAATGTCGGCAAATCTACGTTGATGAACGCCTTGGTGGGCGAACGCCTCTCGATCATCACTTCGAAAGCGCAGACAACCCGCCATCGCATTCTTGGTATCGTCAACGGCGAGGACTTCCAGATGGTCTATTCCGACACACCCGGAGTCCTCTCGCCGAACTACCGTCTCCAGGAGAAGATGCTGGAGTTCAGCCGCTCGGCACTCGTCGATGCTGACGTCCTTCTCTATGTCACGGAGCCCCAGGACACCATTGACCGCAACCCCGACTTCATCGAGAAAGTGAAGAAACTATGCAGAAAAAAGGGGTCCCCGACGAGCGCTAACGGAGTGCACTCGGTGGGGAGAGCGGAGGCACAGCGCGTTTTCGTGCCGCAGAGCGGCACAGAGTCCGCGGCTGTTGCCGAACGCGAGGGCACGCGTGTGTTCCTTATTATAAACAAAATAGATCTCACGACCCAGGAGACCCTTGAGTCCCTCGTTGCTTTCTGGCATACCCAGCTCCCCGAGGCAGAGATCTTCCCCATCTCCGCACAAGAGCGTTTCGGTGTATCCCAACTCTTCGATGCTATCAAAGAAGCCCTGCCTGTCGGACCGCCGTTCTTCCCAAAGGACCAGCTGACCGACAAACCCGCACGTTTCTTCGTTGATGAGATCATCCGCGAGAAGATCCTCCTCAACTACGACAAGGAGATTCCGTATTCCGTCGAGGTCGAAGTGGAGTCCTTCAAGGAAGAGGACAAACTAATCCGCATCGATGCCGTCATCTACTGCGAGCGCGACTCCCAGAAGGGTATCATCATCGGCAAAGCCGGTTCGGCCCTCAAGCGCGTCGGCTCCCAGGCACGCAAGGACATCGAGGACTTCTTCCAGAAGCAGGTCTTCCTCCAGCTCTTCGTCAAAGTGGACAAAGACTGGAGGTCCAACATCTCCCGCCTCAAACACTACGGCTACGACCTGTCATAACCCGTAACCCATTACCCCTCAAAAGTCTGCCAAAACTGACAATTTGGCAGACTTTTTTGTTTGGCACACGTTTTGTCATTCTTAGGTTGACTTAGGTTGACCTAGTACTACCTATAAATACCTAGGACTACCTATAAAATCGAATATTAACTAAAAAAATATACTATTATGAGCAAAATTATTGGAATTGACCTCGGTACCACAAACTCGTGTGTAGCCGTAATGGAGGGTAACGAACCTATCGTCATTGCTAACGCGGAAGGTAAGCGTACTACTCCTTCTGTAGTTGGATTTATTGAGGGTGGCGAGCGCAAAGTGGGCGACCCTGCTAAACGTCAAGCCATCACAAACCCGACCAAAACTATCTATTCTATCAAGCGTTTCATGGGTGAGACCTACGACCGCTTGCAGTCTGAAATCGCGCGTGTTCCTTATAAAGTAACAAAGGGCGATAACAACACTCCCCGTGTGGACATCGACGGACGTCTCTACACCCCGCAGGAGATCTCGGCTATCATCCTTCAGAAGATGAAAAAGACCGCTGAGGACTACCTCGGACAGGAGGTTACCGAAGCTGTCATCACCGTCCCGGCATACTTCAACGACTCGCAGCGTCAGGCTACTAAGGAAGCCGGCGAGATCGCAGGTCTTAACGTACGCCGTATCGTCAACGAACCGACCGCTGCTGCCTTGGCTTATGGCCTCGACAAGTCCAACAAGGATATGAAGATTGTAGTCTTCGACTGCGGTGGTGGTACCCACGATGTGTCCGTGCTGGAGCTCGGTGACGGCGTCTTCGAGGTAAAAGCAACCGATGGTGATACCCACCTTGGTGGTGACGATTTCGACCATCGTATCATCGACTGGCTCGTTCAGGAGTTCAAGAACGAGAACGGCGGCGCAGACCTCAGCAAAGACCCGATGGCGATGCAGCGTCTGAAAGAGGCTGCCGAGAAAGCGAAGATCGAGCTTTCCTCCTCTACCTCTACGGAAATCAACCTGCCGTATATCATGCCGGTCAACGGCGTACCTGCACACTTGGTTAAGACGCTGACCCGTGCTAAATTTGAGCAACTGATTGACGACCTTATCCAGCGTACCATCGCTCCGTGCCGCACGGCCCTCGAGCATGCCGGATTGAAGACCTCCGATATCGACGAGATCATCCTCGTAGGTGGTTCGACGCGTATCCCGGCAATCCAGGATGCCGTACAGAAGTTCTTCGGTAAGGCTCCGTCCAAGGGCGTTAACCCGGACGAGGTTGTCGCAGTCGGCGCAGCCATCCAAGGTGGTGTCCTCACTGGCGATGTGAAAGACGTCCTCCTGCTCGATGTAACCCCGCTGAGCCTTGGTATCGAGACCATGGGCGGTGTCATGACCAAGATGATCGAGGCCAACACCACTATCCCGACCAAGAAGACCGAGACCTTCACCACAGCTGTTGATAACCAGCCTTCTGTAGAGATCAAAGTGCTCCAAGGTGAGCGTCCGATGGCGGCTCAGAACAAGCAAATCGGTATCTTCCACCTCGATGGAATCATGCCTGCCCGTCGTGGCGAACCGCAGATCGAAGTAACCTTCGATATCGACGCCAACGGTATCTTGAACGTCACCGCCAAGGATAAAGCTACCGGCAAGGAGCAGAAGATCCGTATCGAAGCATCCTCCGGTCTGTCTGACGAAGAGATCAAGCGTATGAAAGCCGAGGCAGAAGCCAACGCCGAGGCCGATAAGAAGGCCAAAGAGCAGGCTGACAAACTCAACAAAGCCGACGCTACGATCTTCCAGACCGAGAAGCAGCTCGCTGAACTCGGCGACAAGATCCCGGCTGACAAGAAGGCGCCGATCGAGAAAGCCCTCGCAGACCTCAAAGACGCGTACGCTAAACGTGACGCCGATGCCTGCGAAGCAGCCAACAACGCCCTCATGACAGCCTTCCAAGCTGCCTCCGCAGAGATGTACGCTGCCCAACAGCAAGCGCAACAATCTCAAGCCGGCCCGCAAGGTCCGCAAGCAGGCCCGACTGACAACAACGGCTCCAACGGCCCCACCGCTGAGGACGTCGACTTCGAGGAAGTCAAATAACCCCGATCTTTCGATTTCTCGGAATACTTTCGATATCTCGATATATCGATCTCTCGAAATCTCGAAAATCCCCCTCTCTCCCGTAGAGTGGGGGATTTTCTATTTTCCCCTTTCTTCTTTTCCGCCGGATTGAATCCGGCATTTGCTTCTTCTTTTCCGCCGGATGTCATCCGGCCTCTCCGTATGTCCATTTCCCGGCATTGAATGCCGGCCTTCTCCGTCGTCCATTATGCCGGATGTCATCCGGCTTAGGGCGGTTTACCTGCGGTGCCCCCTCTCTTTTTTCCTCTCTTCGTTTTTTTTATTTACCTGCGGTGCTTCCCTTCCCTAAATCTGCCTATTCCGGCATAAAGCGGCCTATTTTTCTAAAAAAATCTCCATTGCTCTTGCATATTCCGGATTTTTGTTGTACCTTTGCGTCGAATTAACGCATCGGTCATTATGACCGATCTAAAAAACTTCTTATTATGGATAAAAAACTCGCCATTATGGCTACCATCAAGGATGGTCTCGCCATCGCTCTGGTCAACTATCTGAGCCTCATTCTAACGGTAGTTCTCTACCTCGTTACTATCTGGATCCCGTACCTCAATGTCGGTACCACCATCGCGGTCAGCTCGCTCCCCGCGGAGATGGCGAAAGGCACGGTCATCAACCCGCTTTTCATTTTTGACGGCAAATACCGCCGCAACATGGGCGAGTACTTCATCCTCTCTGCCCTCATGACGGGTGCCATCTTGGTAGGTTTCCTTTTCGGTATTATTCCGGGATTCGTTATTTCCGTAGCTTGGTCGTTTGCAGTCGTACTTTTTGTGGACAAAGACATGTCGGCCATGGATGCGTTGCATGAGTCTAACCGCCTGACGTACGGCCATAAATGGCGTATTTTCGGTACTGAGTTCCTGCTTGTCCTCTGTCTGGAGCTGGTGATTGTAATCATCCAATGTATCTTTGGTATAGGCGAAGTGTCTTGGCTCGAAACGATCGGTAATATCCTCATCTTTATCCTTACTATTTTCGCCGTTCCGGCTATCTTAGGTGTTGAGGCATCTATCTATAAACAACTCACCTCCGGCGCTTTCCTTTGTGAAACCCCTGCTCCCGCAGACACCCCTGCCCCTGCCGCGCAACCTGCCCCTGCCGCTCAACCCGCCGAAGCCCCCGCAGCGGAATAACTCGCCCCATCTTTCCCTCCTCCTCCCCTTCATGGGGAGGGTGGGGTGGGGCTCTCCCCTAAACGCGCTAACCCCCCGTTAGCGCGTTTTTTTGTCTATCCCTCCTTCTATTTACGTTTACCTTGTTTCTTTTTTCCCCTTTTCTTTCCTTCGATATCTCGATATATCGTATATCGTTATCTCGGAATCTTCGATGTCCTGCGCGCGTCCACGATGTCCTGTGCGCGCGAGTTCCGCGAGCGGTCCTCTCTCCTCCTTCTCCTCGTTCCTCTCGGGTTTTTCTTCCCGCGGCCCGTCCGGCGAATACTCGCCGCCCCGCCCGGTACGCGTCTAATGCGGGTATATCTCTTTGCCGGCTTAGGGCGGTTTACCTGTGGTGCTTCCCTTCCCTAAATATGCCTATTCCGGCATAAAGTGGCCTATTTTTCTAAAAAAATCCCCATTTCTCTTGCATATTCCAATTATTTTTCGTACCTTTGCGCCAGTTTTGAAAATAACCGTTAGAGAGGATATGCGAAATACCCCCCCCCATTTGGTGCGAATGCACTGCTAATCAATCAAATACAAACAATCGCAACGCCATAGGCGGCGCTCGGTAATCATGCCGAGTACCGTTTGTTGTTTAGCTTGCATAAACATAGAATTATTAACGAACCCTACAAAATATAACTCACAATGAAAAAATTCTTCATCTTGTTTGCCGCAACCTGTATCGCTTCTGCCGCATGGTCGGACGCAGTCTATGAACCATTGATAATTACGAGCGGCTTCAACAGAGATGTCATTGCAGAAAATGTTCCTTACACGGACTACTCGGTGTCCTATTATCTCCCTACAAACCACAGTAATTACAAAAAACAGTATAACCACGCAACCAAAGAGGTAGTCAGGTTATCAAATGCAACGGATCAAACTGTAGCGAGCGTTTCTGATGCTTTGAAAGAGCGTTTAGCTAATGAGACCGGTTGGCCTAATGATAACGGGAATCCCGGCGATCGCATCGTCAATTGTCTTACCAATACATATCCCGGTTTATATTGGGAATTAGCACCATATACGGCTGCAAATGCACTCTGTTTGCGAAACACGACCAACTGTGTCAATACGGGGAGATTTACGTTTAAGAATGTAGGTTGCTATCAAAAGTTACATTTTCTCACATTTGCAGGTGGTGTATCAGGTGATGAAGCACAACGTTTAATGACTACAACAGTGTATTATTCAACTGGAGAATCGGATGTGAAGTATTTTGAATTTTTGGATTGTGCACAGGTAAAACAAGAAAAGCGAGCATATATTGCTCAGATATATAGCAGCGGTTTTGTGAAAGGTCAAGGAGGCAGTGGATATGTCTATGCCGCAGTTAGCGAAATGGAGGTTGATCCATCCAGATTGATAGATAGTGTACATTTCTCATACACTGGAACGAGTAATACCGGCATCGCTATCTTCGCCGTTACCGGCAAGACTGCCGACATCGCCGCTCCCGATGCCAATTCTGCTCCGAATCATGCTCCGCTTCGTGCAACGGAGATCACCCAAAACACCGTTTCTGTGGAATGGGATGCTGTAGAAGGTGCCGCTTCCTACCGCATTGACGTAGCCACCGACGAGGATTTCCACCACATGGTGGCGGGCTTCAACAACGAAGCCGTCATTACCAGCCCCGATACGGTGATTACCGGCTTGGATGCCGACCACGAATATTACTGGCGTGTCCGCGCCGTGGATAGCGAAGGCGGACAGTCTGCCTCCTCTGCGCCTCGCCGCGTTCGGACAGAGAGCAACTCCGGTCCGCAAACCTCCGATGAGGTGCATACCGATATTAAAGCTGTGTTGGATAACTACCTCCAAACGACTATTAACCTCAAGATAGCACGTGTTCTTTATAAAGACGGATCTTTTAATACCCTCTGCCTGCCCTTTGACTACTCGGCAGAACGGATAGCAGCACACGAATTCTTGCAAGGATGTGAGTTGTTCACCTTTGACTCCGCGGAACAGTTAGGGGAATCGCAACTCGATATTCGTATGTCTCCCGCGACGGAGATCACTGCCGGTGTGCCGTATCTCGTCCGTTGGGCTAATACGGGAGCCGTCTCTGACTACCTGACCTTCAACGGGGTAACGATTACCAAAACCGTCGGAGATACAGTAGGCGAAGGATCGGTGCGTTTCATTGGAGCGATAGGCAGGCAGCAGTTGGGTGAAGTAAATGATAAGAACTACCTTTTCGTGGGAGCGAATAATACCCTCTATTGGCCGAATACCAATAACCACCTCCGTGGCTATCGGGCTTATTTCCGTATTTTCAATAGTGGTCCTGTTCCTGCTCCAAGACATGGTACGCCGGCTCGAATCGTTTTGCAACCCCAAGTGGCAACCGGCATCGGAATAACGGATTCCGCAACCCTTAAAAGCGCCAAGCGTATTGAGAATGGGCAACTCATTATTGTCCATGGCGGAGTACGCTATAATGTATTAGGACAGAAAATGGAGTAAGATCATGAAGAAAGTATATGTACATCCGATAATGGATATTCTCCCGTATAGGCCGCTGACAACTCTCTGTGGCAGTAATAATG